>CBIHNZ010000052.1:0-29213 GCA_966211615.1 uncultured Sphingomonas sp.
CCCTCATCCTCCCACGCGCTGACGCGCGCGGGCCCCTCCTTCTCCCTTCAAGGGAGAAGGGGAGAAATCTGCCGGTCATCCAACTGATCGCCCGATCGTCGATCTGCCCCAGGTATCAGCTCGCGTATTTGACGCTGCATCCATAGGGCCGCGTCTCGGTCACAGAGACGGGCTTGCGGGCCTTGATCTCGCCGAGCGCTGCGAGGACGTGGTTGCGCGCCTTGGCGATATCGGCGGTGTCCGCCGTCGCGCGATCGTCGATCCCGCCCTTGTAGACCAGCCGCCCCCCGCCATCGATGATGTACATGTGCGGCGTGGTCTTGGCGCCGAAGCCCTTGCCGATCAGCCCCTTGGGGTCGAGCAGATAGGCGGCGGGCTTCGCCTTCTGGCCGGCGACGAACTTCTGCGCCTCGGCCCCGGTCATGTAACCCTGCTTGCCCGGCGCGCCCGAATTGATCGTCAGCCACACCACGCCCTGCGCGGCGGCCGCGGCCTGGGTCTTCTGCATGTTGCCGCTATTGTAGTGCTTCTGCACGAAGGGGCAGCCGGGATTGTTCCATTCGAGCACGACGGTCTTGCCGCGATATTGCGAGAGGTCGACGACCTTGCCGTGCATGTCGAGCGTGCGGAAATTGGGGACTGCGGTGGCAATCTCGGGCTCGGCCGCGAGGGGTGCCGCGGCAGCGGCCACGACGATGGCGAAACCGGCCCACATCCATTTGCTCATCAGGAACTCTCCTTCTGCTCAGCCTCCGTTTGCAAGGTCGCGCAGCATCGCCTGGGTCAGGATCTGGGGCAGGACTCGCGGCGCCGCCTCGCCGGGCTTGTACCACAGATAGAGCGGAACGCCTGCACGATTGTGCCGCTCGATGAAGCGGCCGAGCGCGGGATCCCCGTCGGTCCAGTCGCCGACGAGCACCGCGACCTTGCCGTCGGCCAGCGCCTTCGAGACCGCTGCCGTCTCGATGACGGCCTTTTCGTTGACCTTGCAGGTGAGACACCAGTCGGCGGTGAAATAGGCGAAGACCGGGCGGCCCTGTGCGGTCAGCTCGGCGAGGCGCGCTTCGCTGAACGGTTCGGCGCCCGAGATGGTCTTGGGTCCGGCATCGGCCGGAGCGGGATGGACCAATGCCACTGCGCCGAGCGCGGCCAGGACGAGCGGCACCGCTGGCAGCCAGGCGCGGGCCAGGCCGCGCATCTGGCGCATGCCCCACCACCACAGCCCGAAAGAGGCGAGCAACGCCGCCGCGAGCCCGATCGCCATGCCGTCGACACCGGCCTGGCGCCCGAGCACCCAGGCGAGCGCCAGCGCGGTCAGGAACATCGGCACCGAGAGGATGCGGCGGAGCGTCGCCATCCATGCGCCGGGCTTGGGCAGCATCCGGCGGAAGGCGGGCACGAAGCCGAGCAGCAGGAAGGGTAGGGCGATGCCCAGCCCCAGGCCGCCGAACACCGCCAGCGCGGCGGGCCAGGGCAGGATCAGCGCCGCACCCAGTGCCGAGGCCATGAACGGACCGGTGCAGGGCGTCGCGATGAACGCCGCCAGTGCGCCGGTGGCGAAGGCGCCGCCGGTGCCCTTCGAGGCGGCACGGTTGACGAAGCCCGGCGCGTTGAGCTCGAACAATCCGGCGAGGTTGAGCGCGATCGCGGTGACGAGCAGCAGCAGGACGAGGATCACGCGCGGATCCTGGAGCTGGAACGCCCAGCCGACGGTCGCGCCGCCTGCGCGCACCGCCAGCAATATGCCGCCCAGCGCCAGGCAGACCGCGACGACCCCGGCGGTATAGGCGAGCGCCTCGCCGCGCGGATTGCCCTCGCCGTGATTGGCCTTGGCGAGGCTCAGTGCCTTGAGGCTCAGGATCGGGAAGACGCAGGGCATGATGTTGAGGATCAGCCCGCCCAGCACGGCGCCCGCGAACGCGATCAGCGCCGCGCTCCACGGAACTGCCGCCGGTCCCTCCTTGGCGGCCGCCACGGTGCCCGGCACCGCGCTCACCGAGAAGCCGCGCGTGCCGAAGGCGAGCACGCCCTCGATCGGTCCCTTCACCTTCTTGCCGACAGTATCGATCACCACGCGATCACCGTCGCGCACGACCTTTTGCGGCGCCGCATAGTCGATGATGCCGTCGGTCGCGGGGAAGAAATAGCCATCGCCCTCCGCGGCGGCGCTTGCGGGATAGGGCACCGCGATACGGAAGCGCTTGTCCTCGACCTGATAGGTGCCCTGGCTGCCCAGCGGCCGGGGCAGCGCGGCGCGCCAGCCGTCGAACTGCGTGCGGCGCGCGGCGGTCACGCTCCCGTCTCCGACCTGCAACGTGGTCGCGAGCTCGGCCTTTTCGGGCACGCAGATCGCATCGGTGCAGACCAGATAGTCGAGCTTCACCTTGACCGGCAGCGTGCCGCTCGCGCCCGCGGGCACCTTGAGCGTCACCAGCGGCGCGAAGGGGCCTTCATAGACATAGTTCATCAGCCCGGCGATCAGCAGCCGCTGGGGGACGGGGTAGCGCAGCGGCCCGGCGGTCGCGCCCTGGGGCAGCGTCCATTCGGCGCGGGCGGGCAGGCCGGCGTCGCCCGGGTTGAGCCAATAGGCATGCCAGCCCTTTTCGGGCACCGAGGCGAAGGCGAGGGTGACCTCGCTGCCGGCTGCGGGGCGATCGGTCTCGGCGATCAGCTCGATGCGGACGTGCGGGCCTGGGCCCACAGGTTGCGCGGCGGCGGGCACGATCCCCAGTGCGAGGAGAATCGACATCAAAGCGAAACGAAGCCAAGCCATGGGGCCTCCTTGCTCAGCTTGCGTCATTGGACAATAGCTGGGTGCATTCTTTCCTCGCGCCGGAGCCGGCCCCCATGAAGTTCGCGTCCACTTTCGCCGCCGCAATCGCCCTGATCGCTGCCGCGCCGTCATTTGCGCAGGAAAGCGCGCCGCCCGCCCCGCGCCCGGCGCCCAAGCTGGTGGTGGTGATCTCTGTCGACCAGTTCTCGGCCGATCTCTTCGCCGAATATCGCGCGCGCTACACCCAGGGCTTCGCGCGGCTGCTGTCGGGCGCAGTGTTCCCGGCGGGCTATCAGAGCCATGCCGCGACCGAGACCTGCCCCGGCCATTCGACGATCCTGACCGGCGACCACCCGTCGCGCACCGGGATCATCGCCAACGACTGGACCGACTTCAACACCGCGCGCACCGACAAGACCGTCTATTGCGCCGAGGACGAGAGCGTTCCGGGCAGCGACTCGAACAACTACACGGTCTCCGACAAGCATCTGAAGGTGCCGACCCTGGGCGAGTGGATGAAGCTCGCCGATCCCCAGACGCGAGTCGTCTCGGTCGCCGGCAAGGACCGCGCGGCGGTGATGATGGGCGGTCACAAGGTGGACGAGCTCTGGTGGTGGAGCGGCAAGGCGTTCGTCTCCTATGCCGGCCGCGCCGAGCCGGCGATGGTCACCAAGATGAACGCGAGCACCACGGCGCGTCTCGCCGAGGCGCAGGAGCCGCTCGACCTTCCGGCCTTCTGCCAGGCGCGCAGCCGGGCGATTCCGATCGGCGGCGGCAAGACCGTGGGCGACGGCCGCTTCGCGCGTCCCGCCGGCGATACGCGGATGTTCCGCGCCTCGCCCGAGTTCGATGACGCGATCCTGGCGCTCGGCGCCGGTCTCGCCACCGACATGAAGCTGGGCCAGGGCGCGCATACCGACCTGCTGATCCTGGGCGCCTCGGCCACCGACTATGTCGGCCATACCTATGGCACCGAGGGCAGCGAGATGTGCCTTCAGATGTACTCGCTCGACCAGACGCTGGGCCGGCTGTTCGCCGTGCTCGATCGGACGGGGGTCGACTATGCCGTGGTGCTCACCGCCGATCATGGCGGCCATGACCTGCCCGAGCGCAACCGCGAGCATGCCGCGCCGACGGCCGAGCGCATCGATCCGGCGCTCAATCCCTTCGTGATGGGCAAGGATATCGGCGCGAAGATGGGCCTTACCGGGCGGGTGCTC
This sequence comes from uncultured Sphingomonas sp., assembly GCA_966211615.1. Lineage (GTDB taxonomy): Bacteria > Pseudomonadota > Alphaproteobacteria > Sphingomonadales > Sphingomonadaceae > Sphingomonas. Next base: position 3,994 of record CBIHNZ010000052.1, read on the forward strand.
GGCGGCAGCGCGGCGGGCGACATCTATATCGATCCCAAGCTCACCAAGGCGCAGCACGACGCCGTGCAGGCCGAGGTGATCAAGCGCTATTCGGTGCACCCGCAGGTCCAGGCGATCTTCACCCGCGCCCAGATCGCCGCGACCGCGCCGGCCAAGACCCCGCCCGAGACCTGGACTCTGCTCGAGCGCGCCCGGGCTTCGTACAATCCCGAGCATTCGGGCGACCTGGTCGTCGCGCTCAAGCCGCGTATCACGCCGATCGCCGATCCGACCAAGGGCTCGGTCGCCACGCATGGCAGCTTCTGGGACTATGACCGTCGCGTGCCGATCCTGTTCTGGCAGAAGGGCATGACCGGCTTCGAGCAGCCGCTGTCGGTCGAGACGGTCGACATCGCGCCGACGCTCGCTGCGCTGATCCATGTGCCGGTGCCGGTGGAGATCGACGGCCGCTGCCTCGATCTCGACGCGGGTGCGGGCGACACCTGCAAGTAAGGGCCGGGCCGGTGATCGACCTCGCAATCCGGCGCGTGATCCTGTTCACGCCCAATTTCGAGCCGATGCTGGCCTTTTACCGCGACCGGCTCGGCCTCGCTCTGCTCGATCAGAGCGACGGCTGGGCCGATTTCGACGCGGGCGCGTGCCGGCTGGCGCTGCACGCGGCGTCGATCGATGCGGCCGAGGGCCCGCACAAGATCGCCTTCTACGCAGAGGATGTTGCGGCAGCGCGCGCCGCGCTTGTCGCCAGGGGCGTCGCGACGATGGGCTCGATCCACGTCTTCGGCGATTTGCGGCTGTGCGACGGGCAAGATCCCGACGGCAACTGGTTCCAGCTGTCGAACCGGCCCTAGCCGGTCAGCGCCGCCGCTCGAACGGGCGGATACCGGGCCCGAGCTTGTTGTTCGCGAGCACGATGTTGCTGCCCGAAAGATCCGCGACGAATGCCGGGTTGCCGGGCGCGCCCGGGCCCATGGTGGCGGTGTTGTCCTCCACCCGCAGCCCTTCGGCGGAATAGGTGCGCCCCTCGGCCGCGACCACGATCAGGCCGGAATAATTCTCCTTGCCCTTGCCCTGGACGAAAGTGTTGCGGGCGATCAGCCCGGTGCCGCCTTCGGACAGGTCGATCATGTAGTTGGTCTTGCGGCCCTTGCTGTCGTCGAAGCTGTTGCCGGTGATCGTCACGCGCGGCGCGCGCAACTTGACGTAGTGGCCGCCATTGCCGCGCTCGAAGCGCGAGCGGGTGATCGTCACCTGGCCGTCGAGCCCGAGATAGATCGAATGGGCGCAATCGGGGGTCTCGTCGCACTGGCCCAGCCCCGCGAAGGTCGAGCGGTCGATCGTGATGTTGCGCACCGTCTCGTGCCCGCCGCCCAATATGCCTTCCTGGCTGTCGAGGAACATCGAGTTGGTGACGGTGAGGTCGCCCATCTCGATGCGGATGCCGGCGCCGTTGCCGTCGTCGACGCGCATGCCGCGGAAGACGATGCCGTCGACCACCGATCCGCGCCCGCGCAGCACGAACGCCGCCTTGCCCTCGCACGTCTCCTTCTCGAAGATCGCCGTGCCGGGCTGGATCGCCTTGTAGGTGATCTTGCCGCCGGTCTGCACGGTGCAGTCGTGATAGACGCCCGGCGCGATCAGGATCGTCGCGGTGCCGTCGCGGATCGCGGTTACCGCATCGTCGAGATGGGCATAGGTCTGGCCGGTTTCGGCGACCGTGAAGGGCGCGCGTTGCTGGGCGGCAGCGGGCGTGGCGGCGAGGGCGATCAGCAGGATGGGCAGGCGCATGGGGTCTATATGCAGTAAGCTGGGAAAGAGTGGGTTAATCCGTCGTCATCCCGGCGAAGGCAGGGATGACGGTTATTTCAGCGTCCTGATGATCCCCGAGAAATCCAGCCCTGCGCCTTCGCCGTCGACGAACGCCTGATAGAGTTCGGCCGCGCGCTTGCCCATCGGCGTGTCGGCGCCGACGCTCGCCGCCGCCTCCATCGCCAGCTTGAGGTCCTTGAGCATCAGCGGCGCCGCGAACCCGCCCTGATAGTCGCGATCGGCAGGCGTCTCGGGCCCGACGCCGGGGACCGGGCAATAGCTCGTCATCGACCAGCTCTGGCCCGAGCTGACCGAGGAGATGTCGTAGAATTTCTGGAGGTCGAGCCCCAGCTTCTCGGCGAGCACAAAGGCCTCGCACGTCGCGATCATCTCGGCGCCGAGCAGCATGTTGTTGCAGATCTTGGCGGCCTGGCCCGCGCCGCCCGCGCCGGCATGGATCACGGTCTTGCCCATGTCCGCCAGGAACGGTTCGGCGCGCTCGAAAGCGGCGACGCTGCCGCCCACCATGAAGGTGAGCGTGCCGGCATTGGCTGCGGCGATCCCGCCCGAGACCGGCGCATCGACCGCCATCAGCCCCCGCGCGGCGGCCGCCTCGGCGACACGGCGCGCGGTGTCGACGTCGATCGTCGAGCAGTCGATCAGGATCGCGCCCGGTTCGGCATGGTCGAACACGCTGTCGGTATAGACCGCCTCGACATGCCTGCCCGCGGGCAGCATCGTCACGATCGCCTCGGCGCCCGCGATCGCTTCTTCGGCGCTGGCGGCAGGGAGGCAGCCGGCCTTCTTCGCCTTGTCGAGCGCCTCGACCGAGAGATCGAAGGCGCGGACGTCATGGCCATTCTTGGCCAGGTTCGCGGCCATGCCGCCGCCCATATTGCCGAGCCCGATAAATGCTACGCGTGCCATCACTCTCTCCTATTTCCCCTTCCGCTTGCGGGAGGGGTCAGGGGAGGGGTCTTCACCCCCGCCCATGTCCTTCACGCCCACCCCCGACCACTCCCGCAAGCGGGAGGGGAGAAGAAGCCTATTTGCCCGTCCAGTTTCCCGGGCGTTTCTCGACAAAGGCGACCATGCCTTCCTTCTGGTCCTCGGTGCCGAACAGGCCGTGGAACAGCCGGCGCTCGAATGCCACGCCCTGGGCGAGCGTGGTCTCGAAGGCCGCGTTGACCATCTCCTTGTTCGCCAGCACCGCGAGCGGCGCCATGCCGGCGATCTGGGTCGCCGTCTTGATCGCTTCCTCGAGCAGTTCCGCAGCGGGAACGATGCGGCTCACCAGCCCGGAGCGCTCGGCTTCCTCGGCGTCCATCATCCGGCCGGTGAGGCACATCTCCATCGCCTTGGCCTTGCCCACTGCATGGGTGAGCCGCTGCGATCCGCCCATGCCGGGGGTGACGCCCAGCTTGATCTCGGGCTGGCCGAACCTGGCATTGTCCGCCGCCAGGATGAAGTCGCACATCATCGCCAGCTCGCAACCGCCGCCCAGGGCATAGCCCGAGACCGCGGCGATGATCGGCTTGCGCGTCGCGGTGAAGCGCTCCCAGCCGGCGAAGAAGTTGCTGGCATACATGCTGGCAAAGCCCTGCGCCTGCATCTCCTTGATGTCGGCGCCTGCGGCGAAGGCCTTCTCGCTGCCGGCCAGCACCGCGCAGCCCTGCGACGGATCGGCATCGAACGCCGCCATGGCGTCGAGCAGCTCGCCCAGCACCTGGCTGTTGAGCGCGTTGAGTGCCTGGGGGCGGTTGAGCGTTACCAGGGTGACGGGTCCGCGCTGTTCGACGAGGATGGTTTCGTAGGTCATGCTGGCTCCCATTGCTGGCCGTCCGGCAGCGGTGCGAAAATCTGATCGATGACGTGATCGGTAACGCCCTCGGGGGTCGCGGGCGACCAGCGCGGCGCATTGTCCTTGTCGACAATCACGGCGCGGACGCCCTCGGCGAAATCGGGGCGCTGGACGACTCGGCTGGCGACCGCGAACTCCTGGCGCATCTCGTCCTCGAAGCTCGGCATGTGCCGGCTCTGCCGGACGAGATGGAGCGAGACTTTCATGGCCTGGGGCGATTTGGTGCACAGGATGGCGAGCTGCTCCTGCGCCCAATCACTTCCATCGGCTTCGAGCGCGGCCAATATCTCCTCTAGCGTATCCCCAGCGAAGAGCCGGTCGATCTCAGCTCGGCGGCCAAGTAAGGCCGAGGGTCCGATTTCGGCATCGACCCGCGACAATGCGTCCTCAATCTCGTCGGGCGCACTTATGATACGGGCTTTTGCCACTTCCAGCGCAGCGGAAGGCAGATCGTGTGTTGCGAGCCCCAGGGCAACGCAATCGGCGCCGTCGAGCCGGGCGCCGGTGAGCGCGATATATTCGCCGAGATGGCCCGGAAGCCGCGACAGATACCAGCCGCCGCCGACATCGGGGAACAGGCCGATCCCGGTCTCGGGCATGGCGAAGCGGGTATTCTCGGTCGCGACGCGGTATTTGGCGGGCATCGAGATGCCGACCCCGCCGCCCATCGTGATGCCGTCCATGAAGGCGACCACCGGCTTGACGTAGGTGAACAGCCGGTGGTTCATCTGATATTCGACGCGGAAGAAGTCGCGTGCGGCATGGCCGTCGGTCGCGCCGCTCTCGGCAATCATGCGGATGTCGCCCCCGGCGCAGAAGCCGCGCCCTTCGGCATGGTCGATCAGCACCGCTTCCACCTTGGGATCGGCGCGCCATTTGCCCAGCGCGTCGAGCATCGCCGCGCACATATCGGTGTTGAGCGCATGGAGCGCCTTGGGCCGGTTGAGCCGGATACGGCCCACGCGACCCTCGACCAGGGTCAGGACGTCCTCGGTCACTGGCGGGTAAGCTCCCGGCCGACGATCATGCGCATCACCTGGTTGGTGCCCTCGAGGATCGAATGGACCCGCAGGTCACGCCAGAAGCGCTCGATCGGATAATCCTGCAGATAGCCATAGCCGCCATGGAGCTGGAGCGCCTGATCGACCACTTTCGATCCCGTGTCCGTGGCGAAGCGCTTGGCCATCGCGGCGAAGCGCGTCTTGTCCGGCGCATTGGCGGTCACCTTGGCCGCGGCGAGGTAAAGCAGGGCGCGGGCGGCCTGAAGCTCGGTGTCCATGTCGGCCAGCGTGAACTGGGTGTTCTGGAAATCGGCGATCGCGGTGCCGAACTGCTTGCGGTCCTTGGTGTAGCGGATCGCCTCGTCGAGGCAACGCTGCGCGCCGCCCAGCGAGCAGGCGCCGATGTTGAGGCGTCCGCCGTCCAGCCCCATCATCGCGATGCGGAAGCCTTCCCCCTCCGCGCCGACGAGATTCTCGACCGGCACGCGGACCTCCTCGAGGATCACCGCCGCGGTGGGCTGCGAGTGCCAGCCGAGCTTCTTCTCCTGCGCGCCGAAGCTGACGCCGGGCATGTCCTTCTCGATCACCAGGCACGAGATGCCCTTGGGGCCTTCCTCGCCGGTGCGGACCATCACGACATAGACTTCGTTCTCGCCGCCGCCCGAGATGAACTGCTTGGTGCCGGTGACGACATAATGATCGCCGTCGCGGACGGCCCGGGTCTTCAGCGCGGCGGCATCCGATCCCGAGCTGGGCTCGGTCAGGCAATAGCTGGCGATCCGCTCCATCGTGATCAGCGACGGGAGATACTTGTCCTTCACCGCCTGGCTGCCGAACCGGTCGATCATCCAGCTCGCCATGTTGTGGATCGAGATGAACGCGCTGGTCGACGGGCAGCCATAGGCCATCGCCTCCATGATCAGCGCCGATTCGAGCCGGCCCAGGCCGATGCCGCCGGATTCCTCGGAGACGTAGATCGATGCGAAGCCCAGCTCGGCCGCGGCGCGGATCGTGTCGCGCGGGAAGATATGCTTCTCGTCCCACTCGCCGGCATGCGGGGTGATCGCGTCGGCGGTGAATTTCCGCGCCATCTCCTGGATGGCGAGCTGGTCGTCGGTGAGTTCGAACTGGGTCATCGATTCTTCTCGTGGAGGACGCGCTGGGCGAAGAGCGCGTTGGTGTAGGTCAGGGTGCCGTTCGGATCGGAATAGGGCGGGTCGACGCGCTTTTCCTGCGCGAGCAGCTCGGTGAGCGTGCCGTCGGCCGAGGGCGTGTCGGGCTGGGCGCTATGGATCGGATCGGCAAAGGCCTCGTCCGCGGTGACGATCTCCCAGCCGTCCGCGCGCAAGGCCTTGACCAGGTCGGGCAGGAAGAGCGCGGCGAGATCGGTCTCGTGCATCAGCATGACATGGACCGGCGAGCGGCCGATCGCCTTGACCATCAGCGCGTCGGCGAAATCGGCGGCTTCGAGATGCGTCATGATGTAGAATTTGCGCAGCGCGTCCATGTCGACCGTCTTGCCGGCCTTTACCGCCGCGATCGCGAGGTCCTCGGTGTTCCAGTCGGAGCCCGAGGCGGTGACATAGCCGTCCTGCAGCCCGCGTTGCTTGAGCGCGGCGCGTACCGCATCGCGCTTCACCTTGTCGGTGCCGCCTTCGTGCAGATAGGGATAGCGGAACCATGGACGGTATCCGGGCCGGCCCTTGAGCCACGCCTCCGCCTTGTCGATCTCGGCGATGAACGCGTCCGCATCGATCGTCTGGAGCCCCTTATGGGCATAGCTGTGATCGCCGATCACATGTCCCGCGCGGACATAGGCCTCGATATGAGCGACACCGTTCACGCCATCGCCGCTGCCGATCTGGCCGGGATTGATGAAGAAGGCGGCCTGCTTGACCCCGGCCTTTCGCAGGCCCGCGATCAGCTTCTCGGTGCGCTCCTCGGGCGTGAGGAACGGGCCCTTGCTGCGCGGCACATCGTCGAAGGTCAGCGCGATTCGCTTCTGCGCCTCGGCGGCCGGGGCGGCGAACAGCAGCAGCGCCGGCAGCAGCCGCGCCAGGATCCGGAACAATCGGGACAAGTTTGTCTCCTCGGGGCCTCTCGATCGCGCCAATAGACGCTGGCGCGGCGGAGCGCCATAACCCGGGGCCATGACGCGGCTGCTGCTATTCGACACGGCGTTTCGCCTGCTCTCGGCGGGGCAGCTGCTGCTGATCGCGCTGGTGGTCGGGCGCAGCATGGCGCCGGCGCGGATCCGCAGCGCGACCGTGCTGCTGCTGGTGTGCGTCGCCGCCTATCTCGCCAATGTGGCGCCGGTGCTGCACCTGCAGCAATCGCGGCTGTGGCCGGTGATCCAGCTCGCCTCGCAATCGGCACCGCTGGCGCTGTGGCTGTTCGCGCACCGCATCTTCGAGCGGCCGATCGACCGGCGGCTGGGCCTGGCCGCGCTGGCGGTGACGCTGATCACCTGGTGCGCGTTCGTCTATGCCCAATATGTCAGTCACGCATGGCCGTGGATCGCCGACGCGGCGATGCACCTGACCTCGCTGCTGCTGGCGGTTCACGCGATCGTCATCGCCATCGCCGAGCGCGGCGACGACCTGCTCGAGAAACGGCGCATGTTCCGCACCGGCTTCGTCGTGCTCGTCGGATTGCAGACGCTGGGGATCGTCGTGGCGGAGAGCTGGTTCGGCGCGGAGCGGGGGTTCAGCTGGCTGATGCTGGTGCAATCGGGGACGACGCTGATCACGGTGATGGCGTTCGGGGCGGTGATGCTCTCCGCCAATGCCGAATTGCTGTTCGACGCCCAGGCCGCGCCCGGTACCAGATCGGGGCTGTCGCCGAGCGAGCATGTCCTCAAGCTCAAGCTCGACGCCGCGATGGCCGGCGGGCTGCATCGCAGTTCGGGCCTGACCATCGGCGTGCTGGCGGAGAAATTGGGCGTGCCCGAGCATCGGCTGCGCGCGCTGATCAACCAGCGGATGGGCTATCGCAACTTCTCGGCCTTTCTCAACGCGCACCGCATCGCCGATGCGCGCGCCTGGCTGGGCGACCCCGCCAAGGTCGACCTGCCGGTGCTCACCATCGCGATGGATCTGGGCTATGGCAGCCTCGCGCCGTTCAACCGCGCGTTCCGAGATGCCACGGGCCAGACTCCCAGCGAATATCGCCGGTCCGCGATCCTCGATCCCGAAAAAGGCTGATCGATTCCGGAATCGCACAGGGTTTTGCGGGCACGGCGGGACGGCGGCGGCGATATCGACAAGGTTCCTCGCACAACTGAGCGAGGAACGCGGATGCTGGACTGGATCGCAATGCTGGCCGCGCATGGCGCGCATGCCTTCACGATGGAATTGTCGCGCTACCTGATGGCGGCGGGCGCGATGACGCTGGTGCTCTGGGCCGGCGCGCGCTGGACCGCCTCGCGCCGCATCCAGAGCCGCATCGCCGGTATGCCCGACCGGCGTCGCGAGATGCTCCACTCGCTGATGTCGGTCGCGATCTTCGCGGTGTGGGGCATGGCGACGCTGGCGCTCAGCAAGGCGGGCATCATCCATCTCGTTTTTGCCGCCCCGCCGCTCTGGCTCGCCGCGCTGGAGTTTGTCGCCATCGTGCTGGTCCATGACGCCTATTTCTACTGGATGCATCGCGGGCTCCACAGCCGCGCGATGTTCCGCCGGGCGCATCTGACCCATCATCTCTCGCGCACGCCGACGCCCTGGGCGGCCTATAGCTTCGCGCCGATCGAGGGTGTGTTCGAAGGGATGTTCCTGCCGCTCTTCCTGCTCTTCGTGCCGATGCACGGCATCGTCGTGCTCGCCTTCCTGATCCACCAGATCGCGCGCAACGTGATCGGCCATTCGGGGCACGAGCTGGCCTGGCCGGGCTTCACCCGCAGCCCGCTCACCGGCTGGCTGACCACGACGACGCACCACGACCTGCACCACAGCCAGGGCGGCTATAATTTCGGGCTCTACTTCACCTGGTGGGACCGGTGGATGGGCACCGAGCATCCGCGCTACCACGAGGCGTTCGAGACCGCGGCGGTGGCGTGGCGGGGAACAGGAAGAGGAACTAGTCCTTCGCAAGCTCAGCCCAACCCCTGACGATAAAAGGGATAACGATCGGCACCGTTACCCCATGGTCGGGATGACGAAGGCATTGGCGGCATCGCCGACTCCGCCGTCGGGCCAGCGCTGGGTGATGGTCTTGATCTTGGTCCAGAACTTCACGCCTTCCATGCCGTGCTGGTTGGTGTCGCCGAACGCCGAGCGCTTCCAGCCGCCAAAGGTGTGATAGGCGACCGGCACCGGGATCGGCACGTTGATGCCGACCATGCCGACATTGACCCGCGCCGCGAACTCGCGCGCGGCATGGCCGTTGCGGGTGAAGATCGCGACGCCGTTGCCATACTGATGGTCCGAGGGCAGGCGCAGCGCGGTCTCGAAATCGGGCGCGCGGACGATCTGGAGGACCGGGCCGAAAATCTCTTCCTTGTACGACTGCATCTGCGGCGTGACCCGGTCGAACAGCGACGGCCCGATGAAGAAGCCCTGCTCATGGCCCTGGAGCTGGAAGCCGCGCCCGTCGACGACGAGCTCGGCACCCTCGTCGACGCCGGTCTGGATCCAGTTCTCGACGCGCTGCTTGTGCGCGGCGTTCACCACCGGGCCGTAATGCGCATCATTATCAGTGGAAACCCCGACGCGCAGCTTCTCGATCGCGGGGATCAGCTTGGCGCGGAGCGCATCGGCGGTCTTGTCGCCGACCGGCACTACCACCGGCAGCGCCATGCAGCGCTCGCCCGCCGAACCGAATGCGGCGCCCGAGAGATCGGCCACCACCTGGTCGAGATCGGCATCGGGCATGACCACGCCATGGTTCTTGGCGCCGCCCATCGCCTGGACGCGCTTTCCGGCCTCGACGCCGCGGCGATAGACATAATGCGCGATGTCGGACGAGCCGACGAAGCTCACCGCGCTGATCGCCGGATGATCGAGGATCGCGTCGACCATCTCCTTGTCGCCATGGACGACCTGGAGGATGCCCTCGGGCAGCCCGGCCTCGCGGAACAGCTCGGCGAGGCGCACCGGCACCGAGGGATCGCGCTCGCTGGGCTTGAGGATGAAGGCGTTGCCGCAGGCGATCGCGACGCCCGACATCCACAAGGGGATCATCGCCGGGAAGTTGAACGGGGTGATGCCCGCACCGATGCCGAGCGGCTGGCGCATCGAATAGACGTCGATGCCTGGGCCGGCGCCTTGCGTATACTCGCCCTTCAGCACGTGCGGGATGCCGCAGGCGAACTCGATCACCTCGAGCCCGCGCTGGATGTCCCCCTTCGAGTCGGCGATCACCTTGCCGTGCTCGGACGAGAGCAGGTGCGCCAGCTCGTCCATGTTCTTCTCGACCAGCGCCTTGAAGTTGAACATCACCCGGGCGCGGCGCTGCGGGTTGGTTGCTGCCCAGGCGGGCTGCGCGGCCTGCGCGGCGGCGACTGCGCGATCGAGTTCGGCCTGGGTGCCCAAGGCGACCTTCGCCTGGATCTGGCCGGTGTTCGGATCGAACACGTCCGAGGTCCGGCCGGCGCCGCCGCCCGAATGGCCGACGATGAAGTGGTCGATCTGACGCATCGCATACTCTCCTATTTTGCGGACGGGTTTCCCAGCGGACGGCCTGCAATACAATAGCTGGACCTGCAGTAGCCACCTGCATATTTGCAGGCAGATGGACTGGAGCGACCTGCCTTTCTTCCTGGCGGTGGCGCGGGCCGGCCAGATCGCCCGCGCGGCGGGGATGCTGGGGACGGACGCCACCACGGTGGGCCGGCGCATTCGTCGGCTGGAGCGTTCGCTCGGCGAGCGACTGTTCGAACAGGGGCCGGCCGGCCAGTCGCTGACCGCGGCGGGATCGGCTTTGCTCGCCCGGGTGGAAGCGATGGCGGAGATCGCCGGCGGTATCGGCCATGCGCCCGGCGAGCAGGGCGCGCAGGGATCGCTCCGCGTCAGCGTGGCCGAAGGGTTCGGCACCTGGTTCATCAGCCGGCACTTGGGCGCGCTCGCCGATCGCCATCCGGGGCTCGAGGTCGACCTGGTCGCGAACAGCGGATTCCTCAATCCGTCGCGGCGCGAGACGGATCTGGCCGTGGTGCTCGCCCGGCCCAGGCGCGGGCCGCTGATCACGCGCCGGCTGACCGACTATAGCCTGCGCCTCTATGCCGCCTCGGCCTATCTGGAGAAAGCGGGCTCGGTCCTCCGCCCCATGGATCTGACCAGTCGCCGCCTGATCGGCTATGTCCCCGACATCCTCTATGCGCCGGAGCTGCGCTATCTGGACGAATTGCCGGTCGCGGTTTCGCCGAGGCTGCGATCCTCGAGCATCAACGCGCAATATCGGATGATCGCCTCGGGCGCAGGCATCGGCGTTCTGCCGAGCTTCATCGGCGATAGCGATCCGGGCCTGGAGGCGGTGCTTCCCGAGATCCGGATCATGCGCAGCTTCTGGCTGGTGACGCACCGCGAGACGCACCAGTTCGGCACCGTGCGCGTGTTCACCGACTGGCTCGTCGGGCTCGTGGAGCAGCACCGGGCACTGCTGGTCCCGGATTAGGCGCGCCGTGGTGCCGGGGGGGCGAGCAAAACTGCTCCGTCACCCCGGACTTGTTCCGGGGCCCACTCAGCCTCGTCGGCTGAGCAAGAGGCTATTGTCCGACGCTCGTCTCTCGGTGGGGCCCGGAACAAGTCCGGGATGACGATGGAAACGAGGCGAGCACGGCCTTTCGATTCAAATGTAGATTGGTTCTAGGCTCCTGCTTTCGCAGGAGCACGAAGCTCGACAAGGCACGGACTAGGCCGGGGTGCGCCCGATCGGCACGGGCAGCAGGCGTCCCGAATCGTCGCCGATCACCATCACCTCGACGCCGAACGCCTCGCGCAGCGGCTGGTGCGCCAGCGCCTCGTTCGCGGGGCCGAAGGCGACGACCTTGCCGTCCTTCAGCAGCAGCACATCGTCCGCCGCGCGGGCGGCCTGGACGAGGTCGTGGAGCACGATCACCACGCCCATGCCCTGGCCCGCGAGCAGGCGGAGCTGATCGAGCAAAGTGAACTGGTGGACGGGATCGAGGCTGGCGAGTGGCTCGTCCGCCAGCAGCCAGTCGGGCTGGCCGGCGAGCACCCGGGCGAGGAGCACTCGGGCGCGTTCGCCGCCCGAGAGGCGGGTGATGGCGCGGCCCTTGAATTTCTGCGTCTCGGTTGCCGCCAGCGCCGCCGCCACGGCTGCATGGTCCGCCTCCGACATGCCCGCAAAGGGCGCGCGGTGGGGCAGGCGGCCGAGCGCGACGACATCCTCGACGCGCAGGTCCCAATGCACCATCGGGTCCTGCGGGAGATAGCCGATCGCGCGGGCGCGCTCCGCCGGCGTGGTGCGGCCGAGCAGGCGGGAGCCGAGCTGGACCTTGCCCGCATCCGGATCGAGCAGCCCGGCGAGCGTCTTGACCAGGGTCGACTTGCCCGAACCGTTGGGGCCCAGGATCGCGGTCACCCGGCCGGGCCGGAAGACGGCGCTGACCCCTTGCAGCACCTTGCGATTGCCCAGGCTGACCGCGAGATCGGTGAAGCTCAGATCCATGCCGACCGCCGCATCCGGAGGAGAAGGAAGAAGAAGAACGGCGTGCCGAGCATCGCCATCGCGACGCCCAGGCGGATCTCGGTCGCGCCGGGGCCCAGCCGGACCAGGCTGTCGGCGGCGAGCACCAGGGCCGCGCCGCCGAGCGCGCTCGGCAGCAGCAGCGCGGAGGGCCGTGCGCCGGCGAGCGGGCGCATCAGGTGCGGCACGATCAGCCCGACGAACCCGACCACTCCGGTCACCGCGACGCTCGCGCCCACGGTAAGCCCGGTGCCCAGCACGATCAGCAATTGGGTGCGCTGGAGCTTGAGGCCGAGCGAGCGCGCGGCGTCCTCGCCCAGGGTCAGCGCATCGAGCGCGCGGCCGGTGAAGAGCAGGATGACGCTTCCCAGAGCGATGAACGGCACGGCGAGCTTCGCCTCGGCGAAGCTGCGATCGGTAAGCGCGCCCATGATCCAGTCGATGATCTCGGCGACCGCAAAGGGGTTGGGCGCGATCGAGATCAGGAAGGCGGTGAGCGCCGCCGCCAGGCTGGAGAGCACCGTGCCGGCGAGGATGAAGGTCACCGCGCTCTCGGCCCGCCAGGCGAGCCCGACGAGCAGCAGCATCGACCCCGCGGCCGCGATCATCGCCGCGGCGAAGATCACCAGCGGTGCGCTGGCGGCGAGCAGCACGATCGCCGCGACCGCGCCGAGCGCGGCGCTGGCCGAGACGCCGACCACCGCCGGATCCGCGAGCGGGTTGCGCAAATAGCCCTGGAGCACCGCACCGGTGAGCCCGAGCCCGGCGCCGATGGCGAGGCCCAGGATCGCGCGGGGCAGGCGCAGCTCGGCGATGATCCACCAGCGCGGGTCGTTCGAGAACCAGGCGTCGAACGGCACCCACACCTTGCCCGCCATCAGCGAGCCCGCGAACAGCAGGGCGACGAGCAGGGTCAGGCCGGAGAGGAGAAGGGCGCGGTTCACTTGATGCTCCGGCGGATCTGGGCGAGGCGCGCCATCGCTTGGGGAATAACGGGTCCGCCGCAATTGACCAGCGCGCGCGGGAAGGCGGCCTGGGTCACCTTGCTGCCGATATGCTTGAGCGCCTCGCTGCGCAGCTGGTTGGCGCGCGAGCTCTGGTCGCGGCCGGCCTCGTCCGGCACCAGCATTACCCGCGGCGGATCGGCGACGACGTGCTCGATGGGGAGATAGCCGGTGAATTTCAGGCCGTAATGCGCGGCGTGATTGGAGAAGCCGGTGCGGGTCATCATGTCGTCGAGCAGGGTGCCGCTTCCCGAGACGAGATTGCCGCCGATCCAGAGCAGGGCAGGGGCCTTGGCGCCCTGCCAGGTCGTGCTGGCCAGCGCGTGGTCGATGCGCGCGTTGATCGCCTTGCCGGCTTCCACCGCGCCCACCGCGGCGGCAAGCTCGGTGACCTGTTCCTTGCTGCGCTCGGCGGTCACCGGCATGTCGAGATACAGCGTCTTGAGGCCGGCCCGCGCAAAGGCCTCGCGCGTCGAGGGCGCGGTGAAGCTGCTCGCGACGACGAGGTCGGGCTGCATCGCGATGATCTCCTCCGCCGTGCCGCGATTGGCATGAAAGCGGCGGGCCACGTCGAGCGGGATCGAGGTCGCCATCGGGTCCTGCGAATAATGGCTGATCGAGGCGATCCGTTGGGGCGGCACCAGCTCGATCAATGCAGCGTCGGCGCACGGGTTCATCGATACGATGCCCCCGCCGCCCTGCGACGGAGGCACCGCGCATCCTGCGGCCATCAGGCAGAGGAGCGCGGCGCCGCGCATCAATCGAACTTGAGTCGCACGCCGCCATAGGCCGCGCGGCCCATGGTGCCGTAGTTGGCGACGGTCTGGTATTTCTTGTCGAACAGATTCTCGACGCGGCCATAGACTTCGATCGAGTCGGTGACCGGATAGGAGGCGCGGACGCCGGCGATCGTATAGCCCTTCAGCCGCGTGAAGTTGCCCGCATCGTCGAAGCTGTCGCCCACGGCCAGCACGGTGCCGCCCAGGCTCAGGCCGAAGCCGAAGCGGTAGTCGGCCGAGAAGCTGCCGGCATCCTGCGGCCGCCGGGCGAGATCCTTGCCGTTGTTGGCGCCGGGCGAACGGTTTTCCGCATCGCTATGCGTATAGGCGCCGCGAAGCGACAGTCCGGTGACAGGCGTCGCGACCAGCTCAAGCTCGACGCCCTCGGCGCGGGTCTTGGCGATATTCAGATATTTGGAGGTCGCCAGGTCGAAGTCGATCTGGTTGCCGGTATCGCGGTGGAACCAGGTCGCCTTGGCGGTCACGCCCTGGATGATGCGCTGCTCGGCGCCGAACTCATAGCTCTTGGAGGTTTCCGGCCGCAGCGTCGACGTGCCGTAGAAGCTGTAGAGCTGGTAGAGCGTCGGCGCCTTGAAGCCCTCGCCATAGCTGGCGTGCAGGCGCGTGCCGTCGATCGGCTCGACCATCGCGCTCGCGCCGAAGGTCGTGCGGCTGCCGAAGTCGCGATGGTCATCGTGGCGGACGCCGGCATTGATGCTCGCCCAGGAAATCGGGTTGGCGATCAGCTGGCCGTAGAAGCTGGTGATGCCGGTCGCCTTGCGCAGCGTGCCGTCATAGTAACGGCTCTCCTCATGCTCGGCGCCGAACACCGCGCGCAGGCCCTGCACGAGCTGGGCGTCGCCCTGATATTCGTAACGCTCGCTGCGGCCGCGCCCGAAAAAGGTGAGATCGCTGGCGCCCAGCGTCGGGTCGAAATTGTCGCGGTTGATGTCGGCGATGGTGAAGGCCAGCCGGTTGCGGAACTTGCCGCCGAGCAGATCGGCCTTGAGCCCGGCATAGCCGTACAGCTCCTGCGTCTTGGCATATTCGGGCGTGTCGGCGAGCGCGTAATTGGGCGGCGGAAAGCCGTCCAGATCGACCTTGCTGTCGGCATAATAGCCGCGCAGATCGAGCGAGACATTGTCGACCAGCTTGACGTTCAGGCGGCCCGTAGCGCCGAACTGGCGATAGCCATCGGGCTCGGTGCCGTCGGCCGCGACCGAGATGCCGTCGGTGGTGAGATAGCCCGCGGTCAGCGCGCCCGAGATGCGCTCGTTGCCCGCCGAGACGCCGGCGGTGCCGTTGAACGTGCCGAACGACCCGCCCTCGGCATTGCCGCGGAAGCGGAGGCCTTCGCTGCCGTCCTGGGTGACGACATTGACCACGCCGCCGATCGCCTGGCTGCCCCAGACCACCGAGTTCGGTCCGCGCAGAACCTCGACGCGCTCGGCGGAGCCTGCGAGCAAATTGGCGAAGTCGAACGCGCCGCCGGGCGAGGATGGGTCGTTGACGCGCACGCCGTCGATCAGGACGAGGGTCTGCTCGGCCTCGGCGCCGCGGATGCGCACCGCAGTGGTGGTGCCGAGCCCGCCGTTGCGCGCGACGTTGACGCCGGGGACGGTGGCGAGGAGATCGGAGAGCACCACCGTCTGGCGCTGCTGGATCTCGGCCTGCTGGAACACGGTGACCGAGCGCGCGATCTCGTCGAGGCGCTGCGGCACGCCGCTGGCGACCACGACGATGTCGTCGCCGCCGGCCTCGCCCGCCGAGTCGATGCGGGTCGCATCTATATCGGCCTGCGTAATCGGCTCTTCGGTTTGAGCCTGGGCGATCGCCGGCAGCAGCGCCGCCGATGCGATCAGGAGGAATTTGAACTTCTGCATTGCAAGACACCTTCATCAAGGGTCGTCTCGCCGGAAATGACGCGGCGACCCGGTTGGTGTCGCTCGCGCGGGAAAAGGCCACGCCTCTCCCCGATCGCCCGGTGCACCCCGCCCGCGCGAAGGAATCGACTGTGGCGGGCAGGTCTCCTGGCTCCCGGGTCGCTGCCGGACGTGCCGCCTTCCCGAGGACTTCACCCCAGTGGCATCGTGGCACGCCGGCTATCCGGTTACAGTTGCGGGGGCAGCCTCGGGCTTCAACCGAGTTCCCTTTTTCATCCCCTTGCGGGGACACCCGTCACGCGGTCGCACTAGCGCCCTTTGCCGCACCGCGGCAAGCCCGGCGGTTCAGGGGCGAATCGGGTGTTCGGCGAACGCCGCGACAAGCGGCTGAAATCCGTCCATTTCCGGGATGGTCGGGTGGCTGTGGACCGCGCCGGTCTCGGCGCCCGGCAGCTTCTCGCTGGTCCAGAATTCGGCGAAGGGGCGGAACCAGCTGGGATCGTCGAGCATCGTCGCGCGCAGATTGACGAGGAAGTCGAGCCCGTCGACCCGGGTGAACACCCAGCTCTTGCAATGGTCGCAATGGTGATGGTGGATCTGTTCGCCATGGGTCCCGCCGATCACGGTCTCGCCCTTGGTCACTTCGAAGCCGTCGGCCGGAAGATTGAGCGTGAGCGAGAAGGCGCCGCCGGTCATCCGCTGACACCCGGTGCAATGGCAGGCCGAGGTGAGCATGGGCGGCTGGGTCACCCGCACCCGCACGTCGCCGCACCGGCATCCGCCTTCCCAGGGCAGCTTCCAGTCTTCCACGAATCCTCTCCCGCCGGACATGCCTGCCGGCCGCCTGGCACAATGCGCTCAGGCGGCTTCTTCCTCGTTCGCGGCGCTAGGAACCGCGCGCGGGCCGGTCGCGACCGAATCGACGCCGCCGATATGCTTCATCCGGCCCTCGACATGGCCGCCATTCTCGATCGTGATCGCCTCATATTCGACGTCGCCGATGATCCGCGCCGTGCGTTCGACGGTCAGCTGCTTGGCGCGCACCGCGCCCTCGATCGTGCCGGCGATTCGCGCGGTGTCGGCGGTGACGCTGCCGAAGATCTGGCTGTCCGCGCCCTGGGCGAGATTGCCGCAATTGACGTCGCCTTCGATCCGCCCGTCGATGTGCAGGTCCGCGGTCGCGGTGACGTTGCCGACGACGACCACGTCGGCACCGAACACCGAAAACATGCCGCGCTTGCCGTTGGACCCGGCTTGCGGCGCCGGCGCGGCGCTGCGGTCGTCGCGGCCGCGATTGCTGTTGAACATGGTTGCGCTCCCCGATCGGCTGTCCCGAATCCCTGGCCCGCCGATTAGCATAGCGGCCGGGCGGGCGGCAGACTCCAAAAAGCCTAACGCAACTGCTACTACGGCGGAGTCCGGGACGCCTGTTCCGAGTCGAGGTGCGTGCGCTTGCCGGGCGGTTGACCGGCGGCCGACCCGACGCTATAGGCGCCCCCGTTCCGCGACGGGTCTCAGACCGCAAAACGCCTGTGGAACAAAGAGCTGAACGTTGCTGGAGACGCAATGGCCCGGGGGGTCGCAGACACCCGGGGCCTTTTCGTATTCTGTAGAGTCTGGGCTCCAGCAAAGTAACCGCCGGAAAATTCCGGTAACATAAGGTGAAGGGCTTCATGCCGACGATTAACCAGCTGGTCCGCAAGGGCCGCGAGCCGCAGAAGGCCAAGTCCAAGGTCCCTGCGATGGAGCAGAACCCGCAGAAGCGCGGCGTTTGCACCCGTGTCTATACCACGACCCCGAAGAAGCCGAATTCGGCGCTGCGCAAGGTTGCCAAGGTCCGCCTGACCAACCAGCGCGAAGTCATCAGCTACATTCCGGGCGAAGGCCACAATCTGCAGGAGCACTCGGTTGTGCTCATCCGCGGCGGCCGCGTTCGCGATCTTCCCGGCGTTCGTTACCACGTCCTGCGCGGCGTGCTCGATACGCAGGGTGTCAAGGATCGCCGCCAGTCGCGTTCCAAGTACGGCGCTAAGCGTCCGAAGTAAGCCGGCCGGGCTCCAACCGACGCAAGTCGGACACTGGTGTACCCGCCACACAAGGCTGAAGTTTAGAAGGAAGATCCAATGGCTCGTCGTCGTCGTCCCGAAAAGCGGGAAATCCTGCCTGATCCCGTTTACGGGGATGAGGTTCTCACGAAGTTCATGAATTCGGTCATGCTGGACGGCAAGAAGTCCGTGGCCGAAGGCATCGTCTATTCGGCGCTCGAGACCGTCGAGCAGCGCGCCAAGCGCGAGCCGCTCGGCGTGTTCCACGATGCGCTGAACAACATCAAGCCGGGCATCGAGGTCCGCAGCCGCCGCGTCGGCGGTGCGACCTACCAGGTTCCGGTCGAAGTCCGTCCGGAGCGTGCCCAGGCGCTGGCGATTCGCTGGCTGATCACCTCCGCGCGCAATCGCAGCGAGCACACCATGTCGGCCCGCCTCTCGGGCGAGCTGATGGATGCCGCCAACAACCGCGGCAACGCGGTGAAGAAGCGCGAAGATACCCATCGTATGGCCGAAGCGAACCGCGCGTTCAGCCACTACCGCTGGTAAGTTCCCGGCCGCCATCCCTGGCGGTCTGGTACTGGTAAATTTGCTACCTACATATCGGGGAGCCTGTGCGAGCAGGCTCCCCACATCGCCAAGGAACCACGATCATGGCCCGCAGCCATCCGCTCGAGCGCTATCGCAACATCGGCATCATGGCGCACATCGACGCCGGCAAGACGACGACGACCGAGCGCATCCTCTATTACACCGGCAAGTCCTACAAGATCGGCGAAGTGCATGAAGGCACCGCGACGATGGACTGGATGGAGCAGGAGCAGGAGCGCGGGATCACGATCACGTCCGCCGCGACGACGTGCAAGTGGCGCGCCGGCGAGGGCAAGGGCGAAGAGCATCTGATCAACATCATCGACACCCCCGGCCACGTCGACTTCACGATCGAAGTCGAGCGTTCGCTGCG
Organism: uncultured Sphingomonas sp.; assembly: GCA_966211615.1. Taxonomy (GTDB): domain Bacteria; phylum Pseudomonadota; class Alphaproteobacteria; order Sphingomonadales; family Sphingomonadaceae; genus Sphingomonas. The sequence continues at coordinate 22,981 of CBIHNZ010000052.1, forward strand.
AGTGCTCGACGGTGCGGTCGCGTGCTTCGACGGCGTTGCCGGTGTCGAGCCGCAGTCCGAAACCGTGTGGCGCCAGGCCGACAAGTACGGCGTGCCGCGCATGTGCTTCATCAACAAGCTGGACCGTACCGGCGCGGATTTCTATTTCTGCGTCAACTCGATCATCGAGCGCCTGGGCGCGCGTCCGGCCGTGCTGTATCTGCCGATCGGCATCGAGGGCGGCTTCAAGGGCCTGGTCGACCTGGTCGAGAACCGCGCGATCATCTGGCTCGAAGAGAGCCTGGGCGCGAAGTTCGAATATCAGGATATCCCTGCGGACATGGCCGAGAAGGCTGCAAAGTATCGCAGCGACCTGATCGAAATGGCCGTCGAGCAGGACGACGACCTGATGGAAGCGTATCTCGAAGGCAATGAGCCGTCGGTCGCCGACCTGAAGAAGCTGATCCGCAAGGGTACGCTCAACATGTCGTTCGTGCCGGTGGTTTGCGGCTCGGCGTTCAAGAACAAGGGCGTGCAGCCCCTGCTCGACGCCGTGGTCGACTTCCTGCCGAGCCCGCTCGACGTTCCCGCGATCAAGGGCGTGAAGCTCGACGGCGAGACGCCGGACGAGCGTCCGTCGTCGGACAGCGAGCCGTTCTCGGCGCTGGCGTTCAAGATCATGAACGATCCGTTCGTCGGCACGCTGACCTTTGCGCGCATCTATTCGGGCAAGCTCGAGGCCGCGTCGCAGGTCACGAACTCGGTCAAGGACAAGAAGGAAAAGGTTGGCCGCATGCTGCTGATGCATGCGAACAGCCGCGAGGACATCACCGAGGCGTTCGCAGGCGACATCGTCGCGCTGGCGGGGCTGAAGGATACCACGACCGGTGACACGCTGTGCGCCATCAACGCGCCGATCATTCTCGAGCGGATGGAATTCCCCGAGCCGGTGATCGAGCTGTCGGTGGAGCCGAAGACCAAGGCCGACCAGGAGAAGATGGGCGTCGCGCTCAATCGCCTGGCGCGCGAAGATCCGTCGTTCCGCGTCACGTCGGACGCCGAGAGCGGCCAGACCATCATCAAGGGCATGGGCGAGCTCCATCTCGAGATCCTGGTCGATCGCATGAAGCGCGAGTTCAAGGTCGAGGCCAATGTCGGCGCGCCGCAGGTTGCGTATCGCGAATATCTCGCGAAGCCGGTCGACATCGACTACACGCACAAGAAGCAGTCGGGCGGTACCGGTCAGTTCGGCCGCGTGAAGGTCAAGCTCACGCCGGGCGAGCGCGGTTCGGGCATCGTCTTCAAGGACGAGATCAAGGGCGGTAACATTCCGAAGGAATATATCCCCGCGATCGAGAAGGGCTTCCGCGAGACGGCTGCCACGGGCTCGCTGGTCGGCTTCCCGATCATCGACTTCGAGATCCTGCTGTATGACGGCGCCTATCACGACGTCGACTCGTCGGCGCTGGCGTTCGAAATCTGTGCCCGCGGTGCGATGCGCGAAGCGGCCCAGAAGTCGGGCATCAAGCTGCTCGAGCCGATCATGAAGGTCGAGGTCGTCACTCCGGAGGATTATCTGGGCGACGTCATCGGCGACATGAACAGCCGTCGCGGCCAGATCCAGGGCACCGATACGCGCGGCAACGCGCAGACGGTGGACGCGATGGTGCCGCTGGCGAACATGTTCGGCTATGTGAACGCGCTCCGCTCGTTCACCCAGGGCCGCGCGCAGTACAGCATGCAGTTCTCGCATTACGACGAAGTGCCCGCGAATGTGGCCGACGAAGTGAAGGCGAAGCTGGCGTAATCCGAAATGAGTCGCTAAGGGGCCGCGTTCGCGTGGCGCCCTGACCGGCCGCGAAATTGATCTAGAAGGTAGGAAACAATGGCGAAGGCAAAATTCGAGCGGAACAAGCCGCATCTCAACATCGGCACCATCGGTCACGTCGACCATGGCAAGACGTCGCTGACGGCCGCCATCACGAAGGTTCTGGCCGAGACCAGCGGCGGTGTCGCCGTTGACTTCGCCAACATCGACAAGGCTCCGGAAGAGCGCGAGCGCGGCATCACGATCTCGACCGCACACGTCGAGTACGAGACGACGAACCGCCACTATGCGCACGTCGATTGCCCCGGCCACGCCGACTATGTGAAGAACATGATCACCGGTGCCGCCCAGATGGACGGCGCGATCCTGGTCGTGTCGGCCACCGACGGCCCGATGCCGCAGACCCGCGAGCACATCCTGCTCGCCCGTCAGGTCGGCGTGCCGGCGATGGTCGTGTTCATGAACAAGGTCGACCTGGTCGACGACGCCGAGATCCTCGAGCTCGTCGAGCTGGAAATCCGCGAGCTGCTCAGCTCGTACGACTTCCCGGGCGACGACATCCCCGTCATCCAGGGTTCGGCCGTGAAGGCGCTTGACGGCTCCGACACCAAGCTGGGTGCTGAATCGGTGCTCGCACTGATGAAGGCTGTCGACGAATACATCCCGCAGCCCGAGCGTCCGCTCGACAAGCCGTTCATGATGCCGATCGAAGACGTGTTCTCGATCTCGGGTCGCGGCACGGTCGTCACCGGCCGCGTCGAGACCGGCATCATCAAGGTTGGCGAGGAAGTCGAGATCGTCGGCATCCACGACACCCGCAAGACGACCGTCACGGGCGTCGAGATGTTCCGCAAGCTGCTCGACCAGGGCCAGGCCGGCGACAATGTCGGCGCGCTGATCCGCGGCGTCGCTCGCGACGAAGTCGAGCGTGGCCAGGTTCTCTGCAAGCCGGGCTCGATCAAGCCGCACACCGACTTCCAGTCGGAAGTGTACGTGCTGTCGAAGGACGAAGGTGGCCGTCACACGCCGTTCTTCGCCAACTATCGTCCGCAGTTCTACTTCCGCACGACCGACGTGACGGGCACTGTCGAGCTGCCGGCTGGCACCGAGATGGTGATGCCGGGCGACAACGTCGCGCTGGGCATCAAGCTCATCGCGCCGATCGCCATGGACGTCGGCCAGCGCTTCACGATCCGCGAGGGCGGCCGCACCGTCGGCGCCGGCGTCGTCAGCGGCATCGACAAGTAAGCTGAAGTAAAAGCAGTCGCCCGGCACCCCGAAGAAAAAGGGGTGCCGGGCGGTTGCTTTTTTATGAGGGCGCCTGTAATGGCGCGCCTCCAGTTTTGGGTTTGAACAGCAAGAGCCTCGCGTACGAGGCCCGCTCTTTGCATCGGCAGGTACCATGGAAACGCAGAATATCCGCATTCGCCTGAAGGCGTTCGATCACCGCGTGCTCGACCAGGCGACCGGCGACATCGCCGACACCGCCCGACGTACCGGCGCCCTGATCCGTGGTCCCATCCCGTTGCCGACGCGCATCGAGAAGTTCACGGTCAACCGTGGCCCCCACATCGACAAGAAGTCGCGCGAGCAGTTCGAGGTCCGCACCTACAAGCGCATGCTGGATATCGTTCAGCCGACCCCGCAGACGGTCGACGCGCTGATGAAGCTGGACCTCGCCGCCGGCGTCGACGTGGAGATCAAGCTCGCCTGAGCGAGCTTGCCGAAGCCCCCGCGAAGGCGGGGGCGTTTTGCTTTCAGGCGCATCCTGTCGCAGGAGTGCACCATGGGGGTGGACAGGGAAGCGTCGCTGACGTAAAGGCGCGCCTCCACACGAGATTCGCGATTCCCGATTGATCGGATTCGCATCGTCCCTCGACCGGATCATCCCGATCCAACGCAAGGGAACTGAGCCAAAGGCTCATACGAGATAGGGATACCGCCGGCCTCCTCACGGAGAACCGGGTCTGCGTCCCCCGTCACCCCGCTTCGGCAGGGTTCAGCCCAGACGGGGGCTCGCATCATATTTTGGGCTGAGGCACGCACCCGAGGGAATGGTCCCGAGGGTGCCTCTGTATGGGAGCATTTGATCATGCGCACTGGCGTGATCGCGAAGAAGTTGGGGATGACCCGCCTGTTCCAGGACGACGGCCGCCACGTGCCGGTCACCGTCCTGAGCCTCGAAGGCCTGCAGGTCGTCTCCATCCGCGAACAAGATCGTGACGGCTATACTGCCGTCCAGCTCGGCGCCGGCACGGCGAAGAGCAAGAATGTCGCCAAGCCGCAGCGCGGCCATTTCGGCAAGGCCGAAGTGGAGCCCAAGGCCGTGGTGCACGAATTCCGCGTCGACGCGGATGGCCTGCTCGAAGTGGGCGCCGAGATCTCGGCCGACCATTATGTCGCCGGCCAGTATGTCGACATCCAGGGCAAGACCCAGGGCAAGGGCTTCCAGGGCGGCATGAAGCGCTGGGGCTTCGGCGGTCTGCGCGCCACCCACGGCGTTTCGGTCTCGCACCGTTCGCTCGGTTCGACCGGTCAGCGCCAGGATCCGGGCAAGGTCTTCAAGAACAAGAAGATGGCCGGTCACATGGGTGACAAGTTCCGCACCCAGCAGAACCTCGAGATCGTCGGCACCGACGTCGAGCGCGGCCTGATCTTCGTCAAGGGCTCGGTCCCTGGCTCGAAGGGCGGCTGGCTGTTCGTCAAGGACTCGATCAAGATCGATCGTCCTGCCGAGGCGCCGTTCCCCGCCGGCCTCAAGCAGGTCGCCAACAACAACGACACCGCTCCCGCCGAGACGCCCGCCGAGGACGTCCAGGCCGTGGAAGCGACCGAAGGCCAGGAGGGCTGAACGTGAAGGTCAAGGTTCAAACCCTCGACGCCAAGGCTAGCGGCGACATCGAGCTCAACGACGCGGTTTTCGCCGTCGAGCCGCGTGCCGATATCCTGCACCGCGTCGTCACCTGGCAGCTCGAGAAGCGCCGCGAGACCGCTCGCGGCACCCGCGAGCGCGCCGATGTCGCCCGCACGGGCAAGAAGTTCGGTCGCCAGAAGGGCGGCGGTACGGCACGTCACGGCGATCGCCGCGCTCCCGTCTTCATCGGCGGTGGTAAGGCTCACGGCGCCCGCGTCCGCGATTTCAATCCGTCGCTGAACAAGAAGATCCGCGCGCTCGGTCTCAAGATGGCTCTCAGCAGCCATGCCAAGGCCGGTTCGCTGATCGTCATGGACAACCTGACGGTCGACGGCGCCAAGACCAAGGCTCTCAAGGGCAACTTCGAGAAGCTCGGCCTGGGCAAGACCCTGGTGATCGACGGCGACACCGTCGAGAACAGCTTCGCACTGGCTGCCGGCAACCTGCACACGATCAACGTGCTGCCGGCGATGGGCGCCAACGTCTACGACATCCTGAAGCACGACACGCTGGTTCTCACCCGCGCTGCCGTCGAGAAGCTGGAGGCGCGCTTCAATGGCTAAGAAGCCCACCAAGGTAGTCGACAACCGTCATTATGACGTGATCGTCGCGCCGCACATCACCGAGAAGTCGACGCTCGTCTCCGAGCACAACGCGGTTGTGTTCAAGGTCGCCGGCGACGCCACCAAGCCCGAGATCAAGGCTGCCGTCGAGGCGCTGTTCTCGGTCAAGGTCACTGGCGTCAACACGATCGTCCAGAAGGGCAAGACCAAGAAGTGGAAGGGCGCTCCCTACAAGCGCTCGGACATTAAGAAAGCGATCGTGACGCTCGCCGATGGCGACCAGATCGACGTGACGACGGGAATCTGAGGCGATGGCACTCAAGAATTATAATCCGACGTCTCCGGCTCGCCGCGGCCTGATCCTCGTCGACCGTTCGGGCCTGTACAAGGGTCGTCCGGTCAAGGCGCTGACCGAAGGCAAGACGAAGACCGGTGGCCGCAACAACAAGGGTCACGTGACGTCGCGCGGCATCGCCGGCGGCCACAAGCAGCGCTATCGCATCGTCGATTTCAAGCGCCGCCTGTGGGACGTCGAGGGCACGGTCGAGCGGATCGAATATGATCCGAACCGCACCGCGTTCATCGCGCTGATCAACTATGGCGATACCCCCGAGGGCAGGGCCAACGTCGCGTACATCATCGCGCCGCAGCGCCTCGCTGTCGGCGACAAGGTGATCGCGTCGAAGAAGACCGACGTGAAGCCGGGCAACGCCATGGAACTGGGCTCGATGCCGGTCGGCACCATCGTCCACAACGTGGAGATGAAGCCGGGCAAGGGTGGTCAGATCGCACGTTCGGCGGGCACCTATGTGCAGGTCGTCGGCCGCGATCGCGGCATGGTGATCGTCCGCCTGAACTCGGGCGAGCAGCGCTACATCCACTCGAACTGCATGGCGACGGTCGGTGCGGTGTCCAACCCGGACAACCAGAACACCAACCTCGGCAAGGC
>CBIHNZ010000053.1:0-27258 GCA_966211615.1 uncultured Sphingomonas sp.
CCGGCGGCGCGCAATGCGCCTGGGTGGTGGGCGCCAGGCGGGGGGGCCGCCCCGCCGGCGGCGCCGCGACGGTCGCCGAACTCATCGCCGCCGTCGCGCTCACGCTCGCTGCGACCCCGGCCCTTGGCTATGTCGGCCGCAGCATTGCCGGCCGCCTGCGGACGCGCGCGACACGCAAGATGCAGAACGAGATGGTGCCGCAAGGCAGGACCAACCCGGTGATCATCGTCGGCATGGGCGAGGTCGGGCGGACGCTCGCCGATGCCCTGGAGGAATTCCACATCGGCTATGACGCCGTCGAGCGCGACGGCGCCCGGCTTCGCAGCGCAGTGGCCGATGGCTACAACGCTTCCTTCGGGGATGCCTCCGACGCGAGGATCTGGCGCGCCCTCGACCTGGGCGACCGCGAATTCAGCGTGATGACCGCCGCCTCCATCGAGGCCGCCCGGGACTGGATGCCGTCCTCACTCGCGCTGTTCCCCGGGCTCCACCGTCTCTGGGTGGCGCGCACGGACGATGAGGCCGCGCAGCTCAACGAGCTTGGCATCGAAGCGGTGGTCTCGCCCCGGGAATCGCACGGCATCGAAGCCGCCGAGGCGCTGCTCGCGGCCCTCGGCACCGCTCCGGACGCCGTCGCCGCCTGGGCGGGCCGGCAGCGCGCGCGGATCACGAACCCCCTGGCCGCATGATGCGCGCAGTGCTGCCTCAACTTCAGGCCCCGGTAGCTGGTGGGCTCAGTCGGTCGACTTCTTCGCCCAATCCGGCTGCAGGCTGTCGCGGAACCAGTCGTCGAACCTGACCCCGGCGACGCGGGCGTCCGGCCCCGGGAGAAGCGTGCGCTCCGCGAGCTCGGCGCCGAAATAAGGGGCGTGGATATCGGGCACGATGCTGCGGCCGTCCTCGAACGCGGTGGCGATCTCGGTCGCCACGTCGCACAGCCGGAACTGTTCCGGACCCGCTATCTCCACCATCGCGTTCAGCGGATCGCCGAACGCCGCATCCGCCAGCGCGCCGGCGATGTCCTCGCCGGCGATCGGCTGCACTAAAGCGGGCGATATCGGGATCTCGCGCGCCGTGCCTTCCTGCACCACGTCGCGGATGAACTCGAAGAACTGGGTCGAGCGCACGATCGTGAACGGGATCGCCGAACCGCGGATCAGGTCTTCCTGGATCCGCTTTGCCTGGAAATAGCCGATGGAGGTGAGGTGATCGACGCCGACGATGGAGAGCGCGATATGGTGGCGCACCCCTGCCGCATGGCCGATTGCCATCAGGTTGCGGCAGGAGGTGTCGAAGAAGCGGATCGCGTCGGCGGCGGCATAGGAATAGGAATTCGAGACGTCGATGACGATCGCGGCATCGCGCAGCGCCTCGGCCAGCCCGAATCCGGTCAGGGTATCGACCCCATAGGTCGGCGAGGCCTGGACGACCTCGCAACCGTTTCGCTGCAGGGTCCTGGTCAGTATCTCGCCGATACGCCCGCTCGCGCCGATGACCGTGATCTTCATGTCATGCTACGTCGTCGCTCCGGACCGGCGCGGCAATACCCAGTTCGGCCGTACGAAATGACAGGTATATCCGTGCGGGATCCGCTCAAGATAATCCTGGTGCTCAGACTCCGCTTCCCAGAAGGGACCGGCCGGCTCGAGCTCGGTCACCACCTTGCCCGGCCACAGTCCCGAGGCGTCGACATCGCCGATCGTCTCCTGTGCCACGGCCTTCTGCTCGTCGCTCGTGAAATAGATGGCGGAGCGATAGCTCGGTCCGCGGTCGTTCCCCTGGCGGTTGGGCGTCGTGGGATCGTGGATCTGGAAGAAGAACTCGAGCAGCCTGCGATAGGGTATCTGCCCCGGGTCGAAGACGATCTCGATCGCCTCGGCATGGGTCCCGTGATCGCGATAGGTCGCATTGGGGAGGTCGCCACCGGTATAGCCGACGCGGGTCGAGACCACGCCGGGCATCTTGCGGATCAGGTCCTGCATGCCCCAGAAGCAGCCTCCGGCGAGCACTGCGCGTTCCGTGGTCATCAGATATCCTCCACCTGGTCGAGATAATCGCCATAGCCCTGGGCTGCCATTTCGGCTTTCGGGACGAAGCGAAGCGATGCCGAATTGATGCAGTAGCGCAGGCCCCCGCGATCCTTCGGGCCGTCCGGGAACACATGGCCGAGATGGCTGTCGCCGTGCTTCGAGCGCACTTCGATGCGCACCATCCCATGGGTCGCGTCGCTGAGCTCGGCCACGTGCGCCGGCTCGATCGGCTTGGTGAAGCTCGGCCACCCGCTGCCGGACTCATATTTGTCGGATGAGGCGAACAACGGCTCACCCGACACCACGTCGACATAGATCCCGGCCTGCTTGTTGCCCAGATATTCGCCGGTTCCCGGCCGCTCGGTGGCATTCTGCTGCGTGACGCGGAACTGCTCCGGCGTCAGCTTCGCGATCACGTCCTCGCTCTTCTGATATTTGGCCATGGGATCCTCCTTCGAATTGATCGACCCGAAGCTGCGGATTGGTCGGGTCGCGTCCAAACTGCTCAAGCGGCTTCGGCGACGAGGTTCTTCTGCAGATCCTCGACCAGCATCGCCGATGCATGGCGCGCCAGCGCCTGGGTCGGCGCGTTGGTGTTGCCGCTGGTGATGTTCGGCATGATCGAGGCGTCGATGACGCGCAGGCCCTCGACCCCGCGGACCCGGAGCCGCGCATCGACCACCGACCGGTCGTCCTGGCCCATCCGGCAGGTCCCGACCGGATGCCACATCGTCGTGACCGCTCGCTTCGCCCATTCGGCGATCTCGGCATCCGACTGGATGCTCGGACCGGGTTCCAGCTCTTCCTCGATCACGGAGGCCAGGGATTGTTGGGCCATGACCGTACGGACCGCCTGCACCGCTTCGACGATCGCCTTCAGGTCATATTCGTGATTGAGGAAATCGGGATTGATGAGCGGCATCGAGGTGGGGTCGCTGTCGGCCAGGCGAACCCAACCGCGACTTTTCGGCTGAAGCACGACGGTCTCGAGCGTGATGCCCGAGCGATGGCCGGTCGGCGCCAGATCCTGGTTCGCGATGATCGGGGCGTGATAGCATTGGATCGTCGGTTCGGCGGTGAAGTCCGACGGATTCCAGTGGGTGACGCTCTCGATACCGATGCCCGCCGCCGGGCCATCCTTGGTGATGAGATATCGCAGGCCCGCTTTCACCACGCCGAAGCCCATCGCGGTCATCTGATAGCCGAGATCGCCCTTCACATAGGCCCTGACCGGCACCATCGGGTGATCCTGGAGGTTCTCGCCGACTTCGGGGGAGTCGACGATCACGTCGATGCCATGCTCGCGCAGGTGCCCGGCCGGCCCGATACCGGAGTGCATCAGGATCGTTGGACTATGAAGCGCTCCGGCCGACAGGACGACCTGGCCAGCCATGATCGTCGCGCGATCATCGCCGCTCAGCTCGACGCCGACGGCCCGTTTGTTCTCGAGAATGACCCTTGTGACGGTCTTGCCGGTGAGAACGGTCACGCGGCCCGACGCGATGTGCGGACGCAGATGCGCGTCGACCGAGCTGCAGCGGCGATGATTGCCCGTCGTCGACTGCACGGGCGAGACGCCGATCTGGCTCTTTCCGTTATAGTCGTGATTGAACGGCACCCCATATTCCTGGAAGGCCTTGAGGCAATATTGGTTTAGGGGATTGATCCCCTTCGGCTGCTCGACCGAGAGCCCGCCTGCGATGCCGTGATATTCGTCGTGGAAGGTGTCGTTCGTCTCCTGGGCGATGAACACCGGGAGAAGGTCGTCGTACGACCATTGGCCGGTCTCGCCGACGGCTTCCTGCCATTGGTTGAAATCGCGGGGCTGGCCGCGAACATAGGCCATTGCGTTCACCGAGGAACCGCCGCCGAGCACCTTGCCCGAGCGATAGGCTTTCACGGCGCCGTGCTGCGGGATGGTCTCGTACTGCCAGACGTTGCGGTCGTGCGCGAGCATGAGAGCGAAGCCGGAGGGGATATGGACCAGAGGATCCCAATCCGAGCTCCCCGCTTCGATCAGCGCGATCGACGCATCGGTGTGTTCGGCGAGATAGGCCGCCACGACGCAGCCCGCGGAGCCCGCGCCAACGATGACAACGTCATAGGCTTCCTTGGACATCAGTATCTCCCTTATCGTTTGGATTAATTGATCGGCGGGCGGGGCTATCGCTGCGCCGCTCGCGGCGGCGCAGCCTCAAATCGATCGGGACGGAACGCCGGAAGGAGATCGATCCCTGCACGGATCCAACGCAGGATCCGTCGACTGTCGCGGCGAATTACTTTGCCGGTGTGGAGACCGACTGGAGATACGCGACGATGAGTCGGCGCTGGGCCGGATCATCGACCTGCAGGTACATCTTGCTACCCGGCGCCACCTTCTGGGTGCCGGCCAGCCATTGATCGAGACGCGCCGGAGTCCAGGTGCCGCCCAGCTTCTTGAGGGCAGGCGAATAAGTGTAGGTCGGAACGCTGGCGACCGGTCGACCGACCACGCCTTGCAGCCGCGGCCCGATACGATCGGCGTCCACCGAGTGACAGGCGGCGCATTTGCCCTTGAAGACCGCCTGGCCGGCCGCTGCGTCATCGCCAGCGGCCAGGGTCGGGCGCGCAAGGACGAGCAGGGCAAGAGCGCCCACAGCCACCCCGGCGCCGACCCGGACCATCATGGTGCGCGATGCATGCATCTCCGCCTCCCCTCAACCGAACAGATAGGCGTTGGTCGGAATGGGCGTTCCGGCCGCGTTGTTGAGCGTAGTCCAGTGGACCGCCTCGTCCGCCGAGATCGACGCGAACAGCTGGGCGATCTTGGGGTCCTTGAGCGCGGTGATCTGCCCGATATAGGCGCTGGCCGCGCCCTGCTCGAGCGTCGTGGCGAGCGCCACGATATCGCCTTCCGACTTGAGCGTGCCGAGCTTGAGGTCGGCGATATATTGAGCATCGGTCTTCGGCTCGACCGGGTGGTCGCCCAGCTGCGTGACGAGCTTGGCGAGGGAGTCACGGTGCTGCTGGTGGTGGCCCATGAAGATCAGCGCGATCTTCAGCGTGCCCGCAGAGAGCAGGCCGCTCTTCCCGGCGATCTGGTAGGCGGCGATGCCCTCATGCTCCAGCGCGAGCGCGGTCTGGATCACGCCGACATCACTCGATTTGGGCGCGGCAGCCAGCGCGCGCCCGCTTATCAGGACGCTCGCACCCATGCCCAATGTCGCTGCGCCGACGCCGGTTAGGAACCTGCGGCGATCGCCGCCGCCGACAATTTCATCCAAGCCCATGATCCGTCCTTCCAAAAGAGCGGTTGAGGCCAGACCCGTCGCTCGGGTGCCGGCCGGAATGCTCATCGTTACTGGTTGGTCACTCGTCGGCTCGGCGAGGTCGGTTACAGGGCCGGAGCGGGCAATCAGCTTCCACTCGGACGAGCATCGTGCGCGCGGGGCAGTCCAACCCCGAGACGATTCTCCACGTTGCTGCGTGACGGCGACCGGCGACTGCGCTCGCCCGCCGTGCATGGCAGCGCGACGCAGCGTGGTGAGCTTGAAGATCCTGGCGGTGCGGCGCCCTAGGAGGACGCCTTCAGCGACTCCGTGTCGATCGGCAGCGTGCGGATGCGCTTGCCGGTCGCCGCGAAGATCGCATTGGTCACCGCGGCGCTGACACTGGCCGTCGGCGCCTCGCCGACGCCACCCGGAGCTTCCGCGCTCTTGATCAGGTGCGCCTCCACCAGCGGCACCTCGTCGATGCGCATCGGCAGATAGCTGTCGAAATTGCCCTGCTCGACGCGCCCATCCTTGAAGGTGATCGCGCCGTGGAGCGCGGCGGTCAACCCGAAGATCGTGCCGCCCTGGATCTGCGCCTCGATCGTATCGGGATTGACGTGCATGCCGCAGTCGATGACGCAGACGATCCGCCTGACCTTGACGGTGCCATCGGCGGCGACCTCGACTTCGGCGACCTGCGCCGTGTAGCTGCCATAGGCGAATTGCACCGAGATCCCGCGGCCATGGCGCGCTGGCAACGGCGATCCCCAGCCCGATTTTTCCGCCGCGAGCGACAGGACGGCGAGCGCGCGCGGATTATGGCCGAGCAGCGCCTTGCGATAGGCGACGGGATCCTGCTTCGCGGCGTGGGCGAGCTCGTCGATGAAGCTTTCGACCACGAAGATATTGTGGGTCGGTCCGACGCCGCGCCACCATGAGGTGCGCACGCCGAGGGGCTCGACCCGCACGTAATCGACATGGATATTGGGAAGGTCGTAGGGCGGCTCGGCGGCCCCTTCCGGGGCATCCGGGTCCAGGCCGTCCTTCACATAGGCCGGATAGTAGCGGGCCATGACCGACGAGCCGGCGATGCGATGGGTCCAGGCGACCGGCTTGCCCGCGGCATCGAGCCCCGCCGAGATACGATCGAGATAATAGGGCCGATACATGTCGTGCTGGATGTCTTGCTCGCGGGTCCAGATCACCTTCACCGGACCATCGACATGCCTGGCGATCTTGATCGCGAGGATCGTGCCATCGGGTTCGAGCCTCCGGCCGAAGCCACCGCCGATCAGGTGGTTGTGGATCCTGATCGCGTCGTTGGGCAGGCCCGTCAGCTCGGCCACCTGATATTGGGTGATCTCCGGACACTGGGTCCCGACCCAGATGTCGCAGCGATCCTTGCGCAGATGCACGGTGCAGTTCATCGGCTCCATCGCCGCATGCGCGAGGAAGGGCACCTGATAGACGGCGTCGATCCGTTGCGCCGCCGCTGCAAGGGCTTTCCCCGCGTCACCCTGGTTACGAGCAACCGCCCCGGGCTTCCTGGATTCCTCCTCGAGCTGCCTGACGATATCGGCGCTGTTGACCCTGGCGTTAGGTCCGTCGTCCCAGGTGATGGCGGCTGCCTCGAGCCCCTTCTTCGCCGCGCCCATATGATCCGCGACCACGGCGACGGCCTCGTCGATATTGACGACCTGCCGGACGCCCTTCACCGCCAGCGCGGCCTTCTCATCTACCGTCTTCGCCTTGCCGCCGAGCACAGGTGAGATCGCGACCGCGGCCACTTTCATGCCCGGCTGCCGCGTATCGATGCCGTAAACTGCGGATCCATTGATCTTTATCGGTGAGTCCACCCGCCTGGCACGCGTGCCGATCAGCGCGAAGTCCTTCGGATCCTTCAGCTTGATGTCGGCGACGGGCGGCACGGGCAGTTTCGCCGCCGCCTCGGCGAGCTCGCCATAGGTCAGGTGCATCGAGCTCGACGCATTGAACACCATGCCGCCCCTGGCGCGGCAGGTCGCGGGATCGACGTTCCAGCGCTTCGCGGCTGCCGCGATCAGCAGGATTCGCCCGACCGCACCGGCCTGGCGCAGCGGCGTCCAGAAAGCGCGGACCGAGGCGGAGCCGCCCGTATTCTGGATGCCGATGATCGAGTTGGAATAGAGCGCATGATTTGGCGGTGCATGCTGAAGCTCGACCTGGTCGAGCGCCACTTCCAGCTCCTCGGCGAGGAGCATCGAGAGCGACGTGTAGACGCCCTGCCCCATCTCGATCATCGGCATGATCAGGGTCACCGCGCCGGTCGGGTTGATGCGGATGAACCCGTTCGGCGCGAAGGTCGCGGTGATCTCGTCCTGGAGGATCCGCGAACCCGAAGCCGCGAAGACGGGCTCGGCCCGCGCACCAGCCACCGCGAAACCAAGGACCAGGCCGGCGCCCTGGATGAAGGCGCGCCGCGACACAGCCGCTTCACCGGCGGTCCGATCTTTCGGAGGAAGCCCATCCATGGTCTCAAACCCCTGCCGCTTGCTTGATGGCGGCGCGGATGCGGTGGTACGTCCCGCACCGGCAGACATTGCCCGACATGGCCGCGTCGATCTCCTCGTCCGTCGGCTTCGGCGTGGTCTTCAGCAGAGCAGCCGCCGACATGATCTGGCCCGACTGGCAATAGCCGCACTGCACCACGTCCAAGGCGAGCCACGCCTTCTGGACGGCGGCACCCTGCGGCGTCCGGCCGATCGTCTCGATCGTAGAGATCTGGCTGTCGCCGACGCTCTCGACCGGGGTCAGGCACGAGCGGATCGGCTGGCCGTCCTGGTGCACGGTGCACGCGCCGCACAACCCCTGTCCGCAGCCGAACTTGGTGCCGGTCATCCCGATCACGTCGCGAAGCACCCACAACAGCGGGATGTCACCGTCGACGTCGACCTCGTGAGAGGCGCCGTTGATCTTCAACGTGAAAGCCATGGGTGCCTCTCGGTGGTTAGGGCTGGCGGTCTGCGGTGGTCACACGGTCACGACGCCGTGCTCCGTCAGCTAACTAGAAGGAGGGGCCTCTTCGGTTACACCAGCGACCGGATTCTTGTCGGAAAAAGGCGCCGTGCGTGCGCCGTTCCGACCTCGCGCCGACTCCTGGCCGATGACGGCGCGCCCGCGCCGGGCGATCCATCCCGCAAGCGGGATCGACGGCTCGGGCCCAGGGTCACATCACGCGAATGCGGTGGCTGCTGCTCAGTCGGAGATGACCTGGCCGATGCGCTTCAGGCCGCGGTGGATGTTCACCTTCACGAGCGAGGGCGACTGCCCGGACAGGCCGGAGGCCTCCTCGACGCTGGCGCCGTGCAGTCTCACCAGCTTGATGACCTGCGCCTGGGCGGGCTTCACCTCGGACAGGAGAAGCTCGAGGAGGATGGCAGCCCGCGCGGCGGGACCGTGATCGGCGACCGGTATCTCGGTCTCCCCGAGGCTTTCGGGGCTGCGCGAATAGCCGCGCAGCTGGTCGATCCATTTAAACCGGGCGATGGTCTTCAGCCACGGCGTCATCGGCGCGTCGGCCTGGTATTTCAGCTTGTGAAGGTGGATGGCGAGCAGCGCGTCCTGCGTGGCATCCTCCGCCGCTGCAGGAGGAAGCCGTTTATGGAAATAGCGCGAGAGCCATTGGCCGACTTCGCCCATCAATCGCGCATAGGCGCGGTCGTCGCCATTCTGCGCCGCCGTCATCAGCGCGTTCCACCGGTCATCGACGGGGTTCACCCTCGTCGCCTGATCGGCCTCGACCTTCCCCGAAGGGCCAGGTCTGCCTTTGTCCAACGATCCTGACATTTCTGGCCCTCTCGTTCCGGCCGAGCAGCAACATGCTGTGGGGTTCCAAGTCTTCGCGGCCGGAGCCTGCGCTCAGAATTCCGGCCTCGCCGGTTGACCTGTCACCGCGTCCACAGCGCACCGCCGGAAACGCCCTCAATCCGCTTTCAGATAATGGCCACGAGGGTTGTCCCGGGCGGCTATCTTGGTGCGACTATGAGACGTGATTTGCGTCGTTGCCATTGCTTCGCCGGCCATGCGGCCAACTTTGGACGACTGCGCACCGGACCTGGATGATAACGCACTCGAATTGAATCGCGCTGGTCGTCAGGAGGGGTGCGGGCCCGAATCGCTCGGACGCCGGTCCCGCCAGGATCGCTCACGGTCCGGACGCCAGCGCGGTCTCGTCGGGGAATCCGACAAGCCGGGTCTGCACGTCCGAGCCGCGCACGAGGGTAAGGTCAACCGGACAGCGGTCGGCTATCGCGGCGATCTTCTCGCGCTGGCTTTCATCGAGGGGCCCGTCGAGCGTGATCGTGCGCGTGAACCGATCCGGCGGCTCATTGCCGGGCATCTTGCGGTGCTCGACGACCGCATGGCCGCGCTCCAGCGGGAATCCCTTGCGGTCCGCATAGAGTCGCATCGTCATCACGGTGCAGGCCGCGAGGCCGGCGGACACCAGCTCATAGGGCGACATGCCGCTACCGAGACCGCCGACCGACACGGGCTCGTCAGAGAACAGCTGGTGGCCCCCGCACCGGATCTCGACCTGGAACTTGCCGGCGCGGGTCTCCGATACCGAGACCCCCTGCGCGACTTCCATCTGCGGCAGATCGGAGGCCTGGTGCGGAAGATAGTGGCTTGCCCATGCCGCGACCATGCCGGCGGCATAGTTCGCATCGTCGACATCGGTCAGGAGATGGTCGGCCCGGTCGAGCGACACGAAGCTCTTCGGATGCCTGGCCGCGAGGAACAACCGCGAGGCGTGCTCGATACCGACCACGTCGTCCAGCGGGGCATGCAGGACGAGCAACGGCCGCCCGAGCGTCGCCACACGCGCCTCGATGTCCCGCCCCGCGATCTCGTCGAGGAAGCTGCGGCGGAACGCAAAGGATCGGCCGGCGATCGCCACCTCGGCCTCGCTGCCGGCCTTCATGCGCGCGATATCCTGCGCCGCGAACAGTTTCAGGACATGCTCGGCATCGGCGGGCGCGGAGATGGTCGCCACCGCGGCGATCTCCTCGAGCTCGCCGGCCGCCTCGATCGCCGCCGTGCCACCCAGGCTGTGGCCGATCAGCAGCCGGGGCCGCATCCCCGCCGCGGTCATCGCGCGGACGGCGGTGACGAGGTCGCCGACGTTCTTCGCATAGCCAGGATTCTCCGGCGTCGTCCCGCGCTCGCCACTGCCGGCGAAATCGAAGCGAAGCACGCCGATGCCTGCGCGCGCGAGCGCGCGCGAGATGCGCGTCGCCGCGAGGCTGTTCTTTCCGCAGGTGAAGCAGTGCGCGAAGATCGCCCAGCCGCGCGGCGTGGTCGCCGGCGCCTCGAGCGTTCCCGCCACGCGCCGCCCGTCGGATCCATCGAAAACGAAGACCTGGCTCGTCATTGCCTCTTCCCGTGACCTCCTGCTGCGAGGGATTGTCGCCGCGCCGCCCCGGCCGAAGGCCGCCGGGGAACCCCGGCGAGGATGGAGGACGGCGAAAAGCGGCCTGGATATCCTCGGCGGGTCACGCCCCGCGGCCAATCTCGATCCGCGCCGCGCCGCTCAGATCGAGGTTGATCGTGCGGCCGGTCTGGAGCAGCCGGATATTGACCTCGTCGCAGCGCCGGCACCGCAGCACCATCGCCTGTGGGGAGCCGTAGAACCGGAGCTCGGCGAGAGGGCCCGCTGCATCGCAATGCCCGCAGCGGACGATCGTTGTGGTGATATCGAAGGCGAACAGGGATCCGAGCGCCCCAGCGGCGGCGTTACCGTCGAGAGCCGTTGCATCGTCGCTCATCTCGCTTCCCCCGTGGGTCCAAATCGCTCTGTCCTGATCCTGGCTTCCGCATGGCCAAGCGCCAGGAGATGGTCGGCGACCGACTCCACGAATATCGTGGGGCCGCAGACGAAGATGGCGGGTTCCTCGCGCGCGGCGATCGCCTGGCGGGCGAGCATCGCCTTGTCGACGCGGCCATGCTCGCCGGTCCAGCCGGGCGGCGTCCCGCGGGTCAGCGTGTGGACGACCTCCGGCGAGAAGGGCGAGGCCGAAAGCCGCTCGAGCTCGGCCCGGTAGAGGATCTGGTCAAGGGACCGGGAGGAATAGAGGAGACGCGCCCGACCGTGATCCTCCGCGATGCGGCGGGTCCGCAGCATCGCCATCAGCGGCACGACGCCCGAGCCGCCGGCGATCAGCATCAGCGGACGCGCAGCGGGCGGTGACCAGGCGAAATAGCCGCCGATCGGACCGCGCAACTCGATCCGGTCCCCGAGGCGGAGTTCTTCGAGGAGGAACGGCGAGACCTCGCCTTCCGCGACCCGCTGGACGGTGATCTCGATCGTCGTGTCGTGCCCAGCCGGGGATGCCAGCGAGAAGCTGCGCTGCGCGACATAGCCGTCCTCGGCGGTCAGGCGGATGTCGAGATGCTGGCCCGCAAGATGGCCGGGCCAGTCCGGAACCTCGAACACGATCGTCTTTGCCGTGGACGTTTCTGCCCGAAGGTCGCTGACGGTCGCGGTGAGCCAGCGAAGCCCGATGCTGGGTTCCGGCATCAGGGATCCCCATCATAGCGTTGTTCCCGCCATGGATCGCCATGGATGTGGTAGCCGAGCGACTCCCAGAAGCCGGGACTGTCCTGCTCGCGGAATTCGATCCGCCGGATCCATTTCGCGCTTTTCCAGAAATAGAGATGGGGCACCAGGAGGCGGGCCGGGCCGCCATGCGTCGGAGACAGAGGGAGATCGTCGAAGTGGGTTGCGACCATCGCCTTGCCCGCGACGAGATCCGCCACGGGCAGGTTGGTGGAATAGCCGCCGTCGCAATGCACCATCACGAACGCCGAGGGCGCCGCCTCCAGCCCCGCCGCGCGCAGCAGGTCGTCGAAGGTGACGCCGCGCCAGCGTGTATCGAACTTCGTCCACTTGGTGACGCAGTGGATGTCGGTCGTGATCCGGGTCTGCGGCAGCATCTCGAAGTCACGCCAGGACCATTTCGCCAGCAGCCGGCCGGCGACCTGCATCGACAGCGTCCAGTCCTCGAGCGATGTGTGCTGGGTCGGCCCGGCCGTCAGGACCGGGAAGTCGGGGGTGGCATATTGGCCGGGAGGCACGCGCGAGCGCGTTGCCTCGTCGGTTCTCGGCCGGCCCTTGAAGCCTCGGGTGACGATCATGTGTCTTTCCGCGGTTCAGACAGGGTTGCAGCCATGGGCGGTCCGCATTGCCACGGCCAGGTCCGGGCCGGCTCCGCCGATCATGGACGCAGATCCAGTTGGATCATCGTCGTCTCGTCCGCGCGGCAGCCGAACCATATCTCGAGCATTTCACGCATCAGGGGCTCGTCGGCAGCCTGCGCGAACAAGGTGAGCGAGGAATGGAGGTTCTGCCGGTCCTGCACGCAGAGCACTTCGTCGGGATCGAGGTCATGCAGCCATGCGAGCGCCGCGAGACTCTGGCGCATCCGCGGACCCAGGATCGGGTGCGCGAGATAGGCGCGCGCCTCGTCGAGCGACTGGATGGCGAAGGCCTGGGTGGACGGATCGTGGTAGCAATTCACGAACCGGGGGAACACGAACGCCATCCAGGCGGGATCGAGCACCCGCCGATGCAATGCCTGGATCGCCCCTTCATAGATGCCCGACTGCGCATCGATGAAGCGCTGGAGCTGATAGTCGTCGGTCATCGGAAGCCGCTTTCGATTGAATCCAGTCCGCCGTTCCTGGAACCGACGGAGATGGGCTTGTGGGTGGACATCGTCAATTCGTCCGGAAGTCAGCCCCGGAAGATCCGCCAATGACCGTGTCTTGCAGGGGAGCACGATCAGGATCGCCAAAATGTTACACGCGCGAAGCCGGGAATCGATTCAGCGAGTCCCGCGTCGAAGCGCACGCACGCCGGTTTCTGTGCTGTTCCGTCCACTTTGGAGAAATCCGCAATGAATCTGTAACCGCGGGGGGCCCCTGATCGATTAATCTCGAGATCATGGCCCGTCCTGGAAGGGTTGACCGTACCCGCGCTCGTCGCGGATCGATTTCTCGAAGAGGAGAAGCTCAGTTGGGGGTGCTCTTTTCATTGACGTTTGGTGCCGGGTCGGTCGACATAAGAGGGATGCGTGCCGCGAGGCGTGCGACAGGTGGCGTCGGGACGGGGAACATCCTTTCAGCCTTAACGGGCATGGATCGGGTTCAACGGTTCCTGGCGGCGGCTACAGAACTGGATCCTTCATGGTCTCGCTGAGCACTGCAGTCGCGCGCGGTCGCGTCTTCTATCCGCGGCCAGTTGCTCCGATGCCCGATATCCTGATGATCGACACGGCAGTGGGATCTTACGGAGTCGCCCCGTCGCCTGGACGCTATCATCCGATCCTGTGCGAGACGATCGTCGACCAGCGGGAGATCGAGGCCTATCTCGACGCGGACCGCGACGGCGCCTTTTCGTCGGATCCACTCGACACCCGCCCGTCGCTGCTCCCGGCCGACTATACGATGATCGCGCATTACGGTCCGCCGGCTGGCGACTGGCCGTACGTCCTCCTGTGCCGCTGGCCGCCAGAGCTTACCGCCGTGGCGCCAAAGGACCTGAACATGTTCACCCGGGGCACGTACACGGTCGAGCTCTTCGACGATCACGACCAGCTCGAGCTGGCGACGGAGAGATTGCTGGTCCTGCTCAAGCGACTGCGGCGGTTGAAGGTCGAGATCATCCTGCCGGACTGGTCCGCCGCGCCGGGCGCGGCGCCCCACTGATGTAACTGAGGGGCTTCCCGTGGCGAGTAGCAGGCAATCGCCGCACGATCTGGAGACAGCAATTGCTCGAAGCCGAAGCCCGTATCGCCACCTGGGAATCCAGCCGATATCTCACCGAGGTCGCCGAAGCGTGGGTGCACACCTATCCGGTCCGCTATGATACATTGACCGCCGAGGTCGAGCTGCCCGGCGCCCAGCTGGTAATGACAGCGGATGGCGACAGCCTGACACTGCGGCTCACCGGTTCGGACGAGGACAGGTTCGCATCTGCCAAGCTGTCGGTCGCCAGGCATGTGGACCGGATAGCTGAGCGTGACGCCGGCGTGCAGTGTGTCTGGCACGAGCTGTCGTGACGCCGGATGGATTGGGACCCCCGCGATGATCACCGTGCATCACCTGAACGAATCGCGCTCGCAGCGCATCCTCTGGCTCCTCGAAGAGCTCGAGGTGCCGTACGGGATCGAGTATTACTTCCGGGACCCCCATACGAAGATGGCGCCCGTTGAGCTCCAGCGCGTCCACCCATTGGGCAAATCGCCGATCATCACGGACGATGGCCGCGCGATCGCGGAGTCCGGCGCGATCATCGACTATATCGTTCGCCGCTATGGGGCCGGCCGCCTGCAGCCGGATTCCGAGAGCAGCGACTATGACGACTATGTGCATTGGCTGCACTATGCCGAAGGGTCGGCATCGCTCCCGTTCATCATGCTCCCGATCGCCAACAGCTTCGGCAAGATGGCGACGCCGCTGCGCCGGCGGGTGGATTACGAGCTGGGGCTCAACCTCGGCTATATCAACGAGAGGCTGCGCGGACGCGAGTATCTGCTGGGCGCCACATTGACCGCGGCCGACGTGCAGATGAGCTTTGTCGGCGAGCTCGCCATGACCTTCGCCGATGTGTCGAAGCTGCCCAACCTCGCCGCCTGGGTCGCGCGCTTCCAGGCCCGGCCAGCCTATAGGACGGCCATCGAGCGTGGCGGTCCCTACGGCCTCGCGCACGGGTGAGGTGAAGGGATCGGGGAAGTGGGGGCTGACAGGGTCGCCGGGCCTCGCTCGCGATCAGGCGCCGGCCCCTTCGCCCCCGGCCCTCATGGCCGAACTGGTACCGCCCGCCTCTGCCGGCCGGACGCGGCTCGGCCCGACGACGGACCATTGGCTTGCAACGTTCCAGGCTAGCCTGGAGTGTCGGGTTCGCGGACATGAACAACAGGTGTAGCTTCCACCGTGGTGTCGACGGTCGAGGCAGGGGAAAGGAACCTGAACAATGGCAACATCGACGCTCGATACGCTCTTCGGAGCACTCTCTGTCGAGATCGAAGCCTTTGCGATTTGCGAGATCGCAGATGATGTCGGCCTCATCCTTCCGCCCATCGATGCGATCGAGGTCCATCATGTGCTGGAGGGCACGCTTTATCTGAAGGTCGGCGAAAACGAGACTGTCGAGGCCGGCCCCGGCGCGATGTTGCTCGTGCCTCCGGGGCAGGTGCAGTATCTGGCCGCGTCTCCCGACACCGTCACCAACAGGCCTGTTTCCGAGGCCTGCATGCCCGTCCGCGACGGCATGCTCCTGGTCGATGTGACGGACGGCAAGGAGCCGACCCTGCGGATCGCCTGTGGCGCCGTGGTTCCCGATCCGAATGGCTCCTACGGCGCCCTGGAGAGCCTGATCCGGCCGGTCGCCGAAGATCTCTCCGACGTCGCGGTGGTCTCTGCGGCGTTCGCCTCGCTCCTCGAGGAAGTCGCGGCTCCCAGGGAAGGAACGCGGGCGCTGACGAGCGCGCTCATGAAAGCGTGCCTGGTGGTGCTATTGCGGCGCCATCTCCAGACGAGCCGCATCGCCGGCACGGCGCCCGCCCTGTTCCACGATCCTCGCCTCGGTCGGGCGGTCGCCGCCGTGCTCGAGCGCCCTGCGGCGCCCCATTCCGTCACCAGCCTTGCGAAAGAGGCGGGCATGAGCCGCTCCGCTTTCGCGCGCGAGTTCAAGACCGCGCTCGATCTGACGCCGATGGACTATGTTTCGCGCGTCCGCTTGAACCTCGCGCACCGCCTGCTCCTGTCCACCGGCATCCGGGTCGAGATCGTCGCCGCGACCGTGGGCTTCAACAGCCGCAGCCATTTCAGCCGGCTCTTCCGCGAATATTTCGGGACCGACCCCTCCAGCTTGCGGCGGAACAGCAAGGAGACTTCGTAGAAGCGGGCACATCGGGCCCCGCTTCTGCCGAGCCTCCCCGGCCTGCATGGCCTGCTACATCACAAGGTCGACGACGATGTTGCGTCCATTGAACGTGCAGGCCTCGCCGGCAGCTTTGCCGCCGATTGCCTGGAAGAGCGGCGCTTTCAGGGAGACGCCCATCAGCTCGGTGCCGTCGCAGGCGAACCGGTCGGTCGCGACGGCGACGACGAACCATCGGCCCATCACCTTCACGATCGCACCTTCCTCGACCCTTTGCTTCGGACCGAACTCGATCTCCCGCAGCCGGGCGATCTTGTCGGCATGCGCGTGGACCGGCTGGTCGAACGCCTCGGAGAGGTCGCTCGCGAATTCGGCCTGGGCCTGCTCGCCGGCGTCGATCGGCTCCGTGCCATCGAGGCGCGCCGACGAGACGAAATCGAGATATTCCTCGCGAGAGGCGTTGAACTGGCGCTGCTCGAGCTCGAGCATCGTCTGCTTCACGCGTTGCTTGTCCATGGTCGTCCTCTTTTCGAAATGGCAGGGTCGGTGTTGCTCGTCCTGGCGATCAGGGCGCGGAGCGATGCAGTGTCGCGTCCGCCAGGATCAGCATGAAGTCGCCAGCCGGGTCGGACCACATCCCGATCGGAGTCCATCCACTCGCCTGCAACAGCAATCGAGCCTGATCCGGAGTATATTTGTGGCTGTTCTCCGTATGGATGGTCTCGCCCTTCCGCATCCGGATCGACCGTCCCGAGACCATGAAGACCACGTCGTCGATCGCCTCGAGATGCATCTCGATGCGCGACCATTCGGCGTTCCAGCGCGCGACATGGCGGAAGCGGTTGGAAGGGATGTCGCCCTCGAGCTCGCGATTGATCCGGTCGAGCAGGTTGAGATTGAACCTGGCGGTGATCCCCTGGGCATCGTCATAGGCAGCGACAAGGCGGCCGACATCCTTGTGCCGGTCGATGCCGACGAGAAGCTGCGACCGATCGCCCAGCGTGTCCCGCATCGAGCGCAGGAGGTCGATGGCGGTGTGCGGGACCATGTTCCCGATCGTCGAGCCAGGGAAGAAGCCCAACCTGGCGACGTCGGGCACCGAATCGGGAAGACGGATGGGCCGCATAAAATTCACTTCGATGGGAACGATGGTGAGGTCGGGGAATTTCGCCGCCAGCTCCCTGCTCGACTGGCGGAGGAACTCGCCCGATATGTCGAGCGGCACATAGGCGGCGGCGGCGAGCTCGCGCAGGAGCAACGGCGTCTTGACCGAGCTTCCGGACCCGAACTCCACGACGACGCTGCCCGGACCGACGAGCTCGGCGATCTCGCGCGCATGGGTCTCGAGCAGCCCCGTCTCGACACGGGAGGGATAATATTCAGGCAGCCTGGTGATCTCCTCGAAGAGCTCCGAGCCTGCCAGGTCGTAGAACCAGCGTGCCGGGATCGCCTTTTGCGGCTCGGACAGCCCCCGCAGCACCTCCGCGCGAAAGGCGAGGTCGACGCCGTCCCCGTCCCGCTCGACCAGCCTGAGATCAGCATGCATCGTCATGTCAGAGGTCCGTCCGCACGCCGGAAAATCGCGCACGCGCTTCCTCGGACGACATGTCGCCGGTCGCCTGTTCCGTGTTCGCCGCGATGGCCATGGTGCTACGTTCTCTTCGTTTGGGGCCAGTCGGAACGTAGCTACGCCCATCGTCGTCGAGCGGCCTCCCTCCCAGACACGCAGCGCCTTTGCTTTGGTTACATCGCGAGGCGGCGGAATCCGGATTTATGCCGGACGGATCGTCCTGCCCGCGGCGTGACGCACGAGCGGAGATGGCGCGCCCTGCGCGTCGAACCACGCCAACAGTCCCTTGAGCCCGGATATCAGGCCAGCCCGACACCGCTCGCCTTCGACGAAGCCCAGAGCCGTTTCGCGATCAGGTGATCCATCGACACCGCGCCGGGCCCGCGGAGCAGCACGAAGAGCATGAAGCCGATCCATTGGATGTGATCGGGCCAGGCAGTCGGGTAGACGAAGATCTGTATGGTCGCGATCATGCCGAACAGGGCGGCCACGGACACTCGCGTCAAAAGGCCCAGCAGGATGAGCGTCGAGCATCCAAGCTCCATGCTGGCGGCGATGTAGGCGGCAGCCTCGTAGGGGATCACCGGCACCTTATATTCGTCGCGGAAAAGCATGAGTGTCCCGCTCCAGTCGGAGAGCTTCACGAGGCCCGACCGGAGGAAGACGCTGAAGGTCGCGACACGGGCGACCAGCAGCGGGAAGCTCAGCGGCACGCGATCGAGCATCGCATAAACGCGGCGCACGGCCTGAAGAACCGGGTTGCTGTTCATGATTCCGCCTCTTGGGGATGGGGACGCACGCGCGCGAAAGGTGCGGCGAAGACGTCGGTCTGGAGGGTTTTCAGTATATCGCCCGGCTGGTCGGCGGCGGCGGCCGCCAGCGCGGTCTCGGGCGTCGCGCCGGACTTCAAGGCCGCGAGGAAGCGCATCGCCGATGGCGCGAGCGACTTCACGATAACATTGCGACCCGAGCGCCAGACCGCGGCGGCCCGCCGGCGGGGTGCGATATCCAGGCTCGCGAGCGCGTCATCGTCATTGTCGAAGATGGCCGCACGGATCTCCGCTGCCGGGAAGGCCAGGGTGAGAAGGATCAGCGACGTCGGCAGGCCGAGCGAAACGGAAGCATCGATCGCAAAGAGCTCATGGTCGTCCGTCGCGTTCTGGCAGCGCTCGACGGCATGATCGAGCAGCGCGATGTCCGAGAGATAGGGGAGGTTTGCGGCACGCTCGTAATCCGCGACGAAGGCCGCGAACCCCGCACCGTAGCAGGCGAGCGTGGCATCCGATCGCGGACCGGTGCCATGATAGTCGCGTGCCATCTGCTCGAAGAACCCGGCCCCGACGAGCGCTTCGACGGTGGGATAGCCGAGTGACAGGACGCGGGTGAAACCGGTCTCGATCGTTCCCCGATGAACGTCGAGCGCATGGCGAAGCGGCACCGGGCCCGGGAGGAGGATGCGCTGGTCGTCATCTGCACCTTCGACCAGCGCCACGAAACGGGACTGGAGCTCAGCTAAGCGCATGGAGCCGGGATCCAGTGCCGTCGACAATGGCGCTGGCGCGACCGGCCTCGGCCTGAAGCGTGGCGAAGGCCGGGATACCGGTGTCCCATTCGACCAGCACCGGGCGCTTCCCCAGCCGCCGCGTCACCGTATCGAGCATCGACCAGACGGTTTCCGAGACCGTCGAGCCATGATCGTCGACGCGAAGGATGCAGCCGTCCGGCAGGGATCGGGTCGAATGCCCCGCGACATGGATCTCGCCGATCGCGCCCGCCGGCAGCGCCTCCGTCACCGCGGACAGTTCAGCGGCCGGGGAACGGCCCAGGTTCGATGCGGAGACCAGGATATTGTTGAGATCCAGCAAGACGCCGCAACCGGACCTTCGGACGAGCTCGGCAAGGAATCCGGCTTCCGAGAAATCGGCTGAAGCATAGGCAAGATAGCGTGACGGGTTCTCGACAAGGATCCGCCGTTTGAGCCCTTCCTGGACCCGATCGATATTCGCGGCGCAGATATCGAGGGCCTCATCCGTGTAGGGCAGCGGCAGCAGGTCCGGAAAATGGCCCGACGAGGTCGAGCTCCAGGAAATATGGTCGGAGACCAGTCCCGGATCGACGCGGTCGCACAGCCCGGCGATGCGGCAGATATGCTCCCGGCTGACACCGTGGGGCGACCCAAGCGACAGCCCGGTCGCGTGGATCGATACCGGATAGTCCCGTCGGATCTCCAGCAGGTCGTCGAGCGCGATCCCGCCAAGGTAATTCTCGGCATGGACCTCCAGCCAGTCCATCGGCGGCTTCTCGTCCAGGAAAAGCGCGTGATGGGGATAACGAAGCCCGACGCCGACGCCGAGGCAGGAGGAAGCGGTGGTGGCCGCATGAGGGTCCACGGGCGCCGAGGGCACCATGCGGCCACCATATATCACTTGCCCGCCGCCGTGCTGCCGCCGGCGATCTTCGAGCAGGCTCCCTTCGGGAGATAGACGAACGACGCCTTGTCCATCGCGCGCGTCGCCTGGCCAGCGCAGCTGTGTGCGCCGGCGGCGCAATCGTTGCGGCCCGCCTTCGAGATCCCATAGCACTTCTCCGACCCCGGCGGCTGGACGACGGGCCCGGCATGGGCAGCGGTGGAAAGGGCGAGCGTGCCGAGGAGCGAGGAGGCGACCACGCCAAAACCGGCGGCGATCTTCAAGGGCTTCGTCATGTGCATTCCTTTTCAAATCGAGCGGCTGTCGAAGCCGCACAAAAGTGGCCGGAGGATCGGCACCTGGGGGGAACAGGGGGACGCGCCGACCATCCGACCGTCCACTAACTCGCACGGGAATCGGGAGGCGTTACATCGGCGACATCGGCGTCTGACGGCACCGCACGACAGTCTGCGCTGGACTGCGGGCGACTGTAACCGGAGCCCGTCCCGCGACGGGAATAGAGGTGACGCTGGACGCGCAGCGACCAGTGGATACGCCACCCACACGGAGCGCACCCGTCATGCTCGAGAATAACGACCTGTTCCCCGCGCTTGCCTTTGCGCGCGCCGGCGGCGGGGAGATCCATCTGCCTGACGATCTCGCAGGCGGATTCGGCGTGATCCTCTTCTACCGCGGTGCCTGGAGCAATGCCTGCAACGAGCAGCTCTACGCCTTCGCGCAAGCAGCCGAGGCGTTCGCCGCCGAGGGGATCAAGGTGGTGGCCGTATCGGTCGATGCCCGGGAAGACGCCGAAGGGCTCGTCGAAAAATACGGCCTGACGTTCGCGGTCGGCTACGCGGCCGACCCCCAGGAGGTGTCGGCCGTCACCGGCATCCTCGTCAACGAGGACACCGCCTATCTCGAGGCGACCGGGTTCGTGCTCGATCCCGAGGGCCGGATCCACACGGCCATCTATTCGAGCACCGAGGGCTTTGAGGAACGGACCGTGACGATAGTCTATTCCTCCGCGACGATCAGCCGGCTGATGCCCGCCGAGGTGCTGCGCGTCGTCGCCAGCGCCAAATCTTCCGCGAAGAGCTGAGCAACGCTGCCGCGGTGGCATTCCCCGGTTCGAGGCCATGCGACAGAGAAACGGAACATATTTGTGATGCTGCGGAATGGAGAGCCCTTCCCCTCCCTCGTCTTCGCCCGCGTCGGTGGCGGCGAAATCCATTTGCCCGCCGACCTGGCCGGCGGCTTCGGTGTGGTGCTGTTCCACCGCGGCGCCTGGTGCCCCTATTGCAACGCCCAGCTCGCCGCCTATGCCTGCGCGGCGGACGAGCTTGCCAGCGAGGGCATCCGGTTCGTGTCGATATCGGCAGACGACCGGGAAACGTCGGAGGCGCTGGTCGAAAAGCACACGCTGGATTTCCCGGTCGGCTACGGCGCCGATCCGCGGGCGGTGTCCCTGGTGACGGGCGCGTACGTCAACGAGAGCCCCTACTGCCTGCAGGCCACCGGCTTCATTCTCGATTCCGAGGGCCGGATCCTGACATCCGTCTACTCGTCCCGCGCGATCGGGCGCCTGATGCCCGACGATGTGCTGAACTTCATCCGCTACCTCAAGTCGAGGGCCTCACCGAAGGACTGAGGATCGCAAAGGGCCATCGGCCGCGGCGACTTTCCAGGCCCAGCGGGGCGGGACAATGCGCTCCGTCGCCCGGAGGCCCTGCGAGCCCGCGACGGATCTTGCGATCGCGCTGTAACCGGGCGCTGCCGCGGAGCGTGCTTCCCGTGTGACCGAACGGCCCGGTCGATTCTGGAGGATCTTGATGTTTTCGGTGATTTTCGAAGTCCATCCGCGGACGGCGCAACGCGACGCCTATCTCGGCGGCGCGGCGGTCCTGCGGCCGGAGCTCGAGCAGGTCCCGGGGTTCATCGACAATGTCCGCTACAGCAGCCTGGCGCGGGAAGGCTGGATCCTGTCGCTCTCGAGCTGGCGTGACGAGAAATCGGTGGTCCGGTGGCGGACGCACGCACGGCATCATGAGGCGCAGGAAAAGGGCCGCACCGCCATCCTGGAGGACTATCATCTCCGGGTCGGAGAGGTCAGCTTCGACACGCAGGTCCCCGATGGTCGCGCGCTTCCCCAGCAGCGCTTCGACGAGACCGAGGTTGGCGAGGGTACCGCGATCACGCTGATCGACGCGAAGCAGAGCGCCGACTGGGTCGCGTCGCACAACCCGCAGGAGATCGCGCTCTATCTCGGCTTCGATCTGAATTCCTATGGCGACTGCGTGTCGTGGGACGTCTTCCAGGGGATCGTCGATCCCGGCGCCCTCGTCCTGCTCGTCTCCTGGAAGGATCACCACCCCGCGATGGATTTCGCGCAGACGGCCCTGGTGCCGGACGACGGCCGCGTCCGCGCGGTCCGGGTCGTGCGCGACTATGGGATGTTCGACCGGCGCGAGGCGCCCCAATATTACCCGGACGCACCTGGTCGTGACAGCGTCCATGCCTGACCTGGACGGATCGGTAGGGCGGAGCAGCGCCCCCGGCTTGCGGCAGGCGCCGCGACCTCCGGAGCGGCGCACGGCGTCGGGGGCAGGCCGAACCGTGGCAGCACCTCCCGGACCTGGCATACCGAAGAATCCGGTCGCGCCTGTAACCGAAGCGGTGCCGCCTCTGGTTAGCCAGATTGAACGCGGAGTCGTGACCAGCGGTCCAGGGCGGACTATCCTCGGGATCGCCCGCCTAGCAGTCGAACACGCGACTCGAGGAGGTGACCTATGAAGGCGATCGTGGTGACGGACCAGGCCGCGGGTGCGGCCGGCATGAAGCTCGTCGAACAGCCCGAGCCGGAGGCGGCGATCAACGACGTCGTCGTCGAGGTCCATGCGTCGGGGTTCACTTCGGGGGAGCTGACATGGCCATCGACCTGGACCGATCGCCTCGGCCGTGACCGGACGCCGGTCATTCCGGGCCAGGAGCTCGCCGGCGTGGTCACGGCGCTCGGATACGGGACGACCGGCTTGTCGATCGGCCAGCGCGTATTCGGCCTCACCGATTCGTACCGGGGCGGCACCCTGGCGGAATACGTGGCGATCGAGGGACGCAATGTCGCGCCGCTGCCCGGCGACGTCGACTTCACCATCGGGGCGAGCGTGGCGATGCCGGGCCTGACGGCCTGGCAAGGCCTGGTCGAGCATGGCCGCCTCCAGCCGGGGCAGACCGTCCTCGTGCACGGCGCGGCCGGCGCGGTCGGGTCGATGGCGACGCAGCTCGCACGCGGGCTCGGTGCCCATGTCATCGGCTCGGGACGTGCGGCGGATCGCCAAAAGGCGCTCGACTTCGGCGCGCACAAATTCCTCGACCTCGAGAACGACAATCTCGAGGAAGCCAGCGGCGTCGACCTGGTCTTCGATGTCATCGGCGGCGATATCGGCATGCGGTCTGCGCGGCTCATCCGGGCGGGTGGAACGCTGGTGACGATTGCCGGGCCGACCGACGCCCGGCCGACCGGCGGCCGCACCATCGACTTCGTTGTCCTGCCTGATCGCGCCCAGCTCGGCGAGATCATCGCGCGGGTGCGTGACGGACGGCTGCGGACGAACATCGGCCATATCGCGACCCTCGACGAGGCCGTCGCCACCTTCAATTCGCCTAATCGGATCAGCGGAAAGACCATCATCCGCGTTCGCCCGTGAGCGATCCGGCTGTCGTTGCGGCATCACATCAACAAGCGACCGAGGAGACGTCCCATGAGAGCGATAGTGGTAACGGAGGAGGCCGCGGGAACGGCCGGGATGAAGCTGGTGGAGCGGCCCGACCCGCGACCCTCGATCAACGATGTCGTCGTCCAGATCCACGCGTCGGGTTTCGTCGGAACCGAGCTGACATGGCCGTCTACCTGGACCGATCGCCTCGACCGCGACCGGACACCGTCGATCCCGGGGCACGAGCTGGCGGGCGTGGTCACCGCGCTCGGCTATGGCACGACCGGGCTGTCGATCGGGCAGCGCGTGTTCGGCCTCACCGACTGGTCTCGTGACGGCACGCTCGCGGAATATGCAGCCATAGAGGCACGCAATCTCGCGCCGCTTCCGGGCGATATCGACTTCACCGTCGGCGCGAGCCTGCCGATCTCGGGGCTGACCGCCTGGCAGGGACTGGTGGTGCACGGCCGTCTCCAGGCCGGGCAGCGCGTCATCGCACACGGTGCCGCCGGCGCGGTCGGGTCGATGGTCGCCCAGCTCGCGCGAGAGTTCGGCGCCTGGGTCATCGGCACCGGACGCGCCGCCGATCGCCAGGCAGCGCTCGATTTCGGTGCGAATGAATTCGTCGATCTCGACAATGAGCGCCTCGAGGATGTCGGTAAGGTCGATCTCGTGTTCGATCTCCTTGGCGGCGAAATCGGGAAACGCTCGGCGCGCCTCGTGCGGCCGGGCGGAACGCTGGTGTCCATCGTCGGACCGGCCGAGGAGCCGCCCGCCGACGGCCTGGCGATCGACTTCGTGGTCGAGTCCGATCGCACGCAGCTGGGCGAGATCGTCCAGCGGGTCCGCGACGGCCGGCTGCGGCCGCACATCGGCACGGTCGCGCCCCTCGAGGAGGCCGTCGCCGCGTTCAACCCGACAGAACGCCGTCCCGGCAAGACGGTCATCCGCGTTCGTCCGTGAAGGACCCGGGGGGTAGGACGAGGCCTTCGTCCTCCCCCGGGCTCCCCCGCCGCCCAGGAGGAAGACATTGACGCTCGACCATCCGATTTTCACGCGCTGGCCGGCGCACTATCCTGATCGGCTGCAGCTCTTTTCCCTGCCCACGCCCAATGGCGTGAAAGTCGGGATCATGCTGGAGGAGACGGGCCTCGCCTATGAGGCGCACCGGATCGATATCACGGCGGACGAAAGCCACGACCCGGCCTATCTCGCGCTCAACCCCAACGGCAAGATCCCGGCGATCTACGACCCCGACGGGCCGAGCGGCACCCCGCTGGCGCTGTTCGAATCGGGCGCGATCCTGCTCTATCTCGCCGACAAGACCGGACAATTCATCTCGACCGATCCGAACACCCGCTACGAGACGATCCAGTGGGTGATGTGGCAGATGGGCGGGGTCGGGCCGATGTTCGGCCAGGTCGGCTTCTTCAACAAATTCGCCGGCAAGGACTATGAGGACAAGCGGCCGCGCGACCGCTACGCGAGCGAAGCCGCGCGGCTGCTCGGTGTGCTCGACGACCGCCTTGCGGGCCGCGACTGGGTGATGGGCGCCGACTACACGATCGCCGATATCTCGCTGCTCGGCTGGGTGCGCAACCTGATCGGCTTCTACGAAGCGCGCGAGCTCGTCGGGTTCGACCGTTTCGAGCGCGTGCAGGCGTGGCTCGATCGCGGCCTCGACCGGCCGGCGGTGCGGCGCGGGCTGCACGTGACGGCATCTTCGGCATGAACCCGGGCCAGGGATCAGGACCCGACAGCCCTTCCTCCCGGGCGGGCTCTGGCCGCCCAGTCGAGATCAGGGCCGTTGGAAGCAACGACTTCGACAGATGGCTGCCGCTGTGGAAAGGCTATCAGCGCTTCTACGAAACGGAGATCCCCGAGTCCGCGACCTTGAAGACCTGGGCGCGCTTCCTTGACCCGGTCGAACCGATGCACGCGGCGCTCGCCATGGTGGGAGAACGTGCTGTCGGGCTGGCGCACTGGATCTACCATCGCTCGACCTGGACGACGGGCGACCATTGCTACCTTCAGGACCTGTTCCTCGAGGCCGGCGCCCGTGGCTTCGGCGTCGGTCGAGGGCTGATCGAGCATGTCACCGCGGAGGCGCGGCATCGCGGGGCGCCCCGCGTCTATTGGTCGACACATGAGACCAATCTGGACGCCATGAAGCTCTATGACCGCGTCGCCGATCGCTCCCGGTTCATCCAGTATCAAAGACCGTTGACCTGACATGCCGCGCGGACGCGTCCTCAGGATCTGCACGGTGCTTGAGGGCGGCCCGTGCGGTCGGCCGGGTTGCGATGCAGGGGCGCCCTCGACCGGCGTCGGCGGCGCATCACGATATGGCGGTCCGGTGTTTCAGGTTCGCGAGGTCTTATGTCCAACATCGACTGGTTGAGCAGCCTTTTGCAGATGATCACCGTCAACGGCCGGCTGGAGGTGCGCTGCGCCTATGGCGCGCCGTGGCGTGTGGAATGGGATCGGTCCGCGGCCCGGGAGATCCCGTATCACGTCGTGCTCAGGGGGCGGGCCATGATCGAGGATCCGGAGTCCGGGACGGTCAAGGAGCTGGCGGCCGGCGATATCGTTCTGTTGCCACACGGCGCCCCGCATGTGCTGCACGATGGGAGCGGACAGGCGCCGGCGCCCACGCAGGAACATGTCGCCCCCGCCGGATGGACGGTCAGCGAGAATGACAGCGAGGGCGAGCATCTCGACATGTTGTGCGGACGCTTCCTCATCGGACCGCCGCATGATCGACTGATCCGCAACTACCTGCCCACGAACCTGGTGGTCCGGGCCGCGGGCAACCCGCCTGGGGACGAAGAGGAGGCCAGCGCTTCCGCCCAGCTGGCCAGCCTCGTCGGATTGATGCGGGTGGAGTCCACCGCCGACAAGGCAGGCGGACTCGCCATCCTCAATGCGCTCTCCTCGGCGCTCTTCACGCTGGTGCTCCGCGCGGCGAGCGAATCGGATCTGGCGCCGGAAGGCCTCTTGGCGCTGGCCGGCCATGCACGGCTCGGCCCGGCCATCTCGGCCATGTTCGCGGATCCGGCCCGCGCGTGGAGCGTGCCAGAGCTGGCCGATCTGTGCGGGATGTCGCGCGCGACCTTCAGCCGCCACTTCCAGGACAAGGTCGGCCGATCCGCCTTCGACCTTTTGACCGACATCCGGATGAGCCTTGCCGCCAACGAGCTGAAGAAGCCGGGCATGGGCACCGAGGCGGTCGCCGATCTGGTCGGTTACCAGTCGGTCGCCGCATTCCGGCGCGTGTTCACCGACAAGATGGGCATGACGGCAGGACAGTGGCGCCGTCAGGCGCACCCACCCCATTCGGGGCGGCCCCCAGGCCGCGCCCC
>CBIHNZ010000054.1:0-26907 GCA_966211615.1 uncultured Sphingomonas sp.
GGCGAGCTCGCGGCGGATCTCGCGGTTGAGGACGCGGTGGGCGGCGATCAGCCGCTCGATCAGGGTGTTCATAAGCCTCTTTCCATCGATGGTTGCATCGATCGAGCGGCTCGGCGGAGAGGGCGGCCAAAGGGGAAGGGGCGCCGTCCAGCACCGAGCTCGCTCGATGCGGTCCGACATCGCGAGGGCTTCAAGAAAGCCCTCGCCAGAGGGGCCCGGTCCGCATTTCAAGGATAGGGGGCGGGCGGCGGGCCTACAAGCCGCGCTTTTGTAAGGAAATATTGCTGATGCCCGGATCGGGCGGACGGAAGACTCGCGCATCGACGAGTCTATCCCAGACGAAATCCTACATTGGAAGCGGGGCCGCCCGTCCGCGAGCGGCCCCCGTCCTCATCAGCGGCAGGTGACCTGCTGGTTGTTGCGGTCGATCGCGCTGCCGAGCGCCGCGCCGGCGACCGCGCCGAGCAGGGTGCCGACGGTGCGCGAATGCCGGTTCGAGATGGCGTTGCCGAACAGGCCGCCTGCGGCGCCCCCGACGATCAGGCCGGTCGTGCCGTCGTTGCGGCGGCAATAATAGCGGCCGTCCTGCCCGCGATAGACGCGCTCGTCGGACCGTAGCACCCGCTCCTGATAGTTCGGGCCCGAGCGATAATAGCGCGAGGCATCATAATCGCCCTCGTCGCGCTCGTCGTCATAGCCGCCCTGATAGCCGCCATTGTTATAGCCCGGGCGCGGCGGCGGGCCGTAATCGGCGCGGCTGTTGCGCGAGGCGCGATAGCGCTCGACCGCGGCCTGATAGGTCTCATACTCAGCGTCGAAGCGGCGCTGGGCGGCGTCGAACCGGGCTTCCTCGTCCGACTGGCTGGAGTAGCGCTGCGCGGTCTGCGCGGCGGCTGGGGTTGCGACCACGAGGCAGCTCGCGGCCAAGGCGGCGAAGCCGATGACGATCTTCATTTCATGTCTCTCCTTCAGGTGCAGCCGATACGGCTAAAGGCGCTGAAACGTTCCGGCAATGCGCGTGAAGGGCGGCTGAATAAGGCCCTTCCGACGTAAATTTACACCGTGCCTCGCAAGTCACGGTGCATTAATCCGATTTTTGGTCTTGCTGCATCGCAGCATAGCCCCCATAATTATAGACATGACGCTGAGCCTCGCCCCCGATTCCGCGCCCGCGCCCGCGCCCGTGAACAACACCCCGCTCGTGCTCGAGGGGATCGTGCGCCAGCGCTGCCTGTCCGTGACCTATAACCGCACGCGGATGATCCTGGCGCCGCACATCCTCTACACCCGCCACGGCGCGCTCTACATGGACGCGCTGGTCGTCTCGCGCGAAGGCATGCTGCCGCGCGAGGAGAAGGTCGGCACCTACAAGCTCGACGGGCTCAAGGACCTGACCGTGCTCGAGCGCGAGTTCGCGATCAGCCCGCTGTTCGACGTCGCGCTCGACAAGTACCAGGGCGAGACGCTGATGGCGGTCGAGCCGCCCCAGGCCGCCGCCGCCTGAACCCGGCGGCGCCGCGGCTATGCGGCGCAGTGCTCGCGAAGAAAGTCGAAGGCCTGGGCGAAGTCCCCGGCCAGTCCGACATCCGGAAATTCGAACGTCGAGCGGACGCCGTCGGGTTTCCGCAGCACGAGCTCGACCTTGAAATCCCCGTCGCGGCGGACTTCGCCGATCGCGCTCCACGCCACCCGATAGCTGCGCTCCGCCTTCGCATTCGCCGCGATGCTCGCCTTGGGCGTGGCGAACTCGGTTTCGCAGCGCTTCGGCGTGCGGCTGCTCTCCACCGTACGTACCAGGAGCGAGGTCTTGTGCGCGTCGTCGCGGACCTGGGTGAGCGTGATGTCGGTCACCTGGGGCAGTTGCCCATCGAGCGCCGCATGGACCTGTTCGACGGTCGGCTGCTGCCGCGCGGAGGCGGGCGCGGCGAAGGCAATGGCCAGGACGGGTAGGGCACGGATCATGATGGACTCCGGAGCGGGCGGCTGGCGCGGCGTGCACGGCGGGCGGGAGCGGGATGCTGCCCCGGAAACGCCTCCCCGGGCAAGTGGCACCGCGGCGATGCAAGATAGCCAAGCCCCGATTTTCATGTTGAACTCCGCCTCCTGACTGGGGGCAGCGCATATGCATTTCATGCATCTTCTGAAGTCGCTCGACGACCTGATCTACGAGCTTATGACCTGGCTGGTCTTCTATCCGGTCACCTTCTGGCGGACGATCACCCGGCCGTCGGCGATGATGGTCTATTCCGACGTCGAACTCGCCGACCGCGAGGACAAGCAATATCCCGACACGCTGACCCCGCCGCTGTTCCTGCTCGTCACCCTGCTGCTTAGCCACGGCATCGAGCTGGCGGTGGTCGGCCAGAGCAGCCTCGTCGCCGACGACAAGGGGCTGGCCGGGCTGATCAGCGACGATACCAGCCTGCTGATCCTGCGGCTGGTGATCTTCAGCATCTTCCCGCTGATCATGGCGCTGCGGCTGGTCCACAAGAAACGCTGGAAGCTGACCCGCGACACGCTGAGGGCGCCTTTCTACTCGCAATGCTATCCCGCCGGCCCGTTCGCGCTGGTGATGGGGCTGGGCGCGATGGCGACGCAGCTGCAATGGGACTGGACCAGGGTCGCCGGGCTGGCGCTGATGATCGCGGCGATGCTCTGGTACGGCATCCTCCAGTCGCGCTGGTTCGCGCAGGAGCTGGGCGTCTCGTTCCTCAAGGGGTTCTGGGTGGCCTCGATCGGGATGGTCGAGTGCGTCGCGGTGATCTGCGTGGTGGCGCCGCTGATCTCGTGAGGGCCGGCAAAGGTAACGAAGGTAACGGGAATGACACATGATATGTCGACGAACCGAGGCCGGCGTGCGGCATCGGCGGGTGCCGGCGATCATGGCTTCCCTGCGCGACGGGACGCGGCCGGCTCGGGGCGGAAGTCCGGATGGGCGGCACGCAGCGCGGCGATGATGAGCCGGTCATTGTAGCGTCGCCGCTCGCCGATCTGGAGACCGCCATAGAAGACCGGCACCGCGACGCCGGAGAGCGCACGCTCGATCCCCATATGGAGCGCGTTGCAGCGGCCCATGCCGAGCGCGGCGTTCCAGGCTGCGGCGAACTCGCTTTCCGTGCCGGCGCGCTTGCGCAGCGCATAGGCGGATTTAGGGCTCATCCCCACCGCCCGCGCCGCCGCGGCGACGAGACCGAGATCGGCGAGCGTGGAGATGAAGGCGTTCTGCCGCTCCACGGTCCAGCCGTCATGCCGCGCACGGACACCGGCAATCGGGGTGAAGGCGAGGGGATCGGGCGGGGACTCGGTCATCGACGAGTCTATCCCAGACGAAATCCTACATTGGAAGGGTGGCGGAGGATCGCCGGGCCGGCGCCGTTCATTGCGGCGGCGCGCCGAGCTTCGCCAGCCAGCGCCCGGCGTTCTTGTTTGCGGGATCGAGCTGGAGCGAGCGCCGATAGGCCGAGACCGCCTGCGCATGGTCACCATTGGCGGCATAGGCTTCGCCCAGGCTGTCCCAGGCATTGCCGCTGTCGGGGAACATGCCCGAGATCAGCTTCATCACCGCCAATGCCTCGCGCACGCGGCCGCTGGCGAGCAGCCGATAGGCCCAGTCGTTGAGCTCGGCCTCGGGCGGCGCGAAGCCGGGGTCCGCCCGCTTCACTCCGGCGAGCACCGTATCGGCATCGGCATAGCCCTTCGCCTCGAGCGCCGCGCGGAGCGCCGGTACGCCGCCAAGGTGCAGGCCGGGCGCCCATTGGCTCGCGATCTGGTCGACAATGTCCTCGGGATAGGCGCCGAGCAGGTTGGTGAGGATCACCACCGCTACCCCGTCCTCGGGATAGATGAAGAAGGCCGAGCGCGCGCCGCCGGTCATGCCCACCGCGCGGTGGCCGGCGCCGCGCGCCAGGATCGTCCAGCCCATGCCCCATTGGCCCGCCTTGCCGTTATTGAACGGGACCGGCGTCCACATCGTCTCGACCTGCGCCGGGGCGAGCAGCTTCACCTGGCCGATCGCGATGATCCAGCGCGCCATGTCGTCGGCGGTGCTCACCAGCCCGTTGGAGGCGCGGTGGAAGGGCAGCGAGACGGGGTAGCGCTGCTCGAGCACGCCGGGTGCTTCGGGTGCGGGGCGGACGAACTGATAGTCGGGGCCCTTTCCGGCGATGATGTCGCGGGAATCGCCATAGCGGGTGCGCGTCATGCCGGCCTCGGCGAGCTGCGCATCGCCGACCATCGCGTCCTCGCTGCGGCCATGGAGCCGGTTCAGCACGCGCTGGAGGAGCGTGTAGTTGGTCTGGCAATAATGGAAGCGCTCGCCAGGCGCGAAGAGCACGGGCTGGGCCAGCGTCCAGCTCCAGGCCTTGGCGGCGTCGGTATCGACCGTCGGGGCGCGGTTGATGTCGGGAAGGCCCGACATGTGGCTGAGCAGCTGGCGGATGGTGACGGTGCGCCAGGCCTCGGGCAGTCCGTCTAGATAGCGCGACACCGGCGCGGAGAGATCGAGCTTGCCGGCCTCGACCGCCTGCATCGCCGCCAGCCCGGTGAACGCCTTGGTGATCGAGGCGAGGGTGAAGACGCTTTGGGCTGTGGCGGGGACGCCGAACGCGACGTCGGTCGTGCCATAGGCGCGCGAGAAGACGATGTGGCCGTCCCTGACCACCGCGACCTGCGCGCCGGGAACGCCGAACGCCGCCATATAGGCGCGCACGGTGCGATCGGTCTGCTCGGCGGGTGTGGCTCGGGATTGGGCCCGGGCTGCGAGGGGAACGAAGATCGTGAGCAGCAGCGCGGCGAATGCGGTCACGTGCTTCATGATTTCCCCCCGGTTCTCGACCCGTGGCGGGGATATCTCAGATGGCGATGAAGCGGGGCTGAATGGGGTGGGCTTCCCGCTAGCCCTTCAGGACGGGCGGAGCTTCTCGGGCTCTGCGAGCCCGCCGACATCGGCAAGGATGCGTCGCACCAACTGCGCCTGGCGCGTGACCCCGACCTTGCCGAATACCGATTTCAGATGATATTTCGCGGTGTTTCCCGATACGCCGAGCGTCCGCGCTGCCGATGCTATGTCGCCGCCCCGCACCATCAATGAGGTCAGCTGCGCTTCGGCGGCTGTCAGACCATAGACGACCTTGAGGCGCTGCACCGGCGGTGTGCTGCATGCCTCGGAATCGCTGATGAACAAAATTGCACCCGCCGACGACGAATGACCCAGCATGTCGCTGTGCAGGGGCGCGAGCGGCTCGGCGACCACTGCCAATGCCGGATTGTCACCATCGCAGGGGATCGCCACGGCATCGACTGCAACGGCATCGTCGCCGATGCCGGTGCGAGCCGCGCGATCGATGAGCGACAGGAGCGCATTGGTGTGATGCGTGCGGGTGGCGCGGATGCGTCCACGGGTCACGTCGATACCGTCGCCCCGGCTGAGCAACCGGTCCGCTGCGCGGTTGGCGAACCGGATTTGTCCGCTCGGGCCGGCGACGACGACCGCACGATCAAGTCGGTCGAGAACGAATTTGAGCGTGCCCGTTAGCGCCGCCATTTCGGTAAGCGCGCGCTTGACCCGCCAGGCACGTGACAGGTGCGGGAGCACGGCTTCGAACAGTGCAAGCTCTGACCCGGTAAACCCGGCTTGCCGGGTTCGGCGGCCAGCGACGATGAAATCGACGCTTTCCGGCTGACGTTCGAGCACTGCGGCGACAGTATCGTCCATATTATAGGGGATATAGAAATCCTCCCAGATCCTGCTGCGCTTGAGAGTTTCGTACCCGCCAATCGCCGCGATCGTCGCAGGCCGACGGAGCGGGTAAGCGTGCGCGACTCCAAACCACGGATTCGACACGGGATCGGCCAGCATTCCGGTGAGCAGTGCCAACGCTTCCTGGTCGGTCCGGTGGCCAAACAGCTCCAACCCACCCTGGGCCTGGCCGGGACGTAAAGCCCCCATCATCATGACGGCGAAGCCCAACGTGTCGCACAGGCAATCGAGGCCGCGGTTCCACATCACATCGTCGATCACGCCTTCGTGAAGGCTGCCGACGAGTTCGAGCAATCGGGAGTCGGCCTGCGCCATCACGCACCTCCGCTTCACGCGATCAAATCTAGCCCATCGCGTTCCAAATGCCATCCCACCCGTCCGGGTGGGGCGCCGGCGGCGCGACTCGAATAATTGGTTCCCCGTGGCCTGCACAGAAGCGGCCGCAAGAGAACCGGGCACTGGCCGTGGTCAGGCTCAACACCGAAAAGGAACGATGTCATGATCAAGTCGATTATCGGGGCGGTCCTCGCCGTATCTTCCATTGCAATCCCTGCCTGCGCCTGGGCGCAGTGCAGCGTGGCCGGCACCTGGTCGCTCAAGCAATCCAACGGACCGACGGTCAGGGTAAGCATGGCTCAGACAGGCGCCAATATTGTCGGGACGGCCGCCTTTGGCGGCAGCAACGGCGTGATCGTCAATGGTCGGATCACCGGACGGAACCTCGTGTTCAACGTCAATTGGTCGCCGCGTTCGTTCGGGGAATATAACGGCCAGATCAACGGGCAGGGGCGCATGACCGGTTTCACCTTCGATCGGAAAGCGCCGGGTTCGCAGGCGACCTGGGTAGCGCCGTCACGCGTATTCCGTTGCTGATTGCCCTGTAACAAGCGGCATCGGCGCTTCGGTACGACGATGCCGAGCTGCCGATGCCGCCGGTTATGTGCGTGTGTTGCAGTTCACCCCAAAGTCACGAAACTGTCCATCACCCGCTTCCGGCCAGCCTGCTCGAAGTCGATCTCGAGCTTGTTGCCCTCGATCTCGGCGATCGTCCCGTAGCCGAACTTCTGGTGGAAGACGCGCAGGCCGAGCGACAGGTCGCTGCGCGGCTTGGCGCCGAAGCTGACGGCAGATGCACGGCTTTCCAGGACGCGGGCGGGTTCGCGGGTGAAGGTGCGGGGGGTGAAGCCGCCGCCGGGGTTCTTCGGGTCGACGCCCGCGGCGCGCTGCCAGCCGGGGCCGCGGCCGGTGCCGCGCTGGACGTCGGCGAAGGGGTCGGCGCGCTCGGACCAGTTGGCGCGCCACAGGCTCTCGCCGCCCGACATGGTGCTTTCCTGCTCGGTGTGCTCGCCGGGCAGCTCGGCGATGAAGCGCGAGGGCAGGCTGCTCGTCCATTGGCCGTAGATGCGGCGATTGGCGGCGTGGAGGATGGTCGCCTGGCGCCGGGCGCGGGTTATCGCGACATAGGCGAGGCGGCGCTCCTCCTCCAGCGACGCGAGGCCGCCCTCGTCGAGCGCGCGCTGCGAGGGGAAGATGCCTTCCTCCCAGCCGGCGAGGTAGACGGTATCGAACTCCAGCCCCTTGGCGGCGTGGATCGTCATGATCGTGACCTTGGGCTCCTCCGCATTGTTCTCGTTGTCCATGACGAGGCTGACATGCTCGAGGAACGCGGTGAGGCTTTCATATTCCTCCATCGCGCGGACGAGTTCGTTGAGATTCTCGAGACGGCCGGCGGCCTCGGCGGTGCGGTCGGCCTGCCACATGGCGGTGTAGCCGCTCTCGTCGAGGATGATGCGGGCGAGTTCGGGATGCGGGAGCGTGTCGCCCATGCTCCGCCAGCGGGCGATGTCGCCGACCAGATTGCCGAGGCTGCGGCGGGCCTGGGGCGTCAGCTCGTCGCTGTCGAGGATGCGCGCGGCGGCGGTGGTGAGAGGGATGTCGGCGGCGCGGGCGTATTGGTGGACCTTGGCGAGCGCCTTGTCGCCGAGGCCGCGCTTGGGGGTGTTGACGATTCGCTCGAAGGCGAGGTCGTCGGCGGGCTGGGCGACGACGCGCAGATAGGCGAGCGCGTCGCGGATCTCCTGGCGCTCGTAGAAGCGGAAGCCGCCGATGATGCGATAGGGCAGGCCGATCGAGATGAAGCGGTCCTCGAACTCGCGGGTCTGGTGCTGGGCGCGGACGAGGATGGCGGTGGCGTCGAGGCTGAGCCCGCCGCGCTGGAGGCCCTCGATCTCCTCGCCGACGCGGCGCGCTTCCTCGGGGCCGTCCCAGATGCCGAGCACCTTGACCTTCTCGCCGGCGTCCTTCTCGGTCCACAGCGTCTTGCCGAGGCGGCCGCCATTATTGGCGATCACGCCCGATGCGGCGCCGAGGATATGCGGGGTGGAGCGGTAATTCTGCTCGAGGCGGATCACCTTGGCGCCGGGGAAATCCTTCTCGAACTTGAGGATGTTCTCAACCTGGGCGCCGCGCCACGAATAGATCGACTGGTCGTCGTCGCCGACGCAGCAGATGTTCTTGCGCTCCTGGGCGAGCAGGCGGAGCCAGAGATACTGGACGGCATTGGTGTCCTGATACTCGTCGACCAGGATGTAGCGGAAGCGCCGCTGGTAGAGGGCGAGCACCTCGCGATCGGTCTTGAGGATCGTGAGCATGTGGAGGAGCAGGTCGCCGAAGTCGCAGGCGTTGAGCGTGCGCAGCCGCTCCTGATATTGTGCGTAGAGCGACTGGCCGCGGCCATTGGCGTAGAGCTCGGATTCGCCGGCGTCGATGTCGGCGGGGACCAGGCCCTTGTTCTTCCACTGGTCGATCAGCCCGGCGAGCTGGCGCGCGGGCCAGCGCTTCTCGTCGAGATCGTTGGCGGCGATGAGCTGCTTCAGCAGGCGGAGCTGGTCGTCGGTGTCGAGGATCGTGAAGTTGGACTGCAGCCCGACCAGCTCGGCATGGCGGCGCAGCATCTTGGCGCCGATCGCGTGGAACGTGCCGAGCCAGGGCATGCCCTCGACCGCCTCGCCGACGAGCCGGCCGACGCGCTCCTTCATCTCGCGCGCAGCCTTGTTGGTGAAAGTGACGGCGAGCAGCTCGCTGGGATAGGCCTTCCGCGTCCAGAGCAGGTGCGCGAGGCGCGCGGTGAGCGCGGCGGTCTTGCCGGTGCCGGCGCCGGCGAGGACAAGGACGGGCCCCTCGGTGGTGAGCACGGCCTCGCGCTGGGGCGTGTTGAGGCCCTGGAGATAGGGGGCGTCCTGGGGCGAGGGTGCGGGGAGACTCATCGGTGAACAGGTAGGGAACGGAGACGCTCGGAGCAAGTTGCTTGCGCAGGCGCGGCGCGCTAGTCGATCGGCGAAGGAGCAGGCGGATGGACTGGCGCAGCAGAAGGGTTCGGGTCGCGATCGTGTTGGCGGCGGCGGTGTTCGTCGCGTTCTTCGCCTGGCGGATGGGCGACAGCGTGGGCAAGAAGCCGCCCTGCGTGCCCGGACGGCAGGAGGAGAAGGACGCGAGCGGCAAGGTGGTCCGGATCACCCATAAGACCTGCTTCGAGTGACGCATTTACGGGCGTTTTCGACAGTTTTGTAACGCAACTGTCATCACATTGTCACAGGCCGCGGTCAGACCCCGGCACATCATGGCATCTCTCGCAATGGACCAAGCCCCGGCGGCTGACACGCCCCGGAGCCCGCGATTCGACTATAAGACGCACCCGCTGGCCAAGCTGCTGTTCGCCCTCATCCTGGTGGGCGGAATGGCGTTTGCCGGCTGGAGCGTGCTCAGCGACACGCAGGGGGTGGGCGAGAACCTCGCGATCGGGGTGTTCGCGTTCCTGGGGCTGGCACTGCTGATCGCGCTCGGCTTCGAGTTCGTGAACGGCTTCCACGACACCGCCAATGCGGTGGCCACGGTGATCTACACCAACTCGATGCCCGCCCATCTGGCGGTGGTATGGTCCGGCTTCTTCAATTTCCTCGGCGTGATGTTCTCGAGCGGCGCGGTCGCCTATTCGATCATCACGCTGCTGCCGGTGGACCTGATCCTCAACGTCGGATCCTCGGCGGGCTTCGCGATGATCTTCGCGCTGCTGCTCGCGGCGGTGCTGTGGAACCTCGGCACCTGGTATGTCGGGCTGCCCAACAGCTCGAGCCACACGCTTATCGGATCGGTGCTCGGCGTCGGCTTCGCCAACCAGCTGATCGCGGCAGGCTCGCGCGGCGGCACCGCCGGCGTCGACTGGAGCCAGGCGACCAAGATCCTCACCGGCCTGTGGATGGCGCCGCTGATCGGCTTCTTCGCCGCGATGCTGCTGCTGTTCGTGATGCGCATGCTGCTGCGGAACCCCAAGCTCTACAAGGCGCCGATGGACAATGCCGCGCCGCCCCGCGGCATCCGCGCGCTGCTGATCTTCACCTGCACCGCGGTCTCGTTCAGCCATGGCTCGAACGACGGCCAGAAGGGCATGGGGCTGATCATGCTGATCCTGATCGGCTGCGCGCCGACCGCCTACGCCCTCAACCGCACGCTGCCGACCAGCGCGACCCCGGCCTTCGTCCAGACCGCCAACACCGCCAACGCAGCCTATGAAGCGCGCAGCGGCGGCCTGGTGATCGCTCCGGCACAGGCGCGCGGCATCCTCACCAACGCGCTGCAGCAGCGCAAGGCCGAGGGGCCGCAGGTGTTCGCGGCGCTCGACAGCCTGTCGACCGACCTGACCCAGCGCGTCGCGAGCTATGGCGCGCTGAGCAAGGTGCCCGCCGAGGCGACCTCGAACGTGCGCAACGACATGTATCTGGTGCTGGACACCACCAAGCTCGCGACCAAGAAGCCCGACGGCTATCAGCCCGCCGAGCTGAAGGCGCTGAAGGACTATCAGTCCGGGCTCGAGGCCGGCACGCGCTTCATCCCGCTCTGGGTGAAGATCGTCGTCGCGCTGGCGCTGGGCCTGGGCACGATGATCGGCTGGAAGCGGATCGTCGTCACCGTCGGCGAGAAGATCGGCAAGCAGCACATGACCTATGGCATGGGCGCATCGGCCGAGCTGGTCGCGGCGGGCACGATCCTGGCGGCCGACCGCTTCGGCCTGCCGGTCTCGA
Source organism: uncultured Sphingomonas sp. (assembly GCA_966211615.1). GTDB lineage: Bacteria > Pseudomonadota > Alphaproteobacteria > Sphingomonadales > Sphingomonadaceae > Sphingomonas. The sequence goes on from CBIHNZ010000054.1 coordinate 10,837, forward strand.
CCACGCACATCCTGTCCTCGGGCGTTGCCGGTGCCTCGGTGGCGAGCGGATCGGGGCTGCAGGCACGCACGGTGCGCAACCTGGCGCTGGCCTGGCTGCTGACCTTGCCTGCGGCGATGCTGCTCTCGGGCGGGCTCTATTGGCTGATGCTGACCGCGGTGAAGGCGTTCGGGCTGCACTGAGACCTGCAGACGCGCCTGTACCGATAGCGAGACAAGGCGCTGCCGGAACGGAATGCCCCGGCAGCGCGCTCGCTCAATCCGTGGCGCAGCGCCAGCAGATCAGCGGTCCGTCCTCGTCGTCCAGCCGCTCTCCGACCTGAACGAAGCCGGCGCGAACCAGGACCCGCTGCGAGGCGAGGTTCGCGGGACTCGTCTCGGCGGTGATGGCCTGCACGCCCGGATTGGTACGCGCCCATGCCACCACGTCGCGGATCGCCCTGCCGGCGATGCCGCGATTCCGCCGACTGGGCGCGATGCCGTAGCCGATGTCGATCACGCCCTCGCGAGGCGGGCGCGTGATCGAGCACATGCCGACGACCTGATCGTCCTCGACGATGAGCCAGGACGCGGGCGTGAAGCTTTCGCGCACCCGCGCCGCTACATCGGCCAGCATCCGGAGCACCTCCGGCGGTGCGATCCATGTGTCGGCCAGTTCGAAATTCCCCGGCGCGCGGCCGAGGCACAACGCGGCATAATCCGCGTCGATTGTCTCTATGATCATTGCATCTCTCGAAAGAAGGGTGGCGTCCCTGAGGACGCCGGCGCCGCTTCAGCCGATCAGCGGCGCGCGCTTTTCACACGCGCCGACGCTCTGCCGCTGCCGCGGTCGGAGGCGTTGACGGTGAACAAAGGCGATCTCCCAACGAGGTGCGCGGAGCATGCCCGCTCGGCCGGCCGATTGTAAAGGCCCCGCCCGGCGCGTGGAGGGGCGGACCGGGTCGGTCGCACATCGATTGATTGCCGCGCATTCCTCCAGATATCCTGCTCCCGCGACGACCGACCGGAGTTTCATGAAACCTCACGCAGTGGGAGAACCGCCTTGCGCACGCTCATCATACCGGGATTGTTGTGGTTCTCCGCGATCGGCTGCGGCTTGATCGCGGGGCTGTATTTCGCCTTTTCCACCTTCATCATGACCTCGCTGGGCCGGATCGACCAGCCCGCGGGCATCGCGGCGATGAACGCCATCAATGTCGATATCCAGCGCTCGATATTCCTGCCGCTGTTCCTTGCCACCACGCTGAGCGCCGCCGCACTCGCGGTGATCGGCATGCTGGACGTGCGCGCGCCGGGATCGCTCTCGATGATCGCGGGCGGGCTGCTCTATGTCGTCGGCATGACCGTGGTGACGATGGTCTTCAACGTGCCGTTGAACAATGCGCTGGCCGCCTCCGGGGGCGGGGCGGATGCCGGCACGGTATGGGCGCGCTATCTCGGCGACTGGACGCTGTGGAACCATGTCCGCACGGTCACCTCGACGCTGGCCTGCGTCGCGTTCGTGCACGCGATCGCGGTGCAATAGGGCTTTGTGCGAGCGGACAGGTCCGCTGGGAATGAAGCCAGCGGACCCCGGACCGGGCATTTCTAACATGCAGACCTCAGCCGGCCCCTTGGCGCGCTATGCCTCGATGCACGGGCGCTGTTCAATCGAAGCGAAAGGGCGAAGTGTAATGATGGGACCTCTTCCGTGATTTCGAGAGGCTTGACCATGCGCGACAGCATCACAAAGCGCCAAATTCTCTGTAGACTGCCAAGTGCCTAGCAATACTTTGCTTACCCATCTGAACTGCGTCATAAATAAGTAACTCCCGATACTGCTTAAGCGGGAGCACATACATCTGTCTCTCAGGCGCTATTTTGCCAATAATTGGACAGCGCTATTATACCAGCGACCCTGAAACTCTAAGGTTCCATTTTCTCTTGTAAACACCGACCATAATGGATGGAGTTGGCGAGCTCGGATCCGCGTGGCGCGGCCTAGAAATCGTGCGCGGCGAGGCTCAGGCTGTGCTTGAGGCCATGGGTATCGGCGCGCAGATCGGCCTTCACATGATCCACGGGATTGACGAAGGCGACGAGGAGACCGGCAAGCAGGGCGAAGATCGCGGCAAACAGCAGCCGCCGTGCCGTTGGTCCACGCATCGTCCCTCTCCCTTTGGCCGCTGGTCCGGTGGGTTTTCGATACGGATGAGAAACTGACCTGCGGCTGAACGGGCTTCCCCCTGGCGCGCGCTTCTCGCATAGGAGCGCGAAAGGGAGAGGAAATGACCGCGCCAGCTGCATCGCATCGCCGGATCCTGTTTGCCAGCCTGGTGGGCACCTCGGTCGAGTTCTACGATTTCTACATCTACGCGACCGCGGCGGCGCTCGTGTTCGGGCCGCTGTTCTTCCCGGCGCAGGAACCCTGGCTCCAGCAGATGGGCGCCTATGCCAGCTTCAGCGTGGCGTTCTTCGCGCGGCCGCTGGGCGGGCTGGTGTTCGGCCATTTCGGCGACCGGCTCGGGCGCAAGTCGACCCTGGTCGCCTCGCTGATGCTGATGGGCATCTCGACGGTGCTGATCGCGTTCCTGCCCACCTATGCGATGATCGGCTGGGTGGCGCCGCTGCTGCTGTGCGTGATGCGCTTCGGCCAGGGCTTCGGGCTGGGCGGCGAATGGGGCGGGGCGAGCCTGCTCGCGGTGGAGAATGCCCCGCCGGGTTGGGCCAATCGCTATGGCAGCTTCCCGCCGATGGGCGCGCCGGTGGGGTTCATCTTCGCCAATGGCTTCTACCTGGTGCTGGGCGCCCTGCTCTCCGACGAGCAGTTCCGCGAATGGGGATGGCGGCTGCCGTTCCTGGCGAGCGCGGTGCTGGTGGCGCTGGGGCTGTGGGTGCGCCTCAAGATCACCGAGACGCCCGAATTCGTCGAGGCCGGTGAGAAGGCGCCGCCGCCCGCGGTTCCGATCGGCGAGCTGCTGCGCGACCATGCGCTGCCGACGATCGCGGGGACGATGGGGACGATCGCCTGCTTCGCCCTGTTCTACATCTCGACCCTGTTCGTGATCGGATATGGCACCAAGGCGCTGCATTACGACCGCGAGATGTTCCTGGGGATCGAGCTGGCCGCCATCCTGTTCATGGCGGCGGGCATCGTCACCGCGGGCGTGCTGGCGGACCGGCACAATGCGGGGAAGATCCTCACGCTCGGCTGCCTGGTGACGATCGCGGTGGGGCTGAGCATGCCGGCGCTGCTGGTGGCGGGGTCGCTCGCCAGCGTGTTCGGCTGGCTGGCGTTCGCGCTGTTCGTGATGGGCTTCGTCTACGGGCCGCTGGGCGGCTGGCTGCCGAGCCTGTTTCCGGCGCGGGTGCGCTATACCGGCGTGTCGGTCACCTTCAACATCGGCGGGATCATCGGCGGCGGGCTGACCCCGCTGATCGCGGAGTGGCTGGTGAAGCATGGTGGGATCGGCTGGGTGGGATATTATCTCGCCGGCGCGGCGCTGCTGAGCCTTGTGGGGCTCGTGCTGCTCCGGCGGAAATAACGTCTTACTTCGGTCACTTCTCCGCGATACCAGACAGGAAATCTCGGAGATCAAGGCGATGCAGTTCGACAGGCGGGGCGTTATCGGCGGGCTGGCTCTGGCGACGACGGGACTGCCGCTCCGGCGTGCGCTTGCCGCGGACGGCGATGTGGTGGTCAACCATATCGCGCTGGAAGAGGGCCGCGTCTGGATCGCCGCCAAGATCGAGGGGAAAGGTCCCTATTTCTTCATCGTCGATACCGGCGGGACGTTCAGCTTCATCGACGACAGCTTCGCCAAGTCGCTGAACCTCCAGAAGGTGAAGGGCCGGCAGATGACGGGCGTCGGCGGCAAGGTGGCCGATTACAGCGCCTATGTTGCCCGGGAGGTGACGCTGGCCAGCGGCACGCGCTTCCCCGACATGCTGTTCACCGGCATCGGCAAGCGCGTGAGCAAGGACGCGGTGGGCGCGTTCGGCGCGGGGCTCTTCACCACCTATGACAGCGACCTCGACTTCGTGAAGGGCGAGTGGCGCGCCTATCCGAAGGGCCGGCCGAGTTTCGACGGGCTGACCAAGCTGCCCGGGCGCTTCACCAGGGAGGAAGGCGGGCAGGCGCCGCGGATCCAGGTCGAGGCGACGATCGACGGTTATTCGGGCGACTTCCTGGTCGATACCGGCGCGCCGGGGATCAGCCTGACCGGGCGTGCGGCGGCGAAGAGCGGGTTGTGGGACGACACCAAGCCGTTCGCGCCGACACGGGTCGGCGGCATCGGCGACGCAAGCATCCCCGGGCGCATCGTCCGCGCCAGCAAGGTCAAGGTCGGACCGTTCGTGTTCGAGGGCATGCTGGTGACGCTCAGCAAACCCAGGACGGTCTCGTCGGAGCAGGAAGGGCTGCTGGGCCTCTCGGCGCTGTCGCTGCTCGACCTGACCACCGAGGTGAAGGGGGCCGGCGCGCTATGGGGCAAGCCCAACGGCATGAAGCCGCGGCGCGGGGGCTATTCCTTGTCCGGCCTGTCGATCGACGAGAACAAGGGGCGCCTCGTGATCGGCGAGGTCGGCACGGGCAGTCCGGCGGCAGCCGCGGGGCTGAAGCAGGGCGATGTGGTGATCGGTGCGAGCCTCGACGCCGTTCTGGCTGCGACCAACGGGCCGCCGGGCAAGCAGGTCGCGCTGACGGTGGAAAGCGGCGGCGCGCAGCGCGACGTGCGCTACATGCTGCGGCCCTGGCTCTAGCCCAGTCGCGCTAGGTGGTGCGGAGCAAGGTCAAGCGCGCCTTGCCATGGACGCGGGTGACGTCGGTGGCGAAGCCGGCGACCTCGACCGTCTCGTCCTTGGCAGTCTCGATGCTGATCCAGGTGGCGGGGCCGGTCCAGCCGAGGCGGCCGAGCTTGTCGAGCGCCACCGCGCCGGCACCGGTGCCATAAGGCGGGTCCATCAGGATCAGATCGAGTGGCTTGGGCGCGGGACCCAAGGCGAGCGCGGAGGTCGGGCGGACTTCGGCGCCGGTCGCGCCCAGCTTGGCGATATTGGCCTTGAGCGCGTCGAGCGCGGTACGATCCTGCTCGACGAACAGGCACGAGGCGGCGCCGCGCGACAGGGCTTCGAGCCCGAGCGCGCCCGAACCGGCGAACAGATCGGCGACCGCCAGCTCCTCGAAGCTGCCGAGGCGGCTGGCGAGCATCGAGAACAGCGCCTCGCGGGTGCGATCGGCAGTGGGACGGGTGGCGTCGCCCTTGGGCGCGACGATCGGGCGGCCGCGCCAGGTGCCGGCGATGATGCGCATTACTTGCGCGTCCTTGGCGGCCGCCCGGGCTTGGGCTTGGCCGGGCGCGCGGGGCGACCGCGACCGTCGGACGGGCCCTTGCCGGGCGGGCGCGGCTTGCGCGGACGATCGACGATCTCGCCGGCGCGCGGCTCCTGCGTCTCGCGGTGCGCCCGGGCACGCGCCGCACGTGCCGGCTTGGCGATGGTGCGGTCATCCTCGCGGGCGGGACGCTCGGGCGCGCGGCCCGGCGTGACCCGGGGCGTGAATTTGGGCTGGTCTTCGCGGACGGGACGCGGTGCCGCGGCGCGGCCTGGGCGGCCCGATCTGCCCAATGGCCGCTCTTCCTCACGCGGCGCGACGGCACGGCCCGGGCGATTGGACCTGCCCATCGGGCGCTCCTCCTCACGCGGCGCTTCGGCGCGGGGAGCGAAGCGCGACGGCACGTTGGGCAGCGGACGCGGACCGCGCGCCGGGCGGTTGCTCGGGCGTTCGGGCTCGCCGACGGGCTTGGGCCGGGGCGCGGGCTCGGCGACGCGCTGGCGCACCGCGAACTGGAGGTTCGACGCCGCCTTGCCGCCGCCGGGCTTCACCAGCACGGTGCGGAAGGTGGCCAGATCGTTCTGGCGGATCTCGTCGACGTCGCCGGCCGGGAGATCGCCCAGATGGAAGGGGCCGTAGCGGGTGCGGATCAGCCGGCTGACCTGGAGGCCGAGATGCTCGAGCACGCGGCGGACTTCGCGGTTCTTGCCCTCGGTCAGCGTCATCTCGATCCAGAGATTGGCGCCGGTGCGCCGCTCGATATTGGCGTTGATCGAGCCGTAGCGGACGCCCTCGATCTCGATGCCGAGCATGAGATCCTCGAGCTGCGCCTGGCTGACCTGGCCATAGGCGCGGGCGCGATAGCTGCGCTCGACGCCGACCGAAGGGAGCTCGAGCTGGCGCTTCAGCTCGCCATCGGTGGTGAGGAGGAGCAGCCCCTCGGTGCTGAGATCGAGGCGGCCGACCGGCATGACGCGCGGCAGCCCCTGGGGCATGCGATCATAGATGGTCGGGCGGCCGGTGAAATCGCGCTCGGCGGTGAGCAGCCCGGCGGCCTTGTGATAGCGGAACAGGCGCGCGGGCGCGGCCTCCTGGACCGGCTGGCCGTCGACGGTAACGCCGTGGAGCGAGGCCAGCACGGTCGCGGGCGTGTCGAGGATCTTGCCGTCGAGCGCGACGCGGCCGTCGAGGATCATCCGCTCGATCTCGCGACGCGACGCGATTCCCGCACGGGCGAGCAGTTTGGCGATGCGCTGCATTGCAGCTTCGGGCTTCGGGGGCTTGGAGACGGACACCGCGGCGATATAGCGATTATGACGGATTGGGCAAAAATTATTGCGGCGCTGAAAGAGGTTTCGCGCGTTAGGCCTATGCGAAACGATTGAGGTTGGGTGCGAAACGAATGTTGTTCGGTAAGAAGAAGCGTCGGATTGAAAGGCTGTTGATCGTCGAGGATGAGCCACTTGTCGCGTTCGATACCGAACATTTTCTGACCGGCGAGAGTTTCGCGATCGTGGCGACGGTGGATTCGGTGGCAGGCGCGCTGCGCGTGATCGGAGAGGGCGGCGAGATCGATTTGGTGCTGGTGGACGTCAATTTGTCCGACGGCAGCGGCGTCGACGTGGCGCGTGCGGCGCAGGGCCAGGGGATCGCGGTGCTGTTCGTCACCGGCCATTGCCCGGGCGAGGCGCGGGCGCTGGCGGCAGGCTGCCTGGCGAAACCCTATCCGCAGCGTGACCTGCTGGCGGCGATAGACGCGATCGAGGCGGTGATCGAGGGCCGCAAGGTGCCCGGGCGATTGCCCGGGAGCTTCAGCCTGTTCGGCGCTGCGGGCTGAGCGCTCAGCGCCAGAACAGCGCGACGACCACCCCGAGCCACGAAAAGACCGAGGCGACCACGGCGAGCCGCGCGACGATCTCGCCCGCGGAGGCGGACTGGCGATAAGGGATCGCGCGAGCGGTGGTGCGAGACATGGGTAACTCCTGCAAATATCTTGGCTGCATTATTGACCGGCATTGCTGAACCGCGGCCTACTGCTTCCGCCGCGCTGCACGGTTCGTCGCAACGGAGTCTCGGCTCGGCGCGCCTTGGGCTAGCGCCACCAGGCCGCGGCGAGCAGCACGACCACCCAGAACGGGAGCGACATTCCGAGCGCGAGCAATATGCCGAAACCGGGCGGCGCGCGGACTTCGTCGCGCTCTGCAAGTTCCGGCGGCAAGGGCGTCAGCGGCATGTTCGCGATCCTGCAATGACCTGACATCATTGTAGGAGAAGACGCTGGCCGCGTGTATCCGGGCGGCCCCCATTCGGGATCTTACCGTAGGCGCGCCTCGACGGCGTCGTGAAAGTGGCGGATGCCGAGCTCGAGCGCGCCGAGCGTGAGCTGGTCGAGCGCACCCGAGGCGAGGCCCTGCTGGCCGAGCTCGCAGGCGCGGAAATCCTCTTCCGCGAAGACCCCGCCGTCGAGCAGCTCCCAGCTCCGTTCCCAATGCGCGAGCGCCTTCTCGGTGGCGGGCGCCTCGGGGATCAGCATGAAATCCTCGACCAGCACCGCGTCGACCGCCTGGGGCATCAGCACCATCAGGTTGATATAGTCGGGGCTGACCACCAGCACGGTGCCGGGGAACATCTGGTAGGTGTAGGTGATCGCGGCGCGCAGCGTCGCCCAGTCCGTCGAGGAGAGCGACGCCAGCGCCGCGTCGCGGCCGACCGCGGAGCGCTGGTGCGGACCGATCGCATCGGCGGTGGAGACGCCGTCCTTGAAGAAGGGGGCGATCGTGCCGGCGTGGAGTCGCTGGATGTGATAGCCTTCGAGAAAGGCATCCATGATCAGCTTCCAATTGGCCTCTACCCGGTGGGTGCGGCGGCGGAAGCAATATTGGCCGGCGAGATCGAAGGCGGCGAAATCGCGCGCCAGCGTGTCGGCCTCGGCAAAATCGGCTTCGTCGTCGAACGCGAACCAGATCAGCCCGCCGGCCTCGCGCGTAGGCAGCCGTCTGAGGCCGTGCGCGGACTTGTCGAGCCCCGGAAAGGTGTCGGGGCGTGGCAGGCCGGCGAGGCGGCCGTCGAGCGTGTAGGTCCAGGCATGATAGGGGCAGACCAGGCGCGGGCCGTGGACGGCGGCGCATCCCTCGACCAGCCTCGTGCCGCGGTGGCGGCAGACATTGAGGAAGACATGCGCCTCGCCCGCCTTGTCGCGGGTGACCAGCAGCGGCTTGCCGAACCCGTCATGCGGCACGGCCATGTTGGGCTCGGGCAGCAGCGCGGACGGCGCGATGACCAGCGGCGCGCGGGCGAAGATGCGCGCCTGTTCGGCGGCGAAGCGCTCAGCGCTGGTATAGGCGGCGGCATCGACATGGGCGATCGCGCCTTCGCCGCGGGCGCCGCCGGCGGCGAGCTTGCGCGCCAGGGCGAGCTGGCCGTCGGTCGGCAGGCTGGCGTTCATGATCCTCTTCCTCTGGCCTTCCCGATTTTTGCCGCTAGTTTCGGCGCGAAACCCCGGGGGAGCAAGAATTCAATGACCGACACACGGTTGGGCCAGGAGGGCAGCTGGCTCGCGAGCATCCGACCGTATGTCGAGAAACAGCCGCTGGCCGCGTTCGCGCTGGGCATATCGTCGGGATTTCCGTTCGCGATGATCGGGGCGACGCTGACCACGCGACTTGCGCAGAGCGGCATCACCAAATCGGCGGTGACCGCGTTCGCGCTGACCTTCCTCGCCTACAATCTCAAATGGGCCTGGGCACCGGTGGTCGACAAGGTTCGCATCCCGCTGCTCGGAGCGATCGGCGCACGGCGCTCCTGGCTAATCGTCACCGGGGCGCTGGTGATCTTCGCCGTGGCGCTGCTCGGCAATCTCGATCCTAAGGCGTCGCTTCCCGCCGTGGTGGGCGCGGCGATCCTGGTCGGGCTGGCCGGGGCGACCTTCGATATCGTCATCGACGCCTATCGCATCGAACTGCTCGAGCCCCGCCAGCTGGGCGTCGGATCGGGCATGTCGCAATATGGCTGGCGGATTGGTTCGGCGGGCGCGGGCGCGCTGGCGCTGACCCTGGCGGCTTCGGCGGGGTGGGGCGTCGCCTATACCGCGTGCGCGCTGTTCGCGTTGCCGGCGATCCTGACCGGCCTCATCGTCGGCGAGCCCGAGCGAAAGGTGAATCGCGAATGGCCCGAGCGGATGGCGCGCAAGCCCTATCTGATCTTCGTCCTCGCTTTTGCGCCACTCTATATCCTGGGCCGCTGGATCGATCAGGTGCTGGGAGTAAACATCCTCTCGAACATGGTGCTGGTCGGCTATCTGTTCCCACTGTTCGACCTGACGGCACGGCGCGCGCGCGATGCGGGCAAGCCCAGCGAACTGACCTGGCTGGGGTTGTTTGCGGTGGCTGGGGTCGGGCTCGGGCTCGGCTATGGGTGGCTGTCGCCCCAGGCGCTGGTGGCGATCGTGCTCGGTGCCGCCTCCTTGCTCTGGATCGGATCGCTACCACCCCGCAGCGGCGCGCGGGAGACGAAGGTCGGCCCGCTGGTGGAGTTTTTCCGACGCGAAGGCGCTTGGCTGATCTTCCTGTTCATCCTGGTCCACAAGCTCGGGGACACGCTGGCCAATCTGACGCTGCGCCTGCTGTTCAACGAGCTGGGCTTCACCAACAACGAAATTGCGTTCTACGACGTCATCGTCGGCTTCGTTGCGCTGCTCGTCGGCATCTTCGTCGGCGGCATCCTCTACGCCAAGCTCGGCATGAAGCGCGCAGTGCTGATCAGCCTGGTGCTGATGGCAATCTCCAACCTGAGCTTCGCCGGTCTGGCAGCGACGGGCCACACCACGCTGGGTATGGCCAGCGCGATGAGCTTCGAGAATTTCGCAAGCGGCTTCGGCGGCGTGGCCGTGGTCGCCTATTTCTCGGCGCTGGCCGATCTGCGCTTCACCGCCGCGCAATTCGCCCTGGTCTCGGCCGGCGCGAGCATCATCGGGCGATTTCTGACGGGCACCAGCGCGGGAAAAATGATCGAGGCTATGGGGTATGTGAACTTCTACCTGTTCACCACCGCCATCGCGCTGCCCGGCGTCTTCCTGTTCTGGTGGATGATGCGTACCGGGCTGGTCGACCGGTCGATCGGAACCGCCGGCACGGTGGGTGAGGGGGATGCGCGCGCCGACGAGGCCAAGGCATGATCGCGTACGGCGTCATCATCGCGATCCAGGTCTTCTGCATCGTCCATCTGATGCGCCACGGTCGCAATCCGCTGTGGCTGACCGCGCTGATCTTCCTGCCGATGGTCAGCGCGCTCGCCTATCTGGTCGTCGAGATATTGCCGGGGATGGGCAGCAACCGGCACGTCCGCACCGCGCGCGCCCAGGTGGTGGCGACGATCGATCCGCAGCGCGAGGTGCGCGCGGCGCGCGATGCGCTGGAGCTGGCCGATACCGCCGCCAACCGATTGCGGCTGGCCGATGCCTTCGCGGCGCTGGGGCGGCACGAAGAGGCGGTGCCCTATTATCGCGAGGCGATGCGGATGACGCCGGGCGAGCCCGATGCGCGGACCCAGATGAAGCTGGCGACCTCGCTCTACGCGGCGGGGCACGGCGCCGACGCGCTCGCGTTGCTCGATACGATCCCGGTGCCGATCGGCCAGAGCGACCAGGACCGCCAGGCGATGCTGCGCGCCAAGATCTTCGAGCATATCGACCGCAAGGACGGGGCGCTGGCGATCTATGCCGACATCGTCACGCGCGTGCCGGGCGAGGAGGCGCGGTGCCGCTATGCCGCGCTGCTGATCGACCAGGGCCGCGAGCGCCAGGCGATGACCGTGCTCGAGGAGGTCGAGAGCCGGATGAAGCGGCTCGACCGCCAGCAGCGCGCGGCCGACGCCGACATGTATCGCTGGGCGACCGAGACGCTGGGCAAGCTGCGCGCACGGGGCCTAGTCGCCGAGCGGTAGCGCCAGATCGGCAAAGGCGTTCGCCAGCGCATGCGCGGTGGGCAGGACGCCGCTCGCGTCGCGGACGCCGAGCACATCGGCCAGCAGCACCTGCGCGGCATGGGGATTGGTGCCGACCCGCGCCACGACCTGGAGCAAGGCTGCTTCCGACGCGGTCATGCGCGGGCAGCACCAGGGCGCGATCTGGATCGGGCCCGAGGCGAGCGCCGACATCTCCTGCATCAGCGCGCGGAGCAGCACGAGCGGGCGCTGGAAGCCCTTGCCGAACGCGACGACGAACGCATGCGCGGTGCACGCGTCCTGGAGGCCCTGCGCGCCCAATTGCCGGATGCCGAACAGCAGCAGGCGCGCGCCGGGATCCTCGGGCTGGAGTTCGGGAAGGGCAGCAGCAAGGGCGTTGGCGACGGGCATGGACACGACTCTCCCTAAGGACGGCGTGAGTGTTGCCAGTATGCAATTAATAGTCAATCGCAATAAGACGGGTTGATGTTGGGACTGCGCTGGGGGAGATCTGCGGGCGTTGCGGCACCACACGCCGTCACCCCCGACTTGGTCCGGGGCCCACTGTGCCGGCTGCGAGCCCTGCCAGGCTGAATCCATCGCCCAGATGCTTGGTGGGCCCCGGCACAAGTCCGGGGTGACGGCGAAGTGGCGGCCTCTAGTCGGGCAGCTCGCGATTGGCCTCGAGTACGGTTCCGGCGAGGTAGAGCGAGCCGAGGATCAGCACCACGGGTGCAGGGCCGGCCCCACGCGCGATGGCGGCCAGGGCTTGCGGCACGTCATCCGCCGGTGCGGCCTGGGGAATGCCGAGCGCCCGCGCGACCTGGACGAGCGCCGCCGGGGCGTGGTGTTCATGGCCGGGAACCGGGACGGCGTGGAGGCTGGCGGCAAGCGGCGCGAAGGGGGCGAGCAGGCCCCCGGCTTCCTTGTTGGAGAGCATGCCGAGGATGAGCTGGACGGGACGGCCCTGTGCGACCTGGGCGAGCGTGGCGCTCACCGCATCGGCGGCGGCGGGGTTGTGGCCGCCGTCGAGCCAGATCTCGCTCCCCGTGGGCAGGCGATCGAGCAGCGGGCCGGCAGAGAGCTTCTGCATGCGCGCGGGCCAGCGGGCGCCCCGTGCCGCCGCCGCGAAGGCGGATTGCGGGAGGGTGAGGGCGTCCTGGTGGCGGAGCATCGCGACGGCGAGTGCGAGATTGCCGGGCTGGTGCGGGCCGGCGAGGGTGGGGAGGGGGAGATCGAGGCTCCCCTGCGCATCCTCGTAGCGGATCATGCCGTCGCGAACCGTGTAGCGCCAGTCCGCGCCCTGGGTGTGGAGCACCGCGCCAGCCCGCGTCGCGGCATCGCGCACGACCTGAGCGATCGAGGGGGCATAGGCCATGGTGACCAGCGGCACTCCCGGCTTGGCGATGCCGGCCTTCTCCGCGGCAATGGCCTCGGCAGTGTCGCCCAGGAACGATTGGTGATCGATGCCGAGCTGGGCGATGCCGGTGGCGGCGGGCCGGCGGAGGACATTGGTGGCGTCGAGCCGCCCGCCGAGCCCGACCTCGACGATGCACGCATCCGCCGGGGTGCGCGCAAAGGCGAGGAAGGCGGCGGCGGTGGTCACCTCGAAGAAGCTGGCGCCGATATCGCCGCCGGCGTCGAGCACTTCCTCGAGCAAGGGCGCGAGCTCGCCATCCGCGATCAGCGTGCCGGCGAGGCGGATCCGCTCGTTGAAGCGGACGAGGTGCGGGCTCGAATAGACATGGGTCTTGAGCCCGGCGGCCTCGATCGCGGCGCGGAGGAAAGCGCAGGTCGAGCCCTTGCCGTTGGTCCCCGCGACATGGAGCACCGGCGGCAGACGGAGATGCGGATCGCCGACGCGCGCGAGCAGCGCGGTGATGCGCTCCAGGCCGAGGATATCGGCGCCGGGCGAGAGCGCGGTCAGGCGGTCGAGCTGGCGCTGGACGGCGGGATCGGCGGAGGAGGCGTGGTCGGGCATGCTAAACTCTGAAGCCCCTACCCTTTAGGGGAGGGGTTGGGGTGGGGCAGTATTCACGCACGCCATGCTCGCCAAGACTCCTCCACCCCAAACCCCTCCTCTGAGAGGAGGGGCTTAAGATATATCACGCCGCGGCCCGGCGATCGCTGAGCAGGCCGATCAGGCGGCCGAGCGTCTCGCGCAGCTCCTTGCGGTGCGTGACCATGTCGACCAGGCCGTGGTCGCGATAATATTCGCTGGTCTGGAAATCGTCGGGGAGCTTCTCGCGGATCGTGTTCTCGATCACGCGGCGGCCGGTAAAGGCGAGCGTCGCGCCCGGCTCGGCGATCTGGACGTCGCCCAGCATCGCATAGGCGGCCATCACGCCGCCCGAGGTCGGATCGGTGAGCACGACGATATAGGGCAGGCCCGCATCGTGGAGCATCTCGATCGCCACGGTGGTGCGCGGCATCTGCATCAGGCTGAGGATGCCCTCCTGCATGCGCGCGCCGCCCGAGGCGGTGAAGACGATGTAGGGCGCGCGCGCGGCGATCGCGGCTTCCACGCCCGAGATGAAGGCCTCGCCCACCGCCTGGCCCATGGATCCGCCCATGAAGGCGAAATCCTGGACGCCGACCACGGCCTTGTGGCCGAGGATGTTGCCCGAGGCATTGAGGAAAGCGTCGGGCTCGCCGGTCGCGGCGCGGGCGGCCTTGAGGCGCGCCGGATAGGGTTTCTGGTCGCGGAACTTGAGCGGATCGTCGACCACGCGCGGGCTCGGCAGCAGCGTATGGCTGCCATTGTCGAACAGATAGCGGAAGCGCAGCGCCGGCCCGATCCGCTCGTGATGCTCGCAATGCGGGCACACGTAGAGATTGTCCTCGAGCTCCTTGATGAACACCATCTGCCCGCAGCCCTTGCACTTGTGCCAGAGCGAATCCGAGGAATCGGCACCCTTGGTGGTGACATAGGCGAGCGCGTTGCGGACGCGGCTGATCCAGCTCATGCCCGATTCTCCTTCACAAAAACTTCCTTGCGTGCGGCAGCGAGGGCTGCCGAGAGAGATTGGATATAGGTGCGGACGGCGGCGGGCGCATCCGCGCCGTGCCTGCCGACCAGCTCGACGATCGCCGAGCCGACCACGACGCCATCGGCGACGCGGCCGATCGCGGCGGCCTGTTCGGGGGTGCGCACGCCGAAGCCGACCGCGACGGGCAGGTCGGTGGCGGCCTTGAGATGCGCGACGGCGTCCTCGATCGAGCTCTGCGCGGCCTGCTGGAGGCCGGTGATGCCGGCGACCGAGACATAATAGAGGAAGCCCGATGCGCCTTCGAGCACCGCGGGGAGCCGCGCCTTGTCGGTGGTCGGCGTGGCGAGGCGGATGACGCTGAGGCCGTGTGCGCCGAACGGGGCGAGCTCGTCGGCCTCCTCGGGTGGGATATCGACGACGATGATGCCGTCCACGCCCGCTTCGGCAGCCTTGGCGGCGAAGGCTTCGGGCGTCGGACGCGTCATCGTATTGGCATAGCCCATCAACACCAGCGGCACGTCCGGGTGGCGCTGGCGGAAGGCGCCGGCGATGGCGAGCACATCGGCGGTGCGCGTGCCCGCGCCGAGGCTGCGCAGGTTGGCCGCCTGGATCGCGGGGCCATCGGCCATCGGATCGGTGAAGGGCATGCCCAGCTCGATCACATCGGCGCCGCCCTCGACCAGCGCGTCGAGGATAGCGGCGGTGGGGCCATCGCCGGCGGTGACGAAGGTGACGAGCGCGGCGCGGTCGGCCGGGAAGGCGGCGGAGAGGCGTGTCATGATCTCTTCGTCTCGATCAACCGCGCGCCACCGATCATCAGGGCCACGCTGAGAATTATCTTCAAGCTCTCGCCCGTGACCGAGCCGCGCAAAACCAAGGTCACGGCGGCCCCGATCGTTCCGCCGACGAGCGCACTCGTGATCGCCTGGCGCCAGTTCAGCGTCACAGGTCGAACCCCAGCGCGTCGGCGACGGTGAAGATGTCCTTGTCGCCGCGGCCGGAGACGTTGACGACGATGATCTGATCGTCACGCATTTCCCGGGCCTTGGATTCCAATGCTGCGAGCGCATGCGAAGATTCGAGCGCCGGGATGATCCCCTCGAGCTTGCAGCAGAGCTGGAAGGCGTCGAGCGCCTGCGTGTCCGTGATCGGTTCGTAGGCGACGCGGCCGCTCTCATGGAGCCAGCTATGCTCGGGGCCGATGCCCGGATAGTCGAGCCCCGCCGAGATCGAATGCGCCTCGGTGATCTGGCCGTCCTCGTCCTGGAGCAGATAGGTGCGGTTGCCGTGGAGGATGCCCGGGCCGCCGCCGGTGAGGCTCGCGGCATGCTGGCCGGTCTCGATGCCGTGGCCGGCCGCCTCGATGCCGAGCATCGCGACACCGGCATCGTCGAGGAACGGGTGGAACAGGCCGATCGCGTTCGATCCGCCGCCCACCGCTGCGATCAGCAGGTCGGGCAGGCGACCCTCGGCCTTCTGGATCTGTTCGCGCGTCTCGATGCCGATCACGCTCTGGAAGTCGCGGACGAGCTCGGGATAGGGGTGCGGGCCGGCGGCGGTGCCGATGATGTAGAAGGTGTCGTGGACGTTCGCGACCCAGTCCCGAAGCGCTTCGTTCATCGCGTCCTTGAGCGTCTCGGCGCCGCTGGTGACCGGGGTCACCTCCGCGCCGAGCAGCTTCATCCGGAAGACGTTGGGCTTCTGGCGCTCGACGTCCTTGGCGCCCATGAAGATCGTGCAGGGCAGGCCGAAGCGCGCCGCGACGGTGGCGGTGGCGACGCCGTGCTGGCCCGCGCCGGTCTCGGCGATGATCCGGGTCTTGCCCATGCGG
>CBIHNZ010000055.1:0-24991 GCA_966211615.1 uncultured Sphingomonas sp.
ACTTGAACCCCCGACCCCAGGATTATGATTCCCGTGCTCTAACCAACTGAGCTACTCCGCCCCGCATAGGGCTCGCCGAAGCGAAGCGGCCACATAGGTCCGGCCCACGCGCCGGTCAAGCGAACATGTGCCGCGAATGTGCCTCCCACGGCCCGCCGCGGTACCACCAGCTGGCCAGGCCCGCGATTTCCACCTCCCGCGCCGCGAAATCGCGCGACAAAGCCGTCAGCACCGTCTTGGCGAGCACCGGGCGGACCTTGTTCTGGATGGTGACGTGCGGACGCCAGCGGCCCGCATCCTGGGGCGTGAGCAATCCAGCGAACGCCTCGAGCAATCCCTCGCGGATGGCAACGAGCTCCGGCGCCTCGATGCGATAGGCGACGCCGCCGCCCAGCGACATCAGCCCGGTAACCCTCGCCCGCGGCGCGCGCACGCCACGCGTCTCCTGGCTGAGACGGTGCTTGAGCTCGCCCCCCGCCGAGGGCGGCAGTTGATGGAAGAGCGTGAGATGCGCGTCGAGCAGGTTGCGTTCGGGCGGATAGTGCGCGCGGCGCAGTGCGTTGAACCAGGCCTGATCCTGCCGCCCGAACAGCGCGGTCACGACAAGCGGCGCGGGCCGGTCACCGCGGGCTTGATCCGGGGTCAAATCTCGACCTGGCTCCCCAGCTCGACCACGCGATTGGTCGGCAGGCGGAAGAATTCCATCGCGCTTTCGGCGTTCCGGAGCATCCAGGCGAACAGCTTCTCGCGCCAGATCATCATCCCCGGCCGCGACGATGCCAGCAGCGTCTGGCGCGCCAGGAAGAAGCTGGTCTCCATCATCTTGAACTCGGCGCCGCAGCCGCTGACCTGCTTGAGCGCGGCCGGCACGTCGGCCTCCTGCATGAAGCCATAGTACAGCACCATGCGGTGGAAGCCGCGCCCGAGATCCTCGAGCTTGAGCCGCTTCTCTTCGGGCACATAGGGCACGTCGGCGATCTTCACCGTCAGCAGCACCACGCGCTCGTGCAGCACCTTGTTGTGCTTGAGGTTGTGGAGCAGCGCATGCGGCACGCCGTCGGGCGTCGAGGTCATGAACACCGCGGTACCGGGGACGCGCGTCGCCGAGGTCGCGGCCGAATCGATGAAGATCTTGATCGGCATCGCACTCTCGCGCAGCCGGGCGATCATCAGCTTGCGGCCCTTCGACCAGGTGGTGAGCAGGGTGAAGATCACCAGCCCCACCAGCAGCGGGAACCAGCCGCCATCGGGCACCTTGGTCAGGTTCGCCGCGAAATAGGCGAGGTCGACGGCGAAGAAGAGCGCGAGCAGCGGGATCGCGTAGCGCTTCTTCCAGTTCCACAGGTTGAACAGCACTACCGCGAGCAGGCAGTTGTCGATCAGCATCGCGCCGGTGACGGCGATGCCATACGCCGCCGTCAGGTTCGACGAGGTCTGGAAGGTCAGCACGAGGAGGATGACCATCGTCATCAGCGCCCAGTTGACCAGCGGGATGTAGATCTGCCCCGCGGTCGACGCGCTGGTGTGGTCGATGCGCAGGCGCGGCACGAAGCCCAGCTGGATCGCCTGCTGCGTCACCGAGAAGGCGCCGGAAATAACCGCCTGCGACGCGATGATCGCCGCCATCGTCGCAAGCACGACCAGCGGAAGCTGGAGCGCATCGGGCGCCAGCAGGTAGAAGGGGCTGGTGATCGCCGCATGCCCTTCGCGCATCAGCAGCGCGCCCTGCCCCATATAGTTGAGGATCAGCGCGGGGAGCACGAAGAACAGCCACGAGATGCGGATCGGGTTGCGCCCGAAATGGCCCATATCGGCGTAGAGCGCCTCGGCCCCGGTCACCGCCAGCACGACCGATCCCAGCGCCAGGAATGCCGGCAGCGGATCGCGGACGAAGAACTCGACCGCATGCAGCGGCGAGAGCGCCCAGAGCACAGAGGGGTTCTGGACGATGCTGAGCACGCCCAGGGTCGCAATCACCGCGAAATAGAGCAGCATGATCGGTCCGAAGAGCAGGCCGACCCGCGCCGTGCCGGTGCTCTGGATCGAGAAGAGCATCACCAGGATCACCACGGCGATCGGCACCACCAGGCCGCCAAAGCCCGGCGCCGCGACGGCAAGACCCTCGACCGCCGAGAGGACCGATACCGCCGGGGTGATCATCGAGTCGCCATAGAAGAGCGCGGTCGCGAACACGCCGAGCAGCACGATGCCCGCCGTCCAGCGCTTCTGCCCGCCCGACCGGCCGGAGATCAGCGCGAGCAGCGCCAGGCTGCCGCCCTCGCCCTTGTTGTCGGCGCGCATGATCACGGTGACGTATTTGAGCGTCACTACCGCCATCATCGACCAGAACATCAGGCTGATGACGCCCATGATGTTCGCTTCGTCGAGCGTCAGGTGATGATGGCCGTGGAACGTCTCGCGGAACGCGTAGAGCGGGCTCGTGCCGATATCGCCGAAGACGATGCCGATCGCGCCGAGCGCGAGCTTCCACGTCGCGTCCTTGGCATGACCATGGCCGTCATGCAGATCGTGCTGTGCCGGAAGCGCGTCGGCGCTTCCGCTTGCGGGGATGTTCACTGGCGCGGCGTTCGCGCGCTGGAGGTAACGGACCTGGTCATGGCGACCTGATTTCTTGTCCTGCTCAAAGTCCGCGCGCCGTTAGCACGTGCAACATTGGCTAGCAACGCGCATCGTTACGGCAGACGCGCGACTGGCGTCTGGGTTCCGATGTTAGATAGTTATCGGGCACCGCTAAACAATGCATCGGCCTCGTTGCGCGTCGGCACCTCGCGCAGGACGAAACTGCTGTTTATCGTCACGACTCCCGGCAAACGGCCCAGATGTTCGCGGTGCAGGCGCTCATAATCGTCGAGATCGCGACACAGGATCTTGAGCCGATAATCCTGCCCGCCCGATACCAGGGCGCATTCGACCACGCCGTCGATGGACCCAACCGCTGTCTCAAAATGGGCAAGATCCTCTTCCACCTGCGTGCCCAGCGTGATGTCGACCAGCGCCGTCACGCGGAATCCGAGCCGCCGATGGCCGAGTCGAGCGCCGTAGCCGAGTACCTGTCCCGACGCCTCCAGCGCCTGGATACGACGCGTGCACGCCGATTGCGAAAGACCCGCAAGCGCCGCGATCTGGCTCACCGGAGCCCGCGCATCAGCGGCCAGGGCCTTGAGGATTGTCGCATCGATTCGGTCCATGACGCATGGATATCTCGCTGTAATGCCCATGTCCGCATATTTATGCGTTTCAGCCCCGTTGAACGACCAACTTTGCAAGGATTCACGCTGGCCGGTTCGGATAAGATATGTCCACACATTCTTCCCAGGAGAGTCCCCATGCGCGTCGGCGTTCCCAAGGAAATCAAGAATCACGAATATCGCGTCGGCCTGACCCCGGCCTCGGTCGCCGAGCTGGTCCATGCCGGCCACGAGGTGCTGGTCGAGACCAAGGCCGGCATGGGCATCGATTTCGACGACGAAGCCTATACCAAGGTCGGCGCCAAGATCGCGCCCGATGCCGCCGCGGTGTTTGCCGGCTCGGACATGATCGTGAAGGTCAAGGAGCCGCAGCCGCAGGAAATCGCGCTGCTCGAGCCGCGCCACCTGCTCTTCACCTATCTCCACCTCGCCGCCGACAAGCCCCAGGCCGAGGGCCTCATGGCCTCGGGCGCGACCTGCATCGCCTATGAGACGGTGACCTCGAACTCGGGCGCGCTGCCCCTGCTCAAGCCGATGAGCGAAGTCGCGGGCCGCATGTCGATCCAGGTCGCCTCGCATTATCTCGAGAAGGAACAGGGCGGCCGCGGCGAGCTGCTCGGCGGCGTTCCCGGTGTCGCTCCCTGCAAGGTCGCCATCCTCGGCGGCGGCGTCTCGGGCATCAACGCGGCACAGATGGCCACCGGCCAGCGCGCCGATGTGACGATCTACGACATCAGCAACGAGCGCCTGGCCGAGCTCGACATGCATTTCGGCAGCCAGATCAAGACCGCATACGCCTCCAAGGCCGCGATCGCCGAGGCGGTGAAGACCTCGCAGGTGGTGATCGGGGCAGTGCTGGTGCCGGGCGCCGCGGCACCGAAGCTCGTCACCCGCGACATGCTCAAGACGATGATGCGCGGATCGGTGCTGGTCGACATCGCGATCGACCAGGGCGGCTGCTTCGAGACCAGCCACGCCACCACGCACGACAACCCGGTCTATGAAGTCGACGGCATCATCCACTATTGCGTCGCCAACATGCCCGGCGCAGTCGCCCGCACCTCGGCGTTCGCACTCAACAACGCGACGCTGCCGTTCGTGCTAAAGCTCGCCAATCTGGGCGCCGAGGGCGCGATGAAGGCCGACAAGCACCTCGCCAACGGCCTCAACGTCTACAAGGGCAAGATCGCCTTCAAGGCCGTCGCCGACGATCTCGACCTGCCGTACCAGGCCTGGGCCTGACACCTCCTCGGTTGACGAACTTGTCTTCCCACGGGGCCCGGGCACCGTGGGAAGACAAAAAGTCGCGGTGAGGTTACAGCTTGGCGACGCCTTGTAACCGGGAAGCGACACCGTCGCGCCTTCGGCGCGACACCTGCGCTACACCAACGCCCCATCGAAGCGACACCCGCGCTACACTGACGCCTCGACGACGCGACACCCGCGCCGCCATGCTGCCACTTCGGCGCACCACCAGCGCCCCGTGTGAGGCTGGACAGATAATCGACACGGTCAAAGAGCGGCTCGGATCAACGATCCAGCCATGTGAGACAAGCCGACGAAATCCTACATTACAAGCGTGCAGCGGCTCACCGGGCGGTGGGCTGGGCCTGTCCCGTCTTCGCCGCGAGCAGCCGGTCGAGCAGGAATAGCCGGAGGACCAGCTCGTTGCGGTAGCTCGCCTTTTCCGACGTAAGCTGCACCGCCTTGAGCCATAGTGGCCGGGCCTCGGCGTATTTGCCCTCGCGGATCAGTGCCAGTCCATAGAAGAAGGGCGGCCCGGGGTGCTGCGGCCACAGCGTCATCGCGCGCTCGAATGCGAAACGCGACGCCGGCGATACCTGGTTGCCGTCATGCTCGGCCAGCGCCAGGCCATATCCCGACCACAGCGCGATATCGTTCGGCATCTTGCGCACCGCGCCCTGCCAGACCGCGATGGCCAGATCGGGCTTGCCCGAAAGCGTCATCCGGTCCGCAGCCATGGCATAGGACCAGGCATTGGTGCCGAACTTGCCGAACAACGCCTCGCGAAGCGCAACGAGATTGGGATCGATCTGGCCCGCCTGCGCTTCCGCCGCGACCGGGTGGTCGGCCAGTCCCGGGCTTCCCTGCCAGGCATAGCCCGCCGCGCCCAGCATCAGCGCGGTCGCGGGGATCGTCCACAGCTTGCGCGGATAGCCGGTGCGCCAGAGTATCAGCACCGTGACCAGCGCGATCGCGAGCAGCAACACCCAGCCCATTACGCTCTCCGCCTGCGGAACAGCCGCCGCGCGAGGAACAGGCCCGCGACGATCAGTATGATCGGCGTCAGCCAGAGCGGCGCCGTCACCCAGCTCAGCGGCGGATCATAGGTGACATAGTCGCCATAGCGCTGGACCAGCCATTTGCGGATCTGCTCGGGCTTCTCGCCCTTGGCGACGCGCTCGCGCACCAGCGCGCGCATGTCCCCGGCCATCTCGGCATCGCTGTCGGCGATCGACTGGCCCTGGCAGACCAGGCAGCGCAGCGTCTCCATCAGCGCCTTGGCCCTGGCTTCCTGCGCCGGATCGGGGAGCTGGGTATAGGCGAGCGGCGATGGCGGCAGCTTCGAATCGGCCAGGGCGGGCGATCCCAACAACAACAGTGTCACCCCGGCGAAGGCCGGGACCCAGGGTCGCAAGCGACGCGCCCGGGGCTCTGGACCCCGGCCTTCGCCGGGGTGACGATCGAGACGGTCGATCGTCACTTCGCCTTCTCCAGTTCGGCGAGCAGCTCGGGAACATTCTCTTCGCGGATGTCGCCGATATGCTGATAGGCGATTTTCCCCCGGGCATCGATCACGAAGGTCTCCGGCACGCCCGACGATCCGAGCGCGAGCTGCGCCGCGCTCGCCTTGTCGTCGCCGATCCGCGCATAGGGATCGCCGTTCTGCTGCAGGAACGCCTGCACCGCCTCGCCGGTGTCGCGAATGGCGATGGCGTCGATCTCGGCGCCCGCCGCCTTGAGCTTCATCAGCTGCGGCGCCTCGGCGATGCAGGGGATGCACCAGCTCGCGAAGACGTTGAGCAGCCGCGGCTTGCCCTTGCCGAAATCGGCAGTGGCGATGCCGCCCTTGCCCGGCACCAGCGCCGGCAGGTTCATCGCCGGCATCGGCTTGCCGACCATCGCCGAATGCACCATCCGGTCGCCCGGCTTGACGAGCCCGCTCGTCACCAGCGCGAAGATCAGCGCGAACAGCACGAGCGGCAGCCAGATCAGCACGCGCTTCATGCGTAATGCTCCGCATGTGCGTCGCGTATCTCGCGGCGAACCCGGCCGATCAGCGCCAGCGCGCCGCCCAGTGCGATCAGCGCGCCCCCGCCCCAGATCAGGGTCACGAACGGCTTCCACCACAGGCGAAGCTGCCAGCGCCCCTCGCTGTCGCCCGCGCCGAGCACGGTGTAGAGCTGCCCGTCGAGCAGGGTACTGATCGCCGCCTCGCTGGTGTTGGTCGGGGGATTGGCGAAGAAGCGCTGCTGCGGCATCAGCTCGAACGGCGTGCCGCCGTCGCGCTGCACCTTCAGCCGCGCCTCGAGCGCGGACCAGTTCGGGCCGACCGTCGGCCGCACCTCGACCAGGGTGACCCGGAACGGCCCAACGGCAAGATTGTCGCCGACATGCACCGCCGCCAGCCGCTCGGTCTTGAAAGCGCTGTCCGCCGCCATGCCGCACAGGCTCACCGCGACGCCGAGATGCGCGATCACCATGCCCCAGACGTGCAGCGGCGTGCGCTTGAGGTTGCGCTTCCACAGCGGGGCGACGCTCGCCGCCGCCAGCCCCGCGGCAAAGGCGATGCCGAACACGGAAAGCAGCGACGTGCCACCCGCCAGCACGAACACCAGCGCGAAGCTGACGCCCGCCACCGCCACCGGCACGGTCACGCGTCCAAGCAGCGCATTGAGATTGTCCCGCCGCCAGCGCAGCAGCGGCCCCGCCCCCGTCGCCGCGACCAGCAGCAGCGCCACCGGTCCGACCGCCTTGTCGAAGAACGGCGCGCCGATCGAGAGCTGCACGCCCGCCGCCTGCGCGATCAGCGGGTAGAGCGTGCCGATGAACACCACGCCCAGGATCACGGTCAGCAGCAGATTGTTGAGCACCAGCGCGCCCTCGCGGCTCACCAGCTCGAAGGTCGAGCCCTGTTTCACCGTACCCACGCGCGCGCCGAACAGCGCCAGTGCGCCGCCGATATAGATGCCGAGCAAAGCGAGGATGAAGGTGCCCCGGGTCGGATCGACGGCGAAGGCGTGGACGCTGACCAGGATGCCCGAGCGCACCAGGAAGGTCCCGATCATCGACATCGAGAAGGCGACCACCGCGAGCATCAGCGTCCAGGCGCGAAGCCCGTCGCGGGTCGCCAGCACGGTAACCGAATGGAGCAAAGCCGTCGCCGCGAGCCAGGGCATCAGCGATGCGTTCTCGACCGGATCCCAGAACCACCAGCCGCCCCAGCCGAGCTCGTAATAGGCCCAATAGGATCCCGCCGTGATCCCGATCGTCAGGAATATCCACGCAGCGAGCACCCAGGGCCGCATCGCGCGCGCGAAGGCCGGGCCAACGTCGCGCATCAGCAGCGCGCCGACGGCGAAGCTGAAAGCGACCGAAAGCCCGACATAGCCGAGATAGAGCGTCGGCGGGTGGAAGGCCAAGCCCGGGTCCTGCAGGAGCGGATTGAGCCCCTGCCCGTCCGCCGGCGCCGGATTGACCCGCACGAACGGGTTCGAGGCGAAGGCGAGAAAGGCGTAGAAGCCCAGCCCGATCGCCGCCTGCGCGCCCAAGGTCGCCGCCAGCGTTCCCGCCGCCAGCCGCCGCTCGAACAGCGCCACGCCCGCGCCTGCGAACGCCAGCACCGTGACCCAGAGCAGCATCGAGCCCTCATGGTTCCCCCAGGTGCCCGAAATCTTGTAGAGCAGGGGTTTCATCGAGTGGCTGTTCTCGACGACGAGCAGCACCGACATGTCGCTGCGCACGAACACCGCGATCAGCGCACCGAAGGCGAGCAGCGCGAGCAGGCCCTGGACGATCGCGGTGCGCCGCAGTGCCACCATCAGATCGTCGCCGCGGCCCAGTGCCGCACCCTTCGCCGCGCCCCAGGCGAGCAGGATCTGCACGACCGCGAACGCGCTCGCCATCCAGAGCGCCGCAAGACCTGCTTCGGCGATCATTGTTCCAGCGTCTCGGTCTTGTGCATCTTGCCGGCCATCTGCGGCGGCATATAGCGCTCGTCATGCTTGGCGAGCAGATTGTCGGCGGCAAAGCTGCCGTCGGGGTTGAATTTGCCCTCGGCCACCACGCCCGATCCCTCGCGGAACAGGTCCGGGGTCACGCCGCGGAATGCCACCGGCACCTTGGCCTGGCCGTCGGTGACGGTGAAGCGGATCGAGACACCGTCCGCCTCGCGCTTGACCGACCCGGTCTCGACCATCCCGCCCAGCCGCACCGCCTTGCCCAGCGGCAACGGCTTCCCCGCCACGTCGCCTGGCGCGTAGAAGAACGCCGCCTGGTCCTTGAGCGCCGAGAGCGCGAGCAGGCCGGCGCCGACGATCGCGGCGAGCGCGAGCAGGCCGAGCACGAGCCTCTGATGCTTTGCCTTCATCTGTCGCGCCTCAGCGAATCGGCGGCGGCCTCGGCGCGGCGCATCGCGAGGAAGCTCAGCAGCGCCAGCCCGCCCGTGCCGAGCAGCGTAACAGCGTAGGCGGCGGTCACGAACGCCCAATGGTTCATATCGCCGCCATCCGGCGCATCCGCGCCTCGACCTTCTGGACGGCGAGCATCGCGCGCATCCGCATCAGCACGACGCCCGCGAACAACAGGGTGAACCCGCCGAGCGTGAAGAAGAGCGGCCACAGCATCGACTTGTCGATCGACGAGTTGGTGAGGCCGATGCTCTGCCCCTGGTGCAGCGTGTTCCACCAGATCACCGAATAGCGGATGATCGGCAGCAGCACCGTGCCCGCCACGCCGAACAGCGCCGGGATGCGCCCGTCGCCGCCGCGATCCGCATCGGCGCGGGCCAGTGCGATATAGGCGATGTAGACGAAGAACAGCAGCAGCATGCTGGTCAGCCGCCCGTCCCATTCCCACCAGGTGCCCCAGGTCGGCCGCCCCCAGATCGATCCGGTGATCAGGCAGAGCGCCGCGAACACCGCGCCGGCCGGCGCGATCGCACGCGCGGCGATGTTCGCCAGCGGATGCCGCCACACCAGGTAACCCAGGCTCGAGGCCGCCAGCGCGCTCCATCCACCCATCCCCAGCCAGGCGGCGGGCACATGGATGTAGAGGATCCGTACCGTTTCCTTCTGGAGATAGTCGGGCGGCGTCAGCGTCAGCCCTGCCCAGGCGCCGAACGCAGCCAGCGCGAACCCGACCCAGAACAGGATCGGCGTCAGCGGCCGCGCGATCTTGAGGAAGCGCGCG
Organism: uncultured Sphingomonas sp.; assembly: GCA_966211615.1. Lineage (GTDB taxonomy): Bacteria > Pseudomonadota > Alphaproteobacteria > Sphingomonadales > Sphingomonadaceae > Sphingomonas. The sequence continues at coordinate 9,642 of CBIHNZ010000055.1, forward strand.
GGATTGGCGAGAGCATGGAGCACGGGCACGGCGGGGGATTAGCGGGGTTCTTCGACGGAATCCATGGTGTGGGCATCCCCGTCGTCGCTTGGTCGAATTCCGCTCTCAAAATCCGGTCCGCCCCCTCAGTGCACGAAGCCCAGATTGCCCAGCTTGTCGGGGTTGCGCATCACGTAGATCGCTTCGATGCCATGCTCGCCGATCGCCAGCGCGGTGGTCTGGAGGGTGCCGCCCGGCTCGATCGACACGAAGCCGGGGAGCCCGTTGATCAGGCCGTAGCGCACTACCTTCGACATGTCCCTGGCATAGAAGTGCGCGAAGGAAACGAGCAGGCTGATCAGATCGTCGGCGCCGTGGACCGGCTTGCTTACCGCGCTGACCTTGCCGCCGCCGTCTGCGTAGAACGACACATCCGCCGCGAGAAGCGACCGCAATCCGCCCATGTCCCCGCTCCTCGATGCCGCGAAAAAGGCCTGGGCGATCTCCAGCCCCTTTTCCTTGGGCACCTCGAAGCGCGTCCGCGCATTGCGGACATGGGCGCGCGCCCGGCTCGCGAGCTGGCGGCACGCGGCAGGATCGCGATGGATCGTCTCGGCAATCTCGTCGAAGCTCTCGCCGAACACGTCGTGGAGGAGGAACGCCGCGCGCTCGAGCGGCGAGAGGCGTTCGAGCGCGAGCATCAGCGGCAAGGTGACGTCGTCCACCTCTTCCTCCTCCTCGACGATCGGCTCGGGCAGCCAGGGCCCGACATAGGTCTCGCGCTGCGCCCGCGCCGACTTGATCTGGTCGAGGCAGAGCCGCGTCACGACGCGGCGCAGGAATGCCTCGGGCACCTGCACCGCGCTGCGATCGGCGCCCATCCAGCGGACGAACGCCTCCTGCACCACATCTTCCGCATCGGCGACCGAGCCGAGCATGCGATAGGCGATGCGCATCAGCCGCGGACGCAGCGGATCGAAGCTCGCCGCCGCGTCCTCGGCGCTCATGCGGCCTCGCGCACCGGCACCGCGACTTCGCCGTAGAACAGGTCGAAGCCCACCGCGAGGCGGTTCCAGCCGTTGATGGCGTTGATCAGCAGCGTCAGCTCCACCTGTTCCTCTTCAGTGAATTCAGCCTTCAGCGCCGCATAGACCGAATCCGGGGCCCGCGCCGTAGAAACCAGCGTCAGCGCTTCGGTCCAGGCCAGCGCGGCGCGCTCGCGATCCGAGAAGCCGGGTGCGTCGCGCCAGGCGCTCAGCAGATAGATGCGCTGCTCGGTCTCGCCGTGCTTGCGGGCATCGACGGCGTGCATGTTCAGGCAATTGGCGCAGCCGTTGATCTGCGAGGCGCGGATCTTGACCAGCTCCTTCAGGCTGGTTTCGAGCGACGGGCCGAACGCAGTGGTCGCATCGAGCCAGAGCTTCATCTGCGCCGGGGCGGCTTTGAACGGGTCGAGTCGTGCAGTCATCGTCTTCATCCTTTCAAGGGGTTCGATGACATGACGAGATGCACATGGCGGATGTGACATGAGCCGCAAAATTAATTTGCGACGCTCCTTTCCCCTCCATTCCAGGGAGGGGAAAAGGAGCCGCCTCCCTCAGGCGATGGTGGGAACGATCCCGCCTTCCGCCCGGAGCGCCGCACCGTTGGTCACCGCGGCGAGCGGGCTGGCGACGAACGCCACCATCGACGCGATCTCCTCCGCCTCGATCAGGCGGCGGATCAGCGAGAGCGGCCGCAGCTTGGTGAAGAACTCCGCTTCGCGCTCGGCTTCGGGCGCGTCCTTGTTGTCGACGACCGAACGGATGAACTCGACAATGCCCTCCGAGCGGGTCGGCCCCGGCAGTATCGAATTGACCGTCACGCCGGTGCCGCGCGTCTGCTCGGCCAGGCCCCGCGCGATCGAAAGCTGCGCAGTCTTGGTCATGCCGTAATGGATCATCTCGCCTGGGGGCAGCAGGGCGCTCTCGCTGGCGATGAAGATCACCCGGCCCCAATTCGCTTCGAGCATCTTGGGGAAATAGTGTCGCGACAGGCGGACACCGCTCATCACATTGGTCTCGAAGAAACGGAACCAGTCCTCATCGGCGATCTCGGTGAACGGCTTGGCTTCGTAGATGCCGAGATTGTTCACCAGGATGTCGACCGTCGGCACCGCCTCGATCAGCGTCGCGGCGCCTTCAGCGCTCGCGGGATCCGCCAGGACGGCCCGCACGCGTCCGGCCTTGCCGACCTGGCTGGCTGCCGCATCCAGCTTGTCCTGGCTGCGACCCGTGATGACGACCTCGACGCCTTCGGCGGCGAGCCGCTCGGCGATCGCCAGGCCGATGCCGGCAGTCGAGCCCGTGACGAGAGCGGTCTTTCCCTTGAGTTGCAGATCCATCGTCGAAACCTCCTGTTCGTGTTCGAATGGCGAGATAGGCGCGACGGATATTGATGATTAGAGCGCAGTCCTGCACAATAGAAGTGATCTCAAATCATGAATGACCTGGCATGGACAACCGCATCGGCGACATGGAGACCTTCCTCGCGGTGACGAGCGGCGGGAGTTTCGCCACCGCGGCGAAGGCGCTCCGCCTTACCCCTTCCGCCGTAAGCCGCAGCATCGCGCGGTTGGAAGCGCGGCTGGGCGTACGACTCCTCCAGCGCACGACGCGCTCGCTCTCGCTCACGCCGGAGGGCGAATCCTATCGCGACCGCATCTCGGCGCTGCTCGCCGAGGTCGATGCGGTGGAGCAAAGCCTGGGGCGCGAGCATCGCGGGCCGCGCGGCACGCTGCGCATCAATTCGTCGGTGCCCTTCGGCATGCAGTATCTCGTGCCGATCCTGCCGCGCTTCCTCGAAGCGAACCCGGCGGTCACGGTCGAGCTTTCGCTTTCGGACGCCCTGGTCGATCTGATCGAGGAGCGGACCGATATCGCGATCCGGATCGGTCCGCTGCGCGACACGCGGCTGCGCGCCAAGAAGCTCGGCCGCAGCGCGATGGCGCTGGTGGCCAGCCCCGACTATCTCGCCAGGTACGGCATGCCCGCCGAACCGGGCGATCTCGCCCGCCATGTCTGCCTGCAATTCAGCTTTCGCCGCAGCGTCGACAGCTGGCCGTTCCGTATCGGCAGCCGCATCGTCCAGCGTCCCGTCGACGGGCCGTTCCTGGGCAATTCGGGCGAGGTCGTGCGGCTGATGGCGGTGTCGGGAGGCGGCATCGCGCGGCTCGGTCGGTTTCACGTCGCTGCGGATCTCGCGGCCGGCCGGCTGGTCGAGATACTCGCGCCGTTCAATCCCGGCGACGGCGAGGATATCCACGCTTTGTATGACGGCCATGAACGCCTGGCGCTCAGGGTGCGCGCGTTCCTGGACTTTCTCGACGCCAATCTCGTCCTGGCGAGCTGAGCGCCCGCTCAGATTTGTTCCAGGATGCCGAAATGCCTGGGATCGGGCTTCAGCCTCGCCCGATCAGCCGCTGCGCGATACGATCCGCGACTTCGCTCTCCGGATCGCCGGTGCGGTCGCTCTCGTCCCACACTTCGATCAGCCGCAACGGGATCTTCTCGACGCGCGCCATGACCTCGGCCATGTTGCCCTGGCCCAGATATTCCAGCCCGACATTGATGATGCCGCCGGCGTTGATCACGTAGTCGGGCGCATAGAGGATGCCGCGATCGTGCAGCCGCTGGCCGTCCGCCCGCGTTGCGAGCTGGTTGTTGGCGCCGCCCGCCACGACCTTGCACTTGAGCGTGGGGATCGACTGTTCCGTCAGGATCGCACCGAGCGCGTTCGGACTGAACAGATCGGTTTCCTGGGTCAGGATCGCATCGGCCGCGACCGCTTCCGCACCCAGTTCCGCCGCCAGCGCCTTGGCGCGCTCGGCATTGACGTCGGCCAGCAGCAGCTTCGCGCCATCCTGGGCGAGCAGCCGTGCGACGCCGCCGCCGACCGAGCCCACGCCCTGGATCGCGACGCGCACGCCCGTCATCGAATCGGCGCCCAGCCCGCGCTTCGCCGCTGCCTTGACGCCCAGATAGACGCCGCGCGCGGTCACCGGACCCGGATCGCCGCCGGCACCGCCTGCAGCGACCGGAAGACCGGAGACGTGACGGGTCTGGGTGGCGACCACCTTCATCCGCGCTTCGGACATGCCGACGTCCTCGGCCGTCACATAGCGCCCACCGAGCGATTCGACGGCGCGGCCGAACGTCTCGAGCTGAGCGGTGGTGATCTCTTCGCCGGGCTTGCTCGCCAGCACCACGCCCTTGCCGCCACCGAGCGGCAGGTTGGCCATGGCGTTCTTGTAGCTCATGCCGCGCGACAGGCGCAGCGCATCGGTGATCGCCGCGCGGTGATCGGCATAGTGCCAGAAGCGCACGCCGCCTGCCGCCGGACCGAGCGTGGTCGAGTGAACGGCGATGATCGCGCTCAAACCCGATTCGCGGTCGCTGAACAGATGGACGCCCTCATGGTCGTCGAAATCGGGGAAGCCCCAGTCGGTGATCATGGGTGGGTCCGCGCTAGAAAAAATGGGGCGACCGACGGGACTTGAACCCGCAACATCCGGCATCACAAGCCGACGCTCTAACCAATTGAACTACGATCGCCGCGAAGCAGGCCGCTTAGCGGTGGTCGGCGGCGAGCGCAAGATAGTTGCGAGCGCTTATCCGCGTGAAATGCGCACTGCCTCTTCCGGGGTCGTCACACCCTCACGAACCAGGGTCCGTGCGGCCGATCCGAGGTTCGGCGCGCGGACATAGGCGTGGCTGGCCAGGATCGCCTCGTCGCCGCCATCGTTGATCAGGCGGCGCATCGCCGGATCGGCATGTATCGCTTCGAATACAGCGATTTGCCCGGCATAGCCGCTATCGTCACACGCCGCGCACCCACTCGGCGCATAGACGATCGCGCCACGATCGAAGCCCAGCAGCGCCGATACCGAGCCCTGCGCCTGGACCGGTTCGCGGCATTCCGGGCAAAGTCGCCGGACCAGCCGCTGGGCCAGCACGACGTTCAGCGTCGATGCCAGCTGGAACGGCTCGATTCGCCAGTCGCGCATCCGCCGAATCGCCCCGACCGCGTCCGTCGCGGGAACCGCGGCAAGCACCAGCACCCCGCGTTGCGCAGCCTCCACCGCCGCGGCAGCGGCGGCGCGATCGTCCAGCGCATCGGCCATCACGACATCGGCATCATGGTGGAGCGAAGCGCGCAATATGTCGGCCATCGCGCACTGCGCATTGGCCTCGATCTGGATCACTCCCGGCACCGGCGCCCCGCCGACCTGCTCCGCCACCATCAGCCGGCGCGTCTTGCCCGCCGCATGATCGAGCAAGGCGCGCAGCGTCGTGCTGCGTCCCGATTCCGGCGGGCCGGCCACCAGCACCAGCCCTCCCTTCGCCAATGCGGGCCGCAACGCAGCGACGAGACTCTGCCGCATGCCGAGCGCCTCCAGCCGCCGGTCGCGGCGATCGCCGATATCGAGCTTGAACACCAGCGAGACACCTGTCGTCACGGGCAGCAGGGCGACGGCCACGTCGCTGCCCGACCATTGCAGGCTGCCATGCTGGGGGCGACCGTCCGGCAGCTCGAGATCGGAAGCGGCGCAAAGCTCGGCGACAAGCTCGTCCCGCACCTGCGGCGTAAGTGTCCCGCCATCGGCTATCTGGCCGCCGATCCGGAGCGCGATGCTGGCGCCCTGGGGATTGGGATCGACATGCACATCCGTCGCGCGCCGGCGCGTCGCCTCGGAAAGAAGCGCATGCAATGGCCCCTGGGCGGCGAAAACGCGCGCAGACTGGGGCTTGGACTGTGAAGGTCCCGCCGGCAGCGCTTCGGCAACCAGGTTCATGCGTCCCCCTTTTTGCGGACACGCGAATGGCTAGGCAGGGAATGTGACATCGGTCTTGCATTTGCATGACATTTAAATTGCAAACGCTCTCGCGCTGGAAACTGCCCCCCGGATTTGGCAAAAGGCGGCATGCAAGAAGCCACCGTCGCCACCCTGCCCCCGGTCCCCGATTTCGGTTCGGGCTACCCCATCGAACCCGTGATCGACCATATCCTGCGCCAGCCCGGGATCCAGCGCGTGCCCAGCCCCAAGGTGGCGCTCTTCATCGCGAAGAACTTCCTCGAGCCCGAGCTTTGCCAGGCGCTGATGCGCCAGATCGACACCCAGCGCCGTCCCTCGACGATCGCCGACCCCAATGGCGACTATGCCTTTCGCACCAGCGAGACCTGCGACTTCGATCCGGACCTGCCTGCGGTTGCCGAGCTCAAGCGCCGCATCATCGCGCTGACCGGGCTCGATCCTGCCCGTGGCGAGCCGATGCAGGGCCAGCGCTACGCCGTGGGTCAGGAATTCAAGGCGCACACCGATTATTTCGAGCCGAATGGCGGCGATTTCGAGAAATATTGCAGCGTCTCGGGTCAGCGCACCTGGACGGTGATGGTCTATCTCAACGAGGTGGAAGCGGGCGGCGCGACCCGGTTCAAGGCGCTCGACAAGATCGTCCAGCCCGAAGTCGGCAAGGTGCTCGCCTGGTCGAATATGCGGCCCGACGGCACGTGCAACCCGTCGACCATCCATCATGCGATGAAGGTGCGCGCCGGCACCAAATATGTCGTCACCCAGTGGTTCCGCGAACGGCCCTGGGCCTGGTGAAATAGAAAGGGCCCCGGGCCGCCTGTTGGCGCGCCGGAGCCCGATCCCCCTCTTAACCGATCAGAAGGTGGCGCTCAGCCCGATCGAGAAGATCCGGCCGAGATCATAGGTGTTGATGTCGCGGCGTACGCCGTTCGGGAAGATCTGGAACTCCTGGTTGCGCACGCCGGTCAGGTTGCGCGCCTCCAGCTTCAGCTCCATGTTCGCACCCGCCAGCTTGAAGCCCTGGCGCGCGACGATGTCGAAGCGGAAACCCGGCTTCTCGACGATGTTCGGCTCGGGGATACCGGTGCCCGACGGCGGCACGGGGCCGCGATTGGTCACGCGCTCGCTGGCATAGTTGAACAGGAAGGTCAGCTGCGAAAGCGATGCCTTGTCCTCGAGCCCGATCTGCACATTGGCGAGATGGTCCGACTGGCCGACCAGCGGGTCGCCGTCGGTGAACAGATTGTTCGCATGGACGAAGGTCGGGTTCAGGCCCTGGAGCGGGCTCGGCACGAGCTCGTTGCCGACGCGCAGCTTCGACTTGGTGTAGGTGTAGTTCGCCGAGATCATGATCCGGCGGCTGGCAAAGAAGCCGCCCGGGAACACCGTGTCGAGCGGAATGTACTTCAGCGCTTCGATTTCGCCGCCGTACAGCAGCGCGCTGGGCGCGTAGGAGAAGCCGACCTGCGGCGTCGTCGAACCGCCCGGGAAGAAGGCGACGGTCTCGATCGGCTTGTCGATCTTCTTCATGAAGCCCGCGACGGTGATCCGCTGCTCACGGGCGAAGAACCACTCGGCACGCGCCTCGAGATTGATGAGCGTGCTGTCGTTGAGCAGCGGGTTGCCGAAGAACTGCCGATTGGTCTCGTAGTCGGTGTACAGCTGCGGCGCGAGCTCGCGGAACTGCGGGCGCGCGATCGTCTTCGAACCGTGCAGGCGGAGCTGCCAGTCGGGCTGGAAGTTCCATGTCACCGTCGCGGCGGGCAGCCAGTAGCTGTTGCTCAGCCTCGTATTCAGCAGGCCGCTGGTATTCACCGTCTCGAGACCGTCCTCATAGCGGACGCCAAGGTTGATGCGGATCTTGTCGACCGGCTCGATATCGGTCTGGACGTAACCGGCATTGACCCGCAGCCCTGCATTATACTCCGCGGCGCCCGCATTGGCGCTGGTGTTGCGCAGCTCGATGCAGTTGCCGGCATCGGTATAGCCGGGGATGAACCGCACACAGCCATTCAGGATCGTGTCGTCCGAAAGCAAATAGTCCGGACGGAGCTGGCCGAGCACCAGCGGCAGCGCCGAACCGTTCGGCCCGTAATACTGGAACTGGTAGCGGCTCGAATCGCGATTGGTGTCGCTGTAATAATATCCGGCCGACACGGTCATCGGGAAGCTCAGGTTGAGCTTGTAGCTGAGATCGGCCTGGCCCGCCCAGAGATCCTCATTGAGATCGCTGAACGCGATCGTCGCCGGAGTCTGGGTGCCGAGATTGTTGATATAGTCGTTGACCGGGGTCGCGAAGATCGAGGTCAGATACTGGTAGCGGAAATCCCGCTCGTACGGCGCCTTGCGCTTGGTGTTGGCATAGCTGCCGCGCACGTCGACGCTCAGGTCGTTGAACCGGAATTCGCCGGCGAGCTGCGAATTGATCAGCTGGCGCTCGTACCAGGCGGTATGCTGATCGCGGAACGGCGGATTGCCATCGACGATGTCGAAATTGTTGCCTTCGCCACCCATGCCGAGCGCGGTCTGCTTGACGGTGTCGTGGATATACAGGTTGGTCCAGCGGACCTTGTGCTCGCCGAACTCGGCGCCGAAGCCCAGCAGGCCGTTGACGATCACGCGATTGTCGGTGGTGACGGTACGGAAGTCCTTCGAGAGGCCGCCGTCATTGTCGATCGCATATTGCTGGATCGCGTCGCGCGTGCGCCAGCTGTTGTTGAAACCGCCGGCGGCGATCAGGCCGAGCCGGACGTCGCCGATATCGCCCGATCCGCCCATGCTCGCTTCGAAGCTGAGGTTGAGCGGGATGTTGGGGTTGCCCATCACCAGGGTGGTCTCGGCGTTGGTGAGGCCGGTGATCTGCTGCGAGGTGAGCACGCCGACACGGTTCCGCCCCGCGTTGCGGATCACTGCCGGTACGCTGCGCGTGCCCGAGTCATAGCCGAACCAATCGGCCTTGCCGCCGTCATGGACATAGCCGAGATTGCCGGTGGTGAAGGTATCGACCGTCGCGGACGCGCCGATCTGGTAGAAATCTTCCTTCGGCACGGCGCGCGTCGTCAGGTTGATCACGCCGCCGCCGAACTCGCCGGGATAATTGGCCGAATAGCTCTTCTGGACGAGCGCTGATGCGATGACGTTGGTCGGGAAGATGTCGAGCGGCACGACGCGGCGCAGCGGCTCGGGGCTCGGAAGTGGCGAACCGTTGAGCAGCGACGAGGAATAGCGGTCGCCGAGGCCGCGGACATAGACGAAGCCGTTGCCGACCACCGAAAGACCGGTGACGCGGGTCAGTGCGCCGGCGATATCGCCTTCGCCGGTGCGGGCGATGTCTTCGGTCGAAAGCACCGAAACCACCTGCGGCGTCGCGCGGATGACGTTGGGAATGTTGCGGCCCTGGACGACGATCTCGCCCGTGTCCTGGATGTCGGCGCCGGGGGTCGAGATATCGACCTGTTCCTGCTGTTGCGCAGCCGGATCTTCCTGCGGAACCGTCGGTTCCACCACGGCACCGGCAGGCGGCGTCTGTGCGGTGTCCGTTCCCGTCACCTGCGCCAGCGCCGCGGGAGCGACCAGCTGCGAAGTGGCGAGTAGGAGGCTTCCAAATGCGAGCTGGCTTTTCATAGCGATATGATCCGGTAGCGAAATTGCGTTGAAGGCGAGTACGGGGCGGCGCACAGGCGCCGCCCCGTCACGTCGTCGCGCCTTAGTTCGGCAGCGCGGTGCAGCTTCCGCTGGCCGTGCCGAAGTTCGCCCGGTCCGAGTTGCAGGTCCACTTCTGGAACCACGTGTCGTAACCGCTGCCCGTCGGGCCGACCGCGCCCAGGAAGCCGGCGTTCACGAAGAACGCCGCCAGGCCCGAGGTCGGAAGCTGGTTGTACGCCTCCGGGTTGGCTGCGGTGAGTGCAGCCGGACCGGTGCCGGTCAGGTAGGTGCCGGTGACCGCCGCGGCGGTGGTGCCGTTGATGTTGACGTTGGTGCTGGCACCGCCCTCGACGATCGCCTGCTGCTCGGCCACGGTCACCGTGATGCCGTTGACGGCGCTGGTGGCATATTTGGTCGCACCGCAGGCGAAATAGACCGAGTTGAAGATCGGCGGGCCGAAATCCTGCAGCGTGCCATAGGTCTCGGCTGCGCCAGGTGCCGGCAGGCTCGTGCCAGGAACCGAACCCGCGTCCGCGGGGCGAGTCGTGGTGTGCTGGCCGCCGACGTCGGCGCCCGCGACGATGTTGGTGCAGGCGTTCGGCGTCACGAAGATGCCGTTGACCAGGCGGGTGTCGGCGCCGCCGCGGATGCGGATCGCGGCGTTGGTGCCCGAAGTCGTCTGGATCATCGTGAAGTTGGCGATCTGGCCCCAGGTGCGCGGCAGCGCGTCTTCGCCACCGTTCGAGTCGACTTCCATCAGATAGTTGTCGGTCTGGGTATTGCCCGGCTTCTGCACCGCCAGCAGGAACTGGATGAAGCCGCGATAGCCGACGTCATAGTCGAGGCTGTCGTCGTCCGCGCCGGTCATGACCAGATACTTCAGGTTCGAACGGCCGCCGAAGATCTCGATGCCGTCGTCCGACGAATTGTGGATCTGGACGTGGTCGACCGTCGTGCCGTAGCCGGTACCGCCCAGGGTCAGGCCCTGCAGCTCGACGCCCGCGGCGAGGATCGTGCCCGAGTAGCGGATCTGGACGTAGCGGACGGTGCCGCTGTTGTCGGCCGGAGCGTTGCCGCCGTAGAGCGCGGTGCCGGTGCCTTCGACAACGTTCTCGCACTGCGCGTTGGTGCCCGTCGCGGTCTGGACGACGCCCGCCAGGTTGCAGTTCGAGATCGGCGCGCGGCCGGCGAGAATGACGCCGCCCCACTGGCCCTGCGACGCGTCGGTCGCGGTGCCGGCGACGTTCTGCTGCGAGGTGAAGATGATCGGCGCGGTCTCGGTACCTTCGGCCTGGAGGCGCGAACCGCGGTTCACGAGCAGGAAGTCGTTATCGGCGTTGGTGGTGTTGGCATAGAGCACGACGCCCGGCTGGATCGTCAGGAACGCGCTCTGGCCGCCCGGCGCGGTGCCGGCACCGCCGATGTCGATGCCCACATCGACGCGACCGTTGATCTCATAGGCGACGCCCGGAAGCTTGGCGAGCGTGACGCTGCCGGTGATCAGCGACGGAATGCGGCAGCCGCGGAAGCTGCCGAGCACGCCGACATCGGTGGTGCCGGTCGGGCACGAAGCGGCGGGCGTACCCGGCGTCGGCGTCGGCGTCGGCGAGGGAGTCGGGGTCGGCGCGGAAGGCGCCGGAGCCGGGACGACGATCACGCCTTCGCCGGGCGACGCGACACTGAGAGCGCCGTCGCACGCCGAAAGGGCGGCGCCCGCGCAACTGGTCATCAGGATAAGGCTAAGGCGTTTGAAGCTGGCCATAAATTCTCCGTTCCGGGCGAATGCCGGGTTAGCGCGGGTTCGAAACTGTGCGGGATCGACTCGGCTTTCCCCCGTCGGCCGCAGCGCCGCGCTAGGAGGCCTGCGTGACGCGATGGTGGGATTTCGGAGAAACTTCAGAGACTCTATCGTGACGTGATTGTTACGATCACTGCCACGCGTCAGGGCACGCGAACGATTTTTCCGCCCTGCATCACGAGACGAATTCGCCGAAGCGCGGCGATTTCCGCGATGGGATCCCCGTCGACCGCCACCAGATCGGCGATCCGGCCGGGCGCTATCGACCCGATTCGGTCTTCCATGCCCAAAATGCGGGCGTTGCCGGCCGTCGCTGTCAAAAGCGCATCGACCGGCGCCAAGCCCCAGGCCGCCATGAGGTCGATCTCACGCGCATTCTCGCCATGCGCGAAGACGCCGGTGTCGCCGCCGACGCACAGGGTGACGCCGGATTTGAGCGCCGCGGCATAGCTCGCGCGCTTGGCGCGGATCGCCTCGGGCTCGGGTGCCGCACCCTTCCAGCCGCCATAGCGGGTGATCGCATCGGTCGCCGCGAGCGTGGGGCAGAAGGCGGCGCCGCGCGCCTTCATCAGTGCGAATATCTCGGGCGTGCCGTCATTGCCGTGCTCGATCGTGTCGGCCCCGGCCAGGATCGCACGGCGCATCCCCTCCGGCGTGCTGGCGTGCACCGCGACCTTGCGCCCGGCATCGTGCGCAGCCGCGACGCCGGCCTTCAATTCCTCCAGGCTGAAGGTGGCGCGGCTCGGCTCGCCCGGTCCCCAGCGATAATCGGCATAGAATTTCACCCAGTCGGCACCGTGGGCGATCTGGCGGCGCACCGCCGCGACGACGCCTTCGCCGCTTACCTCCTCGGCGCCCTGCGGCACGTCATAGGCATAGCCCTTGGGGCCATAGGCCCCGGTCGCCACCAGCGCGCGATTGGCGATCAGCAGCCGCGGGCCCGGCACGATCCCCTGCTCGATCGCCGCCTTGAGTCCGGCATCGGCGTCCCCTGCCCCTTCGGTACCCAGGTCGCGCACCGTGGTGAAACCCGCCATCAGCGTTGCCCGGGCATGCGCCACCGCACGCGCGGTGCGCAGCGAGAGCGGCTCCTTCATCACCTGATCGTTCCAGCTCGTCTCGTTGTACGGATGCAGGAACAGGTGGACATGGAGGTCGATCAGACCGGGAAGCAGCGTCGTGCCCGGCAGCGCGATCGTCTCGGCACCCGGGGGAGCCGAAACTTCGGGACCGACGGCAACGATGCGATCGCCTTCGACAAGGACCTTCCAGCCGGGATGAAGCGTGCGGTCGGTGGCAGTGAACACGCGGTCGGGGACGAGGAGGACGGCATGCGCTTGCGCCAAAGCCCGCGACGGCATGAACAGCGCGACGGCCAGGCCAACCGACACCGCAAAATTGACTAGATTGGCGACAACGCGCTTCATCTCGCAATTATCTTGCGCATCGACGCCCGGGTCAGGAAGCCAAAACAGCGTATCGGATGCGAAATCATGCGGCAGAGCTTGGCAGCGGAAACCCTACATTTCTAGAGACCTCATGGCCTGGCGCACGCCATTCGAAAAGGCGAAGTCAATTGCGTCGAATATTGGTGCCGCCGGCCGAAAGGGCTGCGTCGATACGATAACGCTCGACCAGCGGCACCAAAGCCGTTTCGAGCCGCTCCGCAAGCCTTTTCCCGAGAAGGATATCCTGCAACTCGGAACGGCAAGCTTCGTCGATGTCGCTCCAGAACGGCCCGAGCGGTTCTTCGGAGGGGTAATCGAGGTTCAATGTCGAGGCCCGCCAATCGGCGAGTTGCAGCAGGCCATCGAGTGACGCGCCTTCAATCCACCCGTGGAGACGCATCGCAACCGGCTCCTCCATAGCGGCGAGCCCGCAAAGCCAATCTTCCGCCTGCCCCTCTTCCGCGTCGCGCTCCGCATCAAAGGCGGCCTCGAAAACCGCGGTCACCGCGCCCTGGCGTTCGCTCGGCCATGTCCGCCAGGCGCACATGCTGAGCCGACCGGCAATTATCGCGGGTTCGTAACCAGTCCAAACGCGACCCTGAACGGCCAATTCGAGGATGCGGGGTAGAAAATGACGATAGTCGTCCGGAGATCCGACGGTCAGGAGCGCCGATGAGGCATATGGTCCGATCGCAGCGTCATCCAGCTCGCGCAGCGGTGCCGCCTTGAGCGCTCGGAACATCCCTGGTCCGTCCTTGTATGGCGAAGCCTTGAGCTTGAGCGGTGCGGGCTCGTCACCAAAGGCGGCGTAGACGCGTTCGATCGCGGCAAGGAGTTGAGAGGCCATCGCCGAGGCTCCGCAGAAAAAAGCCCGCCGGTCGCGGGACAGGCGGGCTATTCCATGGTGGGCGCGGTAGGGATTGAACCTACGACCCCACCCGTGTGAAGGGTGTGCTCTACCACTGAGCTACGCGCCCATTGGCTTTTTCAAGCCGAAACGGGAAGCGGGCCTTTAGGCATTGCGAGGTGCGCTGTCCAGCCCCGGCCCGCGTTCGGATCAGGTCAGTTGACCGAATCCTTCAGGCCCTTGCCGGCCTTGAACTTGGGCTGGTTCGACGCCTTGATCGTCATCTCCTCGCCCGTGCGGGGGTTGCGGCCGGTCGATGCCTTGCGCTTGCTGACCGAGAACGTCCCGAATCCGACCAGGCGAACCTCGTCGCCCTTTTTGAGCGCCGCCGAAATGGCATCGAAAACGGCCTCGACGGCCTTGCTGGCATCGCCCTTGCCCAGGCCCGAAGTGTCGGCGACCTGTCCGATCAGCTCCTGCTTGTTCATTTCTTCGGTTTCCCCCTTAGTCGTGCAAATCGGTAAAATGAGTCGCGGCTTGAAAAAGCCGGTGCGCCAGTCAGCACGCACCAGCCATCGCTGTCAAAACCTTTCAGCCGGTTTTCCGGGCCATGCGACGAAACGGTTACACTCCGTCAGTGATGCACGGCGTCCCCAATTGGGGCAACTCCGGCCGGCGGTTGCGCCGCCAGCTCGTCCGCATCGGTCCAGTCGATCGCGGTCAGCGGCTCGGTCAGCGCGAGCCGCAGCACCTCGTCGACATGCTTGACCGGGATGATCTCCAGCCCTTCGCGGATGTTCGCCGGGATCTCGGCCAGATCCTTCTCATTCTCGTCGGGAATGAGCACGGTCTTGATTCCGCCGCGCAACGCCGCGAGCAGCTTCTCCTTGAGACCACCGATCGGCAGCACCCTGCCCCGCAATGTCACCTCGCCGGTCATGGCGACGTCGCGGCGTACCGGCACGCCGGTCATCGTCGAGACGATCGCCGTCACCAGGCCGATGCCCGCCGACGGACCGTCCTTGGGCACCGCGCCCTCGGGCAGGTGGACGTGGACGTCCTTGCGCTGGAACAGGCTCGGCTTGATGCCATAGGTCGGCGCGCGCGCCTTGACGAAGCTGAAGGCGGCCTCGACCGACTCCTTCATCACGTCGCCCAGCTTGCCGGTCGTCTTGATCGCGCCCTTGCCCTGCACGGTCACGCTCTCGATCGTCAGCAATTCGCCGCCGACTTCGGTCCAGGCGAGCCCGGTGACCGCACCGATCTGGTTCTCCTCTTCGCCCAGGCCGTGGCGATACTTCTGCACGCCCGCGAACTCGGCGAGATTGTCCGGGGTGATCGTGACCGTCTCGGCCTTGCCCTCGAGGATCTTGCGGAGCGCCTTGCGCGCCAGCCGGGCGATCTCGCGCTCCAGCGTGCGGACACCTGCCTCGCGCGTATATTTCTGGATCAGCGCGCGCAGGCCCTCGGTGGTGAGGGTGAGTTCACCCTCCTTCAGGCCGTGTGCCTCGATCTGCTTGGCGATCAGGTGCCGTTCGGCGATCTCGACCTTCTCGTCCTCTGTGTATCCCTCGAGACGGATGATCTCCATGCGGTCGAGCAAAGGCTGGGGCAGGTTCAGCGTGTTCGCGGTGGTCACGAACATCACGTCCGAAAGATCGATGTCGATCTCCAGATAGTGATCGTTGAACTTGTTGTTCTGCTCCGGATCCAGAACCTCGAGCAGCGCCGAGGCGGGATCGCCGCGGAAATCCTGGCCGAGCTTGTCGATCTCGTCGAGCA
>CBIHNZ010000056.1:0-23274 GCA_966211615.1 uncultured Sphingomonas sp.
TGGTAGAGCTGGCTGATCTGATAGCCCTGCGGCAGATCGGCGTAGAAATAATTCTTGCGGTCGAACCGCGACCATTTGTTGATCACCGCGCCGATCGCCATGCCGGTGCGCACCGCCTGGCGGATGCATTCCCGGTTGGGCGTCGGCAGCATGCCCGGCATCGCCGCGTCGATCAGCGAGACCTGGCTGTTGGGCTCCGCGCCGAACTCGGTGGAAGCGCCGGAGAACAGCTTGGCGTTGGAGGTGACCTGGGCATGCACCTCGAGGCCGATCACGACCTCCCATTCGCCGGTGTCGCCCTGGATGCGGTAGCTGGAGCTAGAATTGGTCGCCATTGCTCTTCACAAAGATATTGGAACTGGATCGCATTCGCCTATCGCGCGTCGCTCGGGCAAGGTCCAGCGTGCAAATCGGCTCGACCGCCCGCAACCGTTCGTCGTTGCGCTCCATCATGGCGTCGATTAGGTCGATTGCCACCTCGGCGCGTTGCCGCAGGTTGGGGGCGCGTGAATGTCAGCCGAAGCATTGTCGTTCCTGGACAAGCTCGCATCCTTGCGCATCGCGGTATTGCTGCCCTGCTATAACGAGGAGGTCGCGATCGCGCGCACCGTCGCTGCGTTCCGCGAGAGCCTGCCCGGCGCCACCGTCTATGTCTATGACAACAACAGCCGCGACGCGACGATCGCGGTCGCGCGCGAGGCCGGCGCCGTGGTCCGCTCCGAGCGGATGCAGGGCAAGGGCAATGTCGTCCGGCGCATGTTCGCCGATGTCGATGCCGACATCTACATCCTGTCCGACGGCGACCTGACCTATGATGCCACCGTCGCGCCGGTGCTGATCCAGCGCCTGCTCGACGAGCAGCTCGACATGGTCGTCGGCGCGCGCAAGTCCGAAGTCGAGCTTGCCTATCGCCGCGGCCATCGCCTCGGCAACCGGATGCTCACCGGCATGCTGGCGCGGCTGTTCGGGCGCAGCTTCAGCGACATATTGTCGGGCTATCGTGTCTTTTCGCGCCGCTTCGTCAAAAGCTTCCCGGTGCTCTCCTCGGGCTTCGAGATCGAGACCGAGATCAGCATCCACGCGCTCGAACTGCGCATGCCGGTGGCGGAAGTAATCACCGCCTATGCCGCCCGCCCCGAAGGCTCGACCTCGAAGCTCTCCACCTATCGCGACGGCTGGCGGATCCTCAGGACGATCGTCAACCTGTTCCGGCTCGAGCGCCCGATCCTGTTCTTCGGCAGCATCGGCGTCTTCGCGCTGCTCGTCGCGATCATCCTCGCGATCCCGCTGGCGATCACTTACGCGCATACCGGACTGGTCCCGCGCCTGCCCACTGCCGTGCTGATCACCGGCCTCGGCATCGGCGCGATGCTCTGCTTCTTCACCGGGCTGATCCTCGACACCGTCGTGCGCGGCCGTCGCGAGGTGCGCCGCCTCGCCTATCTCGGCATCCCGATCCTGACGATGGACCTCACGTCCGGCTGAAAACCGAAACCGGCTTCAGCAAAATTGCGGTTGCGGCAGTCCGGCTCCGTCCTCCGCTATGCCGCGATACCCAGCTTGCGGCTTTGAATTGGTAGGACTAGCACGAGCGCTTCGTTTAACCGGCGCGGGAACCGCTCTTCGCGGTGCCGGAAGAAGGAGGCGTTACCGCTTGTTGCGGACAGTGCGCGCAGAGTGCGCATCTGAGGAGTATTTGATGAACGCCGAAGTCGGGCTCTTGAGCGCTAGCGCCGATGGCGCAGTCGCAGTCACCGCGACGCCCTCGTTGCAGCTCACCGTTATCATTCCCACGTTCAACGAGGCCGAAAACGTCGCGCCTCTGGCCGCCAAGCTCGACCTGGCGCTGTCGGGTCTCAATTGGGAGGCCGTCTATGTCGACGACAATTCGGCCGACGGCACATCCGACCGGGTGCGCGAGCTCGCCCGGGTCGATCGCCGCATCCGCGTGATCCAGCGCGTCGGCCGCCGCGGGCTTTCCTCGGCGGTGGTCGAAGGCATGCTGAGCAGCGCCGCGCCCGTCGTGGCGGTGATCGACGGCGACATGCAGCATGATGAAACCGTGCTGGTGAAACTCTTTGCCGCGATCGCCGAGGATGGAAACGACCTCGCCATCGGCACGCGCTACGCCGAAGGCGGCTCGACCGGCGAATGGGACGAATCGCGCGTCAAGATCAGCCGATTCGCCACCCGCCTCTCTAACCTTCTCCTCAAGAACGACGTGAAGGATCCGATGAGCGGCTTCTTCGCCGTGAAGCGCGATATATTCGTCGAGGCGCTGCCGAACCTCTCGATGGTCGGCTTCAAGATCCTGCTCGACATGGTCGCCTCGGTCCCGCGCAAGCTGAAGATCGCCGAGATTCCCTATACCTTCCGCTCGCGCGTCGCGGGGGAGAGCAAGCTCGACAGCAAGGTTGCGCAGGAATTCGGCGCGCTGCTGCTCGAGAAGATGTTCGGGCACATCGTGCCGGTGCGTTTCCTGATGTTCGCGGCAGTCGGCGGGCTGGGCCTGCTCGTCCATCTCGCCACGCTGGGCGGGCTGGTGCGCGCGCTGTCGATCGATTTCCGCATCGGCCAGACGATCGCGGTGCTGACCGCGATGACGTTCAACTATGTCCTCAACAACAGCTTCACCTATCGCGACATGCGCCTGCGCGGCGCCAAGTTCGTGCGCGGGCTGTTCACCTTCTACGCGGTCTGCCTGATCGGCGCGATCGGCAACATCGGCGTGGGCGAGTTCATCTACAACATGCACTATCGCTGGTGGCTCGCCGGGATCGCGGGCGCGCTCGTCGGCGTCGTGTGGAATTACGCCGCTTCGTCGATGTTCACCTGGAACCGGAAATAGATTCGGCGGAGCGCCCCGCTTCGTGCGCGGCGCTCCCCGGAAACCCCTAGCGGACGCTCACCACCAGGCGTCGGGACGCGCCTTGAAGCCGGCGCGTTCCTCGATCGCCAGGCCGGCGTTGAGCACGCCCTGCTCGTCGAACGGCTTGCCGATGATCTGCAGGCCCAGCGGCAGCCCGCTCTTGTCGACCCCGCCCGGCACCGACATCGCCGGCAGACCCGCCAGCGAGCTCGGCACCGTGAAGACGTCGTTCAGATACATCGCGAGCGGATCGTCGCTCTTCTCGCCCAGCGCGAACGCCGCGCTCGGCGCGGTCGGCGTCAGCAGCAGGTCGCAATAGTCCCACGCCCGTTCGAAATCCTGCGAGATCAGCGTCCGCACCTTCTGCGCCTGGGTGTAATAGGCGTCGTAGAATCCGGCTGAGAGCACATAGGTGCCGATCAGGATGCGGCGCTTCACTTCGTCGCCGAAGCCGGCGGCGCGGGTCGCGGCGTACATGTCCTGCAGGTTCTGGCCCTCGGCCAGCTCGCGCAGCCCGTAGCGCACGCCGTCATAGCGTGCGAGGTTCGACGAAGCCTCTGCGGGCGCAATGATGTAATAGGCCGGCAGCGCGTACTTGGTGTGCGGCAGCGACACCTCGACAATCTCGGCGCCGGCATCGCGCACCCAGTCGATGCCCTGCTGCCACAGAGCGGCGATCTCGGGCGGCGTGCCGTCCATCATATATTCGGCGGGGATGCCCACCTTCTTGCCGCGCAGGTCGCCCGACAGGTTATGCTCCCATTTGGGCACGGCCATATCGAGCGAGGTCGAATCCTTGGGATCGAAGCCCGCCATATTCTCGAGCAGGATCGCGCAGTCGCGGACGTCGCGCGCCATCGGCCCGGCCTGGTCGAGCGACGAGGCGAAGGCGACCACACCCCAGCGCGAGCAGCGGCCATAGGTCGGCTTGATGCCCGAAATGCCGGTGAAGGCCGCGGGCTGGCGGATCGATCCGCCGGTATCGGTGCCGGTCGCGCCCGGCACGATCCGCGCCGCGATCGCCGCGGAGCTGCCGCCCGACGAGCCGCCCGGCGCCAGCGGGGCGTTGTCGCCCGGGCCGCGCCGCCACGGCGAGATCACATTGCCGAAATAGCTGGTCTCGTTGGACGAGCCCATCGCGAACTGGTCCATGTTGAGCTTGCCCAGCATGCCCGCGCCCGCATCCCACAATTTCTGCGAGACCGTCGATTCATAGACCGGCTTGAAGCCCTCCAGGATGTGGCTGGCGGCGGTGGTCTGCACGCCCTTGGTGGCGAACAGGTCCTTCATGCCGATCGGCACGCCGGCAAGCGGCTTCAGCGTCTCGCCGGCAGCACGGGCGGCATCGGCCTCCTTGGCGGCGGCGATGGCGTGGTCGGGCGTCTCGACGATGAACGCGTTCAATGCCTTGGCGCGGCTCACCTTGACGATGAACGCGTCCGCCACTTCGCGGGCCGAAAAGGTCCCCGCGCGGACGCCGTCGCGCAGCGCCGCGATGCCCAGATCGGTGACGTCGCTCATTCGACCACCTTCGGCACGGTGAAGAAGCCATGATCGCCCTGCGGCGCATTCGCCAGGATCGCGTCGCGCTGGCCGCCTTCGGTCACCACGTCTTCGCGGAGCCGGAGCGTGTTGGGGATGACGGCGGTCATCGGCTCGACCGACGAGGTATCGACCTCGCCAAGCTGCTCGATCCAGCCAAGGATGTTGTTGAGCTCGGGCACGAGGCGCTCGGCATCGCCATCGCTGATCGCGATGCGGGCCAGGCTCGCCACCTTCTTCACGGTTGCGGTATCTACGGACATGGGAGGCGCGACTATCAGCCGCGCCTCCCGCCTTCAAGCGCTGCCTGCGCGGCGCGGATTACTGGAAGGCGTTGCCCGTCGGAATCCCGCCCACAAAGACCTGTCGCCTTTCGACCTTGCGGACCTCGATCTGCCCGGTCTTGTAGCCCGCGGCCTTCAGCGCGTTCGCCTGATCGTCCCAGGGATTGCTGTCCCGCAGGGGGCCTTCCATCCATTTGCCGCGGGCCAGCACGAAACGCTGAAGATCGTAGCTGCCGCACGGATTCGCCTCGATTCTTGCCACGGGTCCCGAGGCGGCGGGCGTCGCCGCGGGCACGGGCTTCTGCCGTGGCGCCTCGAAACAGCCTTGCTGCAGCAACAGCGCTTCCTGCCCGCCCGGCAGGAAGATCAGCGTGCAGCGCTCGTCGGACTGGCTGCAGGGATATCCGTCGTTGATGTGTTCGCGCAGGCTGGCGGGCAGCGCGCTCCCCGCGGGCAGGATGCGCAGCCGCTGATCGAGCGTCGCCGCCCGTTCGACCGCCCGCGCGTCGGGTACCTGATGGCGAAATTCGCTCTTGGCGGCCGCGATCGCCTTTTCGCGGATCGCCGGATTGCTCGACGCGGCGAGCTTCTTGAGCGCGTCCCGGCCCGGCTTGCCGAAATCGAACGCCAGCGCCCGCCAGTCGAACTTCGCGAACGGGGTCCGGCCCGATTCCAGCCGTGTGACCTGGTCGACGGTGGAGATGCGATTGAAGCTGATCAGCGGGGTCGCGAGCAGGAAGCCCAGGGCGCAGACCAGCCAGGCAAGGCCGAGATTTGCCGGACGCACCAGCCGCGTCCAGCGCAGGCGCCCGACGAGCAACGCGCCGAGATAGGCAGCGCCCCAGCAGATCGCGATGCCGACGAAGACGATCGCCCAGAGCCGCTCGGGCGTATAGCCATACTGGCCGATGCGCAGCCCCGTCGCCACGGCCGCCAGCAGCGCCAGCGGCAGGATCACCGCCGCCAGCACCATGGCGCTATGGCGGAGCAACGCCATCCGCCGCTCGTCCGCCTCGCGCGCGCCGATCACGTCGTTGGCGAGGATCAACGCGCCCGCCGCGCAGGCGAGCAACAGCGGCGTCGTCGCCGAGGTCGCGTCCCACAGCGCCTGCACCCCGGTGAAGGGCAGCGCGATGAGGAACAGTGCCAGACCGATCGCCAGGACCGGCGCCAGCACCGCGAGCAGCATCGTCACCACGCGCTGGAGCGTGCGCACCACCGCTTCATGCTCGCGCAGCACGCCCAGCGCCGATCCGAAGGCGAGCCCGACCAGTCCCCGCCAGAACCAGTTCTTCATCAGCAGATCGTGAAGCACCTCGATCTTGATCAGCTGGAACAGGCTGGCGAGCAGGAAGCTCATGATCAGGGTGAGCCCCACGAACGCCCAGCTCGCGCACCACAGCACCACATTCGCCCAGAGATGGTCGTGCACGCCGGGATAGGAGATGCGCAGCCGCTGCTCGTCGCGCGACGCCTGGAACAAAGGCGCGGCGATCGCGACGGCCAGCAACAGGCTCATCGTCCGCCAGGTCTCGCCCTGATCCGCACCCCAGACGGTGGGCGAACCGCTCCACCAGGTGACGAAGCCGGCAACCAGGCCCATCCCCGCGCCGAACGCCAGCGCGGCCGGCCAGTCGCGCCGCTCGATCGTGAAGCCGATCAGCGCCGAGCCGACGGTCACGCCGATCAACAGCGCGCCCTGGTTCGTGGTGAAAGCGAAATCGCCGAGATCGCCGCCCAGGATCAGGTGCGCGACGAGCCCCGTCGCCAGCCCCAGCCCCGCCAGCAGGAACGGGCGCGCCGGCCAGTGCCGTTGGCCCTCCGGCGGGATACCCTCCGCCTCGGTTTCGAACGCGTCCATGATCTTCTCCCCCATGCTTCCAGGAGGCTCGTTCATCGCTCGTCCGGGGTAAAGTGGATTTCCCGTGCAGGCCGGTGGAGATCGCGTGCAATCGGCCAAGCCGGTTGCATCCTTCACAATCGTGCCCCACGGGAACGCGATTGCAACGTCGCGGCATTATGCTGCATTGCACAATGGAGAACGGGATTGGCCCGGAAATTCCTTTATGTCTTTGCGGTTCTGATCATGCTCGCGGTTGCCGCCATGTTTGCGTACCGGCTGTACGGCATCCAGTTGATGCGCCAGTTCATGGTGCCGTCGGCGAACGTCGAATCGCTGCCGCCGCCCGATGCCTCGGTCTACACCCATGCCGATATGTGGATCGCCCGGCCCGACAAGGCGAACAACCCCGCCTTGTGGACCCCGGCGGGCTTCGCACCTGCCGCCAAGCCCAGGGCCGCGCTCTTCTTCATCCACCCGACCTCGTTCCTCGACACGCATCGCTGGAACGCACCGCTCGACAATGCCGACGCCAACAACCGCGCCGCCCTGTTCCTGCGCGGCCAGGCGAGCGCGTTCAACGGCGCCGCCGCGATCTGGGCGCCGCGCTATCGCCAGGCGACCTTCGGCGCCTTCCTCACCAGCAAGAAGCAGGCCCAGCAGGCGCTCGACTTCGCCTATCGCGACGTGCTCGCCGCGTTCGACCAGTTCCTCAAGGAAGCCGGCGACCGCCCGATCATCCTTGCCGGCCACAGCCAGGGCGCGCTCCATCTCTCGCGCCTGCTGGTCGATCGAGTCGCGGGCACGCCGCTCGCGAAGCGGGTCGTCGCGGCCTATGTCGTCGGCTGGCCGGTCTCGGTCACCGCCGACCTGCCGAAGATGGGCCTCCCCGCCTGTGCAGGGCCGGACCAGACGCGCTGCATCCTGTCGTGGCAGAGCTTCGCCGAACCCGCCGATCCGGCGCTGATCGTCGACACCTTCGATGCGACGACGGGCTTTACCGGCAAGCCCCGCGCCGACACGCCGATGGTCTGCACCAATCCGATCACCGGGAAACCCAACGATTCGGCGCCCGCCACCGCCAATCTGGGCTCGCTGATCCCCGATGCCAGCTTCCAGTCGGCGCGGATGGAGATCGGCCGCGTCCCTGCGCGCTGCGACGGCCGCGGCTTCCTGATGATCGGATCCACGCCGCCCGATTTCGGCCAGTACGTCCTGCCCGGGAACAATTATCACGTGTTCGATTACAGCCTGTTCTGGGCGAATGTCCGCAAGGATATCGAACGGCGGCTGGCGGCGTTCAAATAATCCGGGCTAGAGCGGGCGGGTGATCACCATCGCGCCTTCCGATTTTCGCGCCGTCCTGCCGCAGGGCGGCCGCCTGCTCGGGCTCGACGTCGGCACCAAGACGATCGGCACGGCGCTGTGCGACGCCGGCTGGAGCTTCGCCAGCCCTGCCCTGCTCGTCCGCCGTACCAAATTCTCCAAGGACAAGGCTGCGCTTGCTACGCTCATCGCCGAGCAGCAGGTGAAGGGCCTGGTCATCGGCCTGCCGCTCAATCTCGACGGCACCGACAGCCCGCGCACCCAGTCCACCCGCGCCTTTGCCCGCAACCTCGAGGACATGGGTCTCCCCATCCTGCTTTGGGACGAGCGCTGGTCCACCGTCGCGGTCGAACGCACGCTGATCGAGCAGGACGCCAGCCGGGCGAAGCGCGCCGAGCTGATCGACAAGATGGCGGCCGCCTATATCCTCCAGGGCGCGATCGACGGGCTGGTCGGCGCCTGACAAGAAAAGGGCGCCCCCGGCCGGAGCCGGGCGCGCCCAAGGTGCGGAAACCTTATTCAGTCAGGCGAAGCGGACGGCCGCGCGGCGGCGACGGATGGTCGCGCCGATCACGCCGAAGCCGAGCACCAGCATCGCCCAGGTCATCGGCTCAGGCACACCCGGCGTCACGTGCGGGGTGTACGGCGTCTGGTTGGTGACATTGGCGTCGCCGATATTGATATAGCCGTTGACCAGGTTCGAGCCGGTCGGGAAGCCGTGCGGATCGAAGCCGTTGGCGATGCCGTCGAGCAGCTTGACGCTCAGGCTGCCGCCCTGCAGCGCGAGCTGATACCAGGCGCCGTTATACTGGAAGTCGCCGTTGAAGACGAAGCCGTTGAAATGGCCGTTATTGTACTGGATGCCCAGGTTCGTCAGCGAGTCGAGATTATCGCCCGCGTTGAAGCTGAACGGCCCGAAGTTGAAGCTGAAGGCGTCGGCGTCGGGGATGTTGGCGATATCCGGGAAGCTCGACTGGAAGACGTTGACGAAGCCCGAGCCCGAAGCCGGGATCAGCGAATTGCTGAACACGAAGCTGCCGGTGAAGGTCATGCCCGGGAACAATCCGCTGCCGACGAACGGCGCCTTCACATTGGCGTTGCCGCCGAAGATGCCGCCGGAGAAATCGGCCTGAGTATAGGGCTGCGCCACAGCGGGCACGGTGCCCAGCGCCAGCGCGAAAACGGCAGCAATTGCCGTCAAGAATGTACGAATCATGGAAATCCCCTCAAGAAAGACTTAGCTTCTCTTAAGATTCCCTTACTCTCAATTTGCGACAAAATGAAGATGCGGCTCGCGCACATCTGCACCGCTTCGGGACTCTATCCACAGCCTCCGCGGGCGCGACGCGCAAATGATTCCGCGCCCGACCGGAGCGAGCCGGTCAGGCGCGGGAATGTCTTTATGTTCAGGTCTTCAGAAACGGTCGGCGCGCTGGCCGAGCAAAGTCACTTCGACACGTCGGTTGAGGCGCATCCCCTGCGGCGTATCGTTGCCGGCGACCGGTTCGCGCTCGCCATGCCCTTCGACACGGAAGCGGGCACGCGTCACGCCCATATCCTCCAGCGCCGCCCGCACGCTCTCGGCGCGCTGTTCCGACAGCGCCTGGTTGTGCGCATCGGTACCGCGTGAGTCGGTGAAGCCGATGATCGCCACGCGGACGCCCGGATTGTCGCGCAGATAGCCGACCAGCGGCCGCAGCTTCTCGATCGCGCGGGGGAAGAGCTCGGCGCTGTCGGTGCGGAACAGCACGTCCTCCTGCAGGGTCAGCGTCGCGCCGAGCTTGGTCTGGCGGAAATGATAGTCGCGCATCGCCTGGCGGTCCCAGCCGCCGGCCGTCGGGCCGGGCCTGAAGCCGTGATCGCGGGCATTCCAGTCGAAACGGTCGCGCCGTGCGCCGGCGATCGCGGCAAAGGCGCGGTTCGCAGCCTCCGCCTCGCGCGGGGTGATCAGGCCATTATGGTCGCGATCGAAATTGCGCAGGACGAAGGCCCGGCCGCGATTGGTGCCGCGCAGCTCGGGATACAACAGCCGCACGCCGGGCCCGACCAGCCGATATTCGCGGTCGCCCGGGCGGCCACCGCCCCAGTCCCAGCGGTCCTGCGCCATCGCCGGGCTCGTGCCTGCCGCGATCAGCGTCGCGATCGCCGCCAGATAGATCTTGTTCCTCCGGATCATCGTCATGGATTTTCTCCTTCGTTTCTGTCCCGGTCCGTCGATGGCTCCGCTCGTTTGAACGCATGGTGACCCGCGCCTACAGCGTGCATTCAGCGTCGCCGAATGCCTGCGCTATTGCCGTACGTTCCGCCCGCCGCTAGGCCGCAGCTTTAATGCAAACCTCAGATCATCGCCCCGGTGCCCAGATAAAGGGCAGCGCCGTTTTCCCGCACCGGCACCTCACCGGCATTGCGGGGCTCCAGCCGCATGAGATCATGTTCCTGCTCGACGAATCCGAGCAGTGGGTCGAGGCGAACCGCACCCGCGCCAAGAGCGACAAGCGGCTGGAAGGCCTGACCCAGATCAACGCCTTCTTCGAGAACTCGACTCGCACGCTTCTGTCGTTCGAGATCGCCGGCAAGCGGCTGGGCGCCGACGTGGTCAACATGCACGCCGCGCAAAGCTCGGTGAAGAAGGGCGAGACGCTGATCGACACTGCGGTGACGCTCAACGCGATGCGCGCCGACGTGATCGTCATCCGCCACGGCAGCTCGGGCGCGGTCGATCTGATCGCCCAGAAAGTCGATTGCCCGGTGCTCAACGCCGGCGACGGCTGGCACGAGCATCCCACCCAGGCGCTGCTCGACGCACTCACCATCCGCCGCCGCCGCGGCTCGGTCGCGGGCCAGCGCGTGGTGATCTGCGGCGACCTGCTCCACAGCCGGGTCGCGCGCTCGAACATGCTGGCGCTCACCGCGCTCGCCGCCGAGGTCCGCGTCGTCGCCCCTTCCACGCTGATGCCCGCCGCGATCGAACGGATGTATGTCCAGCCCTTCACCGATTTCGACGCCGCATTGGAGGGCGCCGATGTCGTCATGATGCTCCGCGTCCAGAACGAGCGGATGGACGGCGGCTACATCCCCTCCACCCGCGAATTCCACATGCGCTACGGTCTCACTCCCGAGCGGCTCGCCCGCGCCAAGCCCGACGCGCTGGTGATGCACCCCGGCCCGATGAACCGCGGGGTCGAGATCGATTCGATCGTCGCCGACCATCCCGAACGCTCGGCGATCACCGAGCAGGTCGAGATGGGCGTGGCGGTCCGCATGGCCTGTCTCGACGTGCTGACCCGGAGAGCGCGCGGCGTGGAGGGCTGGGCATGACCATCGCCTTCACCAACGCCCGGCTGGTCTGCCCCAAGGGCGGCGTTTCCGAGGGCGGCCTGCTCGTCCGCGGCGATGCGATCGCCGCTGCCGGCGCGATCGATGTCCCCGAGGGCGCCGAAGTCGTCGATCTCGGCGGCAGGATGCTCGCCCCTGCGCTGATCGATCTCGGCGTGTTCGCGGTCGACAAGAAGGCGTGCCGCTTCGGCGGCGTCGCGCGCGTCGGGCTGATGCCCGATCAGTCGCCGGTGCTCGACGATCCCGGCATCGTCCGCCGCGCCGCGCTTTCGGGCAAGCCCGAGCTCTGGGTCCATCCGCTCGCCGCCGCCACGCGCGGACTGCAGGGCAACGATCTGGGCGAGATCGCGATCAACACCTCGGCCGGCGCCCGTGCGGTCGCCACCGGCCGGCGCTGGATCGCTTCGGCGGGCATCATGCGCAAGCTGCTGGTCTATGCGCGCGACCTGGATCTCGTCGTGGTCACGCATGCCGAGGATGGCGGACTGACCGACGGCACGGTCGCCACCAGCGGCGAGACCGCGACCCGCCTCGGCCTTCCCGCGGCGCCGGCAATCGCCGAGCCGCTTGCCATCGCCCGCGACCTGATGCTCGCCGAGGAAACCGGCGCCCGCATCCATATCCGCCAGGTGACCACCGCCGCCGGGTTCGACCTGGTCCGCGCCGCCAAGCGCCGCGGCGTCGCCGTGACCTGCGGCATCACGCCCGCGCATCTGTTCCTCTCCGATATCGCGACCAGCGATTTCCGCACCTTCGCGCGCCTCTCGCCGCCCCTGCGCGACGAAAGCGACCGCCAGGCAGCGCTTCAGGCGGTGGCGGACGGCACGATCGACGTGATCGCCTCGGGCCACGACCCCCGCGGGCCCGAGGCCAAGCGCCTCCCCTTCGCCGATGCGGAGCCGGGCATGGCCGGCGCCGAGACCCTGCTCGCGCTGTCGCTGGGCCTGGTCCGTGACGACCGAATCCCGATCGAGCGCCTTTTCGCCCTGCTCGCCGCCAATCCGGCGAAGATCCTCGGGCTGGAGACCGGCACGCTGGCCCCCGGCATGCCCGCCGACCTCATCGTGCTCGACGCCGGCGCGCCCTGGCAGATCGACGCCCGCAAGATGAGCGCCCGCGCCGGCAACACGCCGTTCGATCGCCTGCCGGTCCAGGGCAAGGTGCTGAAGCTGTTCAAGGGCGGCACGCCGGTCGAGTAAGCGAAGCGGCACGGTCTATCACGCAAAGTGATCTCTGAACCTCCGCTACATGGTGGAAGGCTGCCACTCCCCAATCTTGGTCACCCCGGGCCGGACCCGGGGTCCCGCTTCTTCCGGCACCGCGCATCCGTCAGCATGGGACGGGCGACGGCTCGGATTTCTGCCGTCGCTGCGAGCTAAACCGTCTGGTCTGGCGCGGCTGCGATTCCTCGCGCGCGGCAGCAATGCGGTGGATCGGTCGCCTCTGGTTCTCGTCGCGACAAAAAGAAGGGCCGGGTATCGCTCCCCGGCCCTTCGGTATTAGCATCGATGGGAGTGATGCTTAACGGGATGCGACCTGCGTGTTGCGCTTCGTCGCCCAGCTGGCGACGGCATCGCCGGCCTGGACGCGGACGAAGCAGACGCCGCCGCCCGCGCGCACCTGGCGGCAGAGCGAGTTGGCGTCGTTGCGGGCAAAGCCGCCGACCGACAGGCGATAGAAATTGCCGGTCTTGGTCGAGAATTTGGCGCCCTGGGGCGTGTAGCTGCCGAGCGTCGGCACGCGGCGCGCGACGCGCGTCCACGAATCCTTGGCCACCGCGGCGCTGTCGAACGCGCCGAGCTGGACATAATAATTGCCGCTGGCGGGCTTGGCCGCCTGGGGCGCGGCCTTGGCCACCGGCTTCACCGCAGGCTTGACCGCTGCGACACGGACGGGCGCGGGCGCTGCCTTGGCGGGTGCCGAAATCGCCTGAATGACTTCGGCACTCGGGCCGAACACCACTTGCGGTCCGGTGCCGGCCACCTGCTGCACCACGGGGGCAGCCTCAGGCGCGGCTTCAGCCACGGCTGCAACGGGCGCGGGCACCGCTTCGGCCACGGCGGGAGCGGCTACCGCCGGACCGGGCATATAGGCGTCGACCGGATCGGCAGCCGGCGCGGGCACCGGTGCGGCGGCGGCGACCGCCACGTTCGGCTGCTGCGCGAGCGCGAGCGCGACCGGCTGACCGCCGTCCTGCACCGCGCGCACGCCGAGCAGCGAGGCGACCTGGTCATAGGCGTTGGTCGGGCGCGAGAAGCTCGCCCATTGCATGATCCGCGCGTCGAGCTGGTCCGGCCCGACATCGGTCGCGGCGACCGCACGGGCTTCCGACCAGCGGCCGGCGAGCGCAAGGCTCAGCGCCAGGTTCTGGCGGGTCTTGGCATTGGCGGTCGGCTCGCGCACCGCCGGAGTCAGGATCTCGACCGCGGTCACCGGATCACCGGCCAGCGCGAACGCCAGACCGCGATCACTCGCGGGGATATGGTCGGCATGCGTCTGCAGCGTCGAGCGCGCGCCGGCCCAGTCGCCCTGGGCGATCTTGGCGAGCACGAGGTTCAGCGCGACGCGGCCATCCTCGGGATTGAGCGCCAGCGCGTCGCCCAGCGCCTGGCCCGCCGAGGTGAAGCGGCCCGAAAGCAGATAGGCCTGGCCCAGGATCGCGCGATATTCGGCGTTCTGCGGATCGTTGGCGACGGCGAGCTCGGCATGCTGCACGGCCTTGTCCGCCTTGCGCTTGGCGATCGCCTTGCGCGCGGCGTCGGCTTCGGACGCCGCCTTCTTGGCATTGGGTGCGGACGTCGCGAAGGCATAGCCCTGCGTGACGACCCCGGTGACGGCGGTGCCGCCCACCGCGAAGACGGCGGCGCCGATCGAGAGCATGATACGGGCGTTCATGGTCATTCCTTCACCCACGGTCCTTGGAGCCGACCTGCCGCGCGAGCGCATCGACATCGGTCAGCGTATCGAGAAAGGCGTCGAGCGCCTCGGTAACCAGCAGCTGCGCCGATCGGTTGGTCAGCGCCGATGCGAGGCGCAGGCGCAGGTGACGATCGTGATCGAGGCGCAGCGTGAAAGCGGCCTTGCCCTTCTTGTCGACGGCCTCGCGCGCGGCGCGGGCAACCGCGGCCTTCGCCACCGGCTTGGCCTTGGCGGGCGCGGCGGCTGGCGCCGGGGCATCGGCCACGAGCTTGGCTTCGGCCTTGGGCTGGCGCACCGCCAACGGCGACTTCTGCTCACCGGTCGGCTCGGAAATGGTTTCGGGCTCGGGTTCGAACCGCGGTTCCGCGATCTGCTGGTCGAGCTCTTCGCGCTGGCGCAGCACCATCGGCTTTGGTGCCGGTTGATGGATCTGGGGTTGCTGGACCTGGATCGGCGCAGGCAGGGGTGCCGGACGCGGCGCGTCCTCACCCATGTCGTTCCAGCCGAGATCGTCGTGCGTGGTCGCCGGCGACAGGCCGACAAAACCCTGCGGACGCATGGCCGGACGCGCCTGGCCCTTGCGGGCGAGCAGGTTCGACGAGAGCGAAGCGGTGGGCTTGGGAGTTCCGATCATCGGGCGCCCCTCAGCTCACGACGCGGCGGCCAAAGCCGCCAGCTTGCCGGGCGGTGCCGAACTGGCTCGTGGCCACGGCGGGCGCCGTGAACACGGTACGGCGGAAATTCTTCTCGAGCCGATCGGAGATATAGCTCCACAACGCGACCACTTCGGCCGAGGAGCGGCCGCCGGGATCGACTTCCATCACCGTGCGCCCGTCGATCATCGACGAGGCGAAATCGGTGCGCTGGTGGATGGTGATCGGAGCCACCGTGCCGTGCTGCGACAGCGCGACCGCGGCTTCGGAGGTGATCCGCGCCTTGGGCGTCGCGGCGTTGACCACGAAGATCAGCGGCTTGCCGGCGCGCTCGCACAGATCGACCGTGGCGCCGACGGCGCGCAGGTCGTGCGGGCTCGGCCGGGTCGGGATCACGATCAGCTCGGCAACCTGGATCACGCTCTGGATCGCCATGGTGATGGCGGGCGGCGTATCGATCACCGCCAGGCGGAAGCCCTGCTGACGCAGCACTTCGAGATCCGACGCGAGTCGCGCCACCGTGGTCTGCGCAAAGGCCGGATATTCGGTCGAGCGCTCATTCCACCAATCCGACAGGGAACCCTGCGGATCGATGTCGATCAGGACGACAGGCCCCATGCCGGCCAGCTGCGCCTGCACCGCTAGGTGCCCGGACAGCGTGGTCTTGCCGGACCCGCCTTTCTGCGATGCCATCGCTAGGACGCGCATGAACCCCCTCGAACTCAGGTAATTAGAGCCTAGGGGATCGCATGGCGGGAATAAGAACAGGTTAACGGCGCGCACAGTCCGCGTTCGCCCGGAGCCAAGCGTAAGGATTTGTTTCCCTATCTATGGTTAATTGGCATTTATCCAATCGGGTCGGGTGCGGAGTTTTTGTCGGATGAAGTCGTTGTGGATCGCTGTCGCCACCGGTGCCGCGCTGCTGTTGATGACGCCTGCATGGGCGCAGCAGGCGCCGGCAAAGGAAGACCCGGTCAAGGCCGGCGTCGATGCCTATGAACGTGGCGACTACAAGACGGCGGTGGATCTGTGGCGCTCGGCAGCGATCAAGGGCAATGCCGATGCGCAGTTCAATCTCGGCCAGGCCTATAAGATGGGCCGCGGCGTCCCCACCGACCTGAAACAGGCCGAGGAATGGTATCGAAAGGCGGCCGCGCAGGGCCATGAGGAGGGCGAGGCGAATTACGGTCTCGCGCTGTTCGAGAACGGCAGGCGCTCCGAGGCGGCACCCTGGCTCGAGCGTGGCGTCGCACGCGGCAATCCGCGCACCCAATATGTGCTCGGCATCATGCTGTTCAACGCGGACGGCGTCGCGAAGGACTGGGTCCGCGCCTATGCGCTGATGGTGCGCGCCTCATCGACGGGCCTGGAAGCCGCGACCAAGGCGCTCGCCCAGATGGACCAGTATATCTCGGTCAAGGATCGTCAGGACGGCCTCGCCCTCGCCCGCAAATATGAGGCCGACTATAACCGCGGCACCGTGCCCGCCGCACCGGTCGCGGTTGCGTCCAGGCCGAAGCCGACCCCTGCCCCGACCCGTACCAAGCCGGCTCCCCCGATCGCGTCCGCGCCTGCACCCGCACGCGACGGCGGCTGGCGCGTCCAGCTCGGCGCGTTCGGCGATCCCGCCAACGCGCGGAAGCTCTGGAGCCAGGTCGGCGGCCGCTTCCCGGGCCGCCAGCCTTATTATGTAAAGTCGGGCAACCTCACCCGGCTGCTCGTCGGCCCGTTCGGCTCGAAGGCCGACGCCTCCAAGGCTTGTGGAACCGTCAGCCCCTGCGTGCCGGTGGCGCCGTAGCGCCCACATGCGAAACGCCCCGGCCGAAACCGGGACGTTCGCTACTGCCGCCGCGCCGTTCTAGACCTGCGCGAAACCACCATCGACGAACAGTTCGACGCCGTTGACGTAGCTCGCATCGTCCGAGGCGAGGAACACCGCGGCGCGGCCGATCTCGCGCGGCTCGGCAAGGCGGCCCAGCGGAATGCCCGCGGCAAGCTGGCTCTCCAGGCCCTGCCATTCCGCCTCGTTGCTCGTCAGGCCCTGCAGGCCCGGCGTACGGGTCGCTCCCGGAGCGATGGTATTGACGCGGATGTGACGGTCCTTGAGGTCGAGCACCCAGTGGCGCGCGAAGTTGCGGATCGCGGCCTTGGTTGCACCATAGACGCTGAAGGCAGGCAGCGCCTTGATCGCACTGGTCGATCCGGTGAGAATGATCGAAGCGCCGTCGCGCAGCAGCGGCAGCGCCTTCTGGACGGTGAACAGGGTCGCCTTGACGTTCAGGCCAAAGGTCCGGTCGAACTCTTCCTCGCTGATCGCGCCGAGTGGCTCGAAGCTTCCGCCGCCGGCATTGGCGACGAGGATGTCGATCTGCCCGCCATGCTGCTGCACCGAGTCATAAAGCCGGTCGAGATCGGCGAACTTGGTCACGTCGCCGCGTACGCCCACTGCGCCGTTGCCGATCGCCTTCACCGCCGCGTCGAGTTCTTCCTGGCGGCGGCCGATGATGAACAGCCTGGCGCCTTCCGCCGCGAGTTCCTGGGCGATGCCCAGGCCGATGCCGGTCGTCGCGCCGGTCACCACGGCGACCTTGTTTTCGAGCTTGCGAGTCATGTTGCTTCTCCAATTCGGGGCGGCGAGGAGTTCGCCGTCGTTGGAGCAGAGATATGATTAGAACGCTCTATCCCGTAGTCGGCGATTTTGACACTCAGCGTTCTACTGATAGAACGTTG
The DNA here is from genome assembly GCA_966211615.1 of uncultured Sphingomonas sp. GTDB lineage: Bacteria > Pseudomonadota > Alphaproteobacteria > Sphingomonadales > Sphingomonadaceae > Sphingomonas. Next base: position 17,500 of record CBIHNZ010000056.1, read on the forward strand.
ACATGCAGGATCTCAACGATCTCCGCTATTTTGGCGCGGTGGTGACACATGGCGGCTTTGCCGCGGCGGGGCGTGCGCTGCGTGTGCCCAAGTCGAAGCTCAGCCGCCGCATCGCCGCGCTCGAGGCCCGGCTGGGCGCGCGGTTGATCGAGCGCTCGTCGCGGCGCTTCCGCGTCACGGAGATCGGCCAGGCCTATTACGAGCAGTGCCAGATCGCGATCGCCGCCGCCGAACGCGCCGAGGCGATCGTCGAGGCAAGCCTCAGCGAACCGCGCGGCACCGTCCGCTTCTCCTGCCCGACCGGACTCATCCCCGTGGTAGCGCCGATGCTTCCTGACTTCCTGACGCTCTATCCGCGCGGCCATATCCAGATCATCGCCGCCGATCGCCCGGTCGACCTGATAGCGGAGCGGATCGACGTCGCGCTGCGCGTCCGCACCAGGCTTGATACCGATGCCGCACTGACCATGCGCACGCTGGCGAAGAGCCGCCGCATCCTGGTCACCGGCCCGGCACTGGCCAACCGCGTCGCCGGGCAGGAGGTGGATGCGCTTGCCAGTCTCCCCACGCTCAGTTCCTCGGGCGAGGACGGTGAAGTGGCGTGGAACCTGGAGGGACCGGATGGTTCAATGCGCGAGATCCGGCACGTGCCTCGGCTGAGCTGTGGCGATTTCGAGGCGGTCCGCCGCGCTGCCCTTGCCGGGATGGGGGTCGCACTTCTCCCCGATCACGCCTGCGCCGCGGAACTGCGCGCCGGGACCCTGGTCCATCTCTTCCCGCAATGGCGTGGGGTCGAGGGGATCGTCCATCTCGTCTTCACGACCCGTACCGGCTTGCCGCCGCTCGTCCGCGCCTGGATCGATCACCTGGCCGCGGGCTTCAAGAATCCGGCGCTGTTCGCAGATTAGCCGGTGACCCACTCCGCCCGGGGCATCCCCTGCGCGTATAGCAGGCTGGTCAGGTCGGTATGATCCACTCGAGCTCCCGCCGCCGCAGCGACGATCGGCTTGGCGCGATAGGCGACCCCCAGCCCGGCCTTGCGGATCATCGCCAGGTCGTTGGCGCCGTCGCCGACCGCTAGCGACTGTTCCGCCGCCAGCCCGCGTTCGACGATCGCGTCCAGCAGCGTCGTTTCCTTGGTCGAGCTGTCGACGATCGGCTTGGTCACGGTGCCGGTCAGCGCGCCGTCCGCAATCTCCAACCGGTTGGCGATCACCCGCTCGAAGCCCAGCATCTCGCCCACCGGCTCGGCGAATCGGGTGAACCCGCCCGAGACGAGTATGGTCAGCGCACCGCGCCCGCGCATCGTCTTCACCAGCGTCTCGGCGCCCGGAGACAGCCGTACCCGCTCGGCCAGGCAGCGGTCGATCGCGCTTTCCTCCAGTCCCTTGAGCAACGCCACGCGCGCATCGAGCGCCGCGGCAAAGTCCAGTTCGCCACGCATCGCCCGCTCGGTCACTTCGGCGATCTGGGCCTTGATCCCGGCATAATCGGCCAGTTCGTCGATGCATTCGACGGTGATCATCGTCGAATCCATGTCGGCGACGAGCAGCTTCTTTTCGCGGCCCTGAGCGGGCTGGACGATCACGTCGGTCGCCGGGAACGTCCCCTCGAGCACGCCCCGAGCCGCATCGGGATGATGCGCGAATGCCAGGTCCGCTGCCCTGCCCTTGTCGAGCCAGCGCCATTCGCCCGGGGCACAATGCGCCGAAGCCAGCCGATCCGCTGCCTCGCCAAGCTGCCCAGCGGTCAGGCTATCTGCTATAAGTGTCGCGATGAACATGATGCCCTCTGCCAGCCCGCTTGAACGCCCGAAGGTGGCGCTCATCGCAGGGCCGACCGCGAGCGGCAAGTCCGCGCTCGCGCTGATGTTGGCCGAGAAGCATCGCGGCACCGTGATCAATGCCGATTCGATGCAGGTCTATGCCGATCTGCGCATCCTCACCGCGCGGCCGACGGTGGAGGAGGAACGCCGCGCCCCGCACCGCCTGTTCGGCCATGTCGACGGCGCCGACGCCTATTCCGCCGCGCGCTGGGCGACCGAGGCGCGCGCCGCGATCGCCGAAGCGCATGAAGAGGGCCGCCTGCCCATCCTGGTCGGCGGCACCGGCATGTACCTGCGCACGCTGGTCGAAGGCATCGCTCCGGTGCCGGAGGTCGATCCGGAGGTGCGTGCAGCCGTGCGGGCGATGCCGGTTGCCCAGGCCCATGCCGAGCTCACCCGACTCGACGCACATGCGGGCACAAAACTGAGCCCGACCGACAGCAGCCGTGTGTCCCGCGCGCTCGAGGTAGTCCTGTCCACCGGCCGCCCGCTCTCCGAATGGCAGGAGGAACGGCATGGCGGCATCGAGAACGAGGTCGAGATCGTCGCGCTGATCCTGCTTCCCGATCGCGCCTGGTTGGGCGAACGCATCCACCGCCGCTTCGGTCACATGGTCCATGTCGCGCAGGAGGAGGTCGCGGCATTGCTCGCCCGCACCGACATTCCGGCCGACGCGCCGGTGCTTCGCGCGATCGGCGTGCGCGAGCTGGGCATGGTGCTTCAGGGCGAAAGCGACGCCGCCGCGGCGCATGAGCTGGGCTCGCTGGCGACGCGCCAATATGCCAAGCGGCAGTACACTTGGTTCCGCCGTCAGCCTCCTGGGGGCTGGGAGCGGACGACGGAGACAGATACATACGCCAATCATGGTAAAATTGAAACAAAATTATTATAATGGAGCTTGACGCGGCATTTTCGTACGATTAGCAGCGCCGCTCCGGCAATGCTATCGCAGTGCAGCAAGGAGAATGATCGTGACCGAGAAGAGCGGAGCAGACATCCTGATCGAGGCGTTGACCGACCTCGGTGTGGAGGTCGTGTTCGGCTATCCCGGCGGTGCGGTGCTTCCCATCTACGATGCGCTGTTCAAGCAGGATCGCATCAAGCACATCCTCGTCCGCCACGAACAGGCGGCGACGCACGCGGCCGAGGGCTATGCCCGCTCGACCGGCAAGCCCGGCGTCGTGCTCGTCACTTCGGGTCCCGGCGCGACCAACGCGGTCACCGGCATCACCGACGCGCTGATGGATTCGATCCCGATGGTCGTCATCACCGGTCAGGTGCCCACCGCGCTGATCGGTACCGATGCCTTTCAGGAAGCGGACACGGTCGGCATCACGCGCCACTGCTCCAAGCACAATTATCTGGTGAAGGACCCCGCCCGCCTGTCGAGCGTGATCCACGAGGCGTTCTACATCGCCACGTCGGGCCGCCCGGGCCCGGTCGTGGTCGACATCCCCAAGGACGTCCAGGTCGCCACCGCGCGGTACGAGGCACCCGGCCCGATCCAGCACAAGACCTATCGCCCGCAGACCCAGCCCGATGCGGCGAAGATCCAGGAAGCGGTCGACATGCTCGCCGCGGCCGAACGTCCGATCTTCTACACCGGCGGCGGGATCATCAATTCGGGACCCGAGGCATCGCGCCTGCTGCGGGAGCTGGCGGAGCTCACCGGCGCGCCGGTCACGTCGACGTTGATGGGCCTGGGCGCCTTCCCGGCGTCGTCCGAGCGGTGGCTGGGCATGCTCGGCATGCACGGCACCTACGAAGCCAATTGGGCGATGAACCAGGCCGATCTGATCATCGCGCTCGGCGCGCGCTTCGACGATCGCGTCACCGGCCGGCTCGATTCCTTCGCGCCCAATGCGCGCAAGGTGCATGTCGATATCGATCGGTCGAGCGTGAACAAGGTCGTCCCTGTCGATCTCGCGATCATCGCCGATGTCGGCGTCGCGCTGGCCGAGATGGTCGCGAGCTGGAAGGCGCGAGGCCATCCCAAGCCCGATCTCTCCGAGTGGAACGCCCGGATCAACGGCTGGCGCGCCACGCGCTGCCTCGATTTCCCGGACACCCAGGACACGATCATGCCCCAGCGCGCCATCCGCGCGCTGTATGAGGCGACCAGGGACCGCGCCCCGATCATCACCACCGAAGTCGGCCAGCACCAGATGTGGGCTGCCCAGCATTTCGACTTCGAGGCCCCCAACAAATGGCTCACCTCGGGTGGTCTCGGCACGATGGGCTATGGCCTGCCCGCAGCGATCGGCGCGCAGCTCGGCAATCCCGACGCGCTGGTGATCGACATTGCCGGCGAGGCCTCGATCCAGATGAACATCCAGGAGCTGGCGACGGCGACCCAGTATCGCCTGCCGGTCAAGATCTTCATCCTGAACAACGAATATATGGGCATGGTCCGCCAGTGGCAGGAGCTGACCTACCAGTCGCGCTATTCGGAGAGCTATAGCGACGCCCTGCCCGATTTCGTGAAGCTCGGCGAAGCCTATGGCTGGAAGGGCATCCGGATCGACAAGCGCGGGGATCTGGAGGACGGCATCCAGGCGATGCTGGCGCATGACGGCCCGGTGATCGTCGATTGCCGCGTGGCCAAGCTCGCCAATTGCTTCCCGATGATTCCGTCCGGTGCCGCCCATACCGATATGATCCTCCAGGCGAACGAAGTCTCGGGCGAGATGGACGACGAAGCCAAGGCACTGGTCTGATCCCATGCATATCAAGGAAGAGCTTCAGGAGCGGCACACGCTCGCCGTGATCGTCGACAACGAGCCGGGTATCCTGGCACGGATCGCCGGCCTGTTCACCGCGCGCGGCTATAATATCGAGAGTCTGACGGTGAGCGAGATCACCGACGACAATCTGATCAGCCGCATCACGATCGTCACCTCGGCCTCGGCGCCGGTGATGGAGCAGATCATCTCGCAGCTCGAGCGGCTGGTGCCGGTCCACAAGGTGACCGATCTCACCGCCTTCGGGCCGCATGTCGAGCGCGAGCTGGCGCTGGTGAAGGTCAAGGGTACCGGCGATCACCGGATCGAGGCGCTGCGCCTCGCCGAAGTGTATCGCGCCCGCGTGGTCGACGCGACGATCGCCAGCTTCGTGTTCGAAGTCACCGGCGGCTCCGAGAAGATCGACAAGTTCGTCGAGCTCATGCGCGAACTCGGCCTGGTCGAAGTCGCGCGCACGGGTGTCGTGGCAATTTCGCGGGGCGCCGAGGCGGCCTGAAGTTTTTGAAAACCAACCCGTCACCCCGGCGAAGGCCGGGGCCCAGGGTCACGGGCGCCAGCCTTCGCGGCCCTGGATCCCGGCTTTTGCCGGGATGACGACAGTGAAGGGAAGAACCAGAGAAATGCGTGTCTACTACGATCGCGACGCCGATCTGAACCTGATCACCGGCAAGAAGATCGCCATCCTCGGCTATGGCTCGCAGGGCCATGCCCATGCGCAGAACCTGCGCGATTCGGGCGTCAAGGATGTCGCGATCGCGCTGCGCCCCGGCTCGGCCTCGGCGAAGAAGGCCGAGGATGCCGGCTTCAAGGTGCTGAGCAACAAGGAAGCTGCCGGCTGGGCCGACATCCTGATGATCCTCGCCCCGGACGAGCATCAGGCCGCGATCTGGGAAAGCGATCTCAAGGGCAATATGAAGCCGGGTTCCGCGATCGCCTTCGCGCACGGCCTCAACGTCCATTTCGGCCTGATCGAGCCGCAGACGGACATCGACGTGATCATGATCGCGCCCAAGGGTCCGGGCCACACCGTGCGCAGCGAATATGTCCGCGGCGGCGGTGTCCCCTGCCTGATCGCGATCCACCAGGACGCATCGGGCAACGCCCATGACGTCGCGCTCGCCTATGCCTCCGGCGTCGGCGGCGGTCGCTCGGGCATCATCGAGACCAATTTCCGCGAGGAATGCGAGACCGACCTGTTCGGCGAGCAGG
>CBIHNZ010000057.1:0-23130 GCA_966211615.1 uncultured Sphingomonas sp.
CGTGCTCTCCGCCCCCCGCTTGCTTGGGCGGTTCGCAGACATGGTGGCCGCGCGGGCTGGGCACGATCCCCAGGCGGCCGATCGTCTCCGCAGGACGGTCTCGGGATCCATTCGCGCGCTGGGCGCGCGCCACGGACGGTTGACGCTCGAACTCTCAGGCGGCCTGGACTCCGCGATAGTGCTCGGCGCCTTGGCTACCAGCCCTCGGCCCGTCGACATCAGCTGCGTCAATTTTGCCATCACGCATGCGGGTGGCGATGAGCGCGTCGAGGCGCGCGCGGTTGCCGAGCGATGGCGCACGAGGCTGGTCGAGGTCTCGGCTGGCGCGGAGGAATTGCGCTTCGAGGACTTGTTCGGCGGAGAGCAACCGGTCGAGCCCATTCTCTACGGGCTGGATGCGATCCTCGAGCGGGCGAGCCTCGGCGTGACCCGCGCATTCGACGCGCGAGCGATCTTCACCGGCCAGGGTGGGGATGCCGTCTTCTGCAATATTCCGACCGCGCTCGTCGCGGTCGATTATGCCCGGGCCTTTGGCTGGTGTGCGCACCTTTCGCGGGCCGCTTACGAGGCGGCTCAGCGGGCCTATCGATCGATCTGGCATGTCGAGTGGCTGATGCTGCGCGATCGCCTAGCGGGAACGCGCCGGATGATCCCGCAATTGCCCGGGCAGAAGCTCGGCGCTGCGGCAAAGGCTGAAAGCGTCGGCGGCACGCGGCATCCATGGCTTCGCGGGGATGACGTCATGGCGCCGGCGCGTCGTATGCAGTTGGAGGCCGTTGCCAATTGCCAGCATTTCTTCGGACCGACCTGGCGGGGGAACGAAGCGGCCCTGGTCCATCCGCTACTGTCCCAGCCGATCGTCGAGACCTGCCTCGGAATCCCGACTTACCGGCTCGCCACGGGCAGCGGAAACCGCGCGTTCGCGCGCGAGGTCTTTGCGGACTGGCTTCCCGACATGGTGCGCAATCGGCGCAACAAGGGCGAGGCGACCAACTATTATCGCCGCGCGATCGCCGAGAACCTGCCTTATCTGCGCGATCTGCTGCTGAACGGAACCCTGGTCGCGCACGGCCTGCTTGACGGCGCCGGGATCGATGCCGCACTGCGCGACGAGAGCCTCATCTGGACCGACCAGTCCCGCATGATCGCCGCCTATGCGAGCTTCGAGGCCTGGGCGCGTTATTGGGGCCTGGGCTCCGACACCTGATTATCACGCAGGAAGGTGAAGACGTGCGACCAATAGTCACGGGCGTTCGCCGGACTGGTCAGGCTATGGAATTCGCCGCGATAGCGCAGCAATTGCGCGTCCTTTCCCAGGCGATAGAGCGCCATGAAGGCCCGGTCAGCCTGGGCCTCGGGCACATAATCGAGGTCAGCGGTAACCAGGAGGATGGGTGTGTGCACGTCCTTGAGGTGGTAAAAAGGGCTGTTGCGGGCGTAGCGCTCAAGCGCCGCCCACGGCGGCACGCCCATCCGGCCCTGGCCGCCTTCCGACCATCCGATCGGAATGGTGAGCGAGATGCCGATCTCGCCATAGTCGAGGCGTGGATCGGTGGAGCCATAGATTGCGGCGATGTCGTACGGACCTGAGACGGCCACGACCGCTGCGAACCGGTCGCTTAGCCCAGCCATTCCCAGGACGGTATACCCGCCATAGCTGTGCCCCAGCAGGAAGGGCTTTTCGTTCGAAACAAGTCCGCTCGCCTGGGCAGCATCGAGCGCTTCGAGAAGTTCATCGCGAATTGTGGGGAGGGGGTCGCCGGGCGTGTCCGCGAGCGGAATGCTCGGCTGCAGCACGGCATAGCCTTGCCCGGCAAGCAGCATCGCCTGCGTCATGACCGCCGGCGTCGACGGCAGCGAATCGTAAGGCGGGGTCTCGCCATAAGTGAAGCCGGCATACGGAACGACGACAAGCCGGGGCTGCGGTCCGCCGCTCGCCGCCGGCAGAAGCAGCCAATGGTTGAGCTGGCTGCCGTCCGAACCCTTGCTGTGAAGTACAACGCGGCGCACCGCATCGACAGCTGCGAGATGCGCGTTGATCCGGTCCACGACATAGCGCTCGCCATGCCGGGCCAGGGTCAGCGCGCCGGAGCCCTGTTCGTCCTCGCTGTAGACGAGAAGCTGTCCGGCCGAGGTCGTTGCCAGCACCTTGTCGCCCTTGGCGAGCGGCTGCGCATCGAATCTTCCCGTTTCGTCCTCGACGATCGCGGTCGATCCCGTTGGTCCGTTCTGGACTGCAAAGGCTCGGCCGGGGATCTCGTTGAACCATGCACGGGTGCCAAGGCTGTGGCCGTCCAGCGCGACCGTGCGAACCTCCCTGACCGGCCCGTTCGCGACCTTGGTCAGCCGGCCTTGCCAGTCCCCTTGCCAGAGACCGTCGGCATTGCCGGCGACGAAGCGATTGGCGGCTATCGCTGCGAGGTCGGTCGGGGCCGTCGGAAGCGAGGCGGTCAGGGCAAGCGGCGAACCACCTTGTCTGAGGAGGTACCAGTCGCGGCGGTGGTCGGAAGCACGCTCGGCAAGGACAAGCGCGCGGTCGCCCGCCCAGGCCGCGCGAGCTAGGCGCCCATTGCCGCCGGCAATCTGCAGCACGGGCTTGAGCGTTTCGGGGAGCGGCGTGCCCAAAGATTCGGATTGCCCGTTCCAGATGTAGAGATGGCCCGCGGGCCAGTCCTCACCATCGTCACGTGCATAGAAGAGTAGCCGGGCGCCCTGAGGCGACCAATGCAGCAAGCTCGCCAAGATATCGCACCTGGAACAGGGCTCGCGGCGCGTCCCTGCGGCCAGGTCGATGATGGACAGGCGCTGGCGGCGCGGTTCGAACGCGGGGTCGATCGGCAGCTTCGGATCGGGCTGTACCGCCGGCCCCTTTGTCAGGATCGCCAACGCGCTGCGGTCGCCCGACAGCGCCAGGTCAAGCACGTCCCCCTTGAACAGGATCCGGGTCCTGCCGCTCTTGAGGTCGAGCTCGACGATTCGCCGCGGGCGATATCGGGTGCCTTTTGCGAGAAATCTGCCGCTGCCTAGGAGGCTGGACGAGGGGGTTTTGCCGGCTTCGGCATCGGCCCAGCCACGGATGGACGCGCGCTGCGCGTAGTTCCCCGCCTGGAAGAGGGCGGGCAGTCCGCCATCGTCGAGCGTGACGACCAGGAGGCGATTGTCGTCGAGCCAGATCGGCGCGGGCCTGGCGTCGGGCAGGTCGGGGACGAGCTGGAGCCAGCGTACCTTGCGGGTCGCCATCTCGACCACGCCGATTTGGATATGGTCCTGCCGAAGCCGGAAGACCGACAGGCGGTTGCCCGAGGGCGAGAAGCCGCCAATCCAATAGCCGGCCTGTCTGTCCTGGGCGAAGAGACGGACTGCGCGACTCTTTCCGTGAAGGTCGACCAGCATCAGCTTCGAGAGTAGCCGGCGGACCCAATAATCGTAGCGGTAGCTCGGCGCTGAGTCATAGCGGTCGCGACGTTCGACGACCGCCCAGCGGTTAGACGGGTCGACAACGACTTGGCCATAGCTCTCGAGTCGGAGCAGGTCGTCGACCCCGTAGGGGTGCGCGGATGTGTGCGGCGCTGCCAACAGGCACAGCGCTGCCAGCCATGTCTTACGCATGTGATTGGCTTTCAAAGAGGGGAGTGGAGTGCGGGCTCAGGCCCGCGTCACCATCGCTTGATGATCTGCAGCGAAACGTAACGCCCGATCGGGTCCGCGTTTGCGGCGCCGTATCCGAACCCGCTCATCTGATCGACAAAGGGCGGATCCTGGTCGAACAGATTCTGGACATTGAAAGCGAGGCTGAGCCCCTTGTTCTTGAGCGCCCTGGGCTGGAAGCGCAGCTGGAGATCAACCGTCGTCCAGCTGTCCACCTTTCGAGCGGGCACGCTGACATCGTCGAGATACGAGGCGACATAGTTGAACGAGGCCGAGATCCCGATCGGGCCGGAATCCCAGGCTCCGCTCGCCCGGAGCTTCCATTCGGGCGGATTGGAGAGCGTGCCGACGCGCTCCGTCAGCGGCGCCTTGGGCGTGATTCTGCGTTGATAGTCGAGCATGTGCGATGCGTTCACGCTGATCGATCCCGTGCCGCCCGCCATCGGAAAATCGCCGCCGACGAGCAGATCAATTCCTCGCACGATGAGTTCGGTGGAATTTACCAGCCGGCCGTCCAGGATCGCCCGGAAGAATTCCGGTGGCAGAAGCCCGGCAATTTGCGATCCGGGGTCGTTGATCAGCGCCAGCAGGCGCGCGCGATCATCCGGATTATGTGCGGCATCGACCCTAGTTATGAAGGGCGAGAATATCGCGTTCGACAGCGCCTCGCCGAGATTGTCCGCCGCGGGATGCTCGATGCGGTTGCGGAAATGCGTCTGGAAATAGGAGGCATCGAAGTGCCAGCGTCTCGCCCAGGCCGGGACGACACGACCGCTGAGCGTGAAGCTATCCGCCGTCTCCGGCCGCAGGTTCGGATTGCCCCCGAACATCGTGAGCACCGGGGTCAGCACGCCCGCCCCATCGCGCAGCTGGACATAGGAGACGAGCAGCGGATCCCGCAGTTCGCGTAATACCGGCGCCCTGAATGAAGTGCCCCAGCTAGTCTTGAAGATGAGGCCGGCAAGCGGCTCCCACATCAGCCCGAGCTTGGGATTCGTCGTCCCACCAAAGTCGCCATAATGCTCGTAGCGGACTGCGCCCGACAGCTGCAGACGCTTGAGGCCGGGCAGGGCGTTCTCGGGACCGAAGAGCGGTATCGCCACTTCCCCGAACAACGCGGTGATGTCGCGGCCGATGTCCGTATCGTGCAGGGGTGTCGGCTTGGTTCCGTAGAAGAAGTTCTCGCCGCTGCGACCGAACTGCTCGTGTCGGTAATTTGCGCCGATCGCGATCTTGAGCGCCCCGCCGGGCAGGCTGAGCAAGCTGCCGTCGGCCTTCAGATTGGCCGAGGTCATTCGGCTCAGGGTCAGATTATGTGCGAAGCCCTGATTTACGAAGTCGAGGACTTTCTGGCTGTTGACCGGCCCGTCGCCATAGGGGTTGAAGAAGCCATCGACCGTCGTGTTGTAGGGTGTGGCCGGATCGTCGGGCGTCGTCCCGAGTGCCTCGGCGAAATAGGTTGCGTTGGCGATGTTGTGATATTCGGTTTCGGTGCGCTCCGAGGCATGGGTGACATAAGCCTCGATTTCCCAGCCCTTGCCCGGCGCCACCGTCAAACCGCCCGTCGCGGTCCAGGATTCGACCGAGCCCGGCTGCGCGATCGGCCCGATCTCGCGCAGGAAACTATAGGCGATCAGGCTGTAGGGCGCGCCGTCGGGGCTCACGAAATGGGGATTGGCCGCGGTGACCTGCGCCAGCCCCGTGCTCGCCTGGCCGTAGCTGAGGAAATCGCGATGCGCGTAGCGGCCCTCGGCGAAGAGGCTGAAATGCGCGCCGATCTCCTGCTCGGCGGTGATATAGCCGCTGTGCCTGTCCTGGCGCGGCAAGATGTCGGTGCCCTCGCGAAAATTCTCGTAATTCTGTCCCGGCTTGAAGTCGGAAGGCTTGAGTCCGGTGCCGTTCTGACCAGCCGGGATCGCATAAGCGGGAACCAGCGCGCCTGCCGGACTGATCGTCATGATCGTGCCGGGGTTCGAGAAATAGGAACGCCAGTCGCTTCCGCCCAGCGGTCTCAGGTCGGCGGAGCGGGTATATGCACGCTGGTCCGCGTGCAGCGCGTCGCGGTGCACGAATTCATAGGCCGCGAGCACATGCCCGGTGTTCCAGCTGGTTCCGAGCACCTGGCCGAACTGGACTTCGCTGGCGCCGCCTTGGGTTGCGGTCCCGACGCGAAGCCGGGTCTCGCCCCCGGTGAAGTTCTTGCGCATCAGGATGTTGATTACGCCGCCCACCGCGTCCGAGCCGTAGAGTGCGGAGGCGCCATCGGTCAGAACCTCGATACGCTCGACCGCCGCCAGCGGGATCAGCGAGATGTCGGTGAAATCGGCCTGGCCGCCCGAACCCGCGAGCCTGCGACCATTTACCAGGGTCAGCGTCGCGTCGCTTCCCAGCCCGCGCAAATTGGCGCTGGTGCCAAGCCCGATATTCTGGGTGCTGTGGTCGGCACCGGTCAGGCTGCTGTCCTCGGTGCCGGTTCCACCGAAATTCTGGGGTAGCGCAGCGATGGCCTCGCCAACCGTGCCATGGCCGGCGCGGTCGATATCGGTGCGATCCACGGTGATTACCTGGGAGGTGCCTTCCGAGATCCCGCGGATGTTCGAGCCGGTGACCAATATCTCTTGCGCTATCTGATCCTCCTGCGCCCCGTTCGAGGGCGTCCGGGGCGCAGGAGGCACGGGCTGGGCGCGCCGCTGCTGCGGCCGCGTGGGGGTCGCCCGCGATTGGGGTAGGGGCGGTCCCTGCACCAGCACGAACGCACGGCCCGCTCGACGGACCTGGATCCCTGTTCCGGCGAGCAGGCGCTCCAGCGCCTGGTCGTCGTCAAAGGGACCCTCGAGCGCAGGCGCGCGATGCCCCGCTACGAGATCGGTCGTGTAGAGCAGCTGGCGATGCGTCTGCCGTCCATAGGCGGCCAGCGCCTGGTCGAGTGGACCCGCAGGGATGTGAAACTGCTGAACCTGGCCCGCTGCGCGGACCGGCGCCGGAGCGACAAACGCGCTCGCGGCGACTGCCGCCAGCCACACGGATCGCTTGCCCCCGGCGATTTTTACTATTTTCCCCACGACCTTCTCCCCCGCGTGCCGGGATATCCGGCCGTTCACCCAGATCGCTCGACGATGCGGCGATTGGAGAAGCAACGCGGTGGCGTGCGGCGGACCCTAACTGCTTCGCGAAATAATTTTCGCCGGGCCCAATCGGGTGTCAACTACGGGAGAGAAGAATATTGTTTTCCACAGTTTTCGCCTTCAGCGAGAATAAAGCCGAGACGGCCGCGACGAAGGTTTCCGTGTCGCCGGTTTCGAACGTGCCATCGACCTTGGCTTGCGCCAGGCCAGGGTCGCCCAGCTCGATCCGGCGCGTGCTGTAGCGATTGGCCTCTGCGATGGCTTGCTCCAGCGGCGTCGCGCGGAAAATGAGCCGACCAGAAGTCCAGCAGGTCGCTGCCTCCAGATCGACCCGCTTGGTCGCGACGGTCCCGTCGGCATCAACGATCGCGGCTTCCCCTGGCGTGCTGAGGTGGGCGGGGGCCTTTCCGCCCGAAGGATCTACCGCGACCGCACCCTCGGCCAGCACCACCAGGACCCGCTCGGGCGCCATGCGAACGTCGAATTCGGTGCCCATCGCGCGGACCGCGATCCGGCCCGAGCGGACCTCGAAGGCCCGGTTGGGATCATGCTTCACCTGGAAGAACGCCTGTCCGCGGTCGAGCGTGACGCGGCGCACCTCGTGACCGGGATGCACCCGCAGCGCGCTGTCGGTGTTGAGGCGGATCCGCGAGCCATCGGATAGCGCCACCATGAGCTGCTCGCCGGTCGCCGTTTCATAGGCACGGCCGCCCTCGCGAAGCAGCCAGGTCGCCCCGACCGCGACGGGCACCAGCCCGGCGCCCGCCAGGACCATGCGCCGGCTGGGGTGCCAGAAGCTGCGCGCGGTGCGCGGACGGCCGAGCGCCTCGCGCACTGCCGACGCAATTTCAGGATCGTCCCCGAGTGCGCGAGATTCCCGCCAGAGCGCTTCGGTGCGGGCGTAGCGCTCGGCATTGCCCGGCTCGCGCCGCCAGCTGTAGAAGGCCTCGAGCTCCTCGGTCGTGACAGATCGCGTATTGAGCCTCGCGAGCCACGAGGCGGCTTGGTCGTCTGCGCGCTCTTCGTCCGTGCCCATGATGCCCCGCAGGTTAGTCGCGTAGCCTGGCGGCACACATCGCCAATGCCCGGCTCATCCGCCACTCGACGGTCTTCACCGAGATACCAGCATGGCTCGCGATCTCTTCATAGGTCAAACCGGTAAAGCGGCTGAGCACGAATACGTCGCGATAGATTGGCGGCAGCGCGAGGATCGCCTGCTTCAGCTCGAGCGCTTCATGCTGCTCGGGTGCGATGGCGCCGTATGCGGCATCGCCTTGTTGGTGCGCATCCTCGGCCAGGCCACCGCGCACGACGTTTCGCCGCATATGGTCGCGCGCGAGATTGACCGCGATCCTTAGCAGCAACGCCCTTGGATGGCGCGGCGCCTCTTGCGCCGCGTAGCGCGCCATTCGGACATAGGTTTCCTGGACGATGTCATCGACATCGAGCGGCGTGGCCCTGAGCCGCCACGCCAGCATCCGCCCGAGCCACCCCGCGTGGCGCCTGTATAGATCGTCGAGCGCGGTCGTCTGCGCTCTGCTCGCTACGGGCCGCTCTTTCTTGTCAGGCCCCGAACCGGCCATGGCTGCTCTCCCAAACGGACAAGGGGGCCGGCGGAGCCGCTGGTGGAGAGCCTGTACGGTTGCGCTACCGGCCTACTGGGCCGGTGCGACAAAGACTTGCCCGCGACGCGTACAAGGCGCGCGGGTCACTTGATCCTGCACAGGGGTTTCCACGCCCCTGCCGCCAATGCTTCGGCGGCGGCGTCATGCTGGCGCATCCCTAGACTCGTGGCAAGTTGCCCGGGAAAGTGGGGGTCGGGTGTTGGAAACCTTTGTGCAAGGCCCGCTATTTAGGGCTGATCCGCTGCCATAACCCCGGCTCCAGAATCGCCCCTGATTGACGGCACCCGACCGGGTCAACCTGCCCGCGGCGCCAGAACCGGGCAAGGGGCATGGCTGGCGTTGCCGATCTTATGGCTGCGAAGCGAAAGTCGGCGGCCGGACGGCAGTTCGAACTCGGGCCTTGGCCGCGCCACGCCGAAACACCGCCTGGTTTCTGCGCATAGTTGCGCAAGTTTTTGCGTGTTTTCGCGACGGCCGAGTCGCGGCGCGATTCGTTAACCAATTCGCTGGAGCCCGCATGATCGGCTGGCCTCGTCATTATAGACGGGAGCCAGCTTATTCCTGCGAATGCGAAGCCGGATTGGCGTGATAACGCTGATTACCGACCCTTGCTCGCATTGGGTCGGCCCGGCTTCGCCTGGGAGTTCCTGCGAAGGAACCCCGTCTATCGCGCCGAAGCCCGCCGCGCGCCGCGCATGCGTGCCCGGCGGTCGCGCTCTGGCCCGTTGACAATCGATGCGCCGCCCGGAGGTGCGGCGCGCTGGGGCCTTTGCTTTCCAGGAACGACCTGAACGCGATGCCCGAACTGCCTGCACGGTGTGGCACGCCGATCATGACCGGGGCGTGGTGACCGTCGACGCGCATTCGGCCAGGGATGGCCAGCCTGACAGCCTCGACATCCGCACCACCGGTGTCGATGTGACTCTGCTCAACATATCGGGTGCCGAACAGCATCTGGTGCTCAGCGAGGGTGCGCGCCACATCCATTTGGCAGTTCGCAGCGGCAGCCTGCTCGAAGGGCCCGTGCGCCTCCGATACGCGCTCGACGGCTTCGCGGACCTGGAGACGAAGCTTCTGACCCTGCGTCGTCTCGCGGCCTTGTGGCGGCTTGGTCGCATGCCCGCCGAGCTCTTTCCTCGCGACACGCGGGCACCACGATGGATCGAGATGCTGCGCACGATCGATGCATTGCAGGCAGGCGCCGAGCAGCGAGAAATCGCCGAGGCTCTGTACGGAAGCAGCGCCGTCCGGGAAGACTGGCGGGGACAGTCGGACTATCTTCGCCTTCGGGTGCAGCGGCTGGTCCGCAGCAGCGAGGCCATGGTCGAGGGTGGGTATCTTCGCCTCGTTTCCATGAATGAAGTCTCCAGGCGCTGATCGGGGGAGATGTTGAAAAGCCGCCATTCCCCAGCTTTGATGGGCTCAAGCGGTCGGTTCTGTATTGGCCATAGTGGCTGCTGGTAGGACGAGCGAGATGAACCCGCCGAGCATCAGAACCCGTCAGAAACGGCGCAAGTCTACGGAGCGCGTTGGCCTGTCGTTATCTCGAGGGTTTCGGGGAACTGGTGGACGCAACCTCGTCAAGCCACGAGACCAGCGCTGTCGACAACATTATGCGCATGTCGGAAAAGGAATGGTCGGTGTTCCAGAGCGCGCCGACGCGCCGGTTCTTTCCGGCCGACGGAGCAGCCTGCAGGTAGCCCAGGTTGGCAGCCCCGATGCCACGCGTCGCGCTATAAATGGCAAGCGGCCGGTCATAAGCGGCGATGCGATCGCCCAGGTCGAAGCGCCGGCCACTCGCCACGAGCTCCTGTGCGAGCGCCGCTTCGCTGGTGCCTGCCAGCGGCGGCATCTCGTCGGCGACCTCCTTGTGCCAGTTCTCGGGACCATCGGGTTTGGTAAGCGCCGCCGCCGACGCTGAGAGATCCCAGCGGTCGATCAGGAACAGGCCGATCACGCCCTTGTCATCCGCCGCCGCATCGGCGGCCATGAACCCGCCCATGCTGTGTCCGGCCACCGCGATGCGCGCGGGATCAATGCGATATTTAGCGACGATGGCCGGTCTGCGGAGATAGGCGAGGGCGGCGTGCGCATCCTCGGCGGCGTGGGTGAAGGAGAAGCTGCCCGGGCTGCCCCAGGATCCCCGATAATGCATCGTCAGCACGTTCCAGCCCGCGCGGCGCGCCGCCTGGGCAAGGTCGAGATTTTGCTCGTTGCCGGGGAAACCGTGGAGCAGCAACAGCGTGGGATGCGGTCCGGCACCCGATGCCAGGTAGATCACCGCGTTCATTGCGCCGGGCTCACCCGGCAAGACGAAGGCGTCCAGGCCTGCTGGGTATTTTGCATCGGGAGCCGGATCGGAAATTGCGGGCGCTACGGTTTGTGCCCGTGCCGTGACCAGCGTCATGCCGAACATGCTCGTCAGCAATATTATGACGTAGCGCATCCGGCCCTCCACATGCTGCGTTCAGTGGTCCTCTCCGCGCATCTCACAAGGCGCGCATCGGGAGCTCCCTCACTTGACAGCATCGGACGCGGCGCCTGCGCCCATCAGCTTTTGCGTGAAATAGATCATCTCGAGCGTATGTCTCCGCGCGCTCTGTGCGATGTCGGCGTCGCCCGAATGGCCGCCGGCGGTATCCTCATAGTAGAGATACGGCAGACCATATTCCTTCATCCGCGCGGCGAATTTGCGCGCATGTTGAGGGCCGACGCGATCGTCCTTGGTCGTCGTCCAGATGAACGGTTCGGGATAGGCAACACCCCGGCGAAGATTGCGATAGGGCGAGATCTTGGAAAGGAACGCCCGTTCCGCCGGGACGGTGACCGAGCCATATTCGTCGACCCATGAGGCGCCTGCCTGGATCTGCTCGTACCGCAGCATATCGAGCAGCGGCACCTGGATGACGACCGCGCTCCAAAGTTCGGGATGCTGATTGAATTCCACGCCCATCAACAGGCCGCCATTGGATCCGCCATAGATGCCGAACTTCGCGGGGGAGGAGAGCTTGCGCGCAAATATGTCCTTCGCCACGGCGGCGAAGTCGTCATAGATGATCTGGCGCTTGGTCTTGAGACCCGCTTCGTGCCACGCCGGCCCGAACTCGCTGCCGCCGCGGATATTGGCCAGCACGAAACTGCCTCCGCGCTCCAGCCACAGCTTGCCGGTGATCGCGGAATAATCGGGCGATTCCGAAGCGCCGAAGCCGCCATAGCCGGTCATGATGGTTGGCGTGGAGCCATCCAGCTTGAGATCCCTGCGGTGCACGATGAAATAGGGGATGCGGGTACCGTCGGTGGAGATCGCCTCGAATTGCTCGGCGATATCCCTGGAGGCATCGAACTGGGCGGGCAGCGCCTTGACGGGCGCTACTCGTCCGGTCGCTGCGTCCAGCGACCACAGCGTGGTGGGATCGAGAAAGCTCGTGACCGTGAGATAGGCTTGGTCGCTGCGGGCAGTGGCGGCCTCGATCAAAATCGACGCATTGTCGGGCAGCGCGACGGGGCTGGATGTCCATCCACCGGCGCTGTGAGAGAAGTTGAGGGCACGGCTGCGGACATTATCGAGCATTGAGACCAGCAGCTTGCTCCGCGTGCCGGCCGCGATTTCGACCGATTGCCTCGCGTTCGGCTGCAGGATGACGGCCGGTGTGAGAGACCGGCCATCCAACTGGCGATAATCCACACTCACCAGCGCCCCCGCACGGATCGTCCTGGTGGGCGTCACCCAATCCTCGTTGAGCAGAATCACCACCTGGCCATCGACCATTGCCAGGATATCGGTCTTTTCCGGGATCGGCAGTTTGATCGCGCCGCGGGGCGTGAGCGCGAGAATATCGTGTCCGAAATAGGTCGTGCCGCGCGCGACAAGGGTCACCTTGTGCTCTTGTCCGTCGGTAAGCACCATGGGAACCGTGGTGACCTGATCCTCGGCCGAACCGCGATACACTTCCCGCGCCTCGCCGAGCGGCTGGCCGCGCTTCACCATCTTGACCACGAAGGGATAGCCCGATTTCGTCAGGGTGCCGGCACCCCAATCGCGCGAGGCGAGGAGCGTGTCCCGATCGATCCATCGAACGCTCTGCTTCGACCTGGGGAGAACGAAACCGTCTGGCACGAACCGGCCCGTCTCTATATCGAATTCGCGAAGCGTGATCGCATCCTCGCCGCCTTCGGACAGCGCGAAGAGACACCGGCGCTCATCGGGCTTCAGGCAGTTATAGCCTTTCCAGACCCAGGTCTTTCCTTCCGCTTTCCCCAGGGCATCGACGTCCAGCAGCGTCGTCCAGTGCGGGTTCGGGGACCTGTAGTCGGAGATCGTAGTCCAGCGCAGCAAGCCGTGGGGGTGCGCGGCGTCGCGCCAGAAGTTCAGAATCCGATCGTGGACGAGACCGGGCTCCGGAATGCGATCGGTCGCCGCCTGGATGGCATAGGCACTATTGTAGAAGTCGGTGTAGCGCGGGTCGCTCTGGAGGCGTGGCAGGGTGCGCGCGTTTTCGGCCTCCACCCATTGCATTGCCCGGCTGCCGTCCTTGTCCTCCAGCCAGATATAGGGGTCATCGTCTGCTGTCGGCACTTCGGCGGTCTGGGCTATTGCCCGCGCTGCCAGGATCAATCCGAGACCGGTGATGGCCCAAGTCATACGACGCATTGCGGGATACCTCTTTCAAACTCTCTATTGATCGATCGCGCGATCGTTGGCGGCAGCTACGGCTAAAAGCCGGCAGACACCGAAAGACGGAAATTGCGCCCGAGCAGGCCCTGGAAATAGGTGAAGGTGCCGCCCGTAGCGGGGACGATCAGCGGTGGTGCGGCATCGAACACATTGTTCACGACGAACCGGATCTTGTAGCGGTCGTCGATCGCGTAACCGAGCGATGCGTTGAACAGGTACCAGCCCTTCACACCGGGATATTGATAGGTGCTGTCCGGCAGGTCGACGTCGATCTTGCCCGGGCCGACATACTGGGTCTGCCACAGGAAATTGAACCCTCGATTGATATAGTTCAGGTTCGCCGTGAACGAATCCCGAGGGTTGTCCACCTCGCCTGCCAAGTGATTGACATCATTGACGCCGATTTTCTGATATTGCTCGATCAGGTGGTAGAAGGAGAAACCCAGGTCGAGCTGACCGGCATCGGGACCCATGCCCAGCTTGCTCAGCGGCAGATCGTAATTCGCCTGGCCCTGTATCGCCTTCAATTTGGCGATCGCGGCATTGTAGAAGCCTTGGCGAAGCGTGGTGATCTGGCCATTGGCATCGCGTGGCGCCGCCTCGCAAAACGCATTGGGATACTCGGCGGCATCGTAGCAGGCGTTGAGGATGTCGGTGCCGCGGATCGAGATGATCTCGTTCTTGATCGAGATATTGAGATAATCGGCCGAGACCGTCAGCCTGGGAATGAACCGCGGACGAAGCAGAGCGCCGAAGGTGTAGCTGTTTGCCGTTTCATTCTGCAGGTCGGGATTGCCCGACACGGTGCCCGGGATCGAGAATTTCGAGAAGTTCGAGCTGAAATTGGCCGGCACGCCCGCGGCGGCGCAATTGGCGGCGCGACGCTGTGGATCGGGTCCGCCGGTGATGTACCGCGCGTCACAGGGATCACGACCGCCGACAAAGGCGCTCGAGGTCGGATAGTAGACTTCTTCGATCGCCGGCGAGCGGATCGAACGCGTGAAATTGCCCCGGAAGGTGATGTCGCGGACTGGCGCCAGCTCGCCGCCGAACGTGTAGGTCCAGCCAGCGCCGGACAGCGAGTTGTGCACGTACCGCGCCGCGCCTTGAAGCTGCGCGCGGTTCAGGAACGACCAGCCCATTTCGGGCGACACCAATGGGACCTGAAGCTCGACGAACCCCTCGTCGGTCCGGAAGGAGCCGTTGACCGGATCGGCAGGAACGCTGTCGCCGAAGCCCTGGCGGGTGCCGTCCGGAAGCGTCTGTCCATAGCCGAAGACGCCGGGGTCGAAGCCGGTCGCCTCGAAGCGGTGTTCATAGCCGAGTGAGGTGCGAACCTCACCGCCGGGGAGCGAGAACAGGCTTCCCTGGGTGTTGAGGTTGAAAACGAACTGGCGGTTCGTCGATGTCGAGCGCGCGACCGCGGTGATATAATCGATCGCAGCGCGCTGCATTTCAGTGTCGCTCTGACCAAAGGGGTTGAGCGCGGTGCAATTGGCGTTGAGCGTCGCGATCGGCGCGCTGGCGTAGCCGGGGGCGCAGACGATGTTGCCGCCGGCGTCGCGCGTCGAGTTCAGCGCGTTGATCATGTTTTGGAAAACGATCTGGGGCGAGCTGTTGACCGCCCGGGAGTGCCCGAAGTTGAGCGACGCCTCGTAATGCCACCGGCGGCTCCCGAGCTGCAGGTCTCCGTCGACGCCCGCGACAAAGCGATAGGTTTCCACCGCAGTGGTGGCCCGTCCCGTCTGCCAGTCCGTGCTGCCGCGGCCGAGCGCGAACGTCCCTGGCGGCGTCGGCAGGACATCGGGCCGGCCGTCGTGGTTCAGGTCCGCGCCGCCGGGATATCGTGCAAGATTGGTCGCAATGATCGCCCGGTCGGCCGGGTTGAGAAATGGGTTATCCAGGCTGATCACAAGATTGCCGTTGACCGTGCCGGCCGTGGGATCGAACAGGCTCGTGCTGTAATAGGGATCGAATACGAGGTTCGTCGCGCTGCTGTGCGAATACCACCCCTCGCCGAACACGCGCACCGCGTCCGAAAATTTGTAGTGGGCCTGGGCGACGCCGAGATAGCGTTCGGAATCGGTGAGCAGGCCGCCGAAATCGTTGATCGGCAGCCCGTCGCCGCCCGCGCTCGTCAGGCCGTCGCCGGTGAGCGTGCCGAAGTCGAACGGTGCCAGCCGGCCCTCGCGGTTGAATGCCAGCGTGTTGCCGCCGGCGTCCTTGATCCCGAGCGTGCCCGGATCATAATAGTCGGCGGCGAACGGCATGCCATATTGCGTGAACGAGAAGTAGCGCGGCCCGTAATAGAGCTGGTTGCCATAGGGCGCGCTCGGATCGCTCGGCACGGTATAGAAGGGGCCATTGGCGCCGGTCCGGGCTCGATCCGAGGTCTTGAGGCCGCTGCTCTTGTTCCATTCGCCCGCGACGACGAAGTTTCCCCGCTTGTCGGCGAAATTCTTGCCGAGGATCGCGCTGATGCGGTGATTGCCGGCATCGCCATGTTCCGAAATGCCATTGGTCGATTCCAGCTGGAGACCGTCATAATCCTGCTTGAGGATGATGTTGACGGTGCCGGCGATGGCATCGGAGCCATAGATCGGCGCGCCGCCGACCGACACCGTCTCCACCCGGTCGACCATCACTTCGGGAATGGCGTTGATATCGACAAGACTGCCGGCGCTTCCGGTCGCGCCGAGAAAGTGCGCGGTGTTGGACGAGACGAACCGACGCCCGTTGACGAGCGTGAGCGTGCGCTGGGCACCCAGGCCCAGGAAGTTCAGGAAGCTCTGTCCGTTGGTGTAACGCGACTGCTGCCCGATTGCGCTGGTGCCCGGCACGCCGAAGGCAGGTTGCTCGCTCAATGCCTCGAGAAGATTGGTGTAGCCGCGCCGCTCGATCTGCTGTGAGCTCATCACGGTGGCGGGATGGATTCCCTTGTCGCCCTTCTGCGCAAGCCGCGTGCCAGTGACGACGATCTCCGCCCCTTCGCCGGTCCCGGCAAGTGCCCGATCCTGGGCTTCCGCCACTGCCCCGGGGCTGTCCGAGGTCGATGACGGTGAGCCTGTGTCCTGCGATACCGGCCGCTTCCTGGAGACGCGTACCGCATCCGGGGATATGAAGGCATAAGTGAGCCCGGTGCCTTCGAGGAGGCGCGCGAGTGCCTCGCGCGTAGTCATCGTGCCCCGCATCGCCTTGGATGTCCGGCCCAGCATGATGTCTCGCGAAGCCGCTATCGAGATGCGCGCCTGGCGTCCCAGGTCGAGCAATGCGGCCGAGAGGGGCTGCGCGCGCACGTCGAAGCTATATGTTGCTTCCTGAGCCCAGGCTGCCGGCGAGGAGACTGGCAACGCGCCTATGCCAAGACTGATGGCCAACGCCCATCGCGAAAAATCCGCCCGGAAACCTAATTTCGCCATACCCCACGCCCCTTTCGTTTTTACGATCAAGAGAGAGGACGCGGCATTCGCGCCGCCTACCTAGGGCTCGCGAAAATATTTTGCATGGCGGTATGTTCGCTGGCGATCGCGGGTCGAAAAGAAGACTTTATCGATGCGCCGAGGTTCAGCGCTTGCTCGTGAGCACGTCGCGATCGTGTTCGCGATCGAGATGCAGATCGAGCAGTCCGGTCAACGTCTGCAAGGCGCGCTCGCGATCGTCCACGCGCAGCCGGATGGTGATATGGCTGCTGGCCAGCGCGGGATCCGCGATCAGCGGGCGCGGGAAGAAGGCGTTGAGGTCTTCTACCACGCGCGAGATCGGCACATCCTCATAGTCCAAGGTGCGGGCGCGCCACTCCGCGATGCTTCGCGGATCCACGCTATCGAGCTTGACCCGCTCGGGTGACACGGCATCCGGGCTGCCGAGCGCGATACGCCGGCCTGCCGAAAGCATTGCGATCTGCCGCCCGGGATGCGCGCCTCCGATCGCCGTCACCGACACCGTTCCTTGCAGCACAGCCACGTCGAGCATGCCTCCCCGATTGCGGACGTTGAATGCCGTACCGACAGCGCGCACCTCATACGCACCTGTCCGGACGAAGAACGGCTTGCTGCTGTCGTGATGGACGAAGAAAGCGGCTTCCCCGGCGCCCATGTCGATCACGCGGTCGCGCGCGCCCAGATTGTAGCTCAGCTTGGTGGCGACGTTGACGTTGATCACCGAACCATCGGCCAGCGTCGCCGAGCGCTGCTCGCCGATCGCGGTTTCGATGCGGCTGCTATTCTGCCCTGGCGCCGCGAAGGTCAGATACAAGCCTCCGATACCCGCCACCAGTACCGCTGCGGCGACCGCAGCCTTGTAGCGAAAACCATGCCCCACATCCTCGGTCGCAGCCTCGGCGCGTTGCAGTCCGGCAAGTTCGCCCCAGGTTTCGTGCATGCGATTAAGCGCCGCCTGGTGGACGGGATTGGCGCGCCAGCTATCGAATGCGCGCCGCTCTTCCAGCGACATCGGCCCACGCTTGGACGCCGCGAACCAGCGCGCGGCTTCGTCCCGGATATTCTCCTCAATCTTCATCCCGCCGGATGACTCCTCGCCTCACAGACGCATCGGAGGGCCAGAGCCCCTATTGCCCCGCCTGATCGCCCTCGTCCAGTTCGCGGGAAATCTGCGTCATTGCGGCGTGGATGTGGTGCTCCACCGTGCGTGGACTGATACCCAGCCGCTTCGCGATCTGCGGGTAGCTGAGCCCGTCGACGCGTGCGAGCAGAAACACCTCCCTGCGCCGAGTCGGCAGGCGTTCGATGGCCGCCATCGCACGTCGCAACCGGTCCGACGCTATGACGTTGCGCTCGGGATCGGGGCCCCCATCGACAGCTATCCGGAGGTGTTGGTCAGAAACCTCGATCTCAAGGTCGGCACGTACCGCCCGCCGCCGAAAGCGGTCGATCAGCGCGGTTCGCGCCGCCTGACGGAAATAGGCGAGGGGTGAGCGGATTACGCGGTCGCGCGACGCCTCGAGTGTCTTGATCCACGCATCCTGCTCGACATCGTCACGGTCCTGCGGATCGACGCCGCGAACCGCGCCGGCGATGGCGCGATGCCGGTTGCGAAAGGCGTCCTCTACCGACTCATCAAAACGCGCACGCCGCCTCTTCATCGATACGTATGATTTGTGAAACGATATGGTTCGTCAAGGACGCTGAATTTTCGCCGGTCGGGCTGACGACGACTGTGTAGACCACGACGGCTTTGCGCACCAACCGCGGCCATTCAACCGGGGCGGGCGTGATCCCGAAAGCTGCCCTTGAACCGATTGGCTCGAAACTCACCCGAGGCCGTAGCGACGCCAGCGAAATCTGAGTCAGTCGCGAACTTGACGGGCGAATTATACTCATAATACGGGTCGGGGCGCCTGATAGAGGGAACCAAGGTGCAGCAATCAGCAGAAGAGACGGCGAACTTCTGGCGCCGATTCGACGCTGCTGCTCTTGTCCCCGCACTGATCGTCCTTGCCTTCCACCTCGTGCTGGGCGGGCGCTACGATCTGTTTCGCGATGAACTCTATTTCATCGTTTGCGGGCAGCATCCGGCTTTCGGTTATGTTGATCAGCCGCCGGGCGTGCCGCTGATGGCGGCGGCACTCTACAATTTAGGGTTCGGTGCCTGGGGATTGCGATTGCCCGTCGCCGTCGCGGCTGGCGCGTTGGTGTGGCTGGCTGTGCGCTTCGTCCGCATGCTCGGTGGCGGCAGGGTCGCTATCAGTCTCGCCGCGCTTGCTTGTGCCATCGCGCCGATGCTGATGGGCCTGGTTGCGACGCTGAACACGTCGGCGTTCGATCCGCTCGCCTGGACTGCTGTCGCCTATCTGATGGTTAAGGCATGCCGTGAGGAAAACGATCGCGCGCTGCTATTTGCCGGGCTGGTCGCCGGGGTCGCCCTGCAGATAAAATACGCGATGGTATTCTGGATGATCGGAGTGACTGTCGGCCTGATCCTGACGCCCGAACGTCGGCTGTTGGCGCGCCCCGCCTTCTGGATAGGCGCGGCGCTGGCCGCTGCGATCGCTGCCCCATCGTTCGTCTGGCAGTTAGCCCACGGCTTCCCGTTCCTCGAACTCGGCGCGGCCGCAAAGACCAAGAACGCCGACGTCGCGTTCCTGCCGTTCCTCAGCAATCAGATCTTCGTGATGAATCCGGCCTTCGCGCCGTTATGGATCGCGGGTCTTCTCGCGCCATTCAGCTTTAGGCCGCTCAAGGATTTGCGCTTCTTGGTGATCGGGGCCGTGGTGGTCGTGGTCATCGTCCGCTTGGGACATGGCAAGGACTATTATCTGGCGCCGCTCTATCCGATGCTCTTCACTATCGGCGCCGTGGCGGTCGAACCGCTGGTGCGCAACATAATTGGGAAGGTGGTAGCGGGCACCGGCGTGACGGCGGCGGTGGCGTTCTCTGCGCTCGCAGCGCCATTGGCGTTGCCGATCCTCTCTCCGCCCGTCCTCGAAGCCTATATCCACCGCATCGGCATCGCACCTCAGCAGCAGGAGCGGAGTTTCAAGGGCACTACCTTGCCGCAGCAATTCGCCGATCAGCTAGGTTGGCATGATTTCGCTCGCCAGGTTG
Organism: uncultured Sphingomonas sp.; assembly: GCA_966211615.1. Taxonomy (GTDB): domain Bacteria; phylum Pseudomonadota; class Alphaproteobacteria; order Sphingomonadales; family Sphingomonadaceae; genus Sphingomonas. The sequence goes on from CBIHNZ010000057.1 coordinate 19,637, forward strand.
AGGTGGCATGGAGCCGTATTCCCCTGTCCAAGCGCTCGGCCACAGCCATCAAGGTCGACAATTACGGGGAGGCTGCGGCTCTCGACCTCTATGGCAAGGGCCTCCCCTCCGCGCTCAGTGGTCACAACCAATACTTCCTGTGGGGGCTGCGCGGGCAGCATCCAACAAATGTGCTATCGGTCCAGGACGATCTGTCCGAGATGATCCCCTTTTGCCGCAAAGTAACCCTGCTCGGCACGACGTCGTCGCGCTACGCGATGGCCTACGAGAACGGCAAGGTGATCGCACTTTGCGAGGACGTGAAGCCACCGCTTATCGAGCTTTGGCCTCAGCTGAAGAATTTTTCCTAAGATGCAAAAGGTATAACGGGTTAGCTCGCGAACTCGGCTGGTTAGCGGCTTTGCGCCCTAATTCTGGCCGTTCGACGAGGCTGACCAACCGCCCGAGAGCGGACGTTCGGTTAGGCGCCGCGCGCTGGAGCGTCAGTTCGTGCCGCCGGGCTCCCCAGCACGTATGAATGCCAGCTCGGCGTCGAATTGACGCAGGATACGAGAGCGGTGTTCGAACCTATGCTCGTGAGATCCCGGACACCCCGTGTCAACATCATCAGAAAGAGAGCGCGTCATGTCGCCCAAAGCGACCTCCATCGCGTCAGCGTCTTTGCCGACGGCAGGGGTGCTGACTTCCTGGCGTGTTTGAACATGCTCATCATGAGCCGCTAGGTGAGATATGCGCTTCACATCCGGTCTCCGCCAACGAGCGGGAGCGCAATGTATCTCTCAGTCGCAGCGGCGCTCGAGGCATGACCGCGATAGCAGTGATATGGTGTTGCCGACGCCGATTGCTACGCCGCGTACCACAACTTCCGGTGGCGGATAGCGAACCTAGGCGGGCGCCAAGGACCCGCCTTCGCCTTCCCACCTGTTGAGCGCCACTTCGCGACGCTGGCGCTGTTCCCGGACGAGAGCTCTTTCGGGATCCGTTTGAAAGCGGTTGTGGGGGTAACTGCTTTTCACGAGGAGCTTCCCATATTCGAATGCGAAGGCGCGATGCGCCGCACGTGCCGACCGCGACGGCGAGAGCGTGGCCTTTGACAGGGACTCCTGCTCGCGGCGAAGTAGGTAGTTGATGTCCATAAAAAATGCTCCTTTGAGCGGGAGCGTCAGGCTCTCACGCGCGCATCGCTCAACGGGCGCACGATATATTCTCCTACCATACCGCCAATCGAAACACCCGGCAATCTGCGCCGCCGCTTGCCCAAGCGGGGGTCGGACAAAGCTCTGGCCTCCTCGCAAGGAGAGAACTGGTCCGGAGGACGCGATAGGATCGAGCGGACCGCCAGGCCCGTCTTTTCTCCGATAAGGTGTAGGTCAAAAGCCGCCTGCAGGCGCCATATTCGGCGAGGCCGGCGAGTCGTCCGAAAAATCGACGATCGCGACTTCCGTGGTGAGCACCAGGCCGGCCACGGATGCGGCGTCCTGAAGCGCCGCCCGGACCACCAAAGTGGGATCGATCACGCCCGCCGCGACCAGATTCTCATAGACTTCGGTCTGGGCGTTGAACCCCATATCCGCGTCGTTTCCGTCGAGCAGCCGGCCGACCACGACGCCTCCGTCGTGCCCGGCATTCTCGACGATCTGGCGCAGCGGCGCGGACAGCGCCTGGCGGACGATATCAATTCCCCGCGTCTGGTCGTCGCTGGCACCGGTCAGGCCATCGAGCATGCGCGACGCATAGAGCAGCGCAGTGCCGCCGCCAGGGACCACGCCCTCCTCGACGGCAGCCCGCGTGGCATGGAGCGCATCGTCGACGCGGTCCTTGCGCTCGATCATCTCGACTTCGCTCGCGGCGCCGACGCGGATGATGGCGACCCCGCCCGCGAGCTTGGCGAGCCGTTCCTGGAGCTTTTCCTGATCATAGTCGCTGCCCGCGAGCTCGAGCTGCTGCTTGATCGCGTCTACCCGGCTTGCGATCGCCTCGGCATCGCCCGCGCCATCGATGATGGTGGTATCGTTTCTGTCGATCGTCACGCGCCGCGCGGTGCCAAGGCTGTCGAGCGTGACATTTTCAAGTGTCATGCCGAGATCGGACGAAACCACCGTGCCGCCGGTCAGGATCGCCATGTCCTCCAGCATGGCTCTGCGGCGGTCCCCGAAGCCCGGCGCCTTGACTACCGCGACCTTGAGTCCGCCACGCAGCTGATTGACCACCAAGGTCGCGAGCGCCGCACCCTCGACGTCCTCCGCGACGATCAGCAATGGCCTGCCCGCTTGCGCCACCGCTTCCAGCAGCGGTAGCAGCGCCTGGAGCTCGGACAGTTTCTGCTCATGGATCAGGATGTAGGGATCCTGAAGCTCGACGATCATCTTCGCCTGGTCGGTGATGAAGTAGGGTGAGAGATAACCGCGGTCGAACTGCATGCCATCGACGATCTCGAGCTCGAATTCCATGCCGCGCGCATCCTCGACCGAGATCACGCCCTCCTTGCCGACCTTGGCCATTGCCGCCGCGATCATGTTGCCGATCTCCTCGTCGCCATTTGCGGAGACGATACCGACCTGCGCGATCTCGTCGTTGCTCGACACCGGCCGCGATCGCACCTTCAGCGCATCCACGACGGCCAGGACCGCAAGGTCGATGCCCCGCTTGAGATCGATCGGACTGACGCCCGCGGAGACCGACTTCATCCCCTCCCGGACGATAGCCTGGGCGAGCACGGTCGCCGTGGTGGTGCCGTCACCGGCGTGATCGTGCGTCTTCGAGGCGACGGCGCGGAGCAGTTGTGCGCCGAGATTCTCGAATTTGTCCCGAAGCGCGATCTCCTTCGCGACCGTGACGCCGTCCTTGGTGATCCGAGGCGCGCCATAGCTCTTGTCGAGCAGGACATTGCGCCCTTTGGGGCCGAGCGTGACTTTGACTGCGTCGGCAAGGATGTCGATCCCGCGAACGATGCTCTCCCGCGCAGCACGCGAGAATCTGAGGTCTTTGGCTGGCATGGGGTGGGGCCGTTTCGATTGCTGGGCCACGACGAAGGCGTCGTTTTCACAACCGGAGCCAGCGCTGCCATTGCGAAGTGGCACTCGGGAAGCGCGAGCGCCAGCATGATTGATGTGGGGTTATGCGGAGTCTTTCGCAAGGCGGCGAGCGGAGGCGCGCGCCGCGATGATCACGCGCCTGGCGGTTTCGATCCGAAGGTCTCGCGGATTGCTTGCTGGCGCTCGGCGGCCGTTACAACGTCTGGGGCCATGACCGTGCGGGCGAACAGGCGCTTGCGGCGCGCGTTTGCCGAGACGTCCCGGACAGCCTCCTCGTCACCGGCAGCGACGCCCACGGCCTTCTTGCGGGTCAGAAAAGCGAACATTTTCACGGCTCCAATATCTTTTCGCTACGCCGCAAGAATGGACAAAACGACAAGCTCATGCCGGTATCTTTGCGAGAGTGACGTGCTCCCCGTTTCTCCTCCAGTCATAACTGGAGTCCGGGGTTGTCATGGT
>CBIHNZ010000058.1:0-23055 GCA_966211615.1 uncultured Sphingomonas sp.
TCGGCGGCCGAGGTCATCATGACCCAGCTCCACGCCGGCGGTAAGTTCGAGAACACCAGCGACGACAATGCCTACAAGGTTTCGGGCGGCCTCCACGGCGTCGGCGTTTCCGTGGTCAACGCCCTCTCGGAATGGCTCGATCTCACCATCTGGCGCGACGACGAGGAGCATTACATGCGCTTCGCGCACGGCGACGCCGTCGCCCCGCTCAAGGTCGTCGGCCCGGCGAACGGCAAGAAGGGCACGTGCGTGACCTTCCTCGCCTCGCCAGCCACCTTCAAGATCACCGAATACGACTTCGAGAAGCTCGAGCACCGCTATCGCGAGCTCGCCTTCCTCAACTCGGGAGTGCGCCTGTTCCTGCGCGACGCGCGGCACGAGGAAGTGAAGGAGATCGAGCTGTTCTATGAAGGCGGCATCGCCGCGTTCGTGAAGTATCTCGATCGCAACAAGGTGCCGCTGATGCCCGATCCGGTGGCGATCTCGGGCACGCGCGACGATGTGACGATCGACGTCGCGCTGGAGTGGAACGACTCCTATTACGAGAACGTCCTCTGCTTCACCAACAACATCCCGCAGCGCGACGGCGGCACGCACCTCGCGGCTTTCCGCGCGGCGCTGACCCGCACGCTCAACAACTATGCCGACAAGTCGGGCGCGCTGAAGAAGGAGAAGGTCAGCCTCACCGGCGACGACAGGCGCGAGGGGCTCACCGCGATCGTCTCGGTCAAGCTGCCCGATCCCAAGTTCAGCTCGCAGACCAAGGACAAGCTGGTCTCGTCCGAAGTGCGCCAGCCGCTCGAATCGCTGATGGCCGACAAGCTGGCCGAATGGCTCGAGGAAAACCCCGCCGTCGCGCGCCAGATCATCCAGAAGGTGATCGACGCCGCCGCTGCGCGCGAAGCCGCCAAGAAGGCGCGCGAGCTGACCCGGCGCAAGGGCGTGATGGACATCGCCTCGCTCCCCGGCAAGCTCGCCGACTGCCAGGAGCGCGACCCCGCCAAGTCCGAGCTGTTCCTGGTCGAGGGTGATTCGGCGGGCGGATCCGCCAAGCAGGGTCGCGACCGCCATTTCCAGGCGATCCTTCCGCTGCGCGGCAAGATCCTCAACGTCGAGCGCGCGCGCTTCGACCGGATGCTGGGCAGCCGCGAGATCGGCACGCTGATCCAGGCCATGGGCACCGGCATCGGCCGCGACGACTTCAACGTCGAGAAGCTCCGCTACCACAAGATCGTCATCATGACCGACGCAGACGTCGACGGCGCGCATATCCGCACGCTGCTGCTGACCTTCTTCTATCGCCAGATGCCCGAGATCATCGCCAACGGGCACCTCTATATCGCCCAGCCGCCGCTCTATAAGGCGACCAAGGGCCGTTCCGAGGTGTATCTGAAGGACGACAATGCGCTCGACCAGTATCTGGTCGATGCCGGCGTCGGCGGCACGGTGCTGGAAGGCGCCGGCGGCCAGCGCATGGGCGAGGACCTGCGCGAGCTGGTCGAGCATGCGCGCCGCATGCGCACGCTGATGCGCTACGTCCCGCGCCGCTACAGCGCCGATATCATCGAAGTGCTGGCACTGGGCGGCGGGCTCGATCCCAATGCATCGCGCGACCAGCGCGCGCAGAGCCTGACCACCGTGGTGACGCGGCTTGACGCGGCCGACACCGAGGCACGCTGGTCGGCCCGGGTCACCGACGATGGCGGCTATCATTTCGAGCGCCGCTGGCGCGGCGTGACCGATCACCACATCGTCGAGGCGAACTTCCTCGTCTCGGCCGAGGCGCGCAAGCTCCATGCGCTCGCGATCGAGCAGGCGCCGAGCTACCTCCTGCCCTCCAAGCTGATCTCGTCGCGGACGAGCGCGGCGGCGGAGGCCGAGGCGGCAGCGGCGGCAGCCGCCACCGAGGACGCCGACGAGCCGGTCGTGGTGGCCAAGGGCGAAGCCCTGGTGTCGCGCCCCAGCCAGCTGCTCGACGCGATCCTCGCGTTCGGGCGCAAGGGCCTGGCGATCCAGCGCTACAAGGGCCTGGGCGAGATGAACGCCGAGCAGCTCTGGGAAACCACGCTCGATCCGCAGAACCGCTCGATGCTGGTGGTCCAGGTCGACCAGGCGGATGTCGCCGACGCGATCTTCACCCAGCTGATGGGCGACGTGGTCGAACCGCGGCGCGAGTTCATCCAGGAGAATGCGCTGAGCGTCGCCAACCTGGACGTGTAAGCCGCCTGCATGGGGTGACCCGAAGCATTGCGGATTTTATCCTAAAGGCTGCGGATAGAACCCCATAAAGCGGAAAGCGGCCCGTCGTTCATCAGGTGCGGACTCGTGCGGTCAGACATCGCGTCGAGCCCGCTCCGAGCGCTGCTTCATCCGAGTTCCGCCCTGAGCAACGCCGCGACCGAGACTCGTCCGGGATCGAAAGTCTGGATCGCGCCAGAGGCGATCATCGGCTCAAGGCCGTCCAGGAAGCGGTTCGGGTCGGTTGGATCGAGTGAAGCGAAGTCTACATAATTATAGTCCCACCAGCGGCTTGCGAGCAGCCGCTCGATGGTCGCGTCGTCGAAGCGCATCCGAATGATCCGGGCGGGAACCCCGCCGACGATCGCGTAGGGCGGCACGTCCTTGCTGACGACAGACCCGGCCGCGATGATCGCGCCGTCGCCTATCGTGATGCCGCCCTTGACAAGCACGTCCTGACCGATCCACACGTCGTTGCCGATCCTCGCCACGCCGAGGTCGGTCTGAAAATGCCGGATCGGCACCTCACGGCCGAACTCCCTTTTGGCGAGGTCGTTCATGTGCCAGCGCCAGGGCCAGAAATGGCTCGATACCCAGTCCGAGGGGTGCGCCGGCCCCATCACCCGTGTCCCCAAGGCGATCGAGCAATAGCGGCCTGCTTCCAGCGGCAAGATCAGCCCTGGCGACTGGCAATAGGTGAAGGCCCCAAAATTCGCGAACCCGCCCCTCGGCATGGATGCAAAACGCTCGGGCCGCCACGCGCCCGGGATCCGCACCATCGCGCCTGGCGCGAACACACCTTCCACCAGCCATTCATGGGCCAGATAGATCTTCTCGCGCTTCAGAATGGCTTCGACGGCCGGCGACCAGCATAGGTCATAATCGGGCCCGGCAACGTCGCTGGCCGCCACCATCGAGAGAAGGTGTCCCCGAGCCCCAGTCAGAAGCTGGTTCGAAGGAACGGCGGACAGTTTGTCGATCTCCCGAACACCCGCCTCCGCTTTACCCATCGCGCCGTAGCAAAGCGCAAGGATCGTCGTGAGCGCCGCTTCCGCCACAGGCTCGCGCGCCGCGTTGAGGCGGATCGCCACGGGTATGGCGAGATCCGGAAAATGATCGAGGAACCGGGGAAAGACAGGCCACAATTCGGGGTGATCGAGCCCGTTCGACAAGTCCTGGACGAGGATATCGATGATGCTGTCATAATCCAGCGTCAACGCCTGCGTTTCAGCGTTCGCCGGCAGCTCCAGGTGCGCGGTCATGTTCGAACCTCAAAATCACGTTTAACAGGCATTATAGACGGCTGGCGCGGTTTGAGCGCCGAGCAGGATCCTGGAAAAGGAGGGCGACGGACCGTCGCCCTCCTCTTCAATATGTGATTGTCAGGCAGCCGGGCTCAGCTGAACTCGTAGATCGTCACCATCCCCGGCGCGCCGGCACCGCCTTGCCGAGCCGGTGCGCCGCCGATCGAGCTCGCGCCACCACCGCCGCCGCCTGGCGATTGCGAGGCAAAGCCGACCGTATTGCCGCCGCCATTCCCACCGCCGCCATAGAAAGAGTTTCCTCCATTCCCGCCGACCACGACGAACTGCGACAGTGCATATCCGTGCCCGCCCGGACAACCCGACGCCGCGACCAGATTTGCGCCGGTGGGTGCGGGAGCCGCAGAGGCTCCCCCTGCAATGACCGGCGCCGCAAAAGCGACGCCAGCCGCGCCGCCGATGCCAGCATCAGCGGTGATCAGACTCCCGAATTTGGACGCGGTGCCGGAATTCCCGGGATTCGCACCGGCAGCCGGAGCCGCACCGCCGCTACCGACGGTAACGGCGACGCCGGCGAAGCCGCTCGTCAATCTTGTGCGTGCAAATGCGCCGGAGCTGCCGCCGCTGGCCGTGGCACCTTGGCTTGCGCCCGGGGCAGCGCAGGATCCGCCGCTCCCTCCGCCACCGACGAGCTCGACGATGACGCCCGTCGTGCCCGGGGTCGGTGTGTAGGTGCCGCTGCTGGTGAATCGCTGCACGGTGATGATGGTCCCTCGCGCCTGGGCGAGGCCGGAAAAGTCACGCTCATCGACGATCATGTCGTTGGTTATGACGACACTATCGGTCTCAAGCCGGACCTGGGCGATCGGAACGGTCCCGACGGGAATAGCCGGCGGGGTGGGGTCGCTCGCTTCGGTACCGGTCACGACGACAGCCGCGCCCGTTGCGTCGACGACGATACGATCAATACGTGGCTCGCTGGTTGGCGCCACAAAATCGTCGGCGAGCTGGACCGGAGTCTCGATCAAGTTTCCTGCAACGACGAGGTGGCCAGGGTCTACGACCACGGCGAGCGCTACGGGGTCACTCGCATGCGGCGCGAACGCGGCGGCGATCCGTCCCAGAACCGATAGGTCGTTGTCGACCTGGTTTGACGGAAGCACGAACTTCTCAACTGACATTTTCATTCTCCTCGTTCGATCCGCATCGCCACGGAACAAACAGAGAACTATTCAAGCTTTTCCTACAAATATCCTACAAAATGGCAGGAAATTCGTTTCGAGAAACGGGATGTCAGCGAGCGATCGTCCCACCAGACGCCCGGAGCAAGCGGCGTACCTGGTGCCTGTCGGCCGCCCAAACCGATAGGCAATTTTTTCCTATCTGAGCCGCGCCCAACTCGGCACCTGTCTATAACGATGGGTATGACAATGTCTCGATCAACGGATCCACAACCGACGGCAGCGGCGATTTCAGGTGGCGATATGGTCGATCGCCGGCCGCCCGCAGGAATCGAATCCCGGCACTGGAACGCAGCGTGAAAATCCTTTTCTACCTGCCGGTGGTTACGCCTTGGTGGTTCGATTCGATCATTGAGCCGCTCATCCGTCGCCTTGTCGAAGCGGCCGAGATCCATATACTTGCACCGGTCCCCTGGAGCGGGACCGGCATCGGGCGCGGCGAACTCGTCGCGTGCGCGGACCTGCCGCAATTGCGCTGGCACATTTTCGACGGCGAGAGTCATCCCACAATGCGGACCGTGCCGACGGAACGGGCCGGCATCATCGATTTCGTCAAGTCGCTGGCGCCGGACTATGTGCTCTGCAGGTCGGCGGATTGCGAGACGGTACGCGGATTTCCCGGCGCGGTGCGATATCTGATGGAAAGCGGAGCCTCGCCGCTCGCAATTCCCAACGATTGGGTGGTGCTGCAGGAACAGCCCTTCGACCATGGCTGCATGCCCGAGCTTGGGCACGACGAACATGCCGAGCTTGATCGCTTCATCGCGCCCGCATGGAACCGGTTGCGCCCCCTCGCCCAACCTTCGAGGCAGATGCGCAAGGCCTTTCGCGCCTGGGCAGACATACCGGCAGATCGCCCGGTCTTGGCGCTCCCGCTTGAATATGAGCATGCGGAAAACTTCTTCCCGATGCATCGAGTCGGGGCGACGCCGAACCGTCGCCTGGTCGCGGAGCTGGCCGCAAGCATCGACGATTCGTTCTTCCTGGCCGTGACCAATCATCCGCTGAACGAATTGCACGTCGACAACAGCGCGCTCGAGGCGGAGATCGCATCGCATGGATCGCGGATGCGGCTGCTTCCGGGTACGACGCCGCAGGGCGAAAACACGACGATGCTGTTGGCACGGGATGCTCAGGGCATGGTCGTCGGTGATTCCAAAGTCTATTCGATGGCTGGCTTCTTCGGCACGCCGATGCTGCGGCGCTCTCGGTTCAAGACCGGCGGATGGCTCAATTCCTATTCGGATTTCGACAGCTTCCTGCCCGCCGTGGCGGGAGGAGAGGCCGCCGCGGCCGCGCAGGAGGACGCCCGGCGCTGGTTCGCATTTCACATCGCGAACAACATATTCGACCCGAAGGATCCAGAGCTGACGCCAGCCAACCTGGTGGCCCGGATCGATCGACCTGTCGATCCCTCACGCTGGGAGAGCGGCTTCGCACGCTATCGCTGCGCAGCGCCGGAGCAATTCCAGTGAACGCGCTGACCGCCATCGCTTCGGCCGCGCCCGACTTCGCCAGCGCCTGGTTCCGCGACGTGATCGCCGCCGAGCGCGATGCCCTGTCGCATTTCCTGCGGATGCCCACGGACTGCGTGTCCGACGTCGTCGCCTTGATCGCGCGCCAGAAGCGTCCGATCGTCCTGCTCGGCGTGGGCAAGTCCGGTCATATTGCCGCCAAGCTTGCAGCGACCTTTTCCAGCCTCGGCACGCCCGCGCTTTTCGTCAACGCCGCCGAGGCAGCGCATGGCGATCTCGGTGCGGTCCAGTCGGGCAATGTCGTCGTTATCCTGTCGAACAGCGGCGCCACCGACGAAATCGTCCGGGTCCTGCCGCTGTTGAAGGCCCGCTCCTGCCCGCTGGTGGGCATCATCGGGCGGACGGACTCGCCACTGGCTCGCGCCATGGATTTCGTCATTTCCGCCGAAGTCCAGCATGAAGCGGACCATATCGGAATGGCGCCCACCTCAAGCACCACGCTGCACCTCGCGATCGGTGACGCGCTGGCCGTCGCCGTCAGCCGCGCGCGCGGGTTCACGCGGCAGGATTTCCTGCGCCACCATCCCGCGGGCCTGCTCGGTCGCCAGATGATTCCGATCTCGAGCCTGATGCGCCAGGGCGATGATCTGCCGACCGTCGCGCCATCGGCTTCGCTGGCGGATCTGCTCTCGGTGATGTCGACGAAACGGATGGGTGCCGCATGTGTGGTCGACACGGACGATCGGCTGCTCGGCCTGATCGTCGATGGCGACGTGCGCCGGCACATCCAGGCCCGTTGCGACGTCTATGCCACGACAGCCGATGCGATCATGCAGGCCAGTCCGTATGTCATAAAGGTCGAGGCGACCGTCGGGGACGTCCTGTTGATGCGGGGCACCGGTTCGGGGAAATGGCTCGTCCTTCCGGTGGTCGACGGCGCGGGTCGGCTGCGGGGCATGCTCCACGCCAATGATCTGATGCAGGGTTGAACATGAAGATCGTCGCATTCGTCCCCGCCAAGGGCCATAGCGAGCGGGTTCGCGACAAGAACCTGTCCATTCTCGACGGTGATTATCTGTTCAAGCGCAAGCTGCGCCAGGCGCTCGACTGCCCGGCGATCAGCGAAGTGTGCCTGGACACCGAATCCGATGCGCTGGCCGATCTGGCGACGGACCTGCCGATTTCACGGCTCACGCGGCCGGTGGCGCTCGCCAGTAACGCCACCGACGGCCACGAGATGTTCGCCTGGGAATGTAGCCAGCGTCCCGATGCGGATATCTGGATCCAGATCCTTTGCACGGCACCCTTCGTATCCGCCATGACGATCTCGCGCGCGATCGAAGCGTTGCTCGCGGATCCGCAGGCCGACAGTCTGGTCGCAGTAACCCGCGCCAAGCAATATTGCTGGGAGGGAGACCTGCCCGCTTATGGCACCGGGCGCATTCCCAACAGCGTCGATCTGCCCGCGACCGTGATCGAGGCGATGAGCCTCTATATCGTACGCCGTCCGGCATCGGGCGAAGTCCCGACGCGGCGCTACGGCACCCGGCCGATCCTGTTCGATCTCGATCCGGTCGAGCAGATCGACATCAATCGCGGCTCGGACCTGGCGATCGCCGAGACCGTCGCGGCCGGCCAGCGGGCAGCCGAGGTGACACGTTTCCGCGCGATGGTCTCGCACCTGTCATCCACAGTGCTTGCCGATATTTGCAAGGAAAAGGGGATCACCGCGATCCTTCCGCCGAGCCTGCGCGCCACCAGTGGCGGCAAGTTGCTGGGTCGCGCCAAGACGCTCGAACTGGGCGCGCTGGGCCCCGGCGATCCGCCAGACGCATGGAAGGGCATTTACGGCGCGCTCGAATCCTATCGTTTCGTGCGCCCCGGCGACGTGATCATGGTCGCCACCGACGTGCCCGAACGCGCCTATTTCGGTGACCTCAACGGCAATCTCGCGATCCGCTCGGGCGCGGTTGGCGCGGTAATCGACGGCACGACGCGCGACACCGCCGATGTTCGCGCGCTTGGCTTCCCGGTCTATGCGCGCGTCAGCCACTGCAACGACATCAAATATGAGGGCACGCTGCGCGCGATGAACCGCCCCGTCACGATGGGCGGCGTGCAGGTGTGCAACGACGATGTCGTATTCGCGGACGAGGACGGCGTGATCGTCGTGCCGCGTGCCCGGTGGGACGAGGTCGAGGCCGCCGCCTGGGACGTGATGAGCAACGAGGCCCGCATCCGCATGTACGCGGCGCGCGGGCGCGACGTCGGCGAAATCCTCGCCGAATGCGGCGCATTCTGAGGATTAGCACCATGAAGACCGTTACCGTCGGCACGCTCGAGATCGCCAACGACAAGCCGTTCGTGCTGATCGCCGGCCCCTGTGCGATGGAGAGCCGCGAGCATGCGCTCGAAATGGCGGCGGCGCTCAGCGAGATCTGCGGCCGGCTCGGCCTGGGCCTCATCTACAAATCGTCGTTCGACAAGGGCAACCGCACATCGATCGGATCGCCGCGCGGGATCGGGCTCGACAAGGCGTTGGCCGTGTTCGCCGAAGTACGTGAACGGTTCGGCTGTCCTGTGATCACGGACGTCCATGACGCGAGCCAGTGCGCACCGGTCGCCGAAGTGGTCGACGTGCTCCAGATCCCCGCATTCCTCTGCCGCCAGACCGATCTGCTGGTCGCCGCTGCCGAAACCGGGCGCGCGATCAACGTCAAGAAGGGGCAGTTCCTCGCGCCGTGGGACATGAAGAACGTCGCCGCAAAGCTCGTCGCCAGCGGCAACGAGCGGGTGATGCTGTGCGAGCGGGGTGCAAGCTTCGGCTACAACACGTTGGTGAGCGACATGCGTTCGCTGCCGATCATGGCCGAGACCGGCTTCCCGGTGGTATTCGACGCGACCCATTCGGTGCAGCAGCCGGGTGGCCAGGGTGAAGTCTCCGGCGGTCAGCGCGAATTCGTCCCCGTGCTCGCACGCGCGGCAGTCGCGGTGGGCGTTGCGGCGGTGTTCATCGAAACGCACGAAAACCCCGACGTTGCGCCGAGCGACGGTCCCAATATGGTGCCGCTCAAGGACATACCGGCATTGCTCGCACAGCTCCAGGCGTTCGACCGGCTCGCAAAGGGCTGAATTCAAGCGATCAGGGCCGCCGCTACTTCGTTCCAGATCTCGGGGGTCCGGGCGAGAAGGATGGCGCCGCTCGGATCGGCCGGGCGATAGCGCGCGCCGCCAAGCCGCGCCGCGACGCCGCCTGCCTCCTGGAGAAACAGCACGCCCGGCGCATGGTCCCATACCAGAGTCCGCCAATAGAGCGCGAAATGCCGCGCGCCGGTCGCGACCAACGGATATTCGTCACCCGCGCAGCGCCGGGTCGGTGCCGCCTCGGCCACCCGCCCGGCCAATGCCGCCACGCGCGGCTCGGCTTCGGGCGGTCGTGCGAAACTGCTGATGATTCCCCTGAGCGCCGACAATCCGGGCGATCCTGTCCCAGGTGCGATCCGCGCGCCGTCCAGCCATGCCCCGGCGCCGCGCTCAGCCGCGGCAAGCCGATCGTCAACGGGGTCGAGAATGCAAGACGCGACCGTCTCGCCATTCTCGACCAGCGCCGCCATCAGCGCGAACGGACGGCGCCCCGCGGCGTAGTTGCCGGTGCCATCGATCGGGTCGACGATCCAAACCGCGCCGCTATCCAGATCACGCAGCAGCGAGGGATCGCGCGCGCACGCCTCCTCGCCGATGAAGCGCGCGTCCGGGCGGATCGCGGTGAGTCCGCGCGCAATGATCGCCTCGGCCTCGCGATCCGCGATGGTGACCAGGTCGCCGGGAGATTTCTCTTCTATCTCGGTGGTGGCGAGATGCTGGAAGCGCGGCATCACCGCCTCCGCCGCCGCCTCCCGGAGCACGGCGGCGACGGCATCGGGTACGTTCGTCATCCGGCGCGGCGTGCTTGTTGCGGGCATGTCTCGGCTTCGTACCAGTCATCGACATGGTTCGCGATCTTCTGGAGAAGCCCGGCGGTGTAATGGCTCACGTCGATCATCTCTTCGGGCCGGGCCAGGTCCGAAAGGTCGAGAAGGGTCACATGCGCGCATCCCGCGGCCGCTTCGCGCCAGATCGCGTTGAAGCGCAGGGTGCGCTCGCGCGTGTGGTTCATATGCGGACGATATTGCTCGGGCGCGGCGTTGTCGGGCGGCAGCACGATCAGCGCGGTGATGCCCCGCTCCCGCAGGAACGCGCACATCTTCTGGACGCACCAGGCATACATCCCGATCTCCAGGAACGACGCCTCGCCGGCCCAGCGCGGATCAGAATAGTCGATGCCGGCGCCGTAGACGACATAAGGCGGATAATGCTGCTCCGCGAAAGTGCCGTCGCGGAAAGATTTGAGCCCGAACAGCCGCGGATTATTGTCGAAATCCACTTCGGCGCGACGCGCGCTGAAATGCGCGATCCCGCCGGACTGGCAATCGAACATGATCCGGAGCGACGCCTGCTGGGAAACATCGGGCACATGCGACGCGATCAGTCCGGCACGCACCTCGGGATCGTGGAACGCGCAGTCCCGGATCCAGTCCGGCGAAATGCGGCTGAAACGCCCGTCGAATGCGCTGGTGTCGATCGCGGCGAATTTCTCGCGCACCTTCGAGAGCGCATATTCTTCCATCCCCATATGCATCACGCGGCAGGAGAAGGTGAAGTGGACGAGAGCGGGTGCCTTGCGGTCGACCATGACGAACCCGACCAGCCCATAATGGCCGTATTTGTCCCATGCGAAGATCGACCAACTGTCGAACGCGACCACATCGATGATGTCGCGCTCCAGTGCCTCGCGGGTGACACGCGACTGGGTGTAGTTGAGCTGGTTCGATCGATTGATCAGTTCCTCTATCCGCCCCGCGAAATCGAGATTGTCCATCAGATAGGGCGCACAGGCCCGGATCTCGCACCCGCGCAGGAAATCCTCGTTGGAGACGCCGGCGGTATCGCGGTCGGCCTTTTTATGCTCAAGGATGCGATATTCGGCGACGCGATCGCGGCGCACGCCTTCATGCGCATCGACCAGCGCCTGGAGGCGATCGTCGCAATCGGCCGAGGTCGCGTCAAGTAGTTGAATTTCGGGGATGCAATAAGCGACTTCGCGCAGGTTGATCGGATTATCGTCGACGAAGAGGACATTCTGCGCACGCAGCTGCATGTCGGCGATGATCGCCTCGATCGCCTGCGGCTTGGGCGTGAAGGCGATATGCGGGAAGACGAACTCGTCCCACAGATCCAGCGCGACGAGCCTTGCCTTTGCGGTCTCGATATCATTCTTCGAGCAGATCGACGAGACCACGCCGCGCGCGTTGAGCGTCCGGATTATTGCCGCGCGGCGCTCGTACAGTACCACCGTATCGCCGTCGGAGAGCGTGCCCGCCCACAAGGTGTCGTCGAGATCCCAGATGACGAGTTTGATCGTCATATGCATGCCTCCCATCAGACGAAGTAGCGAAAGAAGCGCTTGTTGGCGGCAACCGCCTTGCGCAACTGCGGGGGAAGCGACCGGCGCTTCAACCGTCGGATCGATGGCGTTCGATGCGACGGCGAGAGCGAAACGAGCAATGTGAGCATGGCGCGCGGCCGCTGCGGCGGCGTGCCGCGATGCAGGGCGAAGGTATTGACGAAGTAGATATCGCCCGGCTCGGACAGGACCACTCCTGCCCCCTTTGCCTGCGTGAGCGGTGCGAGCTCATGGTCGCCGAAACGGCGTACTTCGTAGAACTCGCGCAGCCCCGAGGTGCCCGGGATCAGCTCGGTCGGACCATCTTCCCGGCTCTCGATCGCGCCGAGCGGAATGAACACGCGGATGAAATTGAACGGCTCGGCGCTGTCTCGGTGCCAGTTCTGGTTCTGATAGGGCGCCGCTCCCGGCTGGCTGATCCATGCCCAGGCCCAGCTGATCGCCGCCGCCGGACCCAGCACCTCACGACAGAATTCCACCAATGCCGGAGAGGCGCAGATCGCCAGGAAAGCTTCGCTCTCGAAGATGCGCTGCGTATCCATGTACAAGAACGGGTGCTTGCTATCACGCGGACTACCCTGGTGGCGGAAGCCAGTCACATAGGGGTCATGATAGGAAGGCTGGTGTTCGAGCTCATCCGCAAATGCGCGAAGCAATGTTGCTGGAATCGCCTGCGGTTCGAAATGGAAATCGCTCTGCTCGAACGCGCGCGCGCGTTCTGTTTGCCGGTTACGACGTCCGAAAGGCTGCTTCAGGAACCGCTCGATGCGGGCACCCAATGTCACATAAGCCGGGTCGTTAGAACGCGTGCGCAGCCAGAAAATATAATTATAGGCGTAGTTGGCCTTGGCCAGATACCGCAGCCGTGCAAGCGGCGTGTCGCGGCGGATACCTTCGGCGACCTGGGTGCGGTAGGTCTTTATCCCTGCCTCAGGCGTATCCGCGAGGCCCACCAGGCGCGCCTGCCCAAATTGCGACATCCGAACGTCCTTCTAGCCGATCCTGTTGAACTGCGGTCTCTCCATTCTAGCCTTTTTTTCGCAATCCGGAGGCAAGTGGTGCAAAATGGGCGCGCGATCTCGGGTTCTTGAGACCTCGATGGGTTGCAAGTCAGCCTCGGTGGGACACTGACCTGGGCGCGCTGAGATGAAACGAAAGGCCGCTTTGGAAAGCGGTTCCGATATCGCTCAACCGAATGGGGAGACGACGTGCTTCAACCGCAGCACGGGTCGCTGCAGCGTCGGGTCGACCGATGAATGCAGATCGATCCAGAAAGCCCATCGCCCGCCGACCTTGACGGGATCGTTGTTCCGATCCCACTCCTGGAGAGTGGCGCAGATGTCGGCGACCGTCTGGCTGCCGTAGACAAGGGCGGGCGTCTGGCGAACCGGCAGATAGGTCTCGAGCGCGGGCACGTCGGGGGGATTGCCCGGCGCCAGTTGATACCCGTAGCGCATCCCACATGCGATCGAGCGGTCGTCGGGGTCGTTGTCGAAGATCGTCGCGAACATGGCGTTCAGCGGACAAGTCGCGGGATCATAGGACCAGGTCGCGATCGGCAAGGCCGCGGCGACGTCGATGAACGGCACCACGGGCTGAAGATAGCTTACAATTGGAGTGCGGTAGATGAAGTCGGGTTGCGTCGCCGCGCCGGTTGGCCCGAGCAGCCGGGCATTGCGCACCACCGAGACCTTGGCCGTCGCATTCTGATAGGACGCGATCGGCAGCCCGGCGAAGGCGAAGTCAAAGCTGAGCAGCTCGAAGGCCGGTACACGCAACGGGTCCTCGGTAGGGAAAAGATAGCATTGTGCGTCCACGTCCTCGTCGATCCCGCACTCGGAGGCCGGCGCCGGCGTGAGCGGGTGTGGCACGCCATCGGGGGTGAAGCAGACGATCGTCGGCCAGCCCACCTGCCCATCCTCGGGCTTTTCAGTCCGGATCAAGGTCAGGCATTGATACCAGGTCGCCGTGGCGTCAGCAGTCAGGTTGGCGGTGAAACCATAGGTCTCGGGTGCCGGGCCGCTCGCCGAGACGCGCTTCACCTGGGTTGGCTGCACGTCCGTCGGCGGCTGCCAATGCCTGTCCCAGGCCCCCGCCACGCCCGCAGCACAGGTGGCGAAGCTCGACAGCGTGTTGGCGAGCACCGTCGCGTCGCTCGCCGATCGCCAGCGCGGCAATTCGGCGAGGATGTCGAGCATCGAGGCGGCGTTCTCGCCGTACTGCGCAAGCTGGCCGAACAGATCGTCCTCGGTGAGCTGGCGCGCGCGCAACTGTTGCGGCGGTGAGTTGAACAGCAGCGCGATTTCGATCTGGTCCTGCTCCGCTGACTGGTGACGCACGGTGAACTCATAGCTCCACAGCACCGCCTCTGCGACGGTAGCGGGCTCCGCCGCCTGGACCGCACGATGATCGAGCAGAGTCGGCATCTGCGGATAGGCGCGCAGCGGCAGCGGCGTGGTCGGTGACCCGAGCGTGAAGTTGAGCGCCGGCGGCGATCCGGATCCGATCGGCGTGACGAAGGTCAGCCAGTCGGAGCGCTGATAGCCATCGACCTCGTCGGCGATGTTGAACTCGAGCTCAACGATCTGATAGTCGAGCTGCATGGCCAGTGCGCTGTGCGCATCCACATCGGGTATCGATACCAGTACATCGACCCGCGACGCCCCCGTCTTCAACGCGATCTTTCCGTTGCTGAGCGTCGCCGCCTTGAGCTTCGGATCGGCGCTCGACAGCGTCGCGACCGGAACGCCCGACAGCCGCGCTACCGGCTTGTCGAAGGATGTCGACGCGCTCGTCGCATACTGGATTACCGCCGCGGTGCGATATCCCTGCGCCAGCGATACCAGCAGCGCCTGGCGCAACGTCTCGATCGCTGAAGCGCGGTTGGCGTCCGTCGGATCGTCACCCTCTCCGCCCACCAGCACATAGTCGAGCCCGCGCGCGACCGCCCCCGCCAGCGTCTGTTTGGCGGCGATAATTGTCTCGAGCGCAGAACTGCGCACCGAATAGGCGCCCGTCACATAGGTCGCCGAAAGCACGTGCTCGATGTCGGTCAGGAAGCTGCGCGCCCAAACTTCGAGATCGATCCCCTGATAGTTCGCGGTTTTCGATCCCGTCAGCAGACCCGTGGCAGGATCGAGCAACGCGATGTCGACATTCTGGCGGGCGACAAGCACGGTCGACAAGGGCCGCAGTGCGAAGCTGCGTGGCTGAGGTCCCGTCGTACCGGCGACCGAGGCGAGGGGCGGCGTGACCGTGACCGAGGCAATCCCGCTGGCCGAAAAGTCGACGGCCCAGACGTCGGTACCGCTCGCACCCGCCGTCTCCTCGGCTAGCGTCTTGCCGGTCGCGACGCGCAGCGCCGGGATTGCCGTCTGGAGCTGCTCGGCAAAGCCGACCAGCGTGGTCGCACCACCGTCGGGCTGGTCGGTGGACATGCCCTGCCGAGCAGCTGCGACGGCAGTGCGCGCGCGCACAACACCCGAGGGATTCTCTTCGGTACCTGCAAGCTCGTCATCGGCAAGTGCATAGGCACGTTCCAGCTGCAACCAGCTATGGATCGGGAAGACCGCGCCCGGCCAGCGCCAGGTCAGATCCCCGCCTTGACCGGCGATCGCGATCGGTGCCTCGAGCAGTGCATCCGAGGGCGGCAGGACTATCGCGGCGCCGGCGCGCAGAAAGCCGGTCTCCGGATTGGCGAGGATCAGATCGTCGATGCTGGTCGTCACGCTCGCGCGCGCAAACCGGTCAAGGATCGCGGTGATGCTGTCCTCGGCGGCGGTCGTCTGGGTGGCGGTGGTGACGGTCGAGGCGCGCAGCGTCACGCCCGCGACGATCACGCCTGGCGTTCCGGCATTTGCACCGAGCAGGCTTGCCGGATCGAGCCCGAAGCGCGCGCCCGCCTCTGCCGGCAGGACGCCCGGCTGGCCCTGCGACGCCTGTCCCAGCCGCCCCGGCGGGCACACCAGCAACCCGCCCGGAGCGAGCAAGCCAGGGGTCCCGCCGATCGCAGCGACCAGCGCATCCAGTGTCACCGGCGGATCGAACCGGTCGCACACCGATTGGAAGCTGTCACCCGCGATCGTCTGAACGCTGCTGCCCCCGACAGTCACGGTCTGCCCACCCGCGACAGTCGCCGGCATAGTGGCATTGAGCGTCGCGAGCGCGAGCGGCGTCAGCACCGGCTGGCCGAGATCGAAGGGACCGAAACGCGGCGCGATGGCATCGAGCGTCTCGTCCGTCCGGATCGTATAAGGGGAACAGGCCGCCGCCGCATCGGCGGGCCAATCGCTCAGGCCCGGCACGACCAGCGTCGGGGTGGCCGCGAGCGGGGCGGCACCATTGTGCCGCAAGACATCGCCCGGTGCGAGCCCGGCATCGGCAGCGATTGCACCAAGCGCCGCGCTTGCAGGGACCGGGGTGGCAATCGTCTGAAGAAACAGCGGCGTGCCGTCCGGGAACAGCGTGACGACATGCGTATTGAGCGGTGCCAGTTGCTGAGGACTGGCCCCGGCGCCGTTGACGGCGAGCGTGTCGGTCGCCTTGAGCAGATATGCATCGATCGTGAGCGGCGCTCCGATGCGGAACATGCCCGGACGATCGGCATTGAGCGACACGACCATCGCCGCGTCGAACGGCAGTCCCTGCCCCTGAAACACCGATGCCACACCGTCGAGCGTCGCGTCGCTTCCGGGACCCGTCGCGTCGACCTGGACCAGGATGCCGTTGCATTCGAAGATGAACCCCGGGGTGAGCAGCGAAGGAGTCGCCTTGTTGGCAGTCACCAGCCGGTCGAGTGAGCAGTGCGCTGTCTTGAGCAGATCCAGGGCCGAAGGAGACGGATCAGGCACTGCCAGGGTCTGCACGGGAATCGTAATCTCGGTCCCGGCCATCAGCGGCAGCACGACGTTGTCGGCGTCCTGGAGCATCACCTGCGGGTCGACCGGCGGGTTCGCCGCCGCTGCGACCTGCGCAACCATCTGGCCGGCGCGGAACATCACCGTCTGGGGCAGCGCAAAATCAGGCCCGGCGAGGATCGTGTCGAGACGCGTCGCGGCATTGGCCGTGCCCAGCGTGTCATAGGTGACGCCATAGGTGCCGCACACTGCGTCGATCGAGGCCGGCGCCAGGGCGAGGTAGCGCCGACGAACCACCTGACCGGAGACGAACACAAAGGCGCCGATCGCGAGCGACTGCAACGGTGCGATCGGGACGGGAACGATGTCGGGATCCGCCCCCGCGGCTTGGCGCAGGCTGGTGAGCAGCGCCGCGGTGACGTCGGGCTGGAACACCTGGTAATAGATCGCCGCCAGGCGTTCCCGGTCGCGCTGGGCCTTGTCGAGCAGCGCGTCGCCGCCCTCCCCTGCCCCCGGCTGATAGGCGACCCCTTGCAAGGTCGCGCGCACCGCGAGCAAGGCCTGCCCAGCCGTATCCGGGTCGGCAACGACCTGATAGCTGAGCGTGGTGCAAGGCCAGCTGCCCACTGCAATCAGCGGATCGGTATAGGCGACGGGCACATCGATCGCGGCCACCAGATTCTCCACCGTCTCGCCGGATGACAGGTCGCGCAATCCGGGCGCACGGCCCTGCGGATCGGTCGCTGCGGCGGATGCGTTGCCCAGCACATCGTGGAACCACAAGCTCACGCGCGTCTTCGCCTGCACCCAGTTGCCGCCGCTGCTCGCACCCGGGATACCGGCATAGGGGCTGGCCGCCGCCGGGGGATAGACCGCCAGATCAAGCAGCGGGTTGGCCTTGGCGAAGCGGTTGATCGGCACCACCCGCATCAGATTCCAGACGTCTTCATCTGAGGCACCCTCGGCATCGGCCTTCACTGCCGGGCCGAGCGGCTGGCCTTCCTCGCTCGCCACGAAGGCGATGGTTTCGGTGAGCTGGTAGCCGATCAGGCTGTAGAGCTCGCGCAGTGCCGTCTGGGGGTCGTCGGACAATCCGAGCGTACCGGGATCATTGAGGTCGAGCGTGAAGCCCACCTGCCCCTGAGGAACCGAAGCGACGCGCGCGATCTCGGGCGGGTCGCCGGCCTGCGCGAACAAAGCCGTCGATCCCGGGTCGACGCCGTCACCCACCACGGCGCAATTGTTGAACGCGAACAGGTTGCGCACCGGCCATGCGGGGTCCTTCTCCGCGTCGATTTTCGACTGCGACGCCAGCTGGATCAGCAGCGTGAGCACCGCGCGTCCATCCTGGTCGAAGATGCTTTGCGGGATCGGTTCGTCGCCGCCGGCCGCCTGCAGCCAATAGCCTCCACCGCCGACCACGCTCGCTTCCCACAACAGGGTGAGGAACGGAGATGCATCGGCCAGCGACGCGAAATAGGCGCTCGCGCTCGGTTCGACCTCTGCCTCGGTTTCCTGCGCCATCTGCAGGCCGCTGTGAGTCTCGGTCGACAGGTTGACCTTGACCAGGAAGGTGCCGGCGGGCTCGAGCGGTGTGCTGGTCAGCGACGGGGGCGCCCCCGACGAGACCGGGAGTTGCCAGGAGATGATGAGGCTCGCTGCCTCTCCCGCGGGCGGCACATGGCGTTCACCATTGGCGAGCGGAATCAGCCCGAGATACTGGAGCAGGCTTGCCAGGCGCTGGCGATCGGCGGTGTCGGCGCCGAGGACTTCAACCGTCGCGGGCGAGCCCGGCACGCTTCGGATGTCGAAATCGATCAGCGCACCCCACGCATAGGTACCGAGCTCGACCGGCTCCGCCTGCGGTCCTTCCTGCGGCGAGATCTGCATCAGCGCAAAACTCGACGCGCTGCCATCAGAACCGGCAAGCGCCATCAGGTCGCTGGGGAGCAGCCAAAGACTGGGCGCGCTATCGGGGCTGACCGTGCCGGGAAGTTCGGGTGCGACCGTCGTCCGCCACATGATCGCCTGGGTCACGCCGTGCCGCACGTTCATCTCGCGCCATAGCTGGAGCGGCTCGATCTCGCCCTGGAGCGTCGGGACCAGCCCGGTCGCGGGATAATTGGCGACAAGTTCGGCCTGGCTGATCGAAAGCGTGATCGAATCGACCGTATCGGTGAGCACGACCATACCCTGTGGCAACGCCGCCTGTGCGTCGGCATCGGCCCCACCCCAGCGGATCAGACCGGCATTGAGCGCATGGACCGCCGGATGTCGTTCCGCGAGCGCCGCCGGCGTGTCGCCTTCGGCCGTCACCGTGGTCGCGGCGAAGGCCAGCCAGTCGCAGGGCTGGCCCTTCTGCATCGTCACGACGAGCGCCGGATCCACGGTCTCGCTGCTCGGGGACGGGCCGGTCACCTGCTGGCCGACAAGGTCGTAGAGGCCGGTGATCGGCCCGGTCGCATGATAGACACCATCGACCAGCACCGGCGCCGGCAGCCGCACGCCATACAACATGAAACGCGCGACCTGACCGCTGATGTCGGCCTCGACCTTGGCGTCGTGCAGTGCGAGCGTCAGCGCGTCGAGCCCAAGCGCCGGAACGCTCGGGATCGTCAGCGTCTTCGTCGTGCTGCTCGCCAATATCCCCGCATCTCCGGCGATGCGTGCGCCCAGATCTTCCAGCGCCAACCCATAGCCTTGCGCCAATGTGAGCAACGTCTGGCTGGCCGCCGTCATGCCGCTCGCGCCCGGCACCAGCACCAGCGCGAGCGGCCCGCGGATGGCCGCAGCCTCGACCAGCGACACGAAATCGGCCTGCTGCGCCGGCACGCCGCCATCGAGCAGCAGCCGCAGGCGCAGGTTTGCCAGCGTGTCGTCCGGCCGCGCGACCAGCGCCGCGCTCGACGGCAGCGCCACGGCTCCGCCCGGCAATGGCGTGGCGTTTGCCGCCTGCACCGCGGCGAGCCATGCCGAATAGGCGGTGTCGCTGGCGCCGATCTGCGTGGCAGCGACCGCGCCGGCGACGCTGTCCAGCGTATCACCGGGCAAGGTCTGCCAAGTGATCGGCGGCGGCGGCGGCGCGCTCGAATCCTGATCGAACTGCGAGGGGACCAGCAGCGTCGCCGGCAGGGGACCGCTTACCGGAATCGCTCCGGAATTGAGCGCGGCTATGGCCTCCGCATACCAATCGGCGCCGGCCATCGCCGTCTCGGCATGATAGCCGGAGAGCCGTACCCAATAGATCGCCGCCACGGTCGCAACGGGCAACCCCAACGGGTTGCTATAAGCGAACGCCGGAAGTCCCACCTGTCCGCCCACGCGAACGATACCGGGGGCATTCAGCAGCGCGTCGGTGGCAAGCCATGGTGCCACGTCGATCGCATAGCGTCCCGCGATCACGGCGAGGGTATCACCGGCCTGGATCGCGACGATCAGGTCGCCCAGGGTGATGGTCTTGTCGGGAACGACCGACCATGCAGGGTTGGCGGCGGCGATGCTCTGCGGCGTCACCCCGATCGTGATCGCGATCGTGCCGCCGGGCGGCGTCGATGCGATAGTGGCAGCAATAGCCGGATTGAGCGCGATCAGTTCAGCCGCCGACAGCCCGAGCACTTCGGCGACCGAATCGACGTCGTCCTCGGGTTTGCGGACATAGGCGATCTGCGTCGTCGGGAATTCGCCCGCGATCCCGGCAAGCGTGTCGTCCAGCGCGACCTTGTGCGGGAAGGCGGAGAGCAGCGAAACCGCGGCCTGGGTCGCGGTGCGTGCGATCATCAGGCAATAGTCCCGGAACACGAACCGCGCCATCGACTCGGTGTCGTCCCCGGCGTCCCGCGCGGTTTGCAGCCGACGCGTGAGATCGGGCCGGCTGCCCGGGGCGCGCGCGTCGAGTTTCGCGAAATAGGCGAGCGCCTCGGTCTCGTAGGTCGCATCGACCGGCTGATAGCTCCAGAATTGCCGCGTCGCCTGTTCGGGAGGCAGTAGCGGCGCAGTCCATTCGAGCGGCGGGATCATCGGAAACACGGTGCCGCCGGTCATCGTCACGTCCCCCGCCGTCGCGGCGCTCAGCGCGAGGTGGAGGTTGTGCGTGAAGAACCCGTCGAGATTGTCCCAGGTGAAGCCCTGGTTCGCGGCCTCGGGCATCGCCAGCTGCTGGTCGAGTTCCTCGAGCGCCCCCAATGTCACTACCGCCGAGGGATCGGTGATCCCGAGAGCATAGAGCGCCCAGCGCAGCAGCCCCTCGACGAGCATGCCGAAGGTGGTCGAGCCGTCGTCCTCGGCAATGGCGTTGCGGCTGATGTCAGCGCAGCGGCCCGCGGCGATACTCGGCGGCACCGGCGGCACCGCGGTGTCCGCGATGAGCAGCATCGCGATGCGGTAGTCAGGGTCGGGATTGTCCGGCGGCGGCCCCTCGCCGCTCCAGTCGACCGGGACATTGGCGACGGTGAACGCCGGCACCAACGTGATCGCACCATTGCATAGCGCGCCGCCCGGGAAGACGGCCGCGTCCTTGTCGAATGCCAGATGATATATGTCGTCGGCGATGTCAGCGGTTCCGGCGATCAGCCCGTTGCCCCGCGCGATCGGCGGCGGCGCCACGGCAGCGAGCCTGATCGTGCCGTGACGGCCGGCCAGCAGCGCGCCGGCGGAGTGGCCGAAGCGCTGCAGGCGATAGGCGTGGCGCGTAACCGCGCGGACGTGCGGCGGTCGCCGCCGCGGTGGCGCATAGGCATGGGTGAGCCTCGCCCGCTGGCTACGTGTGCTCTCGCCGGAGGCCAGCGTCCAGGGCGTGGGGCTGCTCTCACCGATGGTGAAGGACGCCTGGATGGTGAGGCCGAACGAGAAGGAGATGGAGAAGAACAGGAACTTGACCCTGGCCTTCACCGATACGCCGACATCGAGCTCGACCAGGGTCGCCTGATGCGCCGCGAGCGTCAGCGTCGCATAGGCATGCGCCTCGACGCTGACCGACACGCTGATGATCTTGAAATCGATCGATCCATAGAGTTTTCCGACGATGCCGGCGGTACCTCGGCACCAGTAGTAGAGCGCGTTGGACTTGCCCGCGTCGCTGGGGTGGTACCAGGCTAGCACCCCCTCGAAGATCACCACCAGGTCGACATAAAGACCCGCACTCAGCGGCCCCTTGTTGAAGGTACGGCCGACACCGACCTCCAATCCGACGCCCAGCTCGATCACCGGGCTGAAGGTGCCATTGCTGATCCGCGGCACACGGTCTGATGTCGAGCCGTCGCGCAAGCCGAAATAGATGCCGCCCCGGCCGTTGAAGATCCCGGCCTCGACGCCGAACGAGACCGAGAAATCGCGGTTGTGCGGAAAGCCCAGGTCGACCAGGAAATTGCCGTTGGTGTAGATGTCGACGGTGATGATCCCCAGCGTCACCGACACTGCGCCGAACTGAAGCTGTCGGAACGCACTCGGCACCTGCAGGCGGACGTGGAACACGCCGACATCGGCGGTCACTTTCTTGTACATCAGCTCGAAGCTGAGTCCGGCAAGGGATCCGGCATCCGGTCCGGCAAGCGCGATCAGCACGCCATAAAGGTCGGGGTCGTGAAGCACGAGCTTCAGCGTCACCGTGTCCATGACGGTGCAGTCGATGCCGAACAGCCATTGGCTCGACGGATCGAAGCTGGTCTTTCCGGGCGTGATGGGCACTTTGCGGGGATCGTCGAACGGCGCCATTTCGGCGCGCATCGCGTCGATCACATCGGCGATGGAGGTGTAGCTGGTCAGATGGTCGAGCGTGACATGCTGGCCGAGCCCGAAATAGCGCAGGTCGAACAGCGACTGTCCCTTGCCGGGGATCGCCGGCGGCGCCTGGTTGACCGCATCCCAGGTCAGCGGGTTGCCATCATCATAGTCGGTGCCCAGCACCTTCCCCGTCAGGACGAAATTGACCCGGGGCGTACCCGAGCCGCGATCATATCGCAGACCGACGGTGTCGAGCCGCGCGAAAGCCAGGTCGAGATTGACGTCGTAGGTGAGCGTCACCTGCTCGAGCGTCGGATCGATCACCAGCGCGAACCGGCCGAGTTCGATGGTGTCGAGGAAATCCCATGGCGGCTCGAGCCGGAAATTGGCGTTGGGATTGGCAAGGTTGACGAGAAACCGGACCACGCCGCCGAGCGTCTCGCCCGAGAGCCGCAGCGTCAGGATCTGGTGTCGACCGGTGCCTTGGCCGATCCAGGCCGTCGCGCCGCTCAGCGTCAGTTCGCGCCACGCGACCGAAAAGGTGTAGGTCTTTTCGTTCTCGCGGAACGACACGCTCGCGGTGAGCTTGAGGCGCGACACGGTGAAGCTGCCCGACAGCGTGCCGAGCGTGACCATCGCCGGATTGGCGCCGCCGCCCCCGGAGGAAGCCACGCGTCGTGGGTTGACCGCCCCCCCCGGCCACGCGACCCGGCTGGCCCGCACCGAATACTTCACCGCCCCCCCCCCCGCCCCCCCCCCCCG
>CBIHNZ010000059.1:0-22917 GCA_966211615.1 uncultured Sphingomonas sp.
GCGCCCGCGGGGGGCAACAGCGGCGACCGCCCGCCGCCCCCCCCCGGGGGGGCCCCCCGGGGTGGGGCGGGCCCCCACGGCGCGCAACCCAATGCATCGCCAGAGGCTCGAAGGC
Organism: uncultured Sphingomonas sp.; assembly: GCA_966211615.1. Lineage (GTDB taxonomy): Bacteria > Pseudomonadota > Alphaproteobacteria > Sphingomonadales > Sphingomonadaceae > Sphingomonas. Next base: position 116 of record CBIHNZ010000059.1, read on the forward strand.
TTCGCGGGCGGACAAATGGGCCCCGGCACAAGGCCGGGGTAACATCGAGGGGCGGGGCGAGGGCCCGCGTATCTTGCAATGTAGGATTTCGGCTGCTTGGCTCTCCTGCCCGCGTCCAGGGCGGTCGCTCTTTCAATTATCGCCCGGGAAGGTGGCAAAGTGCACAAATGAACCTCGACTCCGTGCACTTTGCCAGCTGTGCAAAGCTTAGAGCTCCTCGAGCGCCCGAATGAGCCGGTCGACTTCCCCGGCCGTGTTGTAGTGGCACAACCCCACCCGGAGCAGGCCGCCGCTGTCGGCCAGGCCGAGCCGGGCGACCGCTTCGACCGCGTAGAAATTGCCCGACCATGCATAGATTTCGCGCGCCGCAAGATGCTCGGCGATCGCATCCGGATGATGGCCTTCGACCGTGAAGGAGAAGGTAGGCACGCGGCCTTCCATCGTCGGGGCGCCCCAGAGGCGGAGGCCGGAGATTGTCGCCAGGCCTTGGAGCAGGCGGGTGCCGATGTCGTGCTCATACACCGTGGCGCCCTGCATCGCCGCGACCAGCCTCGCGCGGCGGCTGTTCGCCTGGGGGTCGAGCTGCGCGCCGAGCCATTCGAGATATTCGACCGTGCCGAGCACCGCCGCATGGCTCTCGAACGAAGGGGTGCCGGTCTCGAAGCGGTGTGCGCCTTCGCTCGATGCCGGGCGGACGCGATAGGCGTCGACCTGCTCGACCAGGTCGCCGCGCGCCCAGAGCACGCCCTGGTGTGGGCCGAAGAATTTATAGGGCGAGCAGGCGAGGAAATCGGCGCCGAGCGCGGCGACGTCGGTGACGATGTGCGGCACCGATTGCACCGCGTCGACATAGACCAAGGCGCTCGAATGGGCGCGGACGATGCGGACCGCCTCCGCCACCGGGTTGATCGTGCCGAGCGCGTTGCTCGCCATGCCGAGCGCGACGAGGCGGGTGCGCGGGCCGAGCAGGCCGGCCAGTGCGTCGAGCTTCCAGCCACCGGTCTCCGGATCGAAATCGAGCCAGCGGACCGTCACCTGCCGGTCTGCCGCGGCGCGCAGCCAGGGCGAGATATTGGCGTCGTGATCGAGCCGGGTCAGCACGATCTCGTCGCCGGCCTGCCATTCCTTCGCCAGCGCGCGCGAGACAGCGAAGGTGAGCGAGGTCATGTTCTGGCCGAAGGCGATCTCGTGCGGCTTGCCGCCGAGCAGCTCCGCCATCGCGGCATGCGCTTCGTCGCTCAGCGCATCGGTCTCGATCGACGTGCGGAACACGCCGCCCGAATTGGCCGTGCCTTCGGCGAGGTGCGCTACCAGGCGCTCGACCGCGGGGGTGCAGATCTGCGTCCCGCCCGGCGCGTCGAAATAGACGCGGGTTTCATCGGAAAGCGCCTTGAATTGGGCACGCACGGCGGCGATGGGAAAGGTCATGCGCCCGCATAGAGCGGACCCGCACCAGGCGAAAGAGGAGCTGCCCATGATCCGCACCGGAGTGATCGGTTTTGGCCTTGGCGGCACGGTGTTCCACGCGCCGCTGGTCGAGGCGGTGGCGGGGCTCGAGCTCGTCGCGGTCGCCACGCGCCAGGCAGATGCGGTGCACGCCGCCTATCCGCATGCCGCCGTTATGACGCCGGAGGCGCTGATCGCGGACCCGGATATCGCGCTGGTGGCGATCTCGACGCCCAACGACACCCATTTCCCGCTCGCCAAGGCAGCACTCGAGGCGGGCAAGCATGTCGTGATCGACAAGCCCTTCGCCACCAGCGCGGCCGAGGCCGCCGAGCTGATCGCGCTGGCCGAGGCGCGGGGGCTGGTGCTGTGCCCGTTCCACAATCGCCGCTGGGACAGCGATTTCCTGGCGGTGCGCGCGCTGGTCGAGAGCGGGCGGCTGGGCGAGATCCTGCTCTACGAGGCGCATTGGGATCGTTTCCGCCCCGATCTGGCCCAGCCCTGGAAGGAGTCGGTCGCGGCGGGATCGGGCCAGCTCCCCGATCTGGGGCCGCACATGATCGACCAGGTGCTGGTGCTGTTCGGCGTGCCCGAGGCGCTGAGCGCCGATCTGGAGGTCCAGCGCACCGGCAGCGAGGTGGACGATTATTTCGCGCTGACGCTGCACTATGGCATCCGCCGCGTGATCCTGGCCTCGTCGCGCCTCGTCGCCGCGCCGCGCCCGCGCTTCGGGATCCATGGGCGGCAGGGCAGCTTCGTCAAATACGGCCTCGATCCGCAGGAGCCCGCGCTGCGCGCCGGCGGCAGCATGGGCGATCCGGGGCACGGCCTCGAGGATCCCGCATATTATGGCGTGCTGACGCTGCCCGACGGCACCCGCGAGACGATCCCGTCGGAGCGGGGCGACTATCGCCGTTTCTATGCCGGTGTCGCCGCTGCGATCGCCGAGGGCGCGCCGCCCCCGGTCGACCCGGCCGACGCGCTGACCGGGCTCCGGATCATCGAGCTGGCCCGCCAGAGCGCGCGCGAAGGGCGGCGGCTGGCGCTCTAGGGCTTCCAGCCGACCGGGAGCGTCCGCGCGGCGAGCTTGATCGAGACGGTCTGGGCGATGTCGCGCGAGGAGCTGCCGAGCATCACCTTGTAGCTGCCGGGCGCGATCTTCCACGCGTTGGCCGGGCCGTCGAACATCGCGAGCAGGCGCGGATCGACGATGAGCGTGACGCGGGTCGAGGCGCCGGGCGCGAGGTCGACCTTCTTGAAGCCGCCGAGCCGCTTGGGCGCTTCCCAGCCGGTGCCCGAGACATAGACCTGGGCGACGTCCTTGCCGCGGCGCTTGCCGGTGTTGCGTACCATGAAGCTGACGCTGACGGTGCCGTTCACGGCACTGGCGGCGAGGCCCGAATAGGCGAAGCTGGTGTAGGAGAGGCCGTGGCCGAAGGCGAATTGCGGCGCGTCGCCCTTCGCGTCGAACCATTTGTAGCCGACCGTCGCGCCCTCGGGATAGCGCGTGTCGCCGGCATTGGGCTCGGACGGCTTGGGCAGCTGATCGAGGCTGCGCGGGAAGGTGGCGGGGAGATGGCCCGAGGGGTTCACCTTGCCGAACAACACATTGGCGATCGCATCGCCGCCCGCGGTGCCGGGATACCAGGCCTCGAGGATGCCGGCGACCTTGTCCGCCCAGGGCGTGAACACGGGGCCTCCGGTCTCGAGCACGACCACTGTCCTGGGGTTGGCGGCGGCCACCGCGGAGACCAGCGCATCCTGGCCGTCCTTGAGTGTCAGCGACACGTCGAAGGATTCGCCGGCCCATTGCGTGGCGAAGACCAGCGCGACATCGGCGCTCTTCGCCGCCGCGGCGGCTGCGGCGGTGTCGCTGCCGTCGACGAAGGTCACTTTGGCGTTGGGCGCCTGACGCTGGATCGCCGCCATCGGCGAGGAGGGATAGTACATCACCGGCCCCGGCCAGCCGGACGGTCCGATGCCGGGCACGGCGTTGCCGCCGACCGGATAGACCAGCGAGGAACCGCCGCCCGCGAGCACGCCCTTGTCGGCATGGCCGCCGATCACGACGATCGACCTGATCGCCGGCGAGAGCGGCAGGATCGCGCGGTCGTTCTTGAGCAGCACCGTCGCGTCCTCGGCATCGGTGCGGGTCACGTCGGAGTGCTTCGCTAGCATCGCCGGGGCGAGGTCCATCGGCGCTTCGGTGACGGGATGATCGAACAGGCCGTGGACGAACATCGAGCGGAGGATGCGCGAGGCCATTTCGTCGAGCCGGGCGCGGCTGACTTGGCCCTTGGCGATCGCGGCTTTGAGCGGCGCGCCGAAATAGGGTTCCTTGTCGAACGGGAAGCCCGAATCCTGCTCGAGCCCGGCATTGGCCGCGGCGGCGGTCGAGTGCGTCGCGCCCCAATCGGACATCACATAGCCCTTCCAGCCCCAATCCTTGCGCAGGACCTGGGTGAGCAGCCAGGGATGCTCGCAGGCATGGGTGCCGCCCACGCGGTTGTACGAGCACATCACCGAGCCCGGGTTCGACTTCTCGATCGCGATCTGGAAGGCGAGCAGGTCCGACATGCGCGCCGCGACCGGATCCAGGATTGAATTGCCGGTGTCGCGGTCGGTCTCCTGGTCGTTGATCGCGTAATGCTTCACGGTCGAGATGACGTGGTTCGACTGGATGCCCGCGATCTGCGCGCCGACCATCGTGCCCGCGAGCAGCGGATCCTCGCCGCCATATTCGAAATTCCGGCCGTTGCGCGGCTCGCGCATCAGGTCGACGCCGCCGGCGAGCATCACGTTGAAGCCCGACGCGCGCGCCTCGGCACCGATCATCGCACCGCCCTGGAAGGCGAGCTCGGGATCCCAGGTCGCGGTGGTGGCAAGGCCTGAGGGGAGGGCAGTGCGCTCGCGCTTCTTTGCCGCGCCGCCCTGGGTGGCCACGCCGACGCCGGCATCGGTCTGCCATTGCGCGGGGACGCCCAGGCGGGGGATGCCGGGGATATAGCCCGCCGATCCGGCGCGCGCGTCGGCAGGGGCCTTGAAGTCCTTCGATGGGAAATCGGTGCCGAAATAGCCGAACACCAGCGTCAGCTTCTCGTCCTCGGTCATCTCGGCCAGGACCAACCTAGCGCGGGTATCGGGATTGAGGCGGGCGTTCGACCAGGGATGCGCGGCCGGTGCCTGTTGCGCTATGCCGGGCGCGGCGGCGAGGCAGAGCGCGAGCGCGATGGACGAGGCCGCGAGAGCCCGGCGGCGAATGGTCATAATCCCTCTCCCACTGTTATGTCAGCGTTGTCGGGATCGGCTTATAGAACAGCGGCGCGCGCGGCGCCAGCATTCTGTGTTAGCGCTACCGCGGGCGACCGAAATCAGGCCCGAATGCGCACCGGGACCGATTTGGCCGCGGGCGTCTTGGAAGCATGGTCGTGGTGCCCGAGCGCGATCAGCGGATTGAGCTCGGGATAATAGCCGGCGACGCAACCGTCGGGCAGGCGGAAGGGCGTCACCGCCAACCCTTCGACCACGCGCTCGACATTGTCGCCGGCATCGCTGACCAGCGCCACCCGCTGGCCCTCGACCAGCCCGGCGCGTGCCATCTCGTTCGGGTTGATCAGCAGCACGTCGCGTGTGCCCTCGATCCCGCGCAGCCGGTCCGAATAGCCGTAGACGGTGGTGTTGAACTGATCGTTCGAGCGCAGCGTCATCAGCCGGTAGCGGCCCGCAGCCGGCGCGAAGCCCGCCGCGTCGAGCTGCTCCGGCGTGGTGAACTCGGCCTTGCCGCTCTCGGTCTTCCAGATCCGGTCGCGCGCGGTGTTGCCCTTGAAGAAGCCGCCCGGAACGAACAGTCGCTGGTTGAAATCCTTGAAGAGCTGCGGATAGGTCGCCTCGATCGCGTCGCGGACCTTGCCATAGTCCGCCACCCATGCGTCCCACGGCACCTTGGGATTGTGCGGCAGGGTGGCCTTGGCGATGCCGGCGACGATCGTCATCTCGGCGCGCAGATGCGGGCTCGCCGGCTCGGCCTTGCCCACCGAGCCGTGGATGCAGCTGAGGCTGTCTTCCATCGTCACCACTTGCGGTCCGCTGGCCTGCAGGTCCGTCTCGGCGCGGACCAGGCAGGGGAGGAGATAGGCGGTGTTCCCGCAGAACAGGTGCCCGCGGTTGAGCTTGGTCGCGATCTGGACGGTCAGATCCATGCTGCTCCAGGCCGCTTCCATCATCCCCTGTTCGGGCACGGCGCGGAGGAAATTGCCGCCAAGGCCGAGGAACGCCTTCACGCTGCCGTCGATGATGCCGCGGCAGGCATCGACGGTGGTCATGCCCTCCTCGCGCGGCGGATCGAAGCCATATTGCTCGGCGAGCCGATCGAGCGGCACCAGCGCAGGATTGTCGGCGATGCCGACGGTGCGCTGGCCCTGCACGTTCGAATGGCCCCGCACCGGCGAGACGCCGGCGCCCTCGCGGCCGATATTGCCGCGCAGCAGCATCAGGTTGACCACGCTCGCGACATTCTCGAAGCCGCCGACATGCTGGGTCAGGCCCATGCCCCAGATGCCGATCGATCGTTCCGCATGGATATAGACTTCGGCGGCGGCGATGATGTCGGCGCGGGGCAGGCCGGTCTCGGCCTCGATCTCCTCCCAGCTTGTCGCGCGCACCTTGTCGGCAAAGGCTTCGAAGCCATGGGTGTGCTCGGCGATGAACGCATGGTCGATCACGCCGCCGCGCCGGTCCTCCTCTGCGAACACATGCTTGCACATGCCGAGGATGGCGGCGATGTCGCTGCCCGGCTTGAGCTGGTGATACTGGTTCGAGATCAGCGTCTTGCCGCCGGTCACCATCTGTAGGCTCTGCGGGTTGCGGAACTCGATCAGGCCCTTTTCGCGGATCGGATTGAAGGTGACGATCTGCGCGCCGCGCTTGCGCGCCTTGGTCAGCGTATGGATGAAGCGCGGGCTGTTGCTCCCGGTATTCTGGCCGAAGAAGAAGATTGCGTCGCATTGCTCGAAATCCTCGAGCAGGCAGGTGCCGACCGGCGCGCCGATCGTCTTCCTGAGCGCGACCGAGGTCGTCTCGTGGCACATGTTCGAACTGTCGGGCAGGTTGTTATGGCCATAGAGCCGTGCAAACAGCGCCCAGGCATAGCTGGTCTCCAGGCTGGCCCGGCCCGACGCATAGAAGATCGTCGATCTGGGATCATAGGTCTTCAGCTTGGCGCCGATCGCCGCATAGGCCTCGTCCCAGCCGCATTCGACATAGCGATCGCTCGCCGCGTCGTAGCGCATCGGATGGGTGAGGCGGCCGGCCTGCTCGAGGTCGAAATCGCGCCAGGTGCGCAGCTCGGTCAGCGTATGCTGGGCGAAGAATTCGGGCGTGGCGCGACGCGGGGTCAGGTCCCACATCGTCGCCTTGGCGCCGTTCTCGCAGAATTCGAACATGTGCGGATGCGCCGGCTTGGTCCAGGCGCAGGAGCTGCACATCAGGCCGCCCGGCTTGTTGAGCCGGCCCAGCGTCGGGAGAATGTCGAGGCCGTTGCGCTCGGCCTTCCAGACCAGCGCCATCCCGCGCATCGATCCCCAGCCGCCCTCGGCGCCGGAATAATAGACCGTGCCGTCCTTTGCCTTCGCCATACGCGTCTCCACCGACGCCCCAGCACTATCCCCAAGCGGCCGCGCTGCCTATCCTATACCCATGGATGTGCACTTCGATTGCGTGACGCGGGACGGTCTGCATGCCGATGTGGGGCGGACGCTGGCCGAGGAAGTGCCGGTCGCGATCGAGGTCAACGGCATCGGCTATGCCGTCATGATGGCGACCCCCGCCGACCTGGAGGATTTCGCCTTCGGCTTCGCGCAGGCCGAGCGGCTGGGAAGGCCGATCGATTTGGATGTCTACCGTGCGGAGCAGGGGTTCATCGTCCGGGTGACGGTGGCTGACGGCGATGCGGTGATCGAGCGCGTCCGGCATCGCACGACCGATTCCGCCTGCGGGCTGTGCGGCATCGACAACCTCGAGGCGGCGCTCCGGCCGCTGCCGCGCGTGGAGGCGGTATCGCTCGCCGAGCCGGCGGCGGTGTTCCGTGCGGCGTCGATGTTGCGCGATCGGCAGCCGCTGAACGCCGCGACGGGCGCCGTACACGCGGCCGCGTACTGCGCCGCGGACGGGGAAATCCGCCTGGTTCGCGAGGATATCGGCCGCCACAATGGCTTCGACAAGCTGGTCGGCGCGATGGCTCGGCAAGGGCTGGGCTGGGACGGAGGCTTTGCGCTGCTCAGTTCGCGCTGCTCCTACGAACTGGTCGAGAAGGCGGCGCTGGCGGGGTGCCCGCTGCTCGCCGCGATCTCGGCACCCACGGCGCTTGCCGTCGAGCGTGCGCGGGGGGCGGGTGTCACTTTGGTAGCACTGGTGCGCGAGGATTCCCTGCTTTGGCTGACGCGATGAGGGTGCTCGGCGCAGTCCTTGCCGGCGGTCAGTCGCGGCGGTTCGGTTCCGACAAGGCGCTGGCGATGCTGGGTGGCAAACCGCTGATCGAGCACGCGATCGCGGCGCTGTCCGCGCAGACCGATGCGGTGATCGTGTGCGGGCGGGAATGGGCGGACTGGGTCGCCGATCGTCCTGCACCGGGCCTCGGGCCGCTGGGCGGGATCAACGCCGCGCTCCACTGCGCGCTCGAGCGCGGCTTCGACGCGGTGCTGACCCTGCCGTGCGATACGCCGCTGCTGCCGCCCGACATCGGCCGGCATCTGGCGGCCGCCGGGCCGGCGGCATTTCTGGAGAACATGCCGGTGATCGGCCTCTGGCCCGCAACGCTCGCACCGGCGCTCGACGCGCATCTGGCACGGTCGGTCGACCGCTCGGTACGCGGATGGGCACGGCAGGTCGAAGCGGTTCCATCTCGTCTGGACAAGTCCATTCCGAACGTGAACAGTTTATCGGACTTGAACCTGATATCTGGGCATTTCCCTTAGGTTCCTGACGTGGTCGACCTGAAGTAAACCATTGCATGCTAATGGGCCTGAGGCCGTGGGGGATCTTCGATGGAAGGGCTTTTCGCCGCATTCTCAAACGGTAGCTACGCGCCGCACGGCTATTGCCTGTTATGGCAGCCAGGCCTGGTCTGGACTCACGTTCTCGCCGACTCCGTGATCGCGCTGGCCTATTTCTCGATTCCGATTGTGCTCATCACGCTGATCCGCCGCCGCCGCGATCTGGATTTCGGCTGGGTCTTCTGGTGCTTCGCGGTCTTCATTCTGGCCTGCGGATGCACCCATCTGATGGCGATCTGGACGCTGTGGCAGCCGGTCTACGGGCTCGAAGCCGCGGTGAAAGTGGTCACGGCCGTGGCGTCGATCGCGACGGCGATCCTGCTCTGGCCGCTCCTGCCCAAGGCGATTGCGCTGCCTTCACCCCACAAGCTCGCCGTCGCCAATGCCGAGCTGGCGGCGATCATCGTCGAGCGCGATGCCGCGCTTCAGGAATTGCGCGAACAGATCGCCCAGCGCGAGGATATCGAGGCCGCGTTGATCCAGTCGCAGAAGCTGGAGGCCGTGGGCCAGCTCACTGGCGGAATCGCGCATGATTTCAATAATCTGCTCCAGGCTGTTGCCGGAAACCTCGAACTGATCGCGCGCAAGCCGGACGATGCCGACCGCGTCGTCCGCTGGAGTGCGAGCGCGCTCGACGCGGTGGAGCGCGGCCGTATCGTCACCGGACAGCTGCTGGCCTTTTCCAGCAAGCAGCGGCTCGACGTCAGCTCGGTGCGGCTGAGCGAGCTCATCGGCGGCATGCGCGGCCTGGCCGAACGCGCGGTCGCACCGCTCAGCCGGCTCAAGATCGAGCCGATCGATCCGAGCTGGAACGTGGAGACCGATCCGCTGCAGCTCGAGCTGGCGATCCTCAACCTCGCGTTCAACGCGCGCGATGCGATGCCCGAAGGCGGCACGCTCACCATATCGGCGGCGCTGCGCAGCGGCGTGGTGGTGCACGATCTTCCGGCGGGCGACTATGTCGCGCTGACCATCTCCGATACCGGCATAGGCATGCCGCCAGACGTGATGAAGCGCGCGGTCGAACCGTTCTTCACAACCAAGGGCGTGGGCCGCGGGACCGGTATCGGCCTCTCGATGGCGTTCGGCGTGGCGCGCCAATCGGGCGGAATGCTCACGATCGAGTCCGAGGAAGGGAAGGGGAGCGCCATCACGCTGTTCCTGCCGCTCGCCGCGACCGAGCCGGTGCGCGAAGTGCAGGATGATGCCGCGCGCGACATGCGCGCCGATCTCACCGGACTGCGCATCGCGCTGGTCGACGATGACGATCAGGTCCGCGCGACGCTTGCGGACATGCTGCGGACCGCGGGCGCCGAGGTCGAGGAAGCGCATGACGGCAATTCGGGCGTCGCGCTGGTCAAGGCCAAGCGGCCGCATCTGCTGGTAGTCGACTTCGCGATGCCGGGAATGAGCGGTGCCGATGTCGCGCGGCTGGTGCGCGCCGAGGATTCACAGCTGCCGGTGATCGTGGTCACCGGCTATGCCGAATCCGAGACGCTGGACGCGATCGCGGGGCCGCAGGTCTCGGTGCTTCGCAAGCCGTTCGAATCGTATCAGCTGCTGCGCTGCGTCGCGGACATGCTGGGGCGCTAGGGCAGCGCTTTCCGAAGTTCGTCGATCCACGCCGTCGCGACGCTGTCGGAGGGCGCGCGCCAGTCGCCGCGTGGGCTCAGCGCACCGCCGGCCGAAACCTTTGGACCGTTGGGCAGCGCCGACCGCTTGAACTGGCTGGTCTGGAAGAAGCGGAACAGGAAGCTCTCAAGCCACTTCGCGATGGTCTCGAGATCATATTGATTGCGCCCCGCTTCGGGGAAGCCGATCGGCCATAGCCCGGTGTCGCGATCCTGCCATGCATGCCAGGCGAGGAAAGCGATCTTGGACGGCCTGAGCCCGTAGCGGACGACATAGTGCAGGAAGAAGTCGTGGAGCTCATAGGGGCCGATCCGGTCCTGCGTGCTCTGCATCTTGCCCTCCGCATCGGCAGGGACGAGTTCGGGCGAGATCTCGGTATCGAGGATGTCGCGCAGCACGGCGGCGGCGTCGCCGGTGAATTGCCCGGTCTGCACGGTCCAGCGGATCAGATACTGGATCAGCGTCTTCGGCACGCCGGCGTTGACGCCGTAATGGCTCATCTGGTCGCCGACGCCATAGGTCGACCAGCCCAGCGCGAGCTCGGACAGGTCGCCGGTGCCGATCACCATGCCCTGGCGCTGATTGGCGAGGCGGAAGAGATAGTCGGTGCGCAGACCCGCCTGCACATTCTCGAATGTGACGTCGTAGACCGCTTCGCCCCTGGCGAAGGGATGGCCCATGTCGCCGAGCATCTGCCGTGCGGCTGGCCGGATGTCGATCTCCTCGCCGGTCACGCCCAGCGCGTTCATCAGCGCCCAGGCATTGGCCTTGGTCGTCTCTCCGGTGGCGAAGCCGGGCATGGTGAAGCCGAGAATGTCCGAGGCGGGGCGGCCGAGCCGCTCCATCGCCTTGACCGCGACGATCAGCGCGTGGGTCGAATCGAGCCCGCCCGAGACGCCGATCACCGGGTGGCGCGTGTTGGTGGCGGCGATGCGCTGGCGCAGGCCCTCGACCTGGATGTTGAATGCCTCGTAGCAATCCGCTTCCAGCTTCGACGGCGTGTTGGGCACGAAGGGGAAGCGGCGCAGCGTCCGCATCAGGCCGCGATCGGCGAAATCGGGCTGGTGCGCGAATTCGACGCGACGGAACTCGGTCTCGGGATCGCCATTCGCGGCGGCGCAGTCGTTGAACGTGCCCATCCGCATCCGCTCAAGCCGCAGCCGCTCCAGGTCCACATCGGCGTAGACGATCTCGGTGGTCAGCTCGAACCGCTCGGATCGGGCGAGCAGTTCGCCCAGCTCGTAGATCAGCCCCTGGCCGTCCCAGGCCAGATCGGTGGTGCTCTCGCCCGGTCCCGATGCCGAATAGAGATAGGCGGCCACCGCGCGCGTCGATTGGGCGGCGCAGAGCAGCTCCCGCTCGCGCGCCTTGCCGATGACGATGTTGGAGGCCGAGAGGTTGCACAACACCAGAGCGCCGGCCAGCGCACCATGGGTGGAGGGGGGCAGCGGCGCCCAGTAATCCTCGCAGATTTCGGCATGGAAGATGAAGTCGGCAAGGTCGCTCGCCGCGAAGATCAGATCGGTGCCGAAGGGCGCGCGCTGGCCGGCGACGTCGATCTCGAGCCCTGCCAAACCTGCGCCGAGCGCGAACCAGCGCTTCTCGTAATATTCGCGGTAATTGGGCAGATAGCTTTTGGGCACCACGCCGAGGATGCGGCCGCGCGCGATCGCCAGCGCGCAATTATAGACGCGGCCGTTGCGGCGCAGCGCCGCGCCGACCAGCAGCACCGGCTTCAGCGTCGCGCTCGCCTCGACGATCGTGGCGATGCCTGCCTCGGTCGCGTCGAGCAGCGCGTCCTGAAGGTGCAGGTCGTCGATCGCATAGGAGGTGACGTTGAGTTCGGGGAAGACGAGCAGGTCCGCGCCCTTGGCATCGCCCTGCTGCGCCAGCGCGATCGCCGCGCGGGCATTGGCGGCGGGATCGCCGACGGTCGCAACCGGCGTGCAGACGCCGGCGCGGATCATCCCCTGGCGGTGGATCGAGTAGAAAGGGTGCGGCTCGCTCATGCGAGCCTACCTAGTCGCAGGGGCGGCCGCGTGCCAGCCCTGCGCATTATGGTGCTGGAACGATCAGACCCGGGCGGAGAAGATCATCCGGCCGGAACCGAGATGCTCGAACACCTTGGCCAGTTCCCGCTCGCCGACCGCGAAACAGCCCTGGCTGCGGCCCAGCTTGCCGTGCTTGGCGATCATGTCGGGGTTCGAATACCAGGCCGAATGCACCACGATCGCGCGGTCGAGCGCGTTGTTGTTGGTGGGATCCAGGCCCAGCAGGCGCTGGGAATCACCGTGCTTGCCGACATAATAGTCGGCGGTGAGGAACGCGCCCTCGCAGGTCGCCTCCGAATTCACTTCGTTCGAGAAGCGATGGAGCAATCCGGTATGCTCGGGGTCCGAGCCGATGCCGTGCGCGACCAGGAAGCTTTCGACCTCGCCGGTGCCCATGTTGATCAGGTGGAAGCGCGGGCGGGCAGAATTGGTGGAAAAGTCCGCGATGGCGATACGGTCGTGCGACGGGATGCTCATCGAATGCCTGTCGAGCGCGGCGGTGGCGCGCTTGAACAGCTCGGGACGCACGCCGACCGGCGCGATGGACTTCTTGGCGACAACCGCGGGTGCCTTGGGGATCGGTGCGACGGGCACCGGCGCCGGCGGCGCAATCGGCGCCGCGGCGACGGCCAGGTTCATCGACTTCGACACGCAGGCGGACACCACCGCACCGCTTGCCATGACCAGCGCCGATTTCAGAAGTGCGCGACGCGACTGCGTCAACCCGAGGATATCACTCACTATGTTCTACGCCCGCTCAACTCTTGCCCCGAGGAACTTATACCAGAGATGGCCCGTACAATTGGTTTAACAAAGACTCACGGTGGGGCGATTCGCCGTATCTGATGCCCGGTTCGCCGAAGACTGGCACATTGCGGGACATTTCGGGGAACCGCCCGCTGTGCGGCGTCCCATGATGATTCGGAAATGGATTGAATTTGGATTAACCATTTGTCTCAAGGGGGGACATCGAGTCCCCCGCTGGAGACTCCGCCGATGCGCGCTGGCCTGGGTGCCGTCCTGATCCTGTTCTGCACGATGGTTTTCGCCGCGCCGGCAATGGCGGGCGACGGGCTGCGGCCCGGCCAATATGTCTGGTACGATCGGCCCCAACTGATCCGTGCGAGCACCGCGCCGAGCCAGATCTCGATCATAGTCAGCCTGCCCGATCAGCGCGCCTATGTGTATCGCGACGGCCAGATCATCGGAATGACCACCGTCTCGACGGGCGCACGGGGCCGCGCGACGCCGGTCGGCGACTATACGATCCTCCAGAAGAAGCCGTTCCACCGGTCGAACCTCTACAGCAATGCGCCGATGCCCTTCATGCAACGGCTCACCTGGTCGGGGATCGCGATGCATGCGGGACATCTGCCGGGCTACCCTGCCTCGCATGGTTGCATCCGGATGCCGCGCGCGTTCGCCGAACAGCTCTATTCGCTGACCGGTCTCGGCGTTCCGGTGTCGGTGGTGGCGCATCGCATCGAGAATGTGCCGGCGTTCCCGGCGCAGACCGTGACCACGGTCGCCTCCAGCAAGTCGAGCCGTCGCCGTGCCGCCGCGGTGGCGGAAACCGCGTTGGTCGATATCGATCTGGAACCGATTCCCTATCCGTCGCCGATGATATTGGCGGATACGAGCGCGCTCAGCGGCGACGCGTTCGACGTGCTGACGATGGGCGGCGATCCGCCCGCGACGTTCGAGCCTGCGAACTGGACCGGCGGGCGCGAGATCGTGCAGCCGATCCCCGCGCGCAAGTAAATCTACTGCTTGCACGGGCCTGGGATGCGCTAAAGGGCGGCGCATGACGACCATGGCTTTCGACGATGCTGCGGCCAGGCTGGTGGAGACCGGCCGCCGGCTCGACGCCCGCGGCTGGGCGCCGGCCACCGCCGGCAATTATTCGGTGCGGCTCGATGACGGCAGCTTCGCGGTGACCGTGTCGGGCTGGCACAAGGGGCGGCTGACGGTCGACGGCATCATGCGCGTCGATGGCGCGGGCAGGGCGGTGACCGCGGGCAAGCCGTCGGCGGAGACCGAGCTGCATCTCGCCATCTACCGGTTGTTTCCGCAGGTGAATGCGGTGCTGCACGGGCACTCGCCCGAGGCGGTGGGGCTGAGCCGCGCCGCCGAGGGGCAGAGCGAGTGGATTTTCCGCGGGCACGAGATGCTCAAGGCCTTTCCGGGCAACGCCACCCACGAAACCGAAGTGCGGCTGCCGATCGTCGACAACAGCCAGGACATGGCGGTGATCGACGCGGCGGTTTCGCCCTGGCTGCTGGAACCCGGCGCTGCGCCCGCCTATCTTATCCGCAGCCACGGGCTCTATGCCTGGGGCAAGGATTTGGACGAGGCCGAGCGCGTGCTCGAAGCGACCGAATGGCTGATTGCCGCCGAGCTCGCCGAGCTCGGCTTCAGAAGGGCTTGGAAGCAATGACCCAGTTGCGGATTTTCGAGGAAGACGGTGCGCAGCTCGCTGAGACCCGCGATCCGGCCGAGGTGGCCGAGGCGCTGAAGCCGCTCGGCGTGCGCTTTGAGCAATGGCCGTCGCGGGAGATTCCGGCCGAGGCCGATCAGGACGCGGTACTCGCGGCATTCGCGCCCGAGGTGGATCGGCTGAAGGCAGAGAATGGCTATCGCTCGGTCGATGTGATCCGCATGGTTCCCGATCATCCCGAGAAGGGCGCACTCCGTACCAAATTCCTCTCCGAGCATCGCCATTCGGAGGACGAGGTGCGCTTCTTCGTCGAGGGCGAGGGGCTGTTCACCTTGCGTGGCGAGGACAGGATCTACGCGGTGCTCTGCACCGAGGGCGACCTGATCTCGGTGCCTGCGGGCACGCGGCACTGGTTCGACATGGGGCCGAGTCCGCGTTTCACCGCGATCCGGCTGTTCACCAATGCCGATGGCTGGATCGCCAATTTCACGGGCGACGCGATCGCCGATCGCTTCCCGCGCCACGAACCCGCCACGGCCTGACGTGCACGATATTCCCAAGGCGATCCTCCTCGATATCGAGGGGACGACGAGCAGTATCTCCTTCGTTGCCGACGCGCTTTTCCCGTACGCACGCAAGCATTTGACGGAGTTCGTTGCGAACCATCTCGAAGAATGCGCGCCGATCCTCGCCGAGATACCGGGCGACGATCCCATCGCGACGCTGCTCGAATGGATCGACGAGGACCGCAAGGCGACCCCGCTCAAGACGCTCCAGGGCCTGATCTGGGCGCAGGGCTACGCCAATGGCGAACTGAAGGGGCATGTCTATCCCGACACGCCCGAGGCGATGCGCCGCTGGAACGCGGCGGGCGTGCCGATCTACATCTATTCCTCGGGCTCGATCGCCGCGCAGAAGCTGATCTTCGGGCACTCGATCGCGGGCGACCTTAGGCCTTTGCTCTCCGGCTATTTCGACACCACCACCGGCCCCAAGCGCGAGCGCGAATCCTATGCGAAGATCGCGTCCGCCATCGGTTCGGCACCCGGCGACATCCTGTTCGTCTCGGACATCCAGGCTGAGGTCGATGCGGCGCGCGATGCTGGATTGCGGGCGCTGCTGATCGACCGTGAGGGCGATGGCGGCGATGTTCACAGCCTGGCGGAGATAGGCGCATGATCCTCGAAGGCGCGCATCGCCGTTCGATCACCCGCACCGACGACGGCGCGGGGATCCGCATCCTCGACCAGCGCAAGCTGCCCTGGCAGGTGCTCTGGGTCGAACTGCGTGACGTGGACGCCGCGGCCGTGGCCATTCGTGAAATGTGGACGCGCGGCGCGCCGATGATCGGGGCGACGGCGGCCTATGGCCTCGCGATGGCGCTTGCGGTGGATCCGGGCGACGCGGCGCTCGAGGCGGCCTATGCCAAGCTGCTCGAGACGCGCCCGACCGCGATCAATCTGCGCTGGGCGCTCGATGCGGTGCGCGGTGCGGTGCAGGAGCTGCCCGAGGCCGAGCGCGCCGAGGCGGCGTTCGCCAGGGCGGATGCGATCTGCGACGAGGATGCCGAACTGTGCCGCGCGATCGGCGAGCATGGACTCGAGCTGTTCAAGGTGCTGCACGCGAAGAACCCCGACCGCCCGCTCAATATCCTCACCCATTGCAACGCCGGCTGGCTGGCGACGGTCGACTATGGCACCGCGACTGCGCCGATCTATCTTGCCCACGACGCGGGCATCCCGATCCATGTCTGGGTCGACGAGACGCGGCCGCGCAACCAGGGCGCGCTGCTCACTGCGTTCGAGCTGCGCAACCATGGCGTGCCGCACACGGTGATCGCCGACAATGCCGGCGGGCTGCTGATGATGAAGGGACAGGTGGACGCCGTGGTCGTCGGCACCGATCGCGTCACCGCCAACGGCGATGTCTGCAACAAGATCGGCACCTATCTGAAGGCGCTGGCGGCGCACGACAATGACGTGCCCTTCTACGTCGCGCTGCCCTACACCACTTTCGATCCCAACACCGCCAGCGGCGCCGACATTCCGATCGAGGAACGGAGCGCCGAGGAACTGACGATGTTCTCGGGGCCCTTTGGTGGTGATCTGGGCGAGGGGGGAATCGCGACCGTTAAGGTCACCGATTCCCCCGCCGCCAATCCGGCCTTCGACGTCACCCCGGCGCGGCTGGTGACGGGCTACATCACCGAGCGCGGGGTGCTCGACCGGATCTGAGCGGTTACCGCGGCTCGGTCTTGACCGTGGTCGTCGTGGTGGTCGTGCTTCTCGCCACCGGCCTGGGCGCCGTCTTGCGAACCGTGGTCTTCTTCTTGACCGAATAGGAGCGCGCGGGCGTGCTCGTCGTCGTGCGATCCACCGTCACGGTCGTGGTCGGTGGGGTGGCGGCTGCCGTCCGGGCGGCAGCGGCTTCGGCCGCGGCGCTCGCGGCCGCCTGCTGTGCCTCCGACGCCCGGGCGTTGGCGGCCGCAGCGCTGTCCTGTGCGGTCGCGGCAGCACTCTCCGCCGCAGCGCGCTGATTGCGCTCGGCGTCTGCGGCCGCAGCAGCGGCGTTCGCCGCCGCTTCGGCGTTCAGACGTGCGTCGCGCTCGGCGGATGCCTGGGCGCCCTTGTTCTGCTCGGCCTGGGCCAGGGCCTCATCGGCCAGTGCCGAGGCGCGGCGTGCCTCGTTGATCGCCGAATCGCGATGGTCGCGCGCGAGCTGGTCCTGCGCCGTGCGCAGCGCTTCCTGCGCCCGGGCCATCGATTCGGAGGCATAGGTGCTCGCGCCGACCTTTTCAGCCGCTTCCACCTTGGCATTGGCTTCGGTGACGGCGGTGCGTGCGCGATCGATACGGCTCTGCGCAAGCGCAGGTGTTGCGACGAGCAGCGCGGAAATACCGACACCGCGCATCAGGAAACTAAAATACTGCATTTGTGCAACTCCAATTGTCCCGCGGTCCGGCGAACGTGCCGCGATCGATCGAAGTTGCTGCGATGACGACGAAGCGAGCCTTATCATCGGCCGGGCGTGAATTCCCGTCCCAGTATCACCTGCTGTTGCAATGTAGGACTTCGACTGCTCCACACTGATCGATGGCGCAGCTTCCCGGTCTATTCGTTAGTCAAGGCACCGCGTGCGCCGGCGATGCGCTCGATTGCCGCATCCAGCGTCGCGTCTTCCTTCACGAAGCAGAAACGCACGACATTGGTCACCGGGTCTTCGGCATAGAAGGCCGAGACGGGAATCGCCGCCACGCCGGCTTCGTCGATCAGGCGGTCGCAAAAGGCGACGTCGCCGAGCGCGATGCCCGATGCGGCAAGATCGACCGAGAGGAAATAGGTCGCGGCGCTCGGCAGGGTGACAAAACCGGAAGCTTCGAGCCCCGCTTTCAGCCGCTCGCGACCCTGCCGGAAGCGGTGCCGCGCCTCCTGCACCCAGCCGTCCTGCGTCGCGAGCCCCTCGGCGACCGCCCATTGCAGGTTGGGCGGCGTGGTGAAGGTGAGGAACTGGTGCGCCTTGGCCAGGACCCGGGCGATCGCGGGCGCCGCGCACATCCAGCCGACCTTGAAGCCGGTAAGCGCGAAGATCTTGCCGGCCGACCCGATCTTGACCGTGCGCTCGCGCATCCCGGGAAAGCCGATCAGCGGCAGGTGGCGCGCGCCGTCGAAGGTGACGTGCTCCCAGACCTCGTCGCAGACCGCGATCAGATCGTGCGCGACGCAGAAATCGGCGATGACCGACAATTCCTCGGCGCTGCACATCGTCGCGGCGGGGTTGAGCGGATTGTTGAGCAGCAGCAGCCGGCTGCGCGGGCTCACCACGGCTTCGAGCGCCGCCTTGCCGATCTTCCACTCGGGCGGCTGGAGGCGCACGAAGCGGGGGACGCCGCCCGCCTGGCGGATCAGCGGCACATAGGCGTCGTAGAGCGGCTGGAAGCAGATCACTTCATCGCCCGGCTCGATCAGCGCGAACAGCGAGGCGGCGAGCGCTTCGGTCGCGCCCGAGGTGACGACCACTTCCTCGGCGGCGAGGTTCAGCCCCTGGTGGCGGGCATAGTGATCGGCGACGGCGTGACGCAGCTCGGGCAATCCGATCATCGGCGGATACTGGTTCGATTTCTCGAGCACGGCGCGCGCAGCGGCCTCGAGAACGGCCTCCGGCCCGCGCCCATCGGCGAAGCCCTGGCCCAGGTTGATTGCGCCGGTCGCGCGGGCGCGGGCGGACATGGCTTCGAAGATGGTGGTGCCCATCCCGGCATAGAGCGGGTTCATGCGCGGCCTTGTGCCCCGTGCGCATGGCGGCTTGCAAGTCCGCACGAAACCGCCCCATTAGCCGAACGTTCAGGTTCGGCGTACGAGAAGGAACATCATGAGCAAGAAGCCGCCCCTCCCCGAAGAAGCCCAGTCGCCCTATCCGATCGACGAGGCGCCGCACGATCATGCCGACAACGAGACGGTGGCTGTGGTCAAGGAAATGGCGGCGGCGCGGAAGCGGCGCCTGCAGCCGACTCGCACCCAGCTCGGCATCGGCGCGGCAGTGGGTATCGGCTCGGCAGCGATCGTCGCCGGCCTGCTCTACTGGCGGGGCAACCACCGCAAATAATGGCGTTTACGGCGGCGTGCGCGCCGCCGCTTTGCTTGACTCCCCGACAATCTAGGGCATCCTCCTGCCCATGTCCGCGGTCGCATGCGCCACCGCGAAGACCGGTCGCCACAACATAGGATCAGGGCCCGCCGCCTGGCGTGCGTGCCTGTCCGTTTGCGTTCGAGGAATTTGGCCACCAGCAAGGGGGACCAGCATGAACGTCGCCGACCTGTCTCTGCCGGGCAAGGACGCCATGGGCGTCGACATCACCGATCTCTATGCGCGCAAGCCCCCCGCTTACGGCGTCTACCGCACCGCCCGAGGGGTGATGGTGCATTTTGCCGATGAGGATGCCGCCGCCAACGCGCAGCGCGCCGATCTGGTGCGACTCAATCCGCTTCGCGGCCAGATCAACGGCCTCGTCGAGGGGTGGCGGTCGAGCCCGGCTGGCAATCCGCAGAACGCCCGGGCCGAACGCTATGATCGCCGGGTGGGGGATGCGTTGATCGTTGCGCTCGAGGGAGATGCGGACAGCGCGCTGCAATTGCTTGCGGACATCAAGCAGGACATTCTGAACGAGCGCACCGGCGCCGGACGGGTGGAATATCTGGCGACCGCGCTCGCGACCGGACTTGTGGTGCTGCTCTTCGTGGCGATCGCCACGAAGATCGGGAACTATCAGGGCACGAGCCTCGCGCTCTGGCGGGCCGCGGCGGCGGGGACGGCGGGCGGCTTCTTCTCGATCGCGCTGGCGATCCGCAGCAGGACCGTGCTGCCCGACCTCCAGCGCTGGTCGAACGTCATCGACGCAGTGCTGCGCATGCTGATCGGAACGATCTCGGGCGTGGTGCTGATCGGCCTGATCCTGTCGGGACTGGTCACGCTCACCATCGGCAGCGCGCGGTTCGGCCCGGAACTGCTGTGGATCAACGTGCTGATCGCCGGCTTCGTCGCGGGCTTCACTGAACGCTTCGTGCCCGACATCCTCGAAAAGGCGACGGTATCGACCGATCCGCCGCCGATGCGTCCACCCGCCGCCGAGCCCGCGCCGGTGGCGGAGGTTGCCAGCGAGGGCGACAATGCCGGAGCGACAGCGCCCGAGGCCGATCCGCTTCCGGAGGAGGCTGCCACCGATTCCTGCGCCTGTGATGTCGATCTGCCGGGCGATCAGGTTGTCCAGGACAGTGACCTGCCGGCTGCGTCCGGCGGCGTCGCCAAAGATGCGGCTTGAGGGAGGAAGAGATGGTCTTTTCACTTACCTGGCTTCCCGAGATACTCGAAGCCGCCGGCCTGAAGGTCGCCGAAACCGAGAACTGGCGCACGCGCGGTCGCGCCGAGATGGGCAGGGTGCGCGGCGTGATGTGCCATCACACCGCTACGCCTGGCCATTTCGACAAGAACATGCCCACGCTCGACCTGCTGATCCGCGGGCGCTCGGACCTGGCGGGCCCGCTCGCGCAACTCGGACTGGGGCGCGACGGCACCTTCTATGTCGTCGCGGCGGGCCGGGCGAACCATGCCGGCGCGGGTAGCTGGGAGGGGATCACCACCGGCAATTCGAGCTTCATCGGCATCGAGGCGGAGAATAGTGGCCGCGACCCATGGCCCGACATCCAGATGGATGCCTATCGACGCGGTGTGGCGGCGATCCTCAAGCAGATCGAGGCGGGGGCGAGCATGTGCTGCGGGCACAAGGAATATGCGCTGCCCGCCGGCCGCAAGCCCGATCCGAGCTTCGACATGGCGCTGTTCCGGCGCGGGGTATCCGACCTGCTCGCGGGCAAGACCCCGCCGCCGCCGATCCCCGCCAAGGATGACGACAATCGTCCGACATTGCGCCGAGGCTCTCGCGGCAGCCCGGTCGAGCAGATCCAGGGGCTGCTCGGCCTGGAGCAGGACGGAATCTTCGGCCCGAATACCGAAGCTGCGGTGCGTGCCTTCCAGCGGAACGCGGATCTCGTGCCGGACGGGATCGTCGGGCCCAAGACCTGGGCGGTGCTTGCCAAGGATAATCCGGAGGTCGTGCTCCAGGCTCCGCCGCCGCCTCCTTCACCGGCGATGCCCGCGATCGCGCTACCGCCTGTGGACGACGCCGCACATCCCGCCACCGTTTCGGCAGACGGCAAGGCGTTCACGCCGCTGGGCAGGCAATTCGCCAAGACCTTCAAGCTGGGCTTCGTCACCAGCGGCACGACGTCGATCGAGTCCTGGCTCGCCGTACGGCCCCAGCCGCCAACGGCATCGCCCTCGGTGCTGCGCATGATGAAAGCGGTGAGCGTCAACGAGGGGCTGCTCGACGCGGTCAACAGCTGGGACGCCTGCTTCATGTCGTTCGGCATCCTGCAATGGACCGCGGGGCAGGCGGGTGACGAGGGCGAATTGCCGGCGATGCTCGACCATCTGAAGCGCAGCGATGCCGGCGCCTATGCCGAATGCTTCGGCCGCTTCGGGCTGGATGTGAAGCTGGCGAGCGCGGGCGCGGTGACGGGCCGGCTCGTGTTGAACGGCGCGCTGCTCGACTCGGCGGCCGGGAAGCAACAGCTCCGTGACGTCAAATGGGCCTATCGCTTCTGGCGGGCCGGGCAGCACGACGCCGTGCGGTTGGCCGAGTTCGAGTTCGCCGCAGGGCGGGTCAAGCGCTTCATCGATGCGCCCGTGGCGGGGCGGCCGCTGCGGGCCTGGATCAGCTCGGAGCTCGGCATCGCGCAGCTGTTCGACGAGCATACCAATCGTCCCGGCCATGTCCCCGGCACGCTCAAGCTCGGACTTCAGGCACTGTTCGGCGACGGGCCGCCCGACCCGTCGGGCTGGACTAGCGCGGACGAGCGGCGATTGATCGCGGCCTATCTCAAGGCCCGGCATGCGCGGACCCGGAGCAAGATGACCGATTCCGAAGCGCGCGCCGGGCGGATCGCGGCGATGGCGGAGCAGGGCAAGCTTTCCGCGGCGCGGGGATCGTTCGTTGCATAGGCGTGGCGGCGCGACTTCGGGACGGAGGATTTTTCACATTGCAGGTGTCAACTTCGTCAACCGATCGTCTCGATCGCCTCGCCGATCGCGGCATGGATCGCTCCTAGATCGGCTTCGTCGATGCAATAGGGGGGCATGACGTAGATGGTGTTGCCGAGCGGGCGGATCAGCAGGTCGCGCTCGCGGAAAAAGGCGAGGAGGCGCGGGCCGAGATCGGAGAGATAGCGGCTTTCACCCGATCCGAGCTCGAACGCCGTGATCGTGCCGTGGGTGCGTGGATTGCGCACCTTCGGGTGGCCGCTGAAGCGGGTCAGGGCTTCTTTCTGTCGCTTGGCCAGCGCACCGATGCGCTCCAGGACCGGCTCCTCGCGCCAGATTGCCAGATTGGCGGCCGCTGCAGCGCAGGCGATCGGATTGGCGGTGTAGCTGGACGAATGGAAGAACATCCGCGCGCGGTCGGTCGCATAGTGCGCCTGGTAAATTTCCTCGCGCGCCATCGTCACCGCGAGCGGCACCGAGCCGCCGGTCAGTCCCTTCGACAGGCAGAGGATGTCGGGAACCACCTCCGCCTGCTCGCAGGCCAGCAGCGTGCCGGTGCGGCCCCAGCCGGTCATCACCTCGTCGGCGATGAAC
>CBIHNZ010000060.1:0-22549 GCA_966211615.1 uncultured Sphingomonas sp.
GGACGTGGCGAGCGTGTTCCTCGGCATCTTCTCGGTCGGCATCGCGATCGGATCGGTGATCATCAACCGGCTGCTCAAGGGCCATGTCTCGGCGAAATATGCCGTGCGCTCGGTGCTCACGATGATGGTGTTCGTGGTCGGCTTCTACTTCGTCGCGGCGCTGTGGCCGGTGACCGACGGGCCGCTGATCAAGACCGCCGAGTTCGTCGGGATGCCGATGGGCTGGATGGTGCTGGCGCTGCTCCTGATGATCGCGATCACCGGCGGCATGTTCGTCGTGCCGCTCTATGCCTTCCTCACCACCACCGTCGAAAAGTCGCAGACCGCACGCACCGTGGCGGCGAACAACATCGTCAATTCGGGCTTCATGGTGTTCGGATCGGTCGGCATCTTCGGGATCAGCAACATCCCCGGCGTGAGCGTCGCCGATTGCCTGTGGGTGGTGGTGCTGCTCTGCCTCGCCTCGGCCTGGTGCGGCTACCGGCTCTACCGGGCGGAGGACGCCCCGCACGCTCCCGACGTGCTGCCCTGAGGGGCGGGGCCTCCGCCGCTCAGGCGATGAAGGTGTAGAAGCAGACGAAGAATGCGGTGAAGCTCAGCACGAACAGCTTGATGTCGCTGTCGTCGCGCAGCTTCCGCTCGACCGCCGAGACACGGCGCATGTGCTGGCGGAACGGGTGGCGGCGGGCGTTGCCCGCGAGGATGAGCTGGCGTTGCATGCGTAGAAGTTAACAACTTGTTTACGAATAGCGCCAGCACAGTTGATGGTTAACCGATGTGTTGCCGCGGGACGCTGTTTGGCTGAGAAACACGGTTAACACGCAGGGCCGTTTGCGCCGGGACAGAGTTTCGGTAAACCGGTGTCATGAGCATCACGCGACGCACCGCGATCGGCACCGCGCTGGCGGCCAGCCTGCCCCTTCCCGCCCTTGCCCAGGGCAAATCCGCACCCGATTGGCGCCGCGGCTTCGACAACCAGCGCATCGCCGATCTGGGTGACGGCCGCTTCCTCAACCCGCTGATCGCGGGCGACCATCCCGACCCCAGCATCCTGAAGGACGGGGCGGATTATTACATGACCTTCTCGACCTTCGAATCCTATCCCGGGCTGGTCATCTGGCATTCGCGCGACCTGGTGAACTGGCGTCCGACGGTCGCGGCGCTGACGAAGAATATCGGATCGGTCTGGGCGCCCGAGCTCTGCAAGCACAAGGGCCGCTTCTATCTCTACATCCCGGTGAAGGCCTCGCCCAATACGATCCATGTGATCTGGGCGGACAGGATCGAGGGGCCGTGGAGCGATCCGATCGACCTGGGCCTGCACGAGCATATCGATCCCGGCCACGCCGTCGGCGAGGACGGATCGCGCTGGCTGTTCCTGTCGGGCGGGGATCGCGTCCGGCTGAGCGACGACGGGCTATCGACGACCGGCAAGGTCGAGCATGTCTATGATCCCTGGCGCTATCCCGACACCTGGGACGTCGAGGGCTTCTCGCCCGAGGGGCCCAAGGTGATGCGCCACGGCGGCTATTATTACCTGATCACAGCGGTGGGCGGCACCGCGGGTCCGCCGACGGGCCATATGGTGATCGCGGCGCGGTCGAAGTCACTCGCCGGCCCTTGGGAGGATTGCCCGCACAATCCGCTGGTTCGCACCACGAGCCTTAGCGAGCGCTGGTGGTCGCGTGGGCACGCCACCCTGGTCGAAGGGCCCGACAAGAGCTGGTGGGCGGTCTATCACGGCTATGAGAATGGCTATTGGACGCTGGGCCGCCAGACCCTGCTCGATCCCGTCGAATGGACCGCCGACGGCTGGTTCCGGATGAAGGGCGGCGACCTTTCCCGCCCGATCGCCAAGCCCAAGGGCGGCACGGCGCAGCCCCATGGCCAGCCGCTCTCCGACGATTTCTCGACGCTGGTGCTCGGCAGCAAATGGAATTTCTTCAAGCCGGGCCCCGACGAGCGCAGCCGGGTGCGCGTAGCGGACCACACACTGCTGCTCGATGCGCGCGGCAAGGCGCCGAGCGATTCCGCGCCGCTGCTCCAGATCGCGGGCGATCAGGCCTATCAATTCGAATGCGAGATCGAGATCGAAGCCGGAGGCATCGCCGGACTGCTGCTCTTCTATGACGAGAAGCTCTATGCCGGCCTCGGCTTCGACGAGAAACGCTTCGTCACGCACCAATATGGCATCGAACGCGGGCGTCCCGCGAACCCATATGGACGAAAGCTGCGGATGCGCGTGACCAACAACCGCCATATCGTCGCCTATCACCTGAGCGGCGACGGCGGCGCGACCTGGGCGCGCTTCGATCGCGGCATGGAAGTCTCGGGCTATCACCACAATGTCCGCGGCGGCTTCCTGATGTTGCGGCCCGGCCTCTATTCCGCGGGCAGCGGCACCGCACGCTTCAGGGATTTCCGCTTCCGCGCGCTATGATCTCGTCGAGAAAGGCCTGGTGGCTCGGTAGGCTTTCGACGCGCTGGCGGATGATTGCGCGGATCTGATCGAGCGCGCCGGTCAGATCGGCATCGTTCAGGGCGTGGGCGAGCGGATGATACCCCTGCGGCTTTACGCCCTGGCCATAGAGTATCGCGAACCAGTTCACCTCCTTGAACAGGTCCTCGGCACTCGAGAGTATCTCCCCCCGCGTGCGGAACAGCTCGATCTTCGCGGCCAAGCTGTCGGGCACAGCCATGTGTCGGCAATAGCGCCAGAACTCGGTATCCTCGCGCTCGACGCACTTATAATGCGCGATCAGGAAGTCGCGGATGCCCTCGGTCAGCGGCGCCATCTCGGCATTGAAGCGCGCGGGCAGCGCCGGATCGAAATCGCGGGTGGGGAAGAAGGCGAGCAGCTTGAGTATCGCCGCGTGGATCAGATGGATGCTCGTCGATTCCAGCGGCTCGAGGAACCCGCTCGACAGCCCGATCGCAACGCAGTTCTTGACCCAGCTCGCGCGGCGCCTGCCGGTGGTGAAGCGCAGGATGCGCGGATCGGCCTGCGGTTGGCCGTCGAGCCGCGACAGCAGCAGCTCGGCCGCGCGATCCTCGTCCAGATGGGCGTCCGAAAAGACATAGCCGTTGCCGGTTCGGTGCTGAAGCGGAATCCGCCATTGCCACCCCGCTTCGCGCGCAGTGGCGCGGGTATAGGGCTCGGGCGGGCCGATCCGCGCGCATGGCACCGCCGCGGCACGATTGGCGGGCAGCCAATGGCTCCATTCTTCGTAACCGGCGTGCAGCACCTCCTCGATCAGCAGCCCGCGAAAGCCCGAGCAATCGATGAACAGGTCGCCGGCGATCCGACGCCCATTCTCGAGCGTCACCGCCTCGATAAACCCGCTCTCCCCGTGCTGTGCGACCTGCACCACGCGCCCCTCGACACGCGTCACGCCCAGCGCCTCCGAGAAACGCCGCAGGAACGCCGCATAGAGCCCGGCATCGAACTGGAAGGCGTAGAAGATCCTGGGGCCCTTGCCCCCCGCCCCCGCTGCGCGCGCGAAGCGTCCGGCATAGGCCGCCTGCGCTTCGGTATTGAACGCCACGGGATCGGGATCGCCGCCGGCCAGCATCCAGCGCAACCAGAAATGGTTGAACGAGATCTCGTTCATGTCGGCGCCGAATAGGCCGAAGGGGTGGATATAGCGATGCCCCGGCCGCACCCAATCGACGAACTCGATGCCCAGCTTGAACGTCGCCCGGGTCTCGCGGACGAAAGCGTCCTCGTCAATGCCGATGAAGCGGTTGAACTGGACGATCGGCGGGATCGTCGCCTCGCCCACGCCCACCGTGCCTATCGCCTCGGATTCGACCAAAGTGATCCGCGCCGAGCCACCCAGCCTGCGCGCCAGAGCCGCGGCCGTCATCCAGCCGGCGGTCCCGCCACCGATGATAACGATGTCGCGGATAGGGTTCATTCCGCTCAATAGAGACCGCGGCGCTGCGGCGCCGGAGGGGCACCTCCACCGCGCAGATAGACCTCGACCGTCGGCATCGCGCTCACTTCGTCGGCGATCAGCCCGAGGAAATTCTGGAATTTAGCCACGGCTTGCTCGCGCGGCACCTCGTCGACAAGCGGGGTATAATCGCGCGGGATCAGGCCATGGCCGATCAGGATCGATACCCAGTTCTGATATTCGAACGTCTCTTCGTCATAGAGCGGCACCTGGCCGCGCGCGGCGAACAACGACAGCTTGGCGGCGAGGCTCGCCGGCGCCTCGGCATCGCGCGCGCGGTCCCAGAACGGCTCCCCGATGCGCGCGTTGCACTTGTAGTGCGCGACCTGGAAGTCGCGGATGCTGCGGAAATGGCTGACCACCACCTGGTTGTAGCTCTGCGCCTCGGGCATCTCCCCAGTACCGGCTGGAAACAGCGAGATAAGGTGCGAGATGCCGAGATGGACGAGATGTAGCTGCACCCCGTCGAGCGGTTCCAGCCCGACGACCGCCTCGCCCAGACCCACGCAATTGCCGACCCAGGGTCGCGTCTGCGTGCCCGGTTTCAACGGCGACACCAGCGCATCGGGTCCGATCTGCGTGCCGACCACGGCGGAGGCGTTGCGTACCATGTCTTCGTCGCCGAGGATCCGCGAGTCATAGGCGGCGAGGATCGCGGTGCGATCCTGGAGCGGAAACATGCCCAGCCACCCCGCCTGGAAGGCGGAGATCTGGGGAAAGGGCGGCAGCGGATTCAACCGGGGGGCGGTGGCGGCGAGCAGTCGGTCGCACGGCAGCCAGGCGCTCCAGTCTTCCCATTCGGCGCCCGGCTGGCCACCGAGCAGCACTGCCTCGCCACCGCTCGCGTCGACGAACAGGTCCGCCTCGATCCGCCCGCCATCGTCGAGCAAAACCGCGGCGATCCGGTCGCCTTCGCGCTCCACCTCCAGCCGCTGCGCGCTGCGACGCGCCACGCCTGTCTGCAATGCGGCCGACCGGATCAGCGCGACATAGGCCCGCGCATCCAGATGATAGCCCGGCGTGATATCGCCCAGCGCATCCTTGCCCTGATCGGGCGGCGCCACGCGCCCCTGCTTGGCGGCGGCGGCGGCGATCGAGAATTCGTCGTAGGGCACCTGCATGCCTTGGGCCCGCGCCATCACCCAGAATTGCAGGAAGTCGACATCGCCGATCGAGGGGCGCTGGGTGTCGTAGCCATGGACGAACTCGGATCCCGCTCCCGACCAGCCGGAGAAGCGCTGACCGAGCACCGGCACACCCGCGGCGCGCGGCAGCACATCGGCTTCGCGCAGGCCGAGGATGCGGTGCAGCCCCCCCAGCGACGGCACCGCCGAGAACATGTCGACCGGCTGGAGCAGCGATGGCAGCTCCACCACCGTCACCTGAACGCCCGCGCCCGCCAGCGCCCGGCGCAGCGCCAGCGCCGTCAGCCACGCAGCCGCGTCGCGGCCGATGACCGCGACCTGTTTCACCCGAGTCATGCTGCGCCCGCCCGCATCACCAGCGGACTCGCCGCTTCCGACGCGCAATAGTCGGCGACAAAGGCGGCGTGATCCGGCATCTGCTCGGCGCGGCGGCGGATCGTCGCGCGGATATCGTCCATCTCGGCGATCATCCGATCCCACGCCACCGCGTCGGTCATCGGATGATAGCGATCGGGCAGGATCCCCTGCCCGACAAATACCGCGAGCCAGCTCGCCGGCGCGAACAGCCCGTTCCTGTAAGGCTCCATGTGCCCGCGGTGGCGGAAGATCGCGATCTTCTGCTCCAGGCTTTCGGGCAGCTCCATCGCCTGGCAATAGCGCCACAGCTCGGAATCGGTGCGCGTGGTCGCGGCATAATGCAGGATCAGGAAATCGCGGATGCGCGAATATTCGACATCCATCATCCGGTTATATTCGGCGATCAGCGCCGGATCGATCTCTGCCTGGGGAAACAACCGGGCGAGGTTCGTGATCGCGACCTGGATCAGATAGATTGAGGTCGATTCGAGCGGTTCGAGGAACCCCGACGCCAGCCCGATCGCGACGCAATTGCCCGTCCACGACTTGAGGCGGCGGCCTGCCGCGAACTTCAGCATGCGCGGATCGGCCTCGGGGGTGCCGTCCAGGCTCCCCATCAGCCGCTCGCGCGCCGCATCGGCTTCAATAAAGCTCGAGGCGAAGACATAGCCGTTGCCGCTGCGGTGCTGGAGCGGGATGCGCCATTGCCATCCGGCCTCGCGCGCGGTCGATCGCGTATAGGGCGTGAAATCGCCTGCCAGGCTGCACGGCACTGCCCAGGCGCGGTCGCAGGGCAGCCATCGGGTCCAGTCGTCCCACGGCGAATCCAGCGCGCCGCCGATCAGCAGGGCGCGAAAACCCGAGCAATCGATGAACAGGTCGCCGGCGATCTCCTCGCCCGATTCCATCACGATCGCGGCGATATTGCCGGTCTCGGCGTCGAGCTTGACGTCGACCACCTTGCCCTCGGTCCGCACGACGCCGCGCGCCTCGGAAAAGCCGCGCAGGTACCGCGCATAGAGCGTCGCATCGATGTGATAGGCATAGTCGTAGGTCGAGTTGATCTGGCTATGGTCCTTGGCCGGAAAATCGAAACGGTTCAGCCGGCTGGCGACGATCGGATAGGAGAAATCCTCGATGTCGTAGTCGCGGCCGTTCTGTCGCGCGCGCAGCCACTGGTTGTGAAAACCCACCCCGCCGCGCGGCGCACCGTGCACGCCGAACGGATGGATATAGTTCGCGCCGAGAAATCCCCAGTCGATGAACTCGATGCCCAGTTTGAAGGTGGCGTTGGTCCGCCGCATCATATCGGCTTCGATCACGCCGATCGCGTTGTTGAAGTCGCGCAGGTGCGGCAGCGTCGCCTCGCCGACGCCGACAGTGCCGATCTCGTCGGATTCGACCAGGCGGACATTGCAGATCGGATGCTTGAGCGTGCCGATCAGCCCGGCCGCCGTCATCCATCCCGCGGTGCCGCCGCCGACGATCACCACTTCCACCGGCCGCCTCATGCCCCGGCCTCCCCCTTGCAAGATCTAGCCATGCATTCCCCCCACCATAGCCCCAAACGAAAAGGGCGCCACCATTGCCGGCGACGCCCTCCCCCTCCCCCTGCGGTCCGGATCAGTATTTGAACCGTATGCCCGCGACGAACCGTCGATCGTTCTGGAACCAGGCGTTGGGCGTCTTGACCGCGCCATCCTCGACGCCGCTCACCTGCTGTTCGAGCACCGTCTTGGTGTTGAGCAGGTTGGTGCCCTGGATACTCAGCTCGAAATTCCTGGTGATCCCGTAGCGGATCGAAGCGTCGAGGAAGCCCTGGCTCTTCGACCAGACCGGCAGGTAGACGCAGCAATCCACCGCAGTCACCAGATAGCTCGAACGCCAATTGTACGCGGCACGGAGCGACAGCCCCTTCCATTCGTACATGCCGACCAGGTTGAACGAGTGCTTGGAAAGGCCTTCGAGCGAATCGACCGTCAGCACGGTGCCGGCCGAGCCCGGCTGCGCCGTTCCCGAGCCCGCGCCGCCGCTCACCGGCTTCACGTTGCTGTTCGTGATCCCGTGATTCTCGACATAGGTGTAGTTCGCCTGGACGCCGAGACCCTTGAGCGCACCCGGCAGGAAATCGAAGTAGCGCGTATAGGCCACTTCGCCGCCATAGACTTCGGCGCCGTCCCCGTTCAGCGGCAGGCGTATCTGCACGGTGCGAGTCACACCGTTGTTGGTGAGCTGCTGGTTGATCGAGCCGTACTGAATGTAGTTGTCGAAATTCTTGTAGAAGGCAGTGACGGTGAACGATCCGACGCTGGCGAAATAGTTCTCGACCGCAAGATCGAACTGGGTCGCGGTAGTCGGCTTCAGATAGGGATTATAGGCATCGCCCTGGTAGGTCGGATTGACGCCGGTCACCTGCCCGTTGGTGATCACGAAGCGCGGATCGGAGGTGTCGCCATTGGCCGGGAAGCTCGGGGCGCTCACCGACACGTAATTCTTGAGCAACCCGATATCCGGCCGCGACAACGCCTTGGATGCGGCGAAGCGGATCAGCCACTTATCGTTGAGATCGAAGCGGATGTTGAAGCTCGGCAGCCAATTGGTGTGCTTGGCGCGTGAAGCAGTGAGATAGCCCGATCCGGAATTGAACGAACGCTCCGCCGCCGACGCATAGCAATTGGCGGGTGTCGCCGGCGTCGGCAGCGTTGGATCCGCGGGCGGGACCGGATGGCACGTGACATAGTCCGGCGACCCGACCGGCGCGTTGATGTTCGGCCATGCCTGAGACGGGAAGCTCACGCCGCCCTGCGTGCGATCGAGCGTCTCGACATAGCGCACGCCGATATTGCCGCGGAAGCGCTTGCCGCTGCCGCCGAAGCGCAGCATTGCATAGGCCGCCTTGGTCGTCTCCGAGATCTGGTTGAGCTCGGCGGGGCGGAAGCAGCTTCCCGGCAGCTCGCCAGTGCGCTCGCAGGTCGGGCGCCACTGGTCCTGCCCGACCTTGAGCTTGTCATAGCTCAGCAGGTCGGCGGCGTGATCCTCCAGCTTGTCCATGTTGAAAAAGGCAAAGGACCCCAGATTGCCCCCGAAGAAATCGCTTCCGAACGAGCGGACATCGGTCAGGCCGGCTGGATAGCCGGTGAAGCCGGTGACTGCCGAGGGCTGGGTCCGGTCGATGTTCCAGAAGGTGTATTGGTGGGCGCCGATATTCCAGTTGTTGGCGATATTGCCCCAATTGTAATTGCCCCAGCGCACGTCCTGGTCGCGATCGGCATAGCGCGCGCCGATCTTGATCGAATCGAGCCAATCGCTGCCGATGTCGTATTCCGCGTCGAAGCGGCCGGTCCACTGCTCGCCGTGCGAGTCCTCCAGATGGTCCATCGCATGGTTGTAGCGGTAGTTGTTGGGATTCGAGAGCCCACCCGTCGACTGGTTGATGCTGTACGGCGCGCTGAACGTCGCCCGGGGCAGCCCGCTAGACTGGTCCAGCGTCAGATTGGCGAAGCTGTATTGCCCGATCTCGACATCGTAATTGTCGACGTCGGACGAGACATATTGCGCGTCGAAGTTGAACCGCAGCCGATCGGTCGGCTCCCATTTGAGGTTGAACGACGCGTCCTGGGTGAATTGACGGTTCTTGTTGAGGCGCGTGACCGCGTTGAGATCGGGACCGCGCGCATCGAGGCCGCAGCCGCCCGGCGTCGGCGTCGTACCGTTGCCCCAGCTGTAGCAGGGGTGCAGCATGTTCTGGCCGCTGCTGTTGACGGCGATATCGGCTGCTGTCGCATCGGTATCGCCCCACCACGAGAAATCGGTCTGCTGGTTCAGGATCGAGCCCGAGACGAAATTGCCGTCATCGTCGAACTTGAACTGCGTTCCCGGCGCCATCAGCGGGATGCGGGACTGGTTGGCGCTGGTCGGCGAGAACTGGAAATCGACAGGGAATGCGTAGAGGTCGGTGATGTAGCTGATCACCGCACGCTCGCGCCACGTGTTCTTGTATAGCGACCGCTGATACTGGCCGGTCACCGCCAGCGAGCCGTCGTTGCTCTTCCACTGCACCGCCGCCGACAGGCCGTTGCGGGTGCGATCATAGAGATTGTCGCGGAAGCCGACGCTCGACGGGATATATTTCAGCCCGGCCGGCCCGACGCGGCTCGCGCTGGTGCCGTTCGGCCCCGAGGGGTCGAGGAACTGGATCCCGTTGAACACCGCGGTGCGGCCATACTGGATACCCTGCGACGCCGTCTCGACGTGCGAATATGCATAGTTGAGCAGCACGCCGAATTCGCCCGCGCCAGTCTCCCAGCGATTGCTGTAAATGCCCGAGATGTCCGGCGTGAGCTTCTTGGAGATGTCGCCGTAATTGGCGTTGGCCGAAATCTGGAGCGTCTGGCCCGCGCTGTCGAACGGCAAGCGCGTGCGGAGATTGACCGTGCCGGCGATGCCGCCCTCGATCATCTCGGCGGTCTGGTTCTTGTAGGTGTCGACGCCACCCAGCAGCTCGGGCGAGATATCCCCCCAACCTAGCCCGCGTGAGGAATTGGCGCTGAACACGTCGCGGCCGTTGAACTCGTTGCGGACCTGGTTGAGGCCGCGCACGATCACGCCCGACGGTTCGGCCGAGAAGTGAGCGGTATCGTCAGACGCGGCGAAGCGATTGACCGTGATGCCGGCGACGCGCTGCAGCGCCTCGGCCACCGATTTGTCGGGGAAAGCGCCGATATCGGTCGCGGTGATCGAATCCACCACGGTATCCGCATCGCGCTTGATCTGCTGCGAGGTCTGGAGTGCGCGGCGCTGGCCGGTAACGATGATCGTGTCGTCATCCGATTGCGTGGCGGCGGGATCGGTGTCTGCGCTCTGGGAACTCTGCGCGGCATCCTGCGCCAGCGCTGTCGATGGCGCGACTGCCGCGAGCATCGCGCCGAGGACCAGCATCGATGCGCCCGACCGAAGCAGGTGCGTTTTCGGATTCATCCGGTCCGGTATGTTCATCCACCCCTCCCTTCGAAGCCCGGATCTGCATCCGGGCGAACACCCCTGCCTTCGCCCCGGCTCCTACGCCGGGATCGTTTTGCGTCCGTGGACTTGGCGGGCGGCTAAGCGCCGTGCACAACCAAACCCTTAGCAACAGGGGATTTTCGGAAAGTTGACAACGCTGTCACAGTCCTGTGGCATGTCATTGTCTATGGGGACTATCCGCGGCTCTTTGCCGTCGGACCCGCCGCCGTTCACACCCTCCTGAACCCGCCCGCATGTTCGGACTTGAGCTTTGGGTATGACAGCGCTGGCCGAGGGTCAATCGACTTTGGACATATCGCGCCGCATCAAATGCAAAATACTGCAATCTTGTGGCGAGAAAGGCACAGTTTGCCGCAAAATCAACGCTGAAATCGGTTGCAAGCGTGCAAATTCGAATATCGAGTACGTTATTTGGGGGCGGGTCCGGTCGTCGAACGCACCATCAGCTTGTGCTTCAGGGTGATCCGCGGCTCGGGCGCATTCCCAGAAAGCATCAACTCAGCGGCGGCATAGGCCAGCTCGCGCACG
Source organism: uncultured Sphingomonas sp. (assembly GCA_966211615.1). Lineage (GTDB taxonomy): Bacteria > Pseudomonadota > Alphaproteobacteria > Sphingomonadales > Sphingomonadaceae > Sphingomonas. Next base: position 11,009 of record CBIHNZ010000060.1, read on the forward strand.
GGCTGACGGATCGTCGTCAGCGGCGGCCAGACCGCCTTGGCCAGGTCCGAATCGTCGAAGCCGGCGATCGACAGCGCCTCGGGTACCGCGATATCGCCTTCGTGCGCCGTGGCTAGCGCGCCGGCGGCCATATCGTCGTTGCCGGCGAAGATCGCGGTCGGCCTCGGGCTGCGCGCCAGCAGCGTGCGCGCCGCGTCGCAGCCCGACTGGAAGCTATAGTCCCCCGCCACGACGAGATCGGGATCGAATGCGATGCCGTGCGCCTCCAGCTCGGTGCGATAGCCCTTCAGGCGATCGGCGGAGGAGACATGGCTCTCGGGTCCGCTGATGAATGCGATCGAACGATGGCCGAGGTCGATCAGGTGGCGCGTCAGTTCGCTCGCCGCCGCGACGTCGTCCATCGAGGTCGACATGCCGTCTTCCTTCCGCGCGCCCGGGGCGATCCGCACATAAGGCAATCCCCGCCGGTCGAGCGCTTCGAGCAGGGCCGTCGCCTCGGTCACGGGAGGCGAGAGGATCAGCCCGTCGAGATGTGCCTCGTCGATCAGTGCCATCACATTGGCGATCAGATCGGGCGACTGGCTGTCGATCGGCTGGAGCAGCAGGCGATAGCCCAGCTCGGTGCAGCGCTGCTGCGCACCTGACTGGACGTGATACACATAATAGGGGCTGGGATTGTCGTAGAGCAGAGCGACCTGGAACGATCGCCGGCCCGCCAGCGTGCGCGCCGCATGGCTCGGCCGGAAGTTGAGCCGGGCGACGACTTCCTCGACGCGGCGGCGAGTCTCTTCGCTCACATGCTTCTCGTTGTTGAGCACGCGCGAGACGGTCTTGAACGAGACCCCCGCGATCTTCGAGACTTCCTTGATCGTCGGACGGCTTGACATTGCTTCCCCCGGAGGCGCTTCGTTGCGCGTCTTAGCATGGACTGGCGCTGTTTTAAGCGCGCAGTTTCAAGCCCCCTTTCATGAGTCAATGATGAATGCAGTGCTGAAGGCCCCGGCTCCGCTCCCCGAGATGCAGGATGTGACCGCGGAGCGGTTCTGGACCGAGATCCTTCCCACCGGCCGGCCGGTGGTGCTGCGCGGCGCGGTGCGCGACTGGCCGGTGGTCGCGGCGGGCCGCGACTCTCCCGCCGCGCTCGCCGCCTATCTGCGCCGCTTCGATCGCGGGCTGCCCGTGCGCGCGATGCTAGGGCCGCCCAGCATCGAGGGGCGCTTCTTCTACAATGCCGATCTCAGCGACTTCAATTTCCGCTCCGACCATGTGAAGCTCGCTGCGGCGCTGGACCTGCTGCTCCACTCGATCGGCGACGCGCGGCCGACCGCGCTGGCGGTGCAGTCGGTTCCCACCCGCAGCAACCTGCCCGGCTTCGACACCGACAACCGCATGGCGCTGCTGCCCCAGGAGCTCGAGCCGCGCATCTGGATCGGCAACCGCGTGACCGTGGCGGCGCATCACGATCCGTCGGAGAATATCGCCTGCGTCGTCGCCGGACGGCGCCGCTTCACGCTTTTCCCGCCCGATCAGGTTGCGAACCTCTATCCCGGCCCGTTCGAGCTGACCCCGGCCGGGCCGGTGATCACCATGGTCGATTTCCGCGCACCCGATCTGGAACGCTATCCGCGCTTCGCCGACGCCATGGCGGTCGCGCAGGGCGCCGAGCTGGAGCCGGGCGACGCGATCTACGTCCCCTATCTGTGGTGGCATCATGTCGAATCGCTCGATGCGATGAACATGCTCGTCAACTACTGGTGGACTCCGCCGGGCGAGCATGAGGGGCACCCGGTTCAGGCGCTGCTCCATGCGATGATCGCGATCAAGAACCTGCCCGAGGCGCACCGCCAGGGCTGGCGGGCGCTGTTCGATCACTATGTCTTCCAGGATCACGGTCCGCCCGCCACGCATCTGCCGGTCGACCGGCAGGGCATCCAGGGCCCGCTGGATGCCGAGCTGATGCGGCGCGTGCGCAGCGCGATCGCCGGCACGCTGAAGGGCTGAGGCGTGTCGCGCCGGCCCGAGCCGGCGCAACCCTACTCCGCCGCCGCGACGTAGATCGGATTGCCGATCAGCACGAGGCGCCCCTGCCCGTCACGGACGTCCGCCCGGATCCAATGGGCGCGCCCGTCGCTGTGCCACGGCGCGATCGCAAGCGGATGGCTTTCGTCGAACGCCGCCCGGAAACCCGTCTCGGCCTGGCCATCGATCACCAGCTGCACCGCGCCGTTCGGCACGCCCTTGAGCTCGACGGCGAAGCGAACCTCCTCGCCAGCGCGCGGGCGCAAGGTCTGGCCCATCGCCGCATGCTGGTCTCCCGCGGATGCGGAGAGATCGAGGAGCCGGTCGCGCGTGCCCTCGACGTCGATGAACACCCGGCCCGAACGGATACCAGCCAGGAAGCCGTGCACCGAGAGTTCCTGCATATAGACGACGGTGGTCGGGCTGCCGATGGCACCGGGTTCGCTCGCCGCCCGGTCTGCGTCATGGCTGTCGCTGCCGCCGATGCCGGTCACGTGCCGGCCCGCGTTGAGCAGCTTGGTCCAATAGCCGAACCCCTGAAGCACGCTGTCGGCCGATTTGGTCTCGCGCATCGTGCCGCCATTGACGACCTCGACCGAATCCACCGCGCCGTCCGGCAGGTCGTCGACGCGCCAGCCGCAGCCCATGCAGAGCTCGCCCGAGGGCGCGCCGGCATGGTTGATCGAGACGACCCCGCCCTCGCGATGGGCCGCGTCCATCCATTTGCGCGCCTGAGCCCAATTGGGGCCGGTCATGCGGAAGTCGAGGAAATCGGTGGGCCCGAAGACGTTGCTATGGCCCCAGAAGGTGGTGACCTCGCGCCCGGGCACCAGCAGTAGCTGATCGAACGCGCCCTGCAGCTCGCGCAGCGCGTTGTAGTGGGCAGTGGTATTGTGGTCGCTCAGCGCGATGAAATCGAGACCACGCGCCGCCGCCGTCTCGACCGTGCGATAGACCGGACAGGGGATGCTCTTGCCCGACTGGGCCTTGCACTTCCCGTCGCTGTTGCCGCTGTGCATGTGCAGGTCGCCGCGATACCAGCCGGGCTTGGCCGCGATCGGCGCGTCAGCGAACTCGGTGACGGTCGGGCCATGCTCGATGAAGATCTGCGCCTCATAGGGGGCATGCGCGCCTTCGCGGATATTGGGCGCGCCGAGGATCAGGTTCCAGCGCCCCGCCGGCAGCGGCCCGGGAAGATAGCCCGGCGTCGCATCCTCGGTGCTGAGCGTCATATGGTCACGCGTGCCGCCGCTCCAGCCGCGGAAGCGCTGCGGATCGCGCAGTCCCAGGTCGATGACCGAGCGCTGCTCCTTGCCGGCATAGCTGAAACGGATGGTCACCCGCGTGACCCCGGCCGGCAGGTCGAAAGGGACTTCGGTATAATGCTCGAAGCTGGCGCGGGTCAGTTCGCCCTTGAGCACGCGCCAGGGCGTGCCCGCGCCCTCCCCTTTCGGTGGCGGCCCCGCCGGCCGTTCCTGCGCGAACGCAGGCACGGCCAGGACGAGGAGCGTGGCGAAAAAGGCGGACGCGGGACGCTTCATCATGATCAGAACTTGTACATGAGGGCGGCGCGGAAATTCCGGCCGATCAGGGGACGCGCGATGAAGGTGTTGGCCCCCGCATCGCCGTTCTGCAGCTCGCCGGCGCGCGGGTTACCCTCGGTCAGGCCCAGCGAGTTGTTGACGTTGTCGACATAGCCATAGAGCGAAAGCTTCTGCGAAACGTCGAAGCGGGCGCTCAGATTGACCGTGGCATAGGCCGGCAGCCGCACCGAATTGGCAGTGTCGACATAGCGCTTGCCTTCATATTCCCACGACCCCTGCAGGCGGATACGGCCGTCGAGCAGGTTGAGGCCCGGCACGAAGCGCAGGCTGACCGTCGGGATACGGATCAGCTGGTTGCCGTCGAAGTCGAACGTCTTGTTGTTGGCGTCGACATAGGTGAGGCCCTTGTACTTCGGATCCTGGAGCGTCGCCGTGGCCGAAACGTCGAACCAGCGGACCGGATGCACCGTACCTTCCAGCTCGACGCCGAAGGTCTGGGTGTCGGCATAGCGCGTCTCGCTGATCGCCGGGCCGTTCAGGTCGAAGCGATAGTTGGTGAAGCCGACATTGTTGTACTTGGTCCAGAAGCCCGTCGCGTAGAGATCGACCAGCGGGCTGGCATATTTCAGGCCGACTTCGCCTAGGTCCATCGTCTGGATGATCGGCTTTGCCGTCGGGCTGGTGATGTAGTTGCCGAGGCTCGGCAGGCGATTGGCGGAGGTGTAGCGCGCGAACAGGCCGGCATGCTTGCCGAACTGATAGTCGACGCCCAGCGTCCAGGTCGTGTGGCTGAAATTCTGGTCGTAATTGGCATAGACGCCGGTGCCGGTGCTGATCGAGGACGTCGCCGGGTTGTTCGGGTTGAGGTTGATCGTCTTCTTCAGCGCAACCGTGCCGCGCGCGCGCATCGTCTCCCAGCGCACGCCGCCGTCGACGCGCAGGTTCGGGGTGATCTGCCACTCGTCGGCCAGATAGAGCGCGTTGGTGGTCTGCTCGCCATGCGCGTCCTCCCACTCATAGCCGTACTTGTAGATGCCGTGGTCGGTGAAGGTCTTGACGACGTTGCCCGCGGCATCGACCGCGACGAGGTCGAGCAGCCGGGCATTGTCGCGCACGTCAAGCAGCGCGGTCGAGGAATAGCGGCTGAAGTCCTCGTTGATGTTCGCGAAGTAGTAGCCGAACGTGATGTCGTGGCTGGTCGAGCCCATGTCGAAGCGATGCGAGAAGCGCGTGTCGCTCATGAACTCCTTCACAGGCATCGTCACGCCGCGCAGGCCGCCGACGATCACCAGACCGTTGCCGTTCTGGTTGGCAGTGTCGAAGACCTGGCTGGGCGCCGTCGCATAGCGGAACTGGAGCGCGGTCGCGCCCGGTGCCTGGCCCAGCAGCCCGGCCTGCTGCGTCAGCAGGCTCGACGCGCTCTGCAGCGTGTTGGGATAGACACCGTTACGCTGCGTCGCCGTGTCGTTGTAGCGCGTGGTGTTGGTGATCTTCCAATTGTCCCAGGGCTCGAACTCGAACTTGCCGGTGACCTGGGTGCGCTTCACCTGCGTGCCGACGCTGTTGTCGAAGTCATAGGTGCTGCCGTCGCCCATGATCATCTTGACGCGCTCGGTCTCGGGCCCGGCGACCGTGCCGTAATGGCCATCAAAGCCGGGAACCGCGCGGATCTTGCCGTCCGGATAGGTGCGCATCGGGATGCCAGTGTAGAAGCCGACGGTGTCGTCCATCCGCTTCACGTCGAGGCTGAACTTGGCACGCTCCCAATCGCGCGACACGGTCGCGCGGATCTGGCCGCCATGATTGGCGGTGAAGCCCGGATCACGCACACCGCCTTCGGAACGATAGAAGCCGCCCACCGCGAACTTCCATTCACCCACCGGCGCGCCGACCCAGAAGTCCGTGCGGTACATGCTGTCGGCACCAAGCGTCGCCTTGATGATGCCTTCCGCATGATCCCCGACCTTACGCGGGATGAAGTTGACCGCGCCCGCCGGTGCATTCGAGTAGAAGAGCGAGGCTGGGCCGCCGCGGACCACTTCGATCCGCTCGATCGTCTCATCGAGGCGGAACACCTGGTCGCCATTCAGATAGCCGAGCGCTGGATCATGCTGGACGGGGATGCCGTCCTCGAGCAGCTGGATCGAGCCGAAGCCGTCGACCGGCACGCCACGCGCGCGGACGTTACCGCTGGCCTCGCCGCCCGAAGCCTCGACCCAGAAGCCGGGGACCGACTTCAGTGCCTCGGTGACGCTGGTCGGCGCCTGCAGGCGCAGCGCCTCTTCGTCGATGCGGGTGACCGAATAGCTCATCTCGGCCTTGGTACGCTGGCCGGTGCCGGCGCGGCCGGTGACGATGATGTCGTCACCCTGGGCGCCGGCATCGGCTTGCTGCTCTTGCGATTGGGTTTGCGCGTCCTGCGCCCATGCGGGCGCCGTCCCGGCGCACAGGATAGCGAGCAGCGACGACGTCATCAGCAACGGCTTCATGATATTCCCCTTTGGTCCGTTCACGCGTGGTCTTCCCCGGACCGCGAGGGTCGCGGCCGGGCGTTCCGGCGCGCGGGTGCGCGTCGGTGAAGTGCTTTGGGTTGTGCTTCGCCGCGCAGACGGAGCCGGCGACGCTTTCCGCTACCGCCGGCTGAAATTTTTTTGCGATGCCGATCGCGGGTCGCTGTCAATCAGCTGTCACACCCGCGCTCTAGGCGCCGTGCCGGTTCGACATTTTCGGCGGAGCGGCGAAGACATGACATGGCTGCGCGACATCGACGTCTGGTTCGCCGATCACGTCTTCGCCTATCACCAGCAGACGCGCCGCTACGCGATCAGCCTGGTCCGCCAGCCCGAAGAGGCCGAGGAGCTGGTGCAGGAAGCCTATGCACGGCTGTTCGCGCTCGACGACTGGGCCGGGATCGCCAATCCCCACGCCTTCACCCTGCGGATCGTCCGCAATCTCGCGATCGAGCGCTTTCGCCGCGCCGAGGTAGTCCGGCTCGACCGGAGCGCGATCCTCCACACGCTGGAGATCGCGGACCAAGATCCCACCCCCGACGTGGTGGCCATGGACCGCTCCGAGTTGCATCACGTCGTCAAGGTGATGCAGGAGATGCCGCCGCGGATGCGCGAAGCCATGTATCTCCGGCGAATTGAGGGCTTGCCGCCGGCGCAAGTAGCGGAAAGAATGAATATCTCCGTCTCCACGGTGGAGACACACCTGGTCAAGGCTCTTCGCCTATTAATGCAGAGGCTGAACCGGCAGGAAGCACGGGCGAAGACGGAGCAAGCAATTACATGGGAGACGAGGGAAAGGCTGGAGCGGAGCTGAGCGATCAAGCGATCGAATGGCTGGTGGCGCTCGATTGCGGCACCGCCGACGAGCAGGCCTTCAAGGCCTGGCGCGACGCGGATCCTCGGCATGCAGCGGCCTTTTCCCAAGTTGCAGCGACGTGGCGGCGGACGGCCGATCCGCGCCTGTCCATTCTGCTCGATCAGCCCGCCGATGCCGATCCGCTGCCCGAACCCGACCAAGCCGTGCCGAGGACCGTGTCGCGCCGGGCCGTGGCCGGAGGCGCCTTCGCTGCGGTGCTCGGCATAGGTGGAGTCGGCGCCTTTCTAGCCTGGCCGCGCCGGGCTTTCGCCGCGACGGCGGTCGGCGAGCGCCGGACGGTTCGCCTCCCCGACGGCAGCCAGGCGATGCTCAACACCGATACGAGCGTGTCCTGGCGCTTCGAGAACGGGCGCGAGTTCTGGATCGAGCGCGGTGAAGCGGCCCTGCTGGTCCGCGAGGCGGAGAAGCCCTTTCGCGTCTACAGCGATCCGATCGACGCGCGCCTCAGCGGCGGCAAGTTCAATATCCGGCTCGATCCGAGCGGCGGCCGGCTGATGGTCCTCGCGGGCAGGGCGGCGGCGGCCTATCGCGGCACGCTCGCCGAGACGATCCGTACCGGCAGCGCGCTGACCGTTAGCGACGGCGCTCCGCGGATCGCCACATTGTCGCCCGATGCGATCGCGGCCGCCACCGCCTGGGAGCATGGCAAGATCGTGTTCAACGGCATGCCGCTCGCCCGGGCGATCGCCGAATTCAACCGCTACCTTCCCGACAAGATCGCGCTGCAACAGAGCGATCTCGCCACCACGCGGCTGGGCGGCGAATTCCAGATCGACGACCCCGACAGCTTCCTGCTGGCGCTCCGGGACGGCTTCGACATCGACCATCGTCGCCAGGGCAGCCAGATCCTGCTGTTCCACAGCGCGCGGTAACGCGACAGCATTGTGACACGAAGCTGTCGCGTGCAGGCGCCAGTGGAGGACCATGCGTCTGACTCGCGGCCTTCGTCACATCATCGGGCCACCGAACAAACGAACCTCCAAACCGGGCGTCCGCGTGGCGGGCGGCCTGTTATGCGGCGTCGCGACGGTCATCGTCGCCCCGGTTCAGGCCGCGCAGAGCGGACGATCGGTCCATTTCGACATTCCGGCTCAAGGCCTGGCGGGAGCGCTCGATCAATTCGCGCGCCAGGCCGGGATCCAGATCCTCTACCCCTACAAGATCACCGCTGCCCGCCGCAGTGCGGGGCTGCGGGGCGAGATGCCGGCCCGCGCGGCGCTCGATCGCCTGCTGCTGCGCAGCGGCCTCCAGATCGCGCGCGTCACCGATCGTGTCATCATCCTGCGCGCGGCTCCGGCCGCGCCGCGTGCCTCTCGTCCCGTCAGGCGAACCGTCGCGCCGCGGCCAGCTCCCGCAGCCCCCGCCCCACAGCCCCCGCCGCCTTCCGAGATCGTGGTGACCGGACGCGCCGCCGAAGCGCCGTTAGCCGAAACCGAGCTGAGCTATGCGGTCACCCGGATCGACAGCGCCACGCTGGTGCGCAAGGGGCCGGTGTCGACGGCCGACCTGTTCACCCAGATCCCCGGCTTCTGGGTCGAATCGACCGGCGGCGAGGCGAGCAACAACGTCCGGTCGCGCGGCATCCCGACCGACGGCTATTCCTCGGTGGCGCTGCTCGAAGACGGCCTGCCGGTCCAGTATGACGGCGGCCTGGGCTATTTGAACACCGATCAGGTCTATCGCGCCGATTCGACCGTCGACCGGGTGGAGGCGGTGCGCGGCGGTCCCTCGGCGATCTTCATGCCCAATGCGCCCGGCGGCAGCGTCAACTTCCTCACCCGCACAGGGCTGCACGATCCGGGCGCCACGCTTTCGGCCACGCTCGGCAGCTTCGGCTATCAGCGGATCGACGGTTTCGCCGGCACGAAGATCGCGCCGCATCTGGGCGTCTCGCTGGGCGGCTTCTATCGCACCGACGACGGCCTGCGCGATCCCGGCTATCCCGCCGATCGCGGCGGGCAGCTCCGCGCCGGGATCGATTATGACGACGGACACGCCCGCCTGTCGTTCAACATCAAGCGGCTGGACGACCGCGTCATCCTCTACCTTCCCGTCCCGCTCCAGTTCGACGCCCGGGGGGACGTCCACGGCATCCCGGGCTTCGATCCGCTGACCGACACACTGGCCGGGCCGGACAATGTGCATGTCCCGTTCAAGACCGCGGCGGGCTCGCAGGATTTCGATCTGTCGCAAGGCACGCACAGCCGGGTCACCTTCTACACGATGATCGGGCGGCTCGCGCTCGGTGACCAGGGCGCGCTGGAGGTCAAGGCGCGGCTGCGGACAGGCAGCACGCTGCGCAACGGTCTCTTCCCGATCGGCCGGCCGATGTCCGGCGGTGCGTATCTCGACAGCGTCCGTCAGCAATTGTCCGCCGCCTTTCCCGGCACGACCGCGCAGATCCGCTACGCCGATACCGGCAAGCCGTTCCTGCCGGACAACAACGGCAACGGACTGGTGGTCGGCGCCAACCTGCTGTCGGTACGGATGCCGATGCAAGAATTCATCGCCGACGCGCGGCTGACCCGGGGTTTCGAGGCGCTCGGCCATCATGATCTCGCCCTCGGCCTGACCTATGACGATACCCGGCTCGATTTCGACCGCACCATGGGGACGGTGCTGCTCGACGTGCGCGGCCAAGCGCGGCGGCTCGACGTCGCCGCCGTCGACGCGACCGGCCGGGACGTCGGCGCGCTGACCGACAACGGGTTCGTGCGCTACGGCTCGCTCTTCGACAGCGTCGATCTGCGGTCCTCGAATGTAGCGCTCTATCTGGCCGACGAGTGGAAGGTGACGCCGCATTGGCGCATCGATCTGGGCGGACGATGGGAGCGCATCCGGGTCGGCGGTGGGGTGGAGGATTCGACGCCGCTCAATCTCGGCGACCCGGCGACGCTCGCCGACGATGCCGTGCTCACCGGCAACGGCATCGTCGAGCCGATCCACCGGCATTTCTCCGGCCTGAGCTGGACGATGGGTGCCAATTTCAATCCCGCCGCGAGCACCGGGCTGTTCGCGCGGCTCACGCGCATCGCCAGGCTACCGAGCGCGACCGAGTTCAACGCATCGCCGAATCGAAGCGATGAGGCCATCGTGCCGATCACGATGGCGGAAGCCGGCCTCATTCTACGACATCGGCATTGGAACCTGTCTGCGATCGCCTTCAAGACGCATTTCGCGCGCCTGCCGTTCACCGACCATCGCTTCGATCCCGAATCGAACACCTATGTCGACCGGACATCGATCGCCGACACTTCCACCATCGGTCTCGAGCTGGCCGGCCATGCCGATGTGCTGGGCCCCTTGCAGCTCGACGTGCAGGCGACCCTCCAGGATCCGCGCTATCGTAATTTCAGCTATGTCGACCTCGTGGCCGGTCGGCCGGTCACCTATAACGTCACCGGCAACCAGCTGATCCGCGTGCCGAGGCTCGCCGCACGCGCCACGCCGAGCCTGAACCTGTTCGCCGGGAAACTGCGCATCGCCGCGGACTTCGTCCATTATTCCGATCGGTTCGCGGACATCGCCAACACGCAGCGGCTGCCGCCCTTCTCGCTGATCAACATGGATGTGAACGCCAAGCTCGCCGATCGCCTGACACTGGCGCTACGCGCCACCAACATCACCAACACGCTCGGCCTGGCCGAAGGCAATCCGAGGGCAGGCTCGTTCGACGTGGGTGGCATCGGCAGCAGCTACTTCCTCGCCCGGCCGGAATTCGGCCGAACCCTGCGCGCGACGCTTAGCCTCGCCTATTGATGGCCTTGCGCGTTTTGGCGCGGCCGTACCCACGTAACGGGGGTAGCGTTAGCGCCCCATGAAGCGCTTTCAAAAGCTGAGTTGGAAATCCGGTCGCCGCCAAGCAATCCGGTGACTTCGGCTGCGAACCCTATTGGGCTAGCAGAAAATGTAGATTTCGGCCCGCTTTGAGAAGTACACGCCATATGCCGACATCAGCCCATAGCTACCCGTTTGAGGTATAGGTCCGCCTATAAAGGAAACTACAAACACACCCCCCCATATCTCTACAGAAAATCTATGGAAAAATGTCCATTTTGTAGGACAGATATTCCTGAAAGGGCCACTGTCCGCCCGGCGTGCGATGCATACAAGGCACGGATGGTAGGTGGGTGCATCGGTACCATCATGGTCATTGGCATCGTCATGATACCGATATTTCTGCTTGGGTCACTGTATCAGATTGGACAAAGAGACGGCGGTGGCCAGTCCATATCTGACAGTGGCACTCCTAATAGGTGGCGTACTGTATTTGATTCGCGTCTGGAACCTGTCGCGCTCACCGAAATGGTACCGCAAGTTCTAATCACATTTTGGATAGACACGCATCGCGCGCCGAGGATTGCGCGGTCAAACATCGGACTTTGCGGCGGAGACGATCAATCCGCTAATCCTATTCGACGCCAGTATATTCACGCTGCGCGACTCGATGGGCGCCTACAGCGTCCCATGTCACCATTTTTGGTGGAAAATCACCGCCTTAGCGGAAGGGGGAATGGTGGAGCCGAGGGGGATCGAACCCCTGACCTCTGCAATGCCATTGCAGCGCTCTCCCAGCTGAGCTACGGCCCCA
>CBIHNZ010000061.1:0-22278 GCA_966211615.1 uncultured Sphingomonas sp.
AATTAGCCCGGGGGGGGGGGCGCGGGGGCGCGCCCCCCCATCGCCCAGGGCATCGGCTCGCGCAACCAGCTTTCGGGCGGAGTCGGGCTGTCCTTCACCTTCGGCAAGAACGTCGGGCGGCGCTAGCGCTCCAGCGCAGCGCGCACCTTTGCCCAGTCGACCAATTTGAAGTTCTGGGCGCCGCCTTCGTTGACGTCGTCCTGCATCGCCACCAGCCCCTTGGCGAAGGGGCCGATCGAGCCCGACCAGGCATCGACCCCGTCGGTGCCGCTGACGCCGTCGACGCCGCCCGCCGCGGCCACGCGGAACCGGCCGACATAGCGTTCAGCGCCGGCCGCGCCACTGACGTTCCAAACCGCGAAGGCGCTGTCGCCCTGGCTCGAGACGATCAGGAAGGTCTCGCCGCCGTCGCGGATCAGCGTCGTGCCCTCGACATCCGCGGCCAGCCTGCCCTCGCCCAGCCCGGCGACAAGCACGCGCGCGGCGGGATCGGCATTGAGGTCGTAGCGCCAGACGCCCTTCGTCTCCTCGCCGATATAGAGCGCGCCGGCCTTGTCATCGACAGTGCAGCCTTCGGACTGGCTGCCCACCGCGAAACGGCGGCGCTCGGTGCCGATGATCTCTCCGCCTGAGGTGTCGAGCGTGTATTCGCGAGCCTGGCCGTCCTTGGCGATCAGCACCGCGAGCAGCGCGCCGTTCAGCCGGCCCATGCAGAAGCCATAAGGCTCGACGACGTCGGACTTGATGAAGCCGGCGGGCTTCACCTCGCCCTGGCCCGCGAATCGGTACAAGGCGACGCCCATCCGGCCACGATCCGAGGCGCCGGCGACGAAGCCCAGCCCTTCGCCGCGCAGATCGACATTGTTCAGCAACCCGTCGGACAGGAACTGGAGCGATTCGCCGCTGAGTCCGAACACGTAGAGCCCAGCTTTTTTGTCGGTGCCGAGCATAATCCCGTCATGGCGTTTGCCGGCGAAAGACACGCCGTCGGTGCCCGTCCAGATCGCCGGATCGTCCGCCGCGTCGGCCAATTTCGTAGCCACCGCAACGGTTTCGCCTGCTGCCGGCACGTCGACAGCGGGGTAGGAAATGGCCGGCGCAGGGTCCGCTGCGTGCATGCTGCAGCCGCACAACAGCAATGAAACCGTAACTGAAACGACGCCGAATCTTCCCCGCATTTTCATCTCCATCCTGTTTTGGCGTCATCGAGCGAGGCCTTGAACAGGTCCGCGATGCAAGGGGATCATGACATGAATGTTTCACGCCTACTCGGCGGAGCGGCTTTGGCCGTGATCGCCGGCAGCCTGGTACCAGGCGTCGCCTCCGCCCAGCAGGAGGGCAACCAGCCCGCCAGCCAGAGCCAGGACGGCGAAAAGGGCGACAGCGAGCAGCGCGCCAACGACATCATCGTTACCGGCGAAATCTTTTTCCGCAATCGCACGACCGACCCCAACCCGGTGCTCTCGTACGATCTGGAATATTTCCAGAAGTTCGAGCCGGTCTCGGTCGGCGAGATGCTGAAGCGCGTGCCGGGCGTGACCTTCACGTCGGACGTCCTCGAATATGACCAGCCGCAGTTCCGCGGCCTGCCGCCGGGCTATACCCAGGTGCTGATCAACGGCCGCCGTGCGCCGGGCGGCGAGAGCGACCGCAGTTTCTTCGTCGACCGCATTCCGGCCGAGCTGGTCGAGCGGATCGAGATCGTCCGCGCGCCGCGCGCCGACCAGCCGAGCGAAGGCGCGGCGGGCACGCTCAACATCATCACCAAGGAAAGCGCGAGCTTCGAGGGCGGCTTCGCCAAGGCCGGCGCGCTGATCAACGGACGCGACGGCAAGACCCGCCCCTCGGGCGCGGTCGCCTATGCCGGCCATATCAGCGATTCGACCGATTTCTGGGGCGCGCTCAACTATCAGGAACGCCGCAACCCGAAGAAGAAGGTCTCGTACCGCTTCGACGACACACCGGTGACCGACGACAAGCGCTTCCCGGACGGGCTGAACAGCAAGTACGTCTCCGACCCCGAATTCAACAATTTCGAGGCGCAGAGCGACACGCGCGACGGCAGCGACCTTTCGGGCAGCGCCGAGATCAGCACGCGCTTCGGCGATGGCGGCCATTTCCGCCTGGGCGGCTTCTTCGTCGATACCGACCGCAACGAGGACGAGACCTCGCTCACCTATGAGGGCTCGGACCTGGATTTCGACGGCGTCGAGACCCAGCACGAGGAAATCGACCAGCAGACCTATGCGGTGACCGGCGACGCGCTGATCCCGCTCGGCGATTTCAAGCTCGGCATTGCCGGCGGCTGGAACGCCTATCGTGACCATACCGACGCGCTGGCGTCCGAAGGCGACGAGGAAGACCAGAGCGACCTCGAGCTGGTCGAGATCGAATCGACTCGCATCAAGGACGACGAATTCACCGGAACGCTCTTCCTGCGCTATGGCGACGGCGGCGCGTTCAAGGTGAAGGGCGGCATCGACCTGCTCAGCAAGAAGCGCACCGGCTCGAACTCGGTCTATGACGTCGAGGACGACGAGACCGAGATCAACAATGCCGCGACCTTCACGATCGACGAGAAGCGCTACGATCCCTATCTGCGCCTGACCTTCGAGCCGACCAGCGAGATCTCGGTCGACGCGGGCCTGCGCTATGAGATCACCGACCGCGACGTGACCGGCGTGGACGGCACCGCCTCGTACAACACCAGCCAGCTCAATCCCTCGCTCCACCTCCGCTACGCGCCGACCGCGCGCGACCAGTTCCGCGCATCGGTGGCCCGCACGGTACGCCGGCCCAATTACGACCTGATCTCACCCTATGAGCAGGAAGAAAGCCCGGGCGACGACGACACGACCACGGGCAATCCGTCGCTGAAGAACGAGCAGGCCTGGGGCGTGGATGTCGGCTATGAGCGCCGGCTGGGTGCCAAGGGCATCGTCGGCGTCAACTTCTTCTACCGCGACATCAAGGACCTGATCGAGCTGGTGCCGTTCGCCGACAACGGCCCGGGCCAGGACTTCCGTCCGCAGAATATCGGCGACGGGCAGACCTGGGGCGTGGAAGTCGATTTCTCGACTCCGATCAACGTCTTCGGCTTCGGCGAGACCGGTCTGTTCGCGAACTACACCTATCTCGACAGCAAGACGAACGACCCGTTCACCGGCGAGAAGCGCCGCTTCAACAACCAGCCGCACCATATCTACAATGTCGGCTTCATCCAGAATGTGGCGCCCGCGGACCTGAGCTTCGGCGCGACGATCTCGGGCCGCACCTCGGCGAACGAATCCAATTTCGACGAGCAGGTCTTCCTGCGCTACGATCCCGACCTCGAGGCGTTCATCGAGAAGCGCATCGGCAAGCATATCGTCGTGCGTTTCTCGGCGCAGAACCTGCTCGACCGGGTGAAGAAGGAAGACTTCCGCAAATATGACGGCGACACGCTCGAGGACTTCCTCGACGCGCGCGCCGCCGGCGATCTCGACGAATATGAGATCGAGCGCGAGCATGCGGGCCCGCTGTTCCAGGCGACGCTGCGCGCAGCCTTCTGAGGATAAAGCCGCCGCCCGGGATACATCCCCGGGCCGCCCGGGTTTTGGTTTTCACCGCCGCGGCCGGTTAAACACCCGGGGGCGGGGGCCCCCCGTTAATTGCCTGTGGCGAGCCAGCGGGCGCAATCGGAGCCGAGCTCGGCGAGCGCCATCGTTTCATAATCGGCGACATCCTCGACCGTCAGCGTGTCGCGCCAGCGGCCGTTGGTGCCCTTGTTGATGAAGGTCTCGGCGCCGCCGTCCCAGAACACGCCGCCCAGCGGCGCGGCCTTGGCGGCATTGGCCTTCATCCAGTCGAAGCTGCAATGGCGGACGATCCGCGGCCACAGGCCCGGCTCGACCTCGATCTCGAGGAAATCGGCGATGCGGCGGATCTCGCCGGCCATGTCGCGCTTCAGCCCCTCGAAATGTACGAGATGGACGTTGGGCAGGTCGCGGACCTGCCACCAACTGCGGACATTCTCCCAGAACGGCCAGAAGGGCGTGCCGTCGCCGTCGAGCCATTCTCGGAAATATTCGGCCTTGTCGGGATTGGCCGGACCGATCGCCGGGCCGACGCGACCCGGCGTGTCGTTGAGCGCGGTGAACCAGGCGGCGTTGGCGTTGGCATGGTGGTTGTGCATGCTCCACACCACGTCGCGCCCGTCGCGACCGATATAGAGATATTTGGCCTTCTCGTTGAAGACGAGCGCGTCGACCGGGAGATGCGTCTTGATAAAGCGGCGATGCGTCTGCGCCTCGAGCGCGGCGAGTTTCACCGGCGCGGGCGGTACGCGCAGGTCGAGCCAGGGCGACAACTCGGAGATGTTCACGTCCGGGCTGGCGCCGAACAGGAGCTGGCCGACGATCTGCTGCGTCCAGGTAGTGCCCGACTTGCCATAGGTAGCTACGACGATGTCGTCGTCGCGAAAGGCGAAATCATTCCACACGGTCGAATCGAAATGATGATTGTGCATCTCGCGCAGCTTCACCGGCTGCTGGAACCGATCGATCTCCGGCGCGAAATTGGTGGCCATATCCGTGAAATCCTTCAGGCACCGTCCCTGATGCGGCGCGAAGGCACTAGGGGTAGGCGCGGCAGGAAATGCCCGCACGCGGGGTTCGACCGGAAATCGACCGAGCGACGAACGCGCATGCGACGAAATTCGTTGTGGGCCCGTTCCCTTTGGTCGCCGGGCCGCCTATCTGCGCGCCATGGCAACCCAACTCTACGACCTCACGGTCCCCGTCTATCTCCGCGCCTTCGCGGCGATGTCCGCCTTCCTCGAAAAGGGCCGTATCTGGGCCGACGAGCAGGGCATCGCGCATGAGGAGCTGCTGAACGCGCGCCTCTATGAGGATATGGCGACGCTCGCCGGCCAGGTGCAGCGCGCGAGCGACGGCGCGAAGTTCGCGATCGCCCGGCTGTCCGGGGTCGAAGCCCCGTCGATGCCCGACACCGAGGCGAGCTTCGACGAGCTCCAGGCGCGGATCGCGGCGACCGTCGCATTCCTCAACTCAGTGCCGCGCGACCAGATCGACGGGCGCGAGGAAGCCGATATCGAGGTCAAGACCCCGCGCACCAGCTTCCAGTTCAAGGGCCTGGGCTATGTCCTCGGCTTCGCGACCCCGAACATCTATTTCCATGTGACCACGGCCTATGGGATCCTGCGCCACAAGGGCGTGCCGGTCGGCAAGATGGACTATCTGGGCGGCATAAGGTGACCCGCATCGCCATCATCGGGGCCGGCGCGATCGGCGGAACGCTGGCGGCGTGGCTGGCGCAGGACGAGACGCACCAAGTGGTGCTGTGCGCGCGATCTCCGCTGGACGATCTCGAGGTTGAGACCCCGGAGGGCGCGATCCGCGCCGCGCCGCTTGTCCTGACCGATCCCGCCGACGCGGAGCCGGTCGACTGGATCCTGGCGACCACCAAGACCTATGATTGCGCGGCGGCTGCGGCCTGGCTGCCGGGGCTGACCGGCCCGACCACGCGGCTCGCGGTGATCCAGAACGGCGTCGAGCAGCGCGAACGCTTTCCCGACTTCCCGGCCCAGCGCACCGTGCCGGTCATCATCGACGTGCCCGCCGAGCGGACCGCGCCGGGGCGGATCGTCCAGCGCCGTGCCGGCACGATCCATGTGCCCGAAGGCGATGCCGGCGAAGGGTTCGTTGCGCTGTTCGTCGATACGCCGATCGACGCGGTCACGACCCCCGATTTCCTGACTGCCGCCTGGCGCAAGCTCGCGATCAATTGTTCGGGCATCGTCAGCGCGCTCACCCGACGCCCCGCCGAGGTCGCGAACGACGAGGGTGCCGCGGAGGTGATGCGCGGACTGGTGCGCGAGTGCATCGCGGTGGGCCGCGCCGAGGGCGCCGACCTGCCCGACGAGCTGGCGGACAAGGTGGTGCAGTGGACGCGCCAGGCGCATCCGCAATCGGTCAATTCGCTCCATGCAGACCTGCTCGCCGGGCGCCGGATGGAGATCGACGCGCGCAACCGCGTGATCGTCCGGCTGGGCGAGAAGCACGGCATCCCCACCCCGCTCAATGCCGCCTGCGCGGCACTGCTGGCCGCGACCGCCACACCAAATTAACCGCGATGCCCGCAACCCCTCTATAACAGGGGCGGAGGCGCAATGCGTTCGTTGCTGATCAATCGGAACTTCTGGATCCTGGCGCTGGCCGCGCTTGGGGGACTTTATGCGCTGTTCGCGGTCGATGTGTTCCGCGACGATGCCACCAGGCTGGCCGACCGGCAGCTGCGGATCGAACTCGACGAATTCCTGCTCTTCGGCTCGGCGGTGATCCTGACGATGTTCAGTTTCGGGCTGAACCAGCATCGCGCGCGCATCCGCGAACAGAGCCGGCGGATCGAAGCCGAGCACCATGCGCGCGACCTTGGCTATCATGATGCGCTGACCGGCATCGCCAATCGCCGGGCGTTCGACGAGACGCTGGCTGGGTTGCTCGAGCACCCCCACGCGCCCGGCACGGCGCACGCGGTGCTGATGCTCGACCTCAACGGCTTCAAGCAGGTCAACGATACCTATGGCCATGGTGCGGGCGACGTGCTGCTGGTCGCAGTCGCGCGGCGCATCGCGGCCGCCGTGCGCGAAGGCGATTGCGCCGCGCGCCTGGGCGGCGACGAATTCGCGGTGATCGCGCCTCGGCTGCAGGAAAGCGTGGCGGTTGCGATCGCCGGCAGGCTCGCCGATGCGATCGACGAACCGATCATGATCGACGGGCATGTGCACCAGGTGACCACCGGGATCGGCATCGCGCTGGTCGAGCAGCCTGGCCTCTCGCCGGCCGAAGCCATGCGCCGCGCCGATGTCGCGCTCTACGCCGCCAAGAAGGACCGGGAGGCCACCTGGCGGCTCTACGCGCCCGAGCTCGATACCGGCGCCTAAAGCGCGACGATGTGGTTGCCGAGCCGCTCGGCTTCCTCGCGATCATGCGTGACCATCAGGATCGGCAGCCGTACCGTGTCGCGCAGCCGCTCGAGCAGCGCCATGATCTCCTCCCGGCGCGCGCGATCGAGCGACGACAGCGGCTCGTCGAGCAGCAGGAAGGCGGGGTTCGAGAGTAGCGCCCGGCCGATCGCCACGCGGCGCGCCTCGCCGCCTGACAGGGTACGCGGCCAACGATCGAGCAGCGCGACGATACCGAGCAGCGCGATCGTCTCGTCGACATCCACCGCGCCCTCACCCGCGCGCCAGCCATAGAGCAGGTTCTCCCGCACGCGCATGTGGGGAAAGAGCCGTGCCTCCTGAAAGACATAACCGGCGCGACGGGCCTCGGGCGGCTCGTTGACCGCGATCTCGGCGTCGAACAGCGTCGTGCCGTTGACGCGGACATGGCCGCGATCGGGCTCGATCAGCCCCGCCACCATGTTGAGCACGCTCGTCTTGCCCGCGCCCGAGGGGCCGAACAGCACGGTCAGGCCGGGACCGGGCTCGATCCGGCAGGAGATCTCGGTCTCGCCCAGCCTTTTGGCGACATCGACGTCAAAGAACATGGGTGCCCCTGCCCGCGCGGCGCGCGATCAGCTCGGACACGACCAGCGCCGCGAGCGAGAGCAGGACCGAGATACCGGCAAGGCGCAGCACGAGCGCCTCCCCGCCGGGCGTCTGGAGCGCCGCATAGATGGCTAGCGGCAGCGTCTGGGTCTCGCCGGGGACATTGGAGACAAAGGTAATCGTCGCGCCGAACTCGCCGAGCGCGCGGGCGAAGCCGAGCACCACGCCGGCGATCACGCCGGGCAGGCTGAGCGGCAGGGTAATCGTGCGAAAGGTGCGCGCGGGCGACGCGCCAAGGGTGCGCGAGGCCTGTTCGAGACGACGGTCGACCGCCTCGATCGAGAGGCGGATCGCGCGGACCATCAGCGGGAGTGCCATCACCGCCGCCGCGATCGCCGCGCCGGTCCAGCGGAACAGGACGGTGACGCCGAACCAGCTCTGAAGCCAGCTGCCGAGCGGGCCCGCAGGTGCAAAGGCGAGGAGCAGCAGCCAGCCGGTGACCACCGGCGGGATCACCAGGGGCAGATGGACCAGCGCATCGACCAGTATCTTGCCGGGGAAGAGCACCCGCGCGAGCAGCCAGGCGAGCGCGAAGGCAACCGGCAATATCGCGAGCACCGCCACACCGCCGACCTTGAGCGACAGGAGGACGATCCCCCACTCCTCGGGCGTCAGCATGTCAGAGCGGCGCGAAGCCGAAGCGCGTGAAGATCGCCCTGCCCTCGCGTGACAACAGGAAGGCGCGGAACGGTTCGGCATCGGGGCTGGTCGAGGCCTTGAGGCGGGCGAGCGGGTAGCGGATCGGCGGGTGGCTGTTGGCCGGGAAGGTCGCGGCGACGCGGACGCGAGCCGAGGCTCGGGCGTCGGTGAGGTAGACGATCCCGAACGCGGCGGCGCCCCGCTCGACGAACGAGAGCGCGGCGCGGACATTCTCGGCGCGGATCACCTTGGGCGCGACCGTGGGCCAGATGCCGAACTTCTCCAGCGCAGCCTTGCCGTATTTGCCCGCGGGGACCGAATCCGGATCGGCCATTGCGAGGCGTCCGTCGCCCAGCAGCGCCGGCAGGTTGCCGCGCGGGCCAAGCGTCACGTTGCGTGGATCGGAGCGCGGCGCAACCAGCACGAGGCGATTGCCGAGGAACGGCGCGCGCGTGCCCGGAACGATCAGCCCGCGCCGCTCGACATCGTCCATCCAGGGCTCGTCGGCGGAGACGAAGAGGTCGGCAGGCGCGCCGGCCGCAACCTGGCGAGCGAGTGCCGAGGATGCCGCGAAGCTGAGCACGGGACGGGCATGGCCCTTGCGCGCCCAGGCATCGGCGGCGGCGTTCATCGATTCCTGGAGGCTGGCGGCAGCGAGCACCAGTGGCGCACGCTGCGCGGCAAACGCGCCGGGCGCCGCCACAACGGCGGTGATTCCACACAGGAGACTTCGCCGATCGACCACTCGCTTACCCCGCGGATCCGCCCTGCCCGGCTATGCCGCACAAGGCATCCTCCGGGCAAGTCAGCCGCGCGCCAGACCCCGCCGCAAGGCCCGGACGCCGCCGATCAACTGGCTGACCATCAGATCGGCGGGCTTGCCGTCGCCCAGGGCCACGGCGCTTGGCCGGTCGGCGAGCGCGTGGTGAAGCCGGAGCGTTCCCGAGCGGATGCCGGCGCGGCACATCCGCCACCACAGCCGCGAGATCTCGCGATCGACCCAGGCCAGTTCGGTGGGTGAATAGTCGCCGCTGCTCTCGAAATCGGTGCGGAGCGTGGCGATGCACGCGAACAGGCGTTCGAGAGCATGTCTATCGGGAACGGGCTCGCAGGCCATGACGTGGCGGACGAGCAAGGCGGCGAAGTCGGCCGAGGCATCGCCCAGCAGCGCCCGGTGACGATCGGCGAGCAGCTTCTCGCCATGCGCGCGCATGATGCCGTTATAGACCTGCGACGCGCCCAGCGCGTGGCAGCGATAGAGTGTCAGGACCTCGTCGATCTGGGCGAGACGGCCGAACGGACGCAGCCGGTGATAGAGGTCGAAATCCTCGACATAACGCAGTTCGGGGCGCTCGAGCGGATCGAGCCGGCGCGCGGCGTCGGCGCGGAACATCACCGACGACCAGACCAAAGGGTTGCGGATCAGGATCAGCCAGTCGATCAGCGCGGGCGGCATCGGGCGCGGCCAGTTGCCAGGTTCGACGGCGCCTTCGACCAGGAAATCGGCGGCAGTGCTGACCAGCACCGCCTCGGCATGCGCTTCGAGAAAGGCGACCTGGCGCGCGAAACGCCCGGGCAGCGCGATATCGTCCTGGTCGAGCCCGGCGATGTAGCGGCCCCGCGCCTCGGCAAAGGCGCGGTTGCGCGCGATGACCGGGCCCTGGTTGGTCTCCGAGACGATCACCCGGACACGCGGATCGGCGAAATCGCGCAGCACCTGCACCGTCTCGTCGCGCGAGCCGTCATCGACCGCGATCAGCTCCCAGTCCGCGAAGGTTTGCGCGCTGAGGCTCGCCAGCGTCTCGGGCAGGAGCGTGGCGCCGTTGTACGTCGCCATGATGATCGAGACGACGGGATCGCTCATGCGGCGCGGCGCACCGCTTCGTCGAGGAGCTGATCGACGATCATCCGGCCGATATCGTTCTGCCATAGCCACAGGCCGTTGGCCTTGCCGCTGAAGCTCGCCTCGCCGCCCAATTTGCCTTCGGGGACGAAGCCCGAGGCAAGGCCAATGCCGTAGACCCCGGGTACGGGATCGCCGTTGCCGTCCATCACGCGGCATTGCTGGTCGACCAGGCGTGGACGGCCCGGCGCGTCCGCGGCAAGCGCGATGCGGGTGCCGTCGGCCTCGAACAGGGGCAACGCGCGCGGGCGATAGCCGACCGCGCCGATGACGATGTCCGCATTCGCCAGCTCGGCACGGACCGCATCGTCGTCCTCGCCGGTGATCCGACGCAAGGCGACGCGCGGATCGGGCGCGCGGCCGCCGATGCCGAGCATGCGGAGCACCAGCTCGCGCGCCTCCAGCCGGAAGCCGGCCAGGCGATAGACGAAGCCGCTCAGCGGGCAGATGTCCTCGGGACCGAAATCGGTGAAGCCGTCGGCATGCGCTTCCTCTGGGGAGCGATAGAAAGGCCGCAGCGCGCCGCGGTGATAGAGCGCTAGTGCCCCGGCACCGAGCGGCAGCGCCGGCGCGGCCTTGAGCATCAGCGCGGCGGCGGCGAGCGCGCTGGTCGAGCCACCGACGATCGCGATGCGCGGCGCCCGCGTATCGGCGATGCGCTTGCGCAGGCGATCCAGCCCGCCGAGGCGCAGAAAGTCGTCGCCGAGCATCAGCCGCTCGCCGGCGATCTCGCCGAGCGGCGCGCCTGCGACCTGTTCGGCCTCGACATGCGCGCGCGTCTGGTAACCGCCGGTGGCGATGACGAGGTTCGCGGCGCGCATCAGCCGCTCTTCGCCGGTGAGCAGATTGCGCACGCGCACGGCCCAATCGCCGTCAGCAGTGCGGCGTGCCTCGACCACTTCGCTGCGCGTGGCGACGGTGCCGCCATTCTCCGCGACGATCGTGGCAAGCCGCGCACCGGTGGCTTCGAGCAAAGGCGTGGCGCGAGTGAGCGGCACGCCCAGCCCGCCGATATGCATCGCGACTTCCTGGCCCGAATGATGCTCGGTCAGCGCGGCGATGTCGGTGTGGACATTGTCCTTGACCGCGGTGAGGAAGGTCTCCGCCGTGCTGTCCGAGGTGATCGCATAGCCGCCGATCTCGCCGCGGCCCAGCACGGCGTCGCGCTCGACGATCGCCAACCCGCCCTTGGCGAGCGCGACCAACTGGTCACCCTTGGTCGCAGCGGTGAGCAAGGCGGTGCCGGCGGGCCCGCCGCCGATGACGAGCGCGGAATGCACGGTGCGGCCACGGCGCTCGGTACGCAACCCGTCAAGGCCGGACCGGTTGCACGCATCGATCAGTGCCTCGCAGACGCGGCCGACATCCTGCTCGGTCATCGTGTCGGTGATCGGCAGCGAAAGGATGCGCCCGGCGACATCGTCGCACACCGGCACGGGCTCGATCAGCGCCTGCGAACGGAACCAGGGCTGCTCGGCGAGATGCGGGCTGAAATAATGGCCGGCTCCGATGCCCATCTCCGCCAGCGCCGCGATGATCGCCGCGCGATGCCCGGCAAAGGGACGGGGCAGCAGCAGCGACTGGAACTGCAGCGCCGCGCGGGCGCCGCGCAGTTCCTGGAATTCGAAGCTCTTCTCGCGCGCGAACGGGCCGAGCCGCTCGCGATAGACCCGATCGAGGCCGGCACGGTGCGCGGCGAGGGCCTCGATCTGGTCGAGCTTGGCCGCGGCGAGCAGGCCCAGCGCCTCGGGCAGCTTGGCGTTGATGCCGGGCCCCTCGGCCGAGCGCCCGCCGGCAAAGCCGAAATTGGACATCTGGCGCAGCGATTCGATCAGCTGCGCGTCGCCGCTGTGGATCAGCCCACCCTCGGCGGTCGCGAACACCTTGGTCGCGTGCATCGAATGGACGATCGCGAAGGGCGCCCCCGCGCCGAAGCTGCGGCCCGCGGCATCGCGCGCGCCGAGCGAAGCCGCCGCATCGATCACCACGCCGACACCGCGCTCGTCGCGGTAGCGACGATAGCGCTCGAGATCGATCGCCGCGCCGAAAGTGGCATAGGGCACGACTACCGCGATGCGGCTGCCATAGCGTTCGAACGCAGCCGCCTCGGCCGCCGCGCTCGCGGCCCAATCGTCGGGATCGACGTCGCACAGAAGCGGCGTCAGCCCGGCCCATTGCGCGGCATGCGCGGTCGCGGCGAAGGTGAAGCTGGGGATGAGCGCCAGCGCGCCGGTGCCCGTGCGCGGGCCGGCGGCATGGCGGATCGCCATCATCAGGCCGATCGTGGCGTTGTTGACCGCCAGGCAATCGCCGACTCCGCCGAACAGCCGTTCGGTGGCCGCAGCCTCGAAACCGCGGACGACGGGCCCGCCGTTCGAATAGATGCCGCGCGCCTCGATTTCGCGCAGCGCGTCACCCAGTTCGCTCAACTTCGGCGGATGCGGCGCGATCAGCGGCAGCCGATCCATGCAATTCTCCCCAACGGTGATTCCGGCCGAGCGGCACGGATCAGGATCGTGGGAATGTGACAGCGAGCGCCTTAGAATTGGTAAAAGCCGCGCCTTCGCCTCGGCTTATGCGCGGGAGGTTTCATGCAGGCCGGCAAAGAAAAAGGCCGGCCCGGATATCCCGGACCGGCCCAATTTCTTGATCTGCGCAGAGATCAGGCGGCGAGAAGCGCGCCCGACTTCTGGTCACGACGGCGGCGCATGAAGCCACCGACCACGCCGAAGCCGAGGAGCATCGTGCCCCAGGTCATCGGCTCGGGAACGCCCGTGATGTTGCGATAGATCTGATCGGTGTTGATCGTGTACTTCTTGTTGCCGAGAACGTCGAAGTTGATGTTCCAGCCGATCGCGTCGAACGCCGCGAGATCGGTGCCCGAGATCACGCCCATCTCGCCGTAGCAGAAGGTCGGATCCATGATACCGATCTGGTTGTAGCCGTCGCAGCCACCGGCGCCGCTCGCCGTGTCCTTGAAGTGCGAAGCCTGGCGGCCGTCGCCATTATAGGCACCGGTCGAGAACAGCGAGCCGTCGTCGAACTGGGTAAGACCACCGTCGATCGAGAAGTACGACGCCGTGTTGTACGACCAATCGAGCACCGCACCCGAGCCGGCGACGAGGTTCGTCGGATCGTTGCTGTACCGGAACAGGTCGAGGATGTTGCCGACCGTGTTGATGTCCCAGTTGATCGAGGTGACCGAGCCGTTCGGGCCGAGCGGGCCATAAGCGTCATAGGTGTCGACGCCGCTGGTGAAGCCCAGCGCATGGCCGATCTCGTGGATCGCAACGCCGATGAAATCCATATAGCCGGCGCTGATGCCGTCGGTCGGATCGAAATCGAAGTTGAACGCGGTGCTGAAGGTCACCGACGCGTCGACGGTCGCGGTCGGCAGGACATAGCCGAGCGCGAGCAGATTGGCGCGCGTGCCGCTGACGGTCCCGTTGTCCTTGGTGTCGTTGGTGTCGTATATCTTGGTATTGCTGAGCTTGCCGGTGCCCTGCGGTCCGTTGCGGATCATATCGATCGTGCCGACGGTGCCGAACGGCGCAATGTTCGCCGAACCGGTCAGCGCCGGACGGACCAGGCCCGCATCAAGCGCGCTGTTGCCGTTCGCGATCATCGCGTCTTCGACGTCCTGGATCGCCACGCCGAACTTCGGCGAACTGGTCGAGCCGATGATGCCGGCACCGAGAGCCGAGTATTTGACGCCCAGATTGACCGTCACATTGTTGGTGAGGACGCTTTCCCAATAGGCAGCGGCGATCTTGAAGCCGAGCTCCGAAGCGCTGCCGGTCACGCCACCCTGGTCGACCAGGTTGATGTGCAGCTGTGCCTGGGCCGGAGCCGCGGCGCAGATAAACGCAATCGCGGCTGCGCCAGACGCAGCCATGCGCTTGATGGTACGAGTGTTGATCATAGGTTCCCCCTAACTGGCGCAGTCCCACCTGCGCAGTGTGGGGTAATTAACGATGTATTAATGAAGGGGGTCAAGCACCTTTCACGCACCTGCAGAATTATTTATTTCCCGATATTGGAAGAGATAAGACAGGTTTCCGTGAAAAATCCGCTTGACTCAAAGGAATCGCGGCACCTGTCCCAGAGGACAGGTCAGCTGTCGTCGCCCATGCGGAGCGCGGCGATGAACGCCTCTTGCGGGATCTGCACCGAGCCGTACTCCCGCATCCGCTTCTTGCCCTCTTTTTGCTTATCCAAGAGCTTGCGCTTGCGGCTGGCGTCGCCGCCATAGCATTTGGCGGTCACGTCCTTGCGCAGCGCCGCGATCGTCTCGCGCGCGACCACCTTGCCGCCGATCGCCGCCTGGATCGGGATCTTGAACAGGTGGCGCGGGATCAAATCCTTCAGCCGCTCGCACATGCCGCGGCCGCGCGATTCGGCGGTCGAGCGGTGGACGATCATCGACAGCGCGTCGACTGGCTCGTTGTTGACGAGGATGCTCATCTTGACGAGGTCGCCCGGGCGATGGCCGATCTGCTCGTAATCAAAGCTGGCATAGCCGCGGCTGATGCTCTTCAACCGGTCGTAGAAGTCGAACACGACTTCGTTGAGCGGCAGCTCATAGGTCAGCTGCGCGCGGCCGCCGACATAGGTCAGATCCTTCTGGATGCCGCGGCGGTCCTGACAGAGCTTGAGGATCGAGCCGAGATATTCGTCGGGGACATAGATCACCGCCTTGATCCACGGTTCCTCGATCTCGGCGATCCGGGTGGGATCGGGCATGTCGGCGGGATTGTGGAGCTCGATCGAGCGCGGCTGGGCCTCGCCCGCCGCCTTGGTGAGCAGGAGCTTGTAGACCACCGACGGCGCGGTGGTGATCAGGTCGAGGTCGTATTCGCGGGTCAGTCGCTCCTGGATGATCTCCAGGTGGAGCAGCCCGAGGAAACCGCAGCGGAAGCCGAAGCCAAGCGCGGCGGAGGTCTCCATCTCGAAGCTGAACGACGCATCGTTGAGGCGCAGCTTCGAGATGCTCTCGCGCAGTTTCTCGAAATCGGCGGCGTCGACCGGGAACAGCCCGCAGAACACCACCGGCTGGACTTCCTTGAAGCCCGGGAGCGCCTCGAGCGCGGGGCGCTTGGCGTCGGTCAGCGTGTCGCCGACCCGCGCCTGGGCGACTTCCTTGATCTGCGCGGTGATGAAGCCGATCTCGCCCGGCCCGAGATCGTTGAGCTGCTCGATCTTCGGACGGAAGGCGCCCACCCGATCGATCAGGTGCATCGTGCCGGCGGCCATGAACTTGATCTGCTGGCCCTTCCGAATCGTGCCGTCGATCACGCGGACCAGGATGACGACGCCGAGATACGGATCGTACCAGCTGTCGACCAGCATCGCCTTCAGAGGCGCATCGGCATCGCCTTTGGGCGCCGGGATGCGCTCGACGATGGCGTCGAGGATCTCGTCGATGCCGATGCCGGACTTGGCGCTGGCGAGCACTGCGTTCGACGCGTCGATCCCGATGATCTCCTCGATCTCGTGGCGCACCTTCTCGGGCTCGGCGGAGGGGAGATCGATCTTGTTGATGACCGGGATGATCTCATGATCATGCTCGATCGACTGATAGACGTTCGCCAGCGTCTGCGCCTCGACGCCCTGCGCGGCATCGACCACCAGCAGCGCGCCCTCGCACGCGGCCAGGCTGCGGCTGACTTCATACGCGAAGTCGACGTGACCGGGCGTGTCCATCAGGTTGAGGACATGGCCCTTCCAGTCGAGGCGCACGGTCTGCGCCTTGATCGTGATGCCGCGTTCCTTCTCGATATCCATATTGTCGAGCACCTGGGCGCTCATCTCGCGCTCGGTGAGGCCGCCGGTGCGCTGGATCAGCCGATCGGCCAGAGTCGACTTGCCGTGATCGATGTGCGCGATGATCGAGAAATTGCGGATGCGGGATAGTTCGGTCGCCATGGTGGCGGGCGCTTAGCAGCTTGCAAGCGAAAGCCAAAGCGGCTCGCGCCCCTGTTCGTCGAGCGCCGATTTTGCTAGGGTCCGCTCTGTCACGGCCGGGGACGACGCGGGAGGATATCCTGCGCGATTTGGGCGCACGCGGGCCGCTTGATGCTAGAGAGTGGGAGAAGACGAAAATGCGTAAGTTGATGCTCGGGCTGGGCGCGATCGCGGCCCTGTCGATGGTGGCTGCTGTGCCCGCCCAGGCGCAGAAGAAGCAGGACAAATCCTCGGGCCGCAAGGCGCAGGAACGCGGCATGCGCGAGATCCCGCGCTGCGCGAGGAGCCTGGGCACGATCTCGATCGTCGAGCCCGACACCCAGTGGTGGCGCGACTATAACCTCGGCAGCCCCGAGGCGGTGCTCAAGGTGTTCGTCCAGCAATCGGGCTGCTTCAGCCTCGTCAATCGCGGCCGCGCGCTGCAGAGCCGTGCGATGGAACGCGCCATGGCCGATCAGGGCGAGATGCAGCGCGGCTCGAACATGGGCAAGGGCCAGGTCAAGGCCGCCGACTTCTTCCTCGAGCCCAACATCGTCTCGGGCAACAGCAATTCGGGCGGCGGCAATATCGGCGGCGCGCTGGGCGGGCTGATCGGCGGCCGCTTCGGTGCGATCGCCGGCGGCATCAACATCAAGAAGAAGGAAGCCAATGTCACGCTGAGCATGGTCAATGCCCGCACGACGGAGGAATCGGTGACCGAAGGTTATTCGCGCAAGACCGATATCGGCTTCGGCGCGGGCGGCGGCGCCGGCTGGTGGGGCGGCTTCGCCGCAGCCGGCGGCGGCGGCTACCAGAATACCGAGATCGGCCAGGTCATCGTGCTCGCCTATCTCGACGCCTATATCAAGATGGTCCAGCAGCTCGGCGGACTTCCGCAGGGCGAGTATTGATCCATAGAAAAAGGGGCGGAGAGCCAAAAGCTCGCCGCCCCTTTTCGATCTTCAAGGGCCCGGTGGCGATCTCTCGCCGCCGAGCCTTTCTTTACTTACTTGATGCGGCCGCTGAGCGAGACGCCGATGATCCGCGGATCGTTGAGCACCGCAGCCATGTAGTTCTCGATCACGCCCTTGAGGTTCTTCTCGTTGGTGATGTTGCGCGCGAACACCGCCAGCTCATAGGCACCGTTATTGCCCGAATAACCGATCTTCAGGCCGCCTTCGAAATTGCCGTCCGAATAGAACTCCTTGGTCTTGTACAGGACAAAGTTGGTATAACCCTGCAGGTTCCAGTCGGTCGAGATGAAGAACTTGCCCTTATCGCTGATCGGCACATCGTAGCGCGCGGAAGCATTGAGGTTGTACTTCGGCGCGTTCGGCAGCGGGTTGCCATCGATCTTGGCGAGGAACACCGGCGCCCCGAACAATATGGTCTGGCGAGTAGCCTGCAGGACAGTGCAAGGCATGGCACCGTTCAAAGCGCAGGTCTGCACCTCGAGATTCTTGTCTTCGATCTTGCTGTGCAGATAGCTCGCGCCCAGCGAGATGGCGAGGTTGCGCACCGGATGCCAGTCGAGCTCTGCCTCGGCACCATAGGCCTTGGCCTTGTCCGCATTGACCAGCACGCCGTTGCCGAACTGATCGTTGCCGTTCAGCTGGATATCGTCGACCGTGTAGGTGAAGGCCGAGGCGTTGAAGCGCAGAGTGCGGCCGATCGTGCTCTTGAAGCCGGCCTCCCACGACAGGATCGTTTCCGAGTTCGCCGTGGTGAAGTCCGAGTTGAACACCGCAGAGCGGCCCTGGATGGTCGGTCCGCGGAAGCCCTTGGCAACGCGCGCATAGAGGCTGAGATCCGGGCTCACCTCGTAGAGCGCGCTCACGTCCCAGCTCGGCTTGGTGTCCGACAGGCGGACATGGCGCCGACCGGGATAGGTCACCTGGCCGGTGCCCGAATCCGCGGTCTTGAGCAGGTCCGTGGTCTTGGTGTCGCGGGTGATGCGTGCGCCACCCGTGATCGTCAGCTTCGGCACGATCTCGTAGCTCGCCTGGCCGAAGAGCGCCCAGGACGTGTTAACGTCATGCAGCCGCACCCAGTTGTTGGGATTGTTGCTGTTCGCGTTGGTCGGGCTGAACGGCGTGGTCAGGAACCAGCGGCGCTGGTAGAATTCGGTCACGTCGCGCTGGTCGAAATAGATGCCGCCGAACTGCCACTTGAACGGGCCGTCGGTGTCGCTGGCGAGGCGCAGTTCCTGAGTCCACTGATCGAGATCGCGGACGCGGCCCATCGACTCGCCATAACCGTTGGGCTGACCGTTGAACGGATAGTCCGTTGCGGCACCGCCATCGGTGTCGCCGCGGCTATAGCCGTTGGTGGTCTCGTACGCGGTGATCGAGGTCAGCGTGACGCCGCCGAAATCATAGGTCGAGTTCAGCGAGCCGCCATAGGTGTCGTAGTCCTGCTCATTGTCCATCGCCTCGTCGTAGCGGACCGTCGTGCGCGAGACGTCGCTGACGTCGTTCGAGCCCTTCTTGAGCGCCTGGCGCAGGAACAGCGTCGAGGTGCCGTTGTAATTGCGGACATGCGCCGAGGCCAGCACGGTCCAGTCGGCGGTCGGCGTCACCAGCAGCTGAACGCGCGCGTCGCGCTCGTCGAAGCCGCCCATCGCATTCTTGCGCGGGCCGATCGTGCCGTCGAAGCTCGGGCCGGCATAGCTGTTGTCGACATAGTTGTCGCGATGCTGGAGCAGACCCGACACGCGGATCGCGACGTTCTCGCCCAGCGGGCCGCCGATGCCGGCGTCCAGGTTGATGCTGTTGTAGCTGCCATAGCTGAGCTGCGCCTGGCCGGAGAGCTCCTGGCTCGGGCGGACGGTGTCGAACTTGACGATGCCGGCGGTGGTGTTGCGGCCGAACAGCGAGCCCTGCGGACCGCGCAGCACTTCGACATGGTCGAGGTCATAGACCGGGTTCGACTTGAGCACGACGTGCTCGAGCACGACGTCGTCCTGGATGATCGACACGGGCTGCGAGGCGCCGAGATAGAAGTCGATGTTGCCGAGGCCGCGGATATAGAAGCGCGGGAAGATGCGGCCGGTGGTGGTCTCGGCGTAGAAGCCGGGAACCTTGCCCGACAACGCGAGCAAGGTGTCGTCGCCGCTGGCGGTGAAGTCGCGCGCGCTCTGCCCGCTGATCACGGCGACGGAGACGGGAACGTCCTGCTGGTTCTCGGGACGTCGTTCCGCGGTGACGACGATCTCGTTCAGGTCGGTGCTGCTCGCGTCGACGCTGGTCTGCGCGTCCTGCGCAAAGGCCGTGGCCGAGAAGAAGACGCCGAGCGCCGCGCCGACAAGATAGCGGCTTTTTGCGAATTTCATGTTCAATCCCCGATACTGGTTGTTCCACCCTGGACAGCGGACGCGCACGACCGGTTGCCGGGAGAATCACTCTGGATTCCCGGTTATCCGGTTCTTTTTCCTGGAGGTTTGCGTCCTCTGCGGGGTCGCGAATAGGAGCGGTTTATTTCCGGCTGATGACAATCGTGAGACTAATTTCGCAACTGCAGCATCACCGGGATTCGGCGCGCCGGCGCTCCGCCTCGATCGCCGCGACTGCCTGCGCGAAGCGTGCATCGCCCTCCCCGCTGACCAGCGCCCAGGGGACGCCGCGGCGCTCGAGCTCGGCCTTGGAAAGCGCGAAGAACTTGGCGCGCAGCTCGGGCGTGCCGAACATGCGCGTGCCATCGGCCACCCAGGGCAGGTCGATGTCGAACAGCAGGTAGAAATCGGCGGTACCGGTCCAGGCGTCGAACCACGGATCGCGCGCGCCGAACAGCATGTCGGCCCAGACCGCGGTCATCAGCGGGTCGGTATCGAGGATCAGCGGATCGGCGCCGGTCGAGAGCATCATCCGCCGGCCGGCGTCATGGGTCTTGGCGATCTCGAGCAGGTCGCGCATCGTAAACTCGACGCCCCGTGCCTCGGCATATTCGCGGCCATATTCCTCGAGCACCTCGCCGCCGAAATGCTCGGCGAGCCGCGTCATCAAAGTCGACTTGCCGACGCTCTCGGGCCCGTGGAGGCAAATGGTACGCGGAATCATGCTCTGGCTTTTGTCCAATCTATCAGGCCCCAGACCGACAGGGCGAGGAATACACCGTATAGTCCGGCAGTAAGCCAAAGATCCTTAACCATGAATAACGGGATCGCGATCAAGTCCACGGCGATCCACAGCACCCAGCTTTCCCATTTGCGGCGCGACTGGAGGATCTGCGCGGCGACGCTGATCATCGCGACGCTGCCGTCCCACCAGGGATAGGTCGCGTCGGTGAGGCGGTGCACGAGCGTTCCCCAGGCGAGGATGGCGACCACACAACCGGCAAGCCAGGCCAGACGGGCATTGCGGCTCAGGCTCTCGACCCGCACCTCGCCGGTTTCGGCGCGCGACCGCGTCCAGTTCCACCAGCCATAGAGATTGACCGCGAAATAGAAGAACTGGAGCAGAGCGTCGCTGTAGAGCTTCGCGCCGAAGAACACCCAGGCGTAGAGCGAGACCATCGCCAGCGCGAACGGATAGTTCCAGATGCTGCGCCGCACCACCAGCGTGACATTGACGAGCCCGAACAGGGTGGCGGCAGCTTCGATAGGGCTCACCTGCATCGGTTAGCAGCCAATTTACCGCCGCGTCGAGGGGCCGCTTGCCCTCTCCGTCCCGCACGTTAGGGTCCGCATCTGAAATCGAAGGAGAGCGCATGCGCCATATCGCGGTGATCGGCTCGGGGCCTGCCGGCTATTATACGGCCGAGGCCTGCCAGAAGACCTTCGGCGAGGACGTACGCGTCGACATCATAGACCGGCTGCCTGTGCCCTTCGGGCTGATCCGCACCGGCGTGGCGCCCGATCACCAGTCGATCAAGGGCGTGTCGCGGCGCTACGAGGCGACGGCGCTGACCGACAATGTCCGCTTCGTCGGCAATGTGACCCTGGGCGAGGACGTCTCGATCGACGAGCTACGCGGGCTCTATGACGCGGTGGTGCTCGCCACCGGCGCGCCGCACGACCGGCCGCTGGAAGTGCCGGGCGCCGATCTGCCGGGCGTGGTCGGATCCGCCGCGTTCGTCGGCTGGTACAACGGCCATCCCGATCATGCCGAGCTGGCCCCGGCGCTGCACGGGCCCGGCGCGGTCGTCATCGGCAACGGCAATGTCGCGCTCGACGTGGCGCGCATTCTCGCCAAGACCGAAGAAGAGTTCGGCGGCTCGGACATCGTCAACCACGCGCTGGAGGCGCTGCGCGCCGCCAGGATCGACACGATCACGATCCTGGGCCGGCGCGGGCCGCACCAGATCGCGATGACGCCCAAGGAGCTGGGCGAGCTGGGCGAGCTGACCCGCGCGGCGCCGATCGTCGAGGCGGCGGACCTGCCGCCTCTCAGCGACGACGCGCTGCTCGATCCGGGCCAGCGCAAGTCGGTGACGCATCTGCGCCATTTCGCCGAGGAACATGCCGACAAGCCGATCCGCCTCGTCTTCGATTTCTTCGCGATGCCGGTGGCGATCGAGGGCGATGGCCGGGTCGAGCGGGTGATCGTCGAGCGGACCGCGCTCGATGCCGAAGGCCGCGCCACCGGTACCGGCGAGACCTATGCGGTGCCCGCGGGGCTGGTCGTGAGCTGCATCGGCTATCGCACCCCGCCGATCCCCGGCATTCCCTATGACGATCGCGCCGGACGCTTCGCCAATGAGGAAGGGCGGGTGATGCCCGGGCTCTACGCGGTCGGCTGGGCGCGGCGCGGGCCGACGGGCACGATCGGCACCAACCGCCCGGACGGCTTCGCGATCGTCGAGAAGATCGCGGCGGATATCGGTGAAGGCGGCGGCAAGCAGGGCCGGCCGGGGCTCGACGCGCTGCTCGCCGAGCGCGGCGTCGACGTCGTTACCTTCCGCGACTGGCAGAAGATTGAGGCGGCCGAGATCGCCGCCGCACGCGACGGCAGCCCGCGCGAGAAATTCACCAGCATCGAGGCGATGCTCGCGGCGCGCGCCGGCTGATCGAAGCTGCCCCTATCAGAGGCGCTATCAGAGGCGCTATCAGAGGCGCTTGCACGACTCGAACCACGTGGTTATAGGCCCCGCTCCAGCATCGATCCGGAGCGCTTTCGAGCCTCGATCGATACTCCGTCGGGGAGTAGCTCAGCCTGGTAGAGCACTGTCTTCGGGAGGCAGGGGC
>CBIHNZ010000062.1:0-22148 GCA_966211615.1 uncultured Sphingomonas sp.
CTCAGTGGTAGAGCACTGTGTTGACATCGCAGGGGTCGCAAGTTCAATCCTTGCCGCGCCCACCATATCAAAAGGCCCGGAAAGCAGATCGCTTTCCGGGCCTTTTTCGTCGATCGACCGAACGGCTGCTATCCGCCCCGAAGGCTGCGGACCCATCGCGAAACCGTGCGCCGAAGGTCGGCCATATGGGCGTCGCCGATCCAGACCAGCGCGCGAATCGCAGGGCTCGGATCTTCCCGGATCGCGCCGAGCGCGGCGTTCGCCACCGTCACGCTCCACATGGCCGAGGCCAGTCCGAGTGCCACCGCGATGATCACGAGAAGGTCGTGGCCGCGATCGCGCGGCGGTGCAGGCGACCTGGCCGGATGGGCGGGAGGATGCCGCTGGGTCCACATCGCGCCGGCCGCCCAGAGCAAATGGTCATCGGGGAAGGATGGCTCTTCCGCCTCAGAAGACGTGCCCGCCCGCGGCACCGTTGATGCTGCCGAAGACCTCCCAGGCGTTGCGCTCGACCCAGTTGTGTCGGAGCAGACCGTCTTCCCCGACCTCCCAGATCGCCGTCCCGAGCATGTCGATCGGCGCGCCGTTCGGCTCGGTTCCCATCAGCCCGTTGTTGCGGCCGGTCAGCCGCCAGCGCGATGCGACGCGCCGTCCGTCGGCGCTCTGGAAGCTCTCGATGATCTCGAAATCCAGATCGTCGACCTTGGCGGCGAACTCGATCGCCCAGGCTTTGAATGCCGCACGCGAGACGATGTCGTTGCCGCCGGAGGTGATCACGAAGTCTTCGATCACCATTTCATCGATCGCGTGCGGATTTTGCGGTGCCTGCCAGACCTCCGCCCAGAATCGCTCCACGATCGCCACGCTGTCCTGTCGTATCATCACTGCACCTTTCTCTGCGCGCAGGCATCCACAGGGGACGCCCGGGATCGCCCGATGCGATCATGAAATATCTAGGACCTGACTTTCCTCGGTAAATTCGCTAGGATCGCGCATCGAATGTGAAATTATGCACAATGCCTGACTGGGAACATCTGAGACATTTTGCGGCGCTGGCCGAGGGCGGCACGCTCACCGCCGCCGCCCGCCGGCTCGGGGTGGACCATGCGACGGTCGCGCGACGGATCGCGTCGCTCGAGCGCGAACTCGGCGCGCGGCTCGTCGATCGCCGCGGCAAGCGGCTGACCCTGACTCCGGCCGGCGAGCAGGTCGCGGCCATGGCCGGCCAGATGGCGGCGCAGGCGGTCGCGATCGAGCGCGCGGTCGGCGGCGAACAGTCCGAGGTGGCGGGCCAGGTAACGATCAGCGCGCCGCCCGCATTTTCCGCTGCCATGCTCGCCGAGCCGCTGGTGCACTTGCGCCGCGAGCATCCCGAGCTCCTGATCTGCGTCCTGGGAGAGACCCGCTATTCCTCGCTCGGCCAGCGAGAGGCCGATATCGCGATCCGGTTCGGCCGCCCGACCGCCGGAGACCTCACCGTCGTGAAGGTCGGCGTGGTGACCTTCCGCCTCTATGGCAGCCCCGACTATCTGAGGACGACCGCCGCGCCTGATCGCCGTTTCATCGGCTATGACGAAACCCTCGAGGCATCGCCGCAGCAGGTCGCCGTCCGCCGCCTGGCCGGCGGTAAACCCCTGGCGTTCCGATCAAGCACGATCGAGCTGCAGATGGCATTGGCGCGAGCGGGGGGCGGGGTCGTGGCGGCGCCGGACTATCTCGCGGCACGCGATCCGCTGCTCGTGCGGGCCAGCGACGACGAAATCGTACGGCGCGAGGTGTGGCTGATCTTCCACACGGACCTGAAAGGCTCCGCGCCGGTCCGGACCGTCGCGGACTGCTTACGCGAGACGCTGTCCCGCGAGCTCAGGCGCCACGAACCATGAGAGGGGGGCGCTTCCTCACCCCGTGGCCCGGCGCTAAGGCGCTCCGTCCTCCGCGAACCCATCGCTCATAACGGCAACGGCGCGCCGGATTGCTCGGCCACCATATAGGCGGCGTACCAGTCGGGCCAGTTCTCGTCATGCTGGCCGCCCATCCGTTTCTCATGCTCGCCATGCGCGAGCGCCGCGCGCCACATCGCACTCCGCAGGTCGGTTACCGAGGCGAAGCTCGTGGCGTGCGAGTCGATTCGGCCCGGCAATCGCGCGGTGATCTCCTGCAACAGCCAGCCATTGCCGTCCGGGTCGCGGAACGAGGCGAAGGAGCGGTAGCTGCTGCGGTTCGGGTCGGGGCCATCCACCCGGATGCGCCCGAACAGATAGGGCTCGTCCGTGCCGGTATAGACGCCGTCGCCGCCGTGGAACACCTCGCTGACCTCGGCACCGCGCCGGAGCAGATCGTTACGGGCGGCCTCGATATCAGAGACGATGAGATAGAGCCCCTGGGCGGAGCCGGGAGGCGCGGCGGTGCAGTTCGTGCCGAAGATGACCGAGGTCGGGGAGCCCGGGGGCGTGAACTGAATCACCCGGAACTCGTCTCCCTGGGCGAAGTCGGCGTCGAGGCGCCATCCCAGGTCGCCATAGAAGCGCTTGGCGCGATCGACGTCCGAAACGGGGATGACGACGATCTCGAGCTTCAGGTCGACCGGTTGCGCCTCCGGCGCCTCGATCGTCATTTCGCCGGGTGCTTCAGTCGTGGTCATAACAAGCTCCTTGGGTTTGGATGACTTGCCGCGATGCCGAACGCAGGGAGGGGCAGGGGCGTGAAACAGACGCTGCGGAATTGCGCGCCGGCGAGCACGACTCGCCGGGGCCGCCGTCGATCGCTCGCTTGTACAGCATCGCGGCCGCGCAGGTTACTGTCGGCGACCAGCGCAAAGGGGGTATGGCCGCGAAGCCGCGTTCACGCTCGGTCCGCCTTGCAATGTAGGATTTCGCCTGCTCGTCTCGGCAGGCTCTTTCTCATCGCGAATATAGTCCGAAGCCTCGCGCGCCACGCGCGCGGGAACCCGTGACTCTTGCGACTTTAGGGTATCCGGATACCGCTCACGAGAGGATCGCCGAGGCCCGGAAATGCCAATTTCCGGGCAAGAAGGTTTTCGACATGGCAGGTGTCAACCGTGTCAACCTGTCCCGTCCGATCGCGGTCTCGCCGGCGGGCGACTGTACGATCCTTCCCGCGTTGCGCCAGGCGCTGGAATCCCCATTGGATCGCTGGTGTTGACTTCACCGTCCCCCGTTCCTAAACGGCCCCTGCCTTGGCGGGTTCGCCCTTGGTACATGCGCTAAACCTGCCGGAAACGGCGCGAAGGAGTGGCGAAATGGCCGAAAACGAGCCCGGACTGGAACCCCTCCAAGAGGATGCTCGCCTCAACTCGCTCGACGAGCGATTGCGGCAAGCAAAATCGGACGAGGCGGTCAGGAGCGGCGGGGGCACCGATAAAGGCCAGGCGGATTACAACCTGGGCAATCGTGTGCTGGCCGAACTGATCGGCGGAATGGCCGGAGGTGCGCTGATCGGGTGGGTACTCGATCGGTTCCTGGGAACCTCCCCATGGCTCCTGCTCGCGCTGCTCTTCTTGGGCATCATAGCCGCGTTCAGGAACATCATTCGGATTTCGAACCAGCGCTCGAAGTGACTCTTCGGGCGCTTTGGCTAATAAGGCGGACGAACAAGCGTGGCGGCTGAATCAGGCAAGATCGACCCGATGCACCAGTTCGAGGTGCAGACGATCTGGGATCCCGGCTTCTCCATTGCCGGGCACCATATCGCCTTCACGAACTCGGCATTGTGGATGTGCGTGGCTGCGGTGACGCTCTGGGCGTTCATGCTCATGGGCATGAAGCGCCAGGTGATCCCGACTCGCGGCCAGATGCTGGTCGAGAATTTCGTCGGCTTCATCGATTCGATGCTGGCGCAGAACATCGGCAAGGAAGGGCGGAAGTACCTTCCGTACATCTTCTCGCTGTTCATGTTCATCCTGTTCGCCAACGTGCTCGGCCTGCTGCCCTTCGGCCTGGTCGGCGTGCATCCCTTCACCTTCACCAGCCACTTCACCGTCACCGGCGTGCTGGCGATCATGAGCTTCTCGATCGTGCTGATCGTCGGCTTCTGGAAGCACGGGCTGCACTTCTTCTCGCTGTTCGTGCCGCACGGCACGCCGCTGTGGCTGATCTGGCTGATCCCGGTGATCGAGCTCGTCTCGTTCCTGGTGCGTCCCTTCTCGCTGGGCCTGCGACTGTTCGTCGCGATGATCGCCGGGCACATCCTGTTGAAGGTGCTGGCCGGTTTCGTGATCAACGCCAGCAACGCCGGCATCGTCCCGGGCCTCGGCGTCGGCATCCCCAGCTTCGCGCTGATGATCGGCATCTCGGCGCTGGAGATCCTGGTCGCCGGCATCCAGGCTTATGTTTTTGCACTGCTCACGTCGCTGTACATCAACGACGCCGAGCATCTGCACTGAGTTTTTTCCGTACCAACCAACGATATCGAAGCAGGAGTTATTTGAAATGGATCCAGCAGCAGCAAAGCTCATCGGTGCAGGTCTGGCCGCGATCGGCGCCGGCATGGCCGCCATCGGTGTGGGCAACGTGTTCGGCAGCTTCCTCGAGGGCGCGCTGCGCAATCCGGGTGCGGCTGACGGCCAGCAGGGCCGCCTGTTCATCGGCTTCGCGGCCGCCGAGCTTCTCGGTCTGCTCGCGTTCGTCGTGGCGATGATCCTGATCTTCGTCG
Source organism: uncultured Sphingomonas sp. (assembly GCA_966211615.1). Taxonomy (GTDB): domain Bacteria; phylum Pseudomonadota; class Alphaproteobacteria; order Sphingomonadales; family Sphingomonadaceae; genus Sphingomonas. The sequence goes on from CBIHNZ010000062.1 coordinate 4,672, forward strand.
CCTGATTTTTCCGGTTCGGGCCGGCCTCGCGCCGGCCCGCATCTGGATGGGATAGCAATGCCTCAGATTTCCCAGCTCGCCGAAACCTTCGCGTCGCAGATCTTCTGGCTGCTCGTGACCTTCGGCTTCGTCTTCTTCGCCATCGGCAAGGGCATGGTGCCCAAGGTGCTGTCGACGATCGACCAGCGCGACCAGTCGGTCGCCGGCGATCTTGCGGCTGCCGAGGCGGCCCGTGCGGCCGCCGATCAGGCGGAGGAGAACTGGCGGACCGAGGAAAATGCCGCGCGCGAGGCAGCGCAGAAGCGCATCGCCGAGGCACGCGCCAAGGGGGCGGCGGCGGCCGAGAAGACTCTCGCCAAAGCCAATGCCGAGACCGAGGCGCGCATGACTGCGGCCGAGACCCGCATCGCCGATGCGAGCCTCGCGGCGATGGCCGAGATCGAAACGGTCGCGGCCGATGCGGCAAAGGATATCGTCGCCCGCCTGTCGGGTGCGAATGTTACGGCCGACGAGGCCAAGAAGGCAGTGAAGGCGGCGCTCAATGGCTAATCCGCACCCGGCGGCCGACGCCGCCACCACCACCGCGACCGTCGAGCATCAGGCGCCCGCCGAAGGCCATCACGCCGATCCGTCGGTGTTCGGCCTCGACGCCACCGTCTGGGTTTCGATCGCGATGACCGCGTTCATCCTGATCCTGCTGTGGAAGAAGGTCCCCGGCCTGGTCACGCGCGGCCTCGACAACCAGATCGCGGCGATCCGTACGCGCCTGGAGGATGCCAAGCAGCTCCGCGCCGAGGCCGAGGCGCTGCGCGACGAATATGCCCGCAAGATCGCCGGCGCCGAAGCCGAGGCCGCGGCGATGCTCGCGCATGCCGATGAAGAGGCCAAGGGCGTGCTCGCCAAGGCGCAGGCCGATGCCAAGGAACTCACCGTGCGCCGCGCCAAGATGGCCGAGGACAAGATCGGTGCCGCCGAGCGCGCCGCGCTCCAGGCGATTCGCGCCAAGGCCGCCGATGCTGCTTCCAAGGCGGCTGCGGCGATCATCGCCGAGAAGCATGGTGCCGACGCCGACAAGGCGCTGGTCGATAAGACCATTTCGGGGCTTGGCCGGCTTAACTAAGCCGTTTCGGATGTGTCGTTTCGCAACAAGGGCCGTCAAGCCCCGTTGCCCGATCAAGAAAATCCCTTAATACAACGCGATGCAATCCCGTCGCGACTTCGGAATCATCGCTCTCGTCGTCGCGTTCGGCATCCTTGCCGCGGCGGTGCTTGGCACCTTGCTGCTGTTCCAGAGCCAGCAGCGCGCCCAGTCCTGGGTGATCCACACCCTCACGGTGCAGGGCCGGCTCAATACCGTGCTCGCGCGCCTGCAGGACGCCGAGACCGGGCAGCGCGGCTACATCATCACCCGCGACGCGCAATATCTGGCGCCCTATTTCCAGGGCACGCGCCGGCTGGCCGACGATATCGAGAGCCTGCGCGCCGCGACGTCCGACAATCCTGAACAGCTGGCGCGTGCCCAGGAGTTGAAGGAGTTCGCCGAGGCACGCGTGAAACGCCTGTCGGTCGGCATCGATCTGGTCCGCAAGGGCGAATATATCGGTGCATCCGAAGCGATCCGGGCCGGGGTGGGCAAGGGGCTCATGGATCGCGCCCGCACGATCATCGCCGCGATGAAGACGGAGGAGCAGCGCCTCTTCGACGCCCGGGTTCGAACGGCGCAGCAGCAGTCGATGCTGCTGACCGGGTGGCTGCTGCTGAGCGCGCTTGCGGTCGCCGTGCTGGCACTGTTCGTCACACGCGACGCGCGCCGCCGGGCAGGGGTTGCGGCGGAAGCCCGCGATCAGCTCAAGCTGGTCAATGCCCGGCTGGTGGAAGAAGCGACCAACCGCGAGATCGCCGAGGCGCAGCTGCGCCAGATGCACAAGATGGAGTCGATCGGCCAGCTCACCGGCGGCATCGCGCACGACTTCAACAACATGCTCGCGATCGTGATCGGCTCGCTCGATCTCGCCAAGAGGCGCCTGTCTCGGGATCGCGAAAAGGCCGAAGCCTGCATCGACAATGCGATGCAGGGCGCCGAGCGCGCCGCGCAGCTCACCTCGCGCCTGCTCGCCTTTTCGCGCCAGCAGCCGCTCGCGCCGGTCGCGATCGACGCCAATCGGCTGGTCGGCGGGATGTCCGAGCTGCTCCGCCGCACGATCGGTGAATCGGTGCGCTTCGAGACCGTGCTCGCAGGCGGGCTATGGCCCGCGTTCATCGATGCCAGCCAGCTCGAGAACGCGCTGGTCAATCTCTGCGTCAATGCCCGCGATGCGATGCCCGATGGCGGGCGCCTGACGATCGAGACCAGCAACACGCATCTCGATGAAGCCTATGCCGCCGATCACAACGAGGTCGCTGCGGGCCAATATGTGATGGTGTCGGTCACCGATACCGGCTGCGGCATGCCCGCCGACGTGATCGATCGCGCCTTCGATCCCTTCTATACCACCAAGGAAGTGGGCAGCGGCACCGGGCTCGGGCTCAGCCAGGTCTATGGCTTCGTCAAGCAGTCGGGCGGTCATGTGAAGATCTATTCGGAGCCCGGGGTCGGCACCACGGTCAAGCTCTACCTGCCGCGTCACTTCGGCGTCGCCGAGGTACCGGGCGCCGCCGCCGACCATGCGGAACTTCCCCGCGCCAACGGCTACGAAACCGTATTGGTGGTGGAGGATGAGGAGCGGGTGCGGCTGGTCTCGGTCGATTCGCTGCGCGAGCTCGGCTACACCGTGTTCCACGCCGATGGCCCGCGACAGGCGCTGGCGATGCTCGGCGAGATGCAGCGGGTCGATCTGCTCTTCACCGACGTCATCATGCCCGACATGAACGGTCGCAAGCTTGCGGAGGCTGCGCGACTGGAGCGCCCCGATCTCAAGGTACTCTACACCACCGGCTATACCAAGAACGCGATCGTCCATAACGGCATGCTCGATCACGACGTGGCGTTCCTGCCCAAGCCCTTCACCATCGCACAGCTTGCCGCCAAGGTGCGCCAGGTTCTGGACGCCTGAGGATGCGTTGGCTGCGGATCGGTACCGCGCTGGTGGTCGTGCTGATCGTGGTGATGCTCGTCATCGTCTGGCGCTCGGCGAGGCGGGACGATGGCGCCGATGCAATCAAGGCGCGCACCGAAGCCCAGATGCAGCGCATCGAGGCCGAGGCGCAGCGGCTGGAGAACCAGGCCGCCGCGCCCTGAATCGGCTTATTTCGGCTTGCGGAACTTGAAGATGAACTGGTCGGTCTTGCCCTTGATCGACGGGTCGAACACGCTGGCCGTGTGCGGGTCCGCCGGGTTGGCGAGCAGCGGCAGCGAGCCTTCGAACTTGAATCCCGCCTTTTCGATCTCGCCGCGTGCGGCTGCCGGATCGATCCGGTGCAGCGCCTGCGGTGCGGTGAATTCAGGGTCGGCATTGGCGACATGGTCGACGACGAGCAGCACGCCGCCGGGCTTCAGCGAATCATAGAGCTTCTTCGCGACCACGTTCGAGAAACCCGCCGGCGCGAACTTCAGATGCATGTCGTGCCAGTTCTGCACCGTCACGATCACGTCCAGCGGCTCGGGGAACGAGAAGGCAGCCAGCGACACGCTCGAACCGGTCACGTTCGGATAGGCATCGGTGACAGCCTTTTGCTGCACGCCATAATCCGCGTTGAACTTGATGAATTCCTCGGGCTGATAGGCATAGACCTTGCCCTTGGTGCCTACGGTCTTGGAGAGGATCCGCGTCCAGTATCCACCGCCCATCACGAAATCGCCGACCTTGTCGCCGGGCTTCACGCCGACAAAGCTGAGGATCTCGCCGGGATGCCGAGCGGCGTCGCGTTCGGTATCGGTTGCGGGGCGCCCGGTATCGGCAACTGCCGCCTTGATCGGCGCGGACACGGTCTGGGCGGCGGCGGGGACGGATAGCGCGATGAGCGCGACGGCAGAGAACAAGGCCAATTTCATGACGACTCTCCCATAGTGTTTCATCCGACTACGACACATTGACCCGGTCGTTCAAGTTGCTGTCGCCGGCTCCATCTGGCTCAGCCCAGCGGCTGATGCCCGAATCGCGCCCATAGCCCTGGATAGCGGCGCGACAAGGCTGCTTCGTCCTCCTCGAAGGGTATCCCACTCGGCGTGTCCGGCGTAACGGTACCCTTCGGAAAATCCTTCGGACCGAGGCCGGTCCGGTGTCGCCAGATCTCGAAGCCGACATAGGCCAGGTTTTCGAACTCAAGCGGGCCTTCAGTTCCGACCGGGATCAGGCTCGCGAGAGAATCGGGTTTGGCCAGCGCAGCCTCGTAAAAGGTGCGCCCCCGAGATATCAGCCAACAGCGAAAATAGTCGAAACCGTCGTCGCTCGCCCCGCCGTGGATTATGAATGCTGCGCCCCATAAATCCCAGGAATAGGCGTCGGCCTTCTTGCGGTCGAACTGTGCCTGGAAGGCGGCGACGTCTTCGACCGGCAAAGCTTCGAGGCGAAGGCGCAGGCTCTCAAGCTGTCGATCGCTATCGTCAGCGAATGGCACGGTCGAGTCGATGATGCTCCAGAACCGCTCGTCCGACATGGCTTTCCCCGGCTTTGGATGCTGCGCAGCCGTGACGACAGTCGCCGGCGACGCGGTGTGGGCAGGCGTGATTGCGACCAGCAGGGCACTCGATAGAAAGCCCCTCATACGTCAGACCACCTCTGCAAAGCCGATAGGGCCAACCTGTTTGTAATCGCGGCGCCTGTCTAGTGTTCGCACGCTCCACCTCTTAGATCACAGTGGAATGTCCGATCCCAACTCCCCCAATCGCTTCAACGAGGAAAAGGCGACCTACGCGGTGCGTGGCGAAGGCGCGCCCGATCTCGACGCAGGCGTCGCCGCTATCCGCAACGTGCTGAAGACCTTGCCCGCGCGTCCGGGCGTGTACCGCATGCAGGACGCCCGCGGTGACGTGCTCTATGTCGGCAAGGCGCGCGCGCTCAAGAACCGGGTGAACAACTACACCCAGGTCCAGCGCCTATCGAAGCGGCTCCAGCGCATGGTCGCGCAGACGCGTTCGATGACGATCGTCACGACCAACAATGAGGCCGAGGCACTGCTGCTCGAGGCGCAGCTGATCAAGCGTTTCCGCCCGCCCTACAATGTGCTGCTGCGCGACGATAAGTCGTTCCCGTTCATCCTGCTGCGGCGAGATCACGACTTCCCCCGCGTCCAGCTCCATCGTGGCGCGCGGCGCTACAAGGGCGACTATTTCGGCCCGTTTGCCGGCGCGGGGCAGGTGCGCAAGACGCTCAACGCGCTCCAGAAGCTGTTCTTGCTCCGGAGCTGTACCGACGGCTTTTTCGCGACGCGCGACCGGCCGTGCCTGCTCTACCAGATCCGCCGTTGCTCGGCGCCGTGCGTCGGCCGTATCGACGAGGACGGCTATGCCGAGCTGATGAGCGACGCGCGCGATTTCCTCCAGGGCAAGTCGACCAAGGTCCAGGCCAAGCTCGGTGAGCAGATGCAGGCGGCGGCGGAGAATCTCGATTTCGAGCTGGCCGCGGTGCTGCGCGACCGGCTGAAGGCGCTCACCTTCATCCAGGGCAGCCAGGCGATCAATGCCGAGGGTGTCGGCGATGCCGACATCTTCGCGATGGCGCACAAGAACGGCGTGATGGGTATCCAGGCCTTCTTCATCCGTGGCGGCCAGAACTGGGGGCATCGCAGCTTCTTCCCGGCCCACACCAACGACGTGCCCGAAGATGAGGTGCTCAGCGCCTTCCTGATGCAGTTCTACGAGGAAGTGCCGCCGCCGCGGAACGTGTTCGTCGATCGCGAGCTGGAGGAAGCGGGACTGCTTGCCGAGGCGATGGCCGAGCGCGCGGGCTTCAAGGTCGCGCTGTCGGTGCCCCAGCGCGGTGCCCGGCGCCGGCTGATGGAGCAGGCCCAGCGCAACGCTGTCGAGGCACTCGACCGGCGCCTGGCGGAGAGCACGACCCAGGCGAAGCTCCTCGCCGAGATCGCCGACATCTTCGAGTTGCCAGAACCGCCCGATCGCATCGAGATCTACGACAACAGCCATATCCAGGGCACCAATGCCCTGGGCGCGATGGTCGTCGCCGGGCCCGAGGGCTTCCGCAAGAACCAGTATCGCAAGTTCAACATCAAGCGCGCCGAGACGATCGCAGGCGACGACTATGGCATGATGCGCGAAGTGTTCGGCCGCCGCTTCGCCCGCGCGCAGGAGGAGGATCCCGATCGGCAGGGCGAGACCTGGCCCGATCTGGTGCTTGTAGATGGCGGGCGCGGGCAGCTCAACGCCGTGAAGGGTGTGCTCGAGGATCTCGGCATCGAGGATGTCTGCCTGGTCGGCGTCGCCAAGGGGCCGGACCATGGCCGCGAGGGGCGCGAGATATTCCATCTGATGGACGGCCGCGAGCTGATGCTGCCGGTCAACTCGCCGGTACTCTTCTATCTCCAGCGCCTGCGTGACGAGGCGCACCGATTTGCGATCGGCGCGCACCGGGCGAAGCGCGCCAAGGCCATCGGCGCGAGCCCGCTCGACGAGGTTCCGGGCATCGGGCCCGCGCGCAAGAAGGCGTTGCTTATGCATTTCGGCACCGCGCGCGCGGTGCGCGGCGCAAGCCTGGAGGATCTGCAAAAGGCGCCGGGCGTGTCGGCGGCGGTCGCGCAGCAGCTCTATGACTATTTCCATTCGCGCTGAAAAAGCGCCCGCGCGAGGGCACCCGGCCTGCACCGCACCGGAATGATTGCAGGATTTGGAGTTTATTCACGCGGGCGCGATACTCCCGGCACCATGCCGACCCGGATCTTCCTGACGATCGATACCGAGCTGATGTGGCGCCACCACGTCGCCGGGCTCGATATGGAAACCATCGTCCAGCGCTCGCTCGAACCTGCAGGCGTCGGGATCGGCTGGCAGCTCGAACAGCTCGGTCGGCATGGGCTGAAGGCGACCTTCTTCGTCGATCCGATGCCGGCGCTGGTCTACGGCCTTGATCCGATCAAGCGCGTGGTGGGCGCGATCCTCGAGGCGGGGCAGGAGGTGCAGCTCCATCTCCATCCCAACTGGACCGGCGCGCACGCCGGCGACGGAGGCGCGACCTACGGCCCGTTCGAGCTAATCGACTATAGCCTGGAAGAGCAGGTCAAATTGCTCTCCGGCGCATCGGACATGCTGGTCGCCGCAGGCGCGCCCGAGCCGGTGGCGTTCCGATCGGGCAGCTATTCGGCGAGCGACGACACGCTGCTGGCCCTCGCCGAGCTCGGCTTCCGCTATGATTCGAGCCACAACGGCTCCGAATATCCCTGGCCCAGCGCGATCAGCCTCGATGCGCGCCAGATCGCGCCGATCGAGCATCGCGGGATCGTCGAGGTGCCGGTGACGCTGATCGAGGATCAGAAGGGCCATCTCCGCCATTTCCAGATCTGCGCGCTGTCGGCCGCCGAGATGAAGGCCGCGCTCGACCATGCCGCGCGCGAGGGGCATGTCGCGGTGACGGTGGTCGGGCACAGCTTCGAGCTCGCCAATCGCGCCGGCACCCGGCCCAACGCCGTCCATGTCCGCCGCTTCGAGACCTTGTGCCGTCTGCTCGGCAAGCGCCGCGAGGCGCTGGTCACCACCCATTTCCGCGACCTGCCCGTGCTGCCGCTCGACCGCGCCGATGCGCCGCTCGGCCCCAGCGTGCTCCGCACCCGGCTGCGCCAGGCCGAGCAGCTCTGGTCCAACCTGGTCGAGGAGCGCGCGGCATGACGGTCGCGCATCCCGCCCGCGCGGTGCCACTCAAGTTCGAGATCGGTGCGCGCACGCTGATCGCGGTCCATCGCTCGCTGGCGCGCGTGCCGCTGACCTTGGAGGAAGCGCGCGAGGGCCGCTTGCCGGTGCTCCCGCCGCTCGAGCACGAGGCGCATGGCTATTCGGTGACCTCGCTGCCCGAGGACCGGCAGACGGCGATGATCTATGCTTCGGGCGGGATGCTGCCCTTCGTGCGCCAGCGCTACACGCGCTATTTCCTCGATTTCGAGATCGGCTTCGACGCCTGGTTCGGTGGGCTCTCGTCGAATGCCCGCCAGGGCCTGAAGCGCAAGGCCAAGAAGATTGCAGCCGGGGGCGAGCTCGATGTGCGCCGTTTCAGCGCTCCGGACGAGCTGGAGGCATTCCACGCGATCGCGCGGCAGATATCGTCGCGCACCTATCAGGAGCGGCTGCTCGGCTCGGGCCTGCCGGAAAGCGCGGAGTTCATCCAGGAGATGCTCGCGCTCGGCGCGGCAAATCGCGCTCGCGCCTGGCTGCTCTACATCGCCGGTGAACCGGTGGCCTATCTCTATTGCCCGGTGGTCGGCGACACCGTGATCTATGCGCATGTCGGGCACGACCCTGCGGCCAACGATCTCTCGCCGGGTGCGGTGCTGCAGCTGGAGGCGTTGCGTGCCATGTTCGCGGAGGGGCGCTTCGGCCGGTTCGATTTCACCGAGGGCGAGGGCCAGCACAAGCGCCAGTTCGCCACCGGCGGCGTCGCCTGCGTCGACCTGCTGCTGCTGCGGCCGAGCCTGGTAAACCGGCTGACCATCGCCGCACTGGGCAGCTTCAACGCCTCGGTAGCGCTGGCCAAGCGCGGCGTGAATGCCGCGGGCCTCGAAAAGCTCGCCAAGAAGGTGCGGCGCGGCTGAATCGGGCCGGATCAGGGCTCCTGCGGCTTTGACTGGACCTGGGGCCCCTTCGGATCGTTCGCATCGAACGTCCCCGTGCCGTCCGGCATCGGCGCGGGCAGGCCGGTCTTCGGGCGTGGCTTGAAGTCGCGATGGACGGGGACGGCGCGACCCGGCTCCAGCCCGGCATTGCCCATCACCTGCCGCGCGCCCGCCGGCCAGCTGTCGTTGATCACGACATGATCGTCCTCAATGCGGTTGTTCATATACTCGTTCCAGATGCCGCCGACGACGGTCGCCTGGTGCCAGTTGCCGCGCGCGACATTGTTGATCGAGGTGCGGATCGGCAGCGCCGAGCGTGCGGTGTTGACGTTGAGCCACTGGCGCACCGGCCCCTGCACGACATTGTCGCGCACCGTGATGCCGCGCGACCCTTCGTCGAGATAGAGCGCGATGCGCGAGTCGATGTCGAAGACATGGTTCTCGGCGATCACGCAGTCGGGGCAGGCCGACAGGTTGTAGATCGCGCCGCCATCCTCGGCGATCTGCTTGACGTCGTAGACCCGGTTGAAGGCGACCATCACGTCGCGGCGGGTGGTGGGGGTGGTGTAGACCGGGTTCGCCCCGTGGTCATAGCCGCGCTGCCGGCTGCGGTAGTTGGGATTGCCGCCCTGATCGACATAACCCCAGCCGAAGCCGATATCGATCGCGTCGTACGGCGCGTCCGAGATGTCGTTGTGAATGATGATCGCGCCGTCGAAATAGGTCGCGAGGATCGCCGAATTGTCGCTGTAGTCCAGCCCGACACGCTGGACGAGATTGTTGCGGATCATCAGCTCGCTGTTGATCAGCCGGGGATCGGAGGGATGGTGCGCGTCGGGCCGGACCCCGCCCGCGACGATCGCCCCGCCCGAGAGATCAGCGAACAGATTGTCGCGCACGGTGATGTCCGCGGTGGCGAGCCCGACGCCCGAGGCATTGGCGTTCGCATCATTGCCGATGCCGAGCGCATATTGGCCGAGATGGGCGAAGATGTTGCCGCTCACCACGACATGCTGCGCGGCCGCGACCTGCACCGCCGCCGGCATCTGGCGCCACTGGTTGCGCACGGTCTCGAACTCCGGGCAGCCGGTCTTGCAGCTCTCGAGCACATTGGCCGGGTAGGCCGCGGCGCGGCCGGCGACGAAGGTGCCGCTCTGCTGGTTGGCATAGCCATCGGCGGTGCCCGGCCCGAGCCAGCTGGTATAGGAGAATTGCAGGCCCGACAGCGTCAGGTCCTGCACCGGCCGCTCGGGCGTGCCGGCGATGCTGACCAGCAGCGGCAGGCGCGGCAGCTGGACGTCGGCCTTCGTCAGGTCTGTGCCTGCCGCCGGCTTGTAATAGAGACGCCCGGCATCCCGATCGAGATACCATTGGTTCTCCTTGTCGAGGAACGCGAGCGCGTTCGAGAGATAGAGATGCGCCGCCTCCGGGTGGAAGGGGTCGTTGATCGTGTCATAGCCCCAGAGATTATTGTTCCACGCCGGCTGCAGCATGATGAGCTTGTCTCCGGCGACGCGCTCGACCGGCGAATAGCGATGCGTGAAGAAGCCGGTCGCCTCGACTTCGAGCCGCGCCGCGCCCGCCGCTCTGGCTAGGATCTGCGCACCGGCGCCGCTGAGCGTGATGCCGGTCGTATCGAAGCGCGCATCGGCGCGCGGCACCTCGACGCGGGCGCGCCGCGCGAGCCGTCCGTCCACCCAGAGCTGGCGGGCGTCGATTCCCTTGGGCACGTCGGCGACATAGATGCCCCGGCCGTTGTCGTGCGGGCGCCAGCCGGTGACGGTCAGGCCACCCGAAAGCACCGGACGCGCGTCGCTCGCGGCCTTCCAGGTGACCGCAAAGCCGTTCTGGCCGCCGTCGCGGGCGGCGAAGACGAGGGGCCGTACCAGCGGATAGGTACCGCCATGGACGAGGACGGTGACATCGCTCCGCCCGTTCGCTTCCCGGACCGCGACCTGCGCGCGCTCCAATGTCCGGAACGGCGCATCGGCAGTGCCTGCGGCGCGGTCGTCGCCTGTCGGAGCGACATGGAATTGGGTCTGCTGCTTCTTCCACGCGGTCTGCGCGGCGCTCCAGCCGGCCGGGAAGATTTGGAGAAGCAACGCCCCGAGGATCGTCGCCCATGCCCGCTTCCGCATCTTCCCTCCTAATATGCTCTCGGCATCCTGCGACGCCCATTGGTCAGATGTATGCTGTCTGACAGGTTTTCCGCAAGCGGGGAAAGCGCCCGTCGCCTTTCGCGGCGCGATTCCCTACATCGGTGCGATGCATCTCCGCGCCGAAGCGATCATCCTCAGCGTCCGCGCGCATGGCGAGCATGGCGCGGTGGTGCGCGCGCTGACCGAGAGCGACGGGCTCCAACCCGGCTATGTCCGCGGCGGACGTTCGCGCGCGCTGCGGCCCGTGCTCCAGCCGGCCAATCTGGTGCTCGGCGAATGGCGTTCCCGCACCGAGGATCAGCTCGCCGGCCTGACCGTCGAGCTGATCCATAGCCGCGCGCCGATGTTCGGCGAGCCGCTGCCCGCCGCCGCATTCGAATGGGCGACCGCGCTCACCGCCGCGACCCTGCCCGACGCCCAGCCCTATCCCCGTCTCTATTCCGCGCTCGACGGTGTGCTCGCCGCGATCGAGGCGGCGCCCGCGGCGCGCGGCTGGGCGGTCGCACTGGTTCGCTACGAATTGCTGCTGCTCGCCGAGCTCGGCTTCGGCCTCGACCTCGAACATTGCGCCGCGACCGGACGAAACGACGATCTCGCCTTTGTCAGCCCCAAGAGCGGCATCGCGGTCAGTCGCCTCGGCGCCGAAGGCTATGAGAAGCGGCTGCTGGCGTTGCCCCGATTCCTGTTCGAGGGCGGCGAGGCCGACTGGGACGATATCCTTGCCGGCCTCAAGCTCACCGGCCATTTCCTCGAACGCGATCTGCTGATCGGCAAGGGCGCCGATACGCTCGCCGCGCGGGCACGGCTGGTCGATCGATTGTTGCGGGCAGTTGCCTAAGCCGCGCGGTATCGGCAAAGCGGCAGCGGTTTCGAGCTATTGGGAGCGGAAATGCCGCTGATTGCTGTTCTGCCCGGCGACGGGATTGGTCCTGAAGTCACCCGTGAAGCGCGCCGCGTGCTCGAAGCGCTCGCGCTCGATCTCCAGTTCGAGGAAGCTCCGATCGGCGGCGCCGCTTATCTGATCGCTGGCCGGCCGCTGCCGCCCGATACGCTCGCGCTGGCCAAGCGCGCCAATGCGGTGCTGTTCGGCGCGATCGGCGATCCGCAATTCGACGCGCTCGAGCGCCGCCTGCGCCCTGAAGCGGCGCTGCTCGGCATCCGCCGCGAGCTCGGCCTGTTCGCCAATATCCGCCCGGCGACGCTGTTCCCGGGCCTCGAGAGCGCCTCGCCGCTCAAGCCCGAGATCGTTGCGGGCCTCGACATCGTCATCGTCCGCGAGCTGACCGGCGACGTCTATTTCGGCGAGAAGGGCCGCCGTACCACGCTGGAGGGCCTGCGCCAGGGTCACGACCTGATGAGCTACGATGAAACCGAGGTCGAGCGCATCGCCCGTGTCGGTTTCGAGATGGCCAAGCGCCGCAAGAAGAAGCTCTGCTCGGTCGACAAGGCGAACGTGCTGGAGACCTCGCAGCTCTGGCGCGACGTGGTCAACGAGGTCGCGATCGACTATCCCGAGGTCGACTTCACCTGCATGTATGTCGACAATGCCGCGATGCAGCTGGTGCGCGCGCCGACCGAGTTCGACGTGATCCTCACCGGCAATCTGTTCGGCGACATCCTGTCGGACGAAGCGAGCATGTGCGCCGGCTCGATCGGGATGCTGCCCTCCGCATCGCTCCGGGCGTGGAGCGGCGACAATGGCATGTACGAGCCGATCCATGGCAGCGCGCCCGATATCGCGGGCCAGGGCAAGGCCAACCCGTGCGCGGCGATCCTGTCCGCCGCGCTGCTCCTGCGCCATTCGCTCGACAACGACGCCGCCGCACGCCGGATCGAGGCGGCGGTCGCCGCGGCGCTCGCCAAGGGTGCGCGGACGGCGGATCTGGGCGGCACCCTGTCGACCACCGCGATGGGCGATGCAGTGCTGGCCGAGCTCTGAGGCGATTCTATTTCCGTCATCCCCGCGAAAGCGGGGATCCAGAGCCAAATACGGCCGCGCCCCTTACCCTGGGTCCCCGCTTTCGCGGGGGTGACCGGTAAAAATATCGTTCTCAGTCAATGGCCTACCGCCAGCTGTTGAACCACATCCAATAGTTGAACGACTGCGCGTCGTGCAGCGGGGATGCGGCAAGCACCGGATAGAAATAGCCGAAGGCGATCAGGGAGAGGGCGGTGAACCACTCCTCCCAGCCCTTGTTCTTGCCCCGGTCGAAATGGTCGAACGCCACCGCCAGCACCAGGCAGATGAAGATGCCCGAGAGGTGGTAGTAGTAATAGAAGCCGATCGACTTGGGGATCACGACATAGATCGCGACCGACGCGATCCATAGCAGGGCCATCGCCAGCGGCCGGATCGCCTTCGACCGGAACCAGGCGGCGAGGCAGGCGATCACGCCGACCAGCCCGCTCCACATGATCACCGGGTTGCCGATCAGCAGCACGCCGCGCTGCGCACCCATGTCCCATTCGTAGAAGAACCAGATCGGCCGGATCATCAGCGGCCAGCTCCACCAGTCGGACTGGTAGGTGTGATGCTTCAGCACCTGGGTCTGCTGGAGGTACATGCCGTGCTGGAGCTCGAACAGGCCGGGCAGGGTGAGGGGATCGCTGGCATAGAAGAACGCTGGCGCGAAGGTGACGAAATAGGTCGCGATGCTCACTGCGCCGAGGATCAGCAGCCCCGGGATCGTCGCCAGCCCAGGCCAGTGCGGCTGGTCCTTGATCCAGAAGGCATGGTCGAGCGACTTCTTCGCCTTGCGGGCGTCCCCAATGCGGACGACGATGAAGGCGAGGGCGGCCAGCGCCACATAGGGCACCGCCGCCCATTTGACCGCCGTCGCCAGTCCGAGCAGCACGCTGGCGCCGATCCAGCGCCACCGCACCTGTTTCGGGGTGCCGTGCATCGCCCACAGCATCAGCACCAGCGCCCACAGGATGAACGCGCCCAGGAAGATGTCGAGCATCGCGGTCCGCGCCTGGACGTAGAGCGTCTGGTTGAGCGCCACGAGCGCGGTGCCCACCAGGGCCGGCCGCATCTTCCCGCCCAGCAACAGCCAGAGAAAGGCGAACACGCCCACCACGGTCGCGGTGCCGGCAAGGGTCGGCATGATCCGCCAGCCGAACGGATTGTCGCCGAACACCGCCATGCCCGCCGCGATCAGCTCCTTGCCGAGCAGCGGATGCTCGGTGTTGCGCGGGCCCGACAGGTCGAGCAGCGCCTGGGCGGCGGGCACATAATGCACCTCGTCGAACATGATCCGGCTGGGCTGGTCGATATGGAGCGTGAACAGCAATTGCGCCGCCAGCGCGATCAGCAGTGCAACCAGGGTCGGGCGACTCTGCAGAGCCTTGATGCGATCGAGCATGGCGGCTCGATAGCATCCCCCTCCGGCTTGCGGGAGGGGTCAGGGGAGAAGAGGTTGACGTAGGGGCGCCGCGCCCGGCAAAGCGATTTTCATGAAGCGTCATACCGGCCAGGACCCGAGCATCACCCGCAACTGGAAGCCCGCCACCCAGGCGGTGCGCGGCGGCACCGCGCGTTCCGAATGGGGCGAGACGAGCGAGGCGCTCTTCCTCACCTCGGGCTATGCATATGACTGCGCCGCCGACGCTGCCGACCGTTTCGCCGGCGAGCAGGTCGGCATGACCTATTCGCGGCTCCAGAACCCGACGGTGGAGATGCTCGAGCATCGCATCGCGCTTCTGGAGGGCGCGGAGGCGTGCCGCACCATGGCGACCGGCATGGCGGCGATGACCGCGGCCTTGCTCTGCCAGCTCGAACAAGGCGACCATCTCGTCCAGGGCCGCGCCGCCTTCGGCTCGTGCCGCTGGCTCACCGACTCGCTGCTGCCCAAGTTCGGCATCACCACGACGATCGTCGATGCCCGCGACCCGCAGCAGTTCCAGGACGCGATCCGCCCGAACACCAAGCTGTTCTTTTTCGAGACACCCGCCAATCCGACGATGGACGTGGTCGATCTGGAGGCGGTGTGCGGCATCGCCCGCAAGCACGGGATCAAGACCGTGGTCGACAATGCCTTCGCCACCCCGGCGCTCCAGCGCCCGCTCGACTATGGCGCGGACATCGTCGCCTATTCGGCTACCAAGATGATGGACGGCCAGGGCCGCGTCCTCGCCGGCGCGGTGACCGGGACCGAAGATTTCATCAACAACACGCTGCTGCCCTTCACCCGCAACACCGGGCCGACGCTTTCGGCGTTCAATGCCTGGGTGGTGCTGAAGGGAATGGAGACGCTCGACCTGCGCATCCGCCGGCAGAGCGAGAATGCGATCCGGGTCGGCCGCTTCCTCGAGGGCCGCGTGCCGCGCGTGCTTCATCCGGGCCTGCCCAGCCATCCGCAGCACAATCTTGCGATGCGCCAGATGGACGCGACCGGCCCGATCTTCGCGTTCGAGGTGGATGGCGGCCGCAAACAGGCGCACGGCCTGCTCGACGGGCTCGGCCTTATCGACATCTCG
Source organism: uncultured Sphingomonas sp. (assembly GCA_966211615.1). Taxonomy (GTDB): domain Bacteria; phylum Pseudomonadota; class Alphaproteobacteria; order Sphingomonadales; family Sphingomonadaceae; genus Sphingomonas. Next base: position 20,022 of record CBIHNZ010000062.1, read on the forward strand.
AACAATATTGGTGATTCCCGTTCGCTGATGACGCATCCTTCGTCGACCACGCATTCGGGCGTGGCGGAGGAGAAGCGGCTGGAGATGGGCGTGACCGAAGGCATGCTGCGCCTCAATGTCGGCCTCGAGGACCCGGACGACGTGATCGCCGACCTCGATCAGGCGCTGGCGGGCGTCGGGCTGTGAAAAGCCTGTTCACCGACGAGGCGGAGACGCGCGGCGTCATCGTCCGCGTGTCGGTGTCCTATCTGCCCGAACAGTCCGAGCCGACGCGCGGCCGCTGGTTCTGGGCCTATCATATCCGCATCGAGAATGAGGGTCCGTTCACCGTCCAGCTCCTCACCCGCCACTGGATCATCACCGACGGCCGCGGCGCGCGCCATTCGGTCGAGGGCGAGGGCGTGGTCGGCGAGCAGCCGATGATCGAGCCCGGCGCCAGCTTCGACTATGTCTCGGGCTGCCCGCTCTCGACGCCGACGGGATCGATGCAGGGCACCTATCACATGATCGGCGAGGACGGCTCGGCGTTCGACGTGACCATCCCCAAATTCACGCTGATCGCACCGGCGGTGACCGGGTGAAGCGGACACATCTCCCCCTGAACGGCCTGCGCGTGCTCGACGCCGCCGCGCGGCATCTGTCGTTCACCCGCGCCGCGGACGAGCTGGCGGTGACGCCCGCCGCGGTCGGCCAGCAGATCCGCGCACTCGAGGATACACTCGGCGTCGTCCTGTTCCGCCGCACCACCAAGGGGCTGGAGCTGACCCCCGAGGCCGAGGCGGGCCTGGTTGCGCTGCGCGCCGGCTTCCTCCAGTTCGAGGAATCGGTCCGCGCGATGCAGGCCGGACAGTCCTCCAAGTCGCTGACGATCGCCGCGCCGCGCGATCTCACCGCCAAATGGCTCATGCCCAAGCTTGCCGAGATCGCCCGCGCCGATGGCGAGCTCCGCTTCATGCTGGTCCCCGCCGACGACACGATCGACTTCACCGAAGCCAATCTCGACCTCGCGATCCGCTGGGGCGAGGGACCGGGCGAGAATGAGGGCGAGGCGCTGGAAAGCGACGGCATGGTCACGGTCGAGCGCCCCGGCGGCGGCATCGACACCAAGATCGCCTGGGAAGGCTGCCTCGCCGAGGACGCCGCCTCGTCGGTCCGCGTCGCCGATGCCGGCCTGGCGGTCGATGCCGCGGCCGAGGGGCTGGGCCAGGCGACCGTCCCCGAACTGATCGCCCGCGCCGACATCGCTTCAGGCCGCGTCGTCACGGTGGGCGAGGCGCGCGCGTCGCGGCTCGGCTATTGGCTGGTCGCCCCGCTGCCGCAATGGCGGCAGAAGAAGGTCAAGGCGCTGGTCGAGGCGCTGGGGACCTGAGCGTCACGCACCGCAGGCTGTAGCGCGGGCGAGGAGCCATTCCCGCTCGCGGGCATTGCGGGTGAAGCCGGCGGCGCGGAGGAATTCGCCGCGAGCCTCGGTCAACCGACCCGCCCGGAAGAGAAAGTCGGCCCGTGCGGCGGGCAGCGGCGCATAGTTTCTGAGCGCTGCGGCCTCGGCGATTGCGTCGACCAGCGCGAGGCCAGCCTCCGGACCATAGGCCATGCTGTGTGCCACGGCGCGGTTGAGATCGACGACGGGCGAAGGCATCACCTGGCGAAGCCGGTCGTAAAGGCCTGCGATCCGTTTCCAGTCGGTATCCTCCGCGCGCAGCGCCCGCGCATGACAGGCGGCGAGCGCGGCCTGGAGCGCATAGGGGCCGTCGGCGCCGCCGAGCGCCTCGGCGCAGGCGAGTGCCGTGAGGCCGCGGCGGATCAACAGCTGGTCCCAGCGCGCCCGGTTCTGCTCGGTGATCGGGATGAAGCTGCCGTCCGGTGCCTGGCGTGCGGAAAGGCGCGACGCCTGGATCTCCATCAGGGCGAGCAGGCCGAACACCTCAGGTTCGTCAGGCGCCAGGCCCGAGAGGATCCGGCCGAGCCGCTGCGCCGCGGCCCCGAGTGGGGGTCGGACCACAAACACCCCCGCCCGGGCCGCCGCGTAGGTTCGCGACGACTATAAGATCGCCACCAACACCCACGTCTTCAACCTCGCCGGCGCGGCCGGAACCGTGGGCCTGGCCCGCGTGGTCAACGAAAAGG
>CBIHNZ010000063.1:0-20810 GCA_966211615.1 uncultured Sphingomonas sp.
ATGACGTTGATCTTCTTGCCACCGTCGCCGGTGAGGATCACGTCGAACTCGGTCTGCTCTTCAGCAGCCGGGGCAGCGGCGCCACCGCCAGCAGCCGGAGCGGCGGCAACGGCAGCAGCGGCCGAAACGCCCCACTTCTCTTCGAGAAGCTTCGAGAGCTCGGCGGCTTCGAGAACGGTCAGCTCGGAGAGCTGGTCAACAAGTGCGTTAAGGTCAGCCATGGTAAACTCCAATCAAATCAAATGGTTTTGGTAAATAGGTCGCAGGAAGCCTTAAGCGGCTTCCTTCTCCGCATATGCCGAAAGAACACGCGCGATCTGCGCGGCCGGTGCCTGGGTGATGGTCGCGAGCTTGGTCGCCGGAGCCACAAGGAGCCCCACGATCTTCGCACGCAGTTCATCCAGCGACGGCAGTGTCGCAAGCGCCTTCACGCCGTTTGCATCGAGCAGCTGCGCGCCCATTGCTCCGCCGACGATCTCGAGCTTGTCGTTCGTCTTGGCGAATTCCGCAATGATCTTGGCCGCAGCCACGGGATCGGCGGAAGTGGCGAGCGCCGTCGGACCCGTAAGCAGGTCCGCGATCACCGAATAATCGGTGCCCTCGGCGGCAATCTTGGCAAGCTTGTTCTTCGAGACCTTATAGCTCGCACCGGCGTCGCGCATCTTGTTGCGGAGGTCCGTCGATTGCTTGACGGTCATCCCGAGGTTGCGGGTGACAACCACCACGCCGACCTCGTTGAAGGTGCGATTCAGCTCGGCAACGGCATCAGCCTTCTGGGAACGATCCATGCCGGTCTCCTCATTCATGAAGTCCCCGCAAAGGGACTTCGGTTACGAAATGTCCGAGGGGCATGATCGTCGCGACCGGAGTTTCCGGCGTGACCCGGACGCCTGCGCGAGGCAGGGCGTCGGAAAAATCTGTCCCCGTCTTGGCGAGAAATTAAGACCGGCAGATCCCGGTCACTCGCTGTCTCGGACGGAACGCAAGTCCAGCAAGCCGGACGAGCGAAGGCGGGCCAATAGCGGCATCGGCGCGAAAGTCAATCCTGAGGACGGCGTTTCGGCCTTCATCCGGGCATCTCGTCCAGGGTGGTTGCGACAGGTGTCGATGACCATGTATCTGTCGTTTGCAGACCTACATGCCGCAGCATGTGAGAAACTGCATCCGGGGGAAGGTAATATGTCGGCCCGCTCTTTTCTCATGCCGATCGTGCTGCAAGCTGTGCTGGCGCCATCGGTGATGGCGCAGGACGCCGGCTTTACGACGAAAGTCCAGGCTGCAGCGAAGACCTACCTTGCCGAGGAGCGCGGCGCGGGACTCTCGATCGGCGTCCTGAAGGACGCTCGCACGTCGTTTTTCAATTTCGGATCGGCCGCCAGGGACGGCGCCGCCCCGACCCAAAACACGGTTTACGAGATCGGTTCGATTTCGAAGACGATCACCGGGCTGCTGCTGGCGCGGGCCGTCGTTGTCGGCAAGGCCAAGCTTGATGACGATGTACGTCTATATCTGAAGGGCGATTTCCCGGAGCTTGCCTTTGAAGGCGAGCCGGTGCGGCTGATACACTTGGCCAACATGACCTCGGCGCTGCCGGACAATCTGCCGGACCTCGCCGCACTCGGTCCGGACCCGGGGCATCTCAAGCATGCGCGCGCGCTTTCGGCCTATGGAAAAGCGGAGTTCCTCCGGGACCTACGCACCATTCGGCCAGGTGCGAAGCCGGGCGCGAATGTCGCACATTCGAATGTCGCGGCGCAGCTGCTCGCCTATGTCCTCGAAGGGATCTATGGGGCGCCTTATGACACGATCCTGAAGCGTGAGATCGAAAAGCCGCTGGGTTTCGAGGCTGGAGCGGACGCGACGGGATATGAAGCCGGTGGCCGCGAGGCCGCGACCCTGCCGCGCGACAAGTTCGGCTATCGCTACTCTACCGCCGACATGCTTCGGTACGCGGCGCTGCAGCTCGACGAGGGCGACCCTGCGGTGGCGCTCAGCCATAAAGGGACATGGTTCACGCTCGATCGCAAAACCTATGTCGGATTGACCTGGATCGTCAGCGAACTGCCTGGAGGAGAACGCCAGCTCCGCTACTCGGGCGGCACCTGGGGCTTTGCCAGCGTCATGATGGTCTATCCCGAACGCCGGCTTGCCATCATATTGCTGGCCAACAACGCCAGCGATACCGCCCAGGACCGGCTGAGCGCGATCGCCACCGATCTGGCGAATGCAGTGGCGGGTACACCGTCGCCGTAAATCGATCGGCTCAGGGCCCCGTCAGCAATATCACCACCCGCCGGTTCTCCCGCCGCCCGGTGGCCGTCTTGTTGTCCTCGATCGGATAGCGTTCGCCCAGCCCGACGGTGCGCAGGTCGGTGCGCGCGAAGCCGGCGCCCGCGAACACCGCGGCCACGGCGTCGGCGCGGTGCTTCGAGAGCGTTTCGTTATGCTGCTCGGTGCCGGTCCAGTCGGCATGGCCCTCGATCGTAGCGTGGAGGATCTGCACGCTGCGCAGGTTCGTCGCCATCCGGTTGATGATCGTCGCCTGGCCGGGATCGACGCTTGCCTCGTCGGTCGGGAAGAGCAGGCGGTCGTTGACGCTGAACTCCCAGCCGCGCTGGGTGGGCACGAAGCCCTCGTCGCGCATCACCTCGACCTGCTTCTGCGACCAGGGCGAGCGTGGCTGGAGCGATGCCTGGCATCCTCCGGTCAGCGCTATGGCGGCAATGGCGATCGGCAGGCGTCCGGGAAACTTCACGACATCGCTCCCTTCTTGGCGGTTCTGGACGGCTTGGAGGTGAGCATGTCGATATCGGCATGGTTCACCAGCGCGGCGATGTCGGCGCCGTCACGCGGATAGACCGCTGCGCCGATGCTCAGGCCGACGGTGATGGTCTCGCCGCCGGGCAGAGCGATCGGGGCGGCCATCTGCAGGTGCAGTCCTTCCCGGACCCGCGCGACCGCTTCCGGCCCGCTCGGCGCGGCGAGTAGCACCGCGAACTCGTCGCCGCCCAGCCGCGCTGCGACGTCGCGGCTGCGCAGGCCGCCACGCAGGCGGCCGGCGATCGCGACCAGCACGGCATCGCCCGCGGCATGGCCATATTGGTCGTTGACGGTCTTGAACCCGTCGCCATCGGCATAGAGCACCGCGAACGACGTGCCGTCGCGGCGCGCCTGTTCGAGCATCGCGGCAAGCTGCTCCTCGAAGCTGGTGCGGTTGGGCAGGCCGGTCAGCGCATCGTGCAGCGCACGGTGGCTCAGCGTCTTGTTCTCGTTGCGCAGGTGCCGGTCCCATTGCTCGAGCTCGGCGAGCAGCGCGTTGAAGTCGTCGCGCAGCGCCTCGATCTCACGAATGCGCGCTTCGGGGGCGCGGCGCCCCAGCGCACGGTCGGCCCGCACCGCATGCGCGACCGCGGCGATCGCCTGGAGTGGCTCGACCACGCTCTGCTGCAGCTTGCGGGCGAGGAACCAGGTCGCGACCGCCGTCACCAGCAGGCAGGCGAGCGCCCCGGCCAGCCCGGTGCGGATATAGCCGGCGACGATCGCGGCATCGCCCTGGATGCGGACCTCGCCGATCGTCTCGCCGTTATGGACGATCGGCGAGACCGCGGGATTGGGGAAGAACAGCCGGCCCGCCGCCCATTCTATCCATGATGCCTCCGCATGCGCGGTGCGCGACTTGCGCTCGGCAAAGGGCGTGTCGTTGCGCGTGACGATGGTGATGCTGGCGACGCCCCTTGTGTCCGCCAGCGGATCGAGCGCGCGTTGCGCCGCCTCGCGGTCGAAGAACACCACGGCGGGCGCGACATTGTAGCTCGCGGTCTGGGCGATCAGCGCCAGGTTCTGCTGGGCATAGACTCCCAGCGCGGCGAAACCGGTCAGCAGCACGGTGAGCGCCGATATGCCCACCGCGAACAGGGTCACCCGGAAATGGACCCGGGACAGGACCTGACGCAGCGTCGGGAGCTGGGTGAGACCGGCCATCAATCGGCTCCTCTGCTGGGGTTCGCCACGCGCAGGACGCGCGGATCGACCCGCACCGCGCCGCGCGAAATCGCGTCGACGCTGAGCTGGAAGGTGAGCGAGGAGGTGCCCACCGCGAGACAGAACATCGCGCCGCCGCGACAGCCGGGATCGGCTTCGGCGATCGAGAGTATCGCCTTGCCGCCGATGCCGGCGATCATCCGGCGGCTGGCGTCCGCCGGCATCGCACCGAGATAGAGGATGTCGCAGCCATCGGTCGCAGCACCCGCGGCGATGTGGCGCACGCCGACGGCGCGGCGGGCGGTCTTACCGGCCTCGCGGATCCGGTCGGCATGGCGCGTGGTGCCCGCGACACACAGGCGCAGCGAGCGGGGCTCGGCGGGCCAGCGGGTGAAGCTGATGATTCCGCCCACCAGGCGGGCGACGGCTTCGTCCTCGGTGCCGGGCGCGAACCTCGTGTCCACCGCCATGGCGGGCTCGGGCAGCGCTTCAACAGACAGCGCGAGGAGCGCAACGACAAATAACAAACTGATACACGTCCGGACGACCTTACGGCCCTGTTAACCAAACGATACCGAAACGAACCGCAATATTCCAAGGAAAATCGGGAGAAATCCGCGGGACTTCAGAAAGATGAGCGTTCCAAGTGCGTTACGCCGTTACATCCCGCTGCTAGTTTGCCGGCAGCATCGCGACAATCGCGGCGGCCTTTGTCCGCTCGGGCGAGTCATAGGCGCCCGCGACCACGGGACGCAGCGCTTTGCGCGCGGCGTCGGCATTGCCCCGCTGGGCGAGCGCCTCGGCGAGCAGCAGTCGCGGGCCGGGCGCCGCGGGGACGGTCTCCACCACCTTTTCCAGCCCTTCCACGGCCAGATCGGGCGGTGTCTCGCCGGCATCGGCGAAGCTGCGGTAATAGGCCAGCAGGGGCAGGGGGTTCTCAGTATCGGTGCGGTTGGCGCGGGCAATGAGCGCCCGCGCCGCCTTGAGCCGCGCCTTGCGGTCGACCGTCGGTCCGGCGATCGCCTGCTGGGTCAGCGCCACGCCCTTCCAGGTCAGCGCGTCGACATGGCCGGGCGCCAGCGCCAGCGCGCGATCCGCTGCGGTCAGGCACTGGGCGCTGTCATCGCTGCGGCATTCCGCCTCGGCGAGAAGCAGCTGCGCCTCGACATTGGTCGGATAGCGCGCGGCATCCTTGCGCAGGTCGGCGAGCCAGTCGTCGCGCGCGGCGATCGCGCGGCGGCGCGCGCGCTCGATCTCGGCGGCGCGCTTGGGGTCGGTTCCCGGCGCGGCAGCCTCGGGCAGCTCGACGCGCGAGCCCAGCTCGAGCCGGCCCTTCAGGAACGCGGCCTGGCCCTTGGTCAGCTGGTGGACGATCGGCTCAGCGACGCGGTCCGCCGGATAGGTCAGCCGGTCGTACCAGACCTTGCGCTCGCCATAGCGGACGAACGCGCGCTGGAGCTCGCCTAGGTCGCCGAACGCCTGCGCCGCCTGCTCAGGCGGCGTGCCACCGGCGATCGCGCGCAGATAGGCGCGGAGCTGGCCGCGGCGCTCGTCGTTGACGAACAGCATATGGGTGAGCGCCCAGGCGTGGAACGGCGTCCAGCGCGCGGCGAAGCCCTTGTCGGTCAGCGCCTTGCCGGTCAGCACATCGGCGATGCGGACGCCCGGGTAGCGGTCGAGCACGCGGCGGATGCCCTCGGGCGCGCGACCATATTCGAGCACCCCGTCCTCGCGCGCGACCAGGGTCGAGAACAGCTCGCCGAACCCGTCGACATACCAGCGCGGATAGGCGGCGGGGAAATAGGTGAGCAGGAAATGCTGGGCATAGCCGGCATAGATGCGCCCCTCGGCGGGCAGCGGCACCTTGACCGTATTGATCGAGACCGCGAGCGGATCGTTGCTGCCGAAACTAGTCGCCTGGCTCAGCGCCGCTGCGCTGGGCACGCCCCCGCCCCCCTGTCCGGTGGGGGTGGCGGGCACGGTCGCGGCAAGCAGCGAGCCGAGGCTCGCCATGCTCACCCCGTCGCCCAGCAGCGCGTTCTGATCGATCCGTGTGCTCGCCAGAATCGCGCCGTCCTCGCGCGGGTCGTAATAGCGGGTCACCGGGAAGGCGGCGGCGAAGGGACCGGGCTTCGACCGCAGGTTGCGCAGGTCCATCGCGTCGAATTCGGCGCTGTCGCCCACCAGGGTGACGCGCAATTTCACCGTCTCGTCGGGCTTGTCGATGCGGCCCAGCAGGACCGAGAGCAGGAAATGGAGCCGCTCGAGGTTGCGCGCGATGCGCACCAGCTCGCGCTCGTTGCCGTCGCTCAGCACCACGACATGGTCGGTCTCGGCCTCGCGCCAGTCGCTCGGCGCCTCGCGCGATCCGCGCACGACGATGCCGCTGTCCTGTTCCGCCGGAACGGTCTGCGCCCGGGCTTCGAGCGGGAGCAGCGCGAGCAGGGGAAGCCACCAATGACGCATCGGGACGCATCCTCTCCGGCCCTCGGGCCTTGGGCGAGTATGCGGCGGGTTTGGCCGCAAGAAAAGGCCGGCGCGGCGCCGCTATCGCGGAACTGTCTCGGATGCGTCGCCAAGCTGAAGGAAGTGCCCCCTAGCGCGCCCTCGCGAACCGGCGGCGTCTCGCTGGAAGGAACAGGGGTCATCATGAAATTTCTAACGGGAAGCGTGCTCGTCGCGCTGCAGCTCGCATGTACGCCGGCGCTGGCGCAGACCGCGCCGCAGGATGGAATCGACGCGTCCGCCGATGAAGGCGCGGCCATCGTGGTGACAGGCACGCGCGATCGCTCGCGCACCCAGTTCGATACGCTCGCGCCGGTCGACGTCCTGTCGGCGGATGCCGTCCAGTCGAGTGTCTCGGGCGATCTGTCCGATACGCTGGCGCAGCTCCTCCCGTCGTTCAACGTCCAGCGCCTTCCCGCCGCCGACGGCCAGGCGTTCGTCCGCCCCGCCACGCTGCGCGGCCTTTCCGCCGACCAGACCTTGGTGCTCGTCAACGGCAAGCGCTACCACCGCTCGGCGCTGCTCGGCACGCGCGGCGCGCAGGCGCCCGATCTCGCCGGTATCCCCGGCCTCGCGATCGGCCGGATCGAGGTGCTTCGCGACGGCGCCTCGGCGCAATATGGTTCGGACGCGATCGCCGGCGTGATCAACGTCATCCTCGACGACAAGCCCGGGATGAACGCCTTCGGCCAGTTCTCGCAATATTATCAGGGCGACGGCAGCGAATATCAGGGCGGCGTCCGCGCCGGCATCGCGCTCGACGAGCGCGGCAGCGTCGTCTTCACCGGCGAATATGATCACAGCGAGGCGACCTCGCGCACCCGCCAGCGCCCCGATGCGGTCGCTTTTCAGGCGGCGAACCCGCAGCTTAACGTGCCGAATCCGGTCCAGCGCTGGGGCCAGCCCGACGAGGAGCGGATCCGCGGCGCTATCGATGCCCGCTACGCATTCTCGGACGCGGTCACGCTCTACGCGTTCGGCACCGCGCAGGAAGGTGAGGGCGTCACCGACTTCAACTGGCGCAATCCGGTCGGCACCGGCAGCGTCTACAATCCCAGCAGCGCCTTTCCCGGCTTCTCGTTCAACACGCTCTATCCCACCGGCTTCACGCCGCGCTTCGGCACCACCTATAGCGACTATCAGGCCGATGGCGGACTTCGCGGTGAGATCGGCGACCGGTTCACCTATGATCTGAGCGCCGCGGCGGGCCGCAGCCGGATCGACTATCAGATGAGCGAGAGCCTCAACGCCTCGCTCGGGCCACTCAGCCCGACCAGCTTCTATATCGGCCGGCTGGAGCAGCGCGAGTTCAACCTCAACGCCGATTTCGTCTATCGCCTGCCGGTGGGCACCGCCGAGCCTGTCAACATCGCCTTCGGCGCCGAGCGGCGGCGCGAGACCTATCAGGTGACCGCCGGCGATCCCGCTTCCTATGCGATCGGGCCAGGCGCGGTGACCGGGCTGGCGCCCGCCTCGAACGGGTTCCCGGGCTTCAATCCCGGCGTCGCCGGCACCTTCGGCCAGACCAGCTATGCCGGCTATCTCGATCTCGAATGGCGGCCGGTGGAGATGCTGACCTTGGGCACGGCGGGCCGGTATGAGGATTTCTCGGAATTCGGCGACACGTTCAACTACAAGCTCTCGGCTCGTATCGAGCCGGTAAAGGGTATCGCGGCGCGCGCCACCTATTCCACCGGCTTCCGCGCGCCCACGCCCGCGCAGCTCAACACGGCGCAGACGACCCAGGGGCTCGACACCACCAACCTGACGATCTTCACCCAGGGCCGGCTGTCGCCCAGCGATCCGCTCGCGATCGCGCTCGGCGCCAAGCCGCTCACCCCGGAAAAATCGAAGACCGCCACCGCGGGCCTGACCTTCCAGAGCGGCTTCGGCCTCAGCGGCAGCCTCGATCTTTACCAGATCGACGTCGACAACCGCTTCAGCCAGTCGCGCACCTTCGCGGTGCCGGCGAGTTTCCCCAACCCGCAGCACTTCACCTCCGTCAGCTATTTCACCAATGATTTCGATACGCGCACCCGCGGCATCGACGCGGTGCTGAGCTATACGCGCCCGGTCGGCCCGGGCCGGGCGACCGCCAGCATCGCTTATAACTACAACCAGACGACGGTGCGCAGCGGCAACACCGCGGCGATCCCCAACGACACCCAGCGGCGCATCTTCGAGGAGCGTCTGCCGCAGCACAACGCGACTGGCTCGATCGGCTATGACATCGGCCGGCTCTCGCTGCTCGCGCGCGGCCGCTATTATGGCGGCTGGACCGATGTGACCGGCAACGCCACCGGGGAGCTGTTCCAGCGCTTCGGCGGCATCGCGCTGTTCGATGTTGCGGTTTCCTACCGCATCGACGAGCATGCCACGGTGCGGGCAGGGGCGGAGAATGTCTTCGATACCTATCCCGACGAAGCCACCAACCAGGCAGTGCGAGGGCTGATCTATTCGCGCAACGCGCCTTACGACACCGATGGCGGGCAATATTATGTGCGCCTGGGGCTGAGCTTCTGATGGCCGGACCGGTCCTTGGACGGCGTGCGCTGCTGGCGGCGGGGGCGGCACTGCCGGTCCTGCCGGCGGCAGCCGCCGCTTCGTCAGCCTTCGCGGCGGACGACGACGCCTATTGGCGCGGCATCGCCGCCCAATATGACGTCACCCATGACGTCATCCAGCTCGAGAACGGTAATTGGGGGATGATGGCCCGGTCGGTGCTCCAGGCCTATCGCGCGCATCTCGAGCGGGTGAACCGCGATACCAGCTACTATACCCGTCGCGGCTTCGGCTCCGATGCGATGGCGGCGCGCGACGCGCTCGCCGCCGATCTCGGTGTGCCGCCCGACGAGATTGCCTTCACCCGCAACGCGACCGAGGCGCTTAAGACGCTTATCCTCGGCTATAACCGGCTGAAGCCCGGCGACGCCGTCCTCTACGCCGATCTCGATTATGACAGCATGCAGGCGTGCATGGAGAGCCTGGCCGCGCGGCGGGGCGTGTCCGTGGTCCGCATCGCGATGCCCGAGCCCACCACGCGCCAGGGGCTGATCGATACCTATGCCGCGGCGTTCGCGGCCAATCCCCGGCTGCGTCTCGTCCTGCTTACCCATCTCAGCCATCGCACCGGTCTCGTCCTGCCGGTGCGCGAGATCGCGGCTATGGCGCGCGCAAAGGGGATCGACACGATCGTCGACGCCGCGCACAGCATGGGCCAACTCGAGACCACGCTCGCCGATCTCGACTGCGATTTCGTCGGCATCAATTGTCACAAATGGATCGGCGCGCCGCTCGGCGTCGGCGGCATCCACATCCGCAAGACTGCACTCGACCGGATCGATCGCGATCCCGCCAATCCGGCGACCGACCGCGACACGATCGTGGCGCGGATCCACACCGGCACCTCCGATTTCGCAGCCTTGCTCACCGTGCCCACCGCGCTGGCCTTCCAGCAGGTGATCGGCCGCGAGCGCCGCGCCGCACGCCTCAGGGCCCTGCGCGACCGCTGGGTGTCGAAGGTGCGCGGCGTCCCCGGCATCGAGGTGCTGACCCCCGACGATCCCCAGCTACACGGCGCGATCACCTCGTTCCGCTTCGCCGGCATCACCAGCGTGGAGGGCAATATCGCGCTCGCCAAGCGGCTGCTGGAGCGGCACCGCATCTTCACCGTGCACCGCGACGGTGTGGCCAAGGGCGCCTGCGTCCGCGTGACGCCCGCCTTGTTCAGCACGATGGACCAGATGGACCGGCTCGCCGAGGCACTGCGCATCGAGCGGGCGGCGGGGTAGGGTCTGACCATCCCTTGAATCGCCATCCCCGTGAAAGCGGGGACCCAGCGCCAAACAGTGCGCCGCTTGTGACTCCTGGATCCCCGCTTTCGCGGGGATGACGAGTTGGTTCGGCCCGAACGGCCACCAAACAAAAAGGCCGGAGCTTTCGCCCCGGCCTTTCCGTACTTGCCTGGTCCCGAAGGGGATCAGATCGTCAGCAAGCTACCTTCTGCAACTAGGCGAAGCTCATCTTGACCTTTCGGCGACGCATTGCTGCACCAAGCATGCCGAAGCCGCCAACCATCATCGCCCAGCTCGCCGGCTCCGGCACAGCGCGATTGAAGGTCAGCTTTACGAGATAGGACTGGTTCGGCCCGTCGCCATCGTCGCTGACGAGATAGATGTTGCCCGCTTCGTCGAGCGTCAGGCCTTCGAACTTGCCACCCGAATTCGTCGGGTCGACCAGCGACTTGAAGCCGGAGAGATCGTAGCTGCTGAGCACCGTGCCGGTCTGCGTCACCTCGAGAAGCTTGAAGGATCGGCCGCTGAGGATCAGCAAATTGTCGCCATAGGGCGTTGCCGCGAACATGCCGTTGGAGAGCACCGCGATGTCGGACAGGCGATCGAGGCCAAGCGTGGCGGCGTCGAACAGCGTGGCGACGCTGGCAGTCTCGCTGCCGAAATCCGCGTCGGTGATCTTCCAGATCGTCTGCGACGAGGTTTCCTTGACCCCGTAATAGTCGCCGGTGATCCGGTTGTACGCGATGCCCTCAAGGCCGCTGTTTCCGGCGTTGGGGCCGACGCTGATGGTCGAGGCGTCCGGATACGCGGTATAGGTGCGCGTGCCGCCGTTGGAGCCGGTCTGGCTGAGCAGGGCGATGTCCTGATACCGCTCCTCGGCAACGACATACTGACCGTTGCCGACGTAGGTCAGGCCCTCGGGATCGCATTGGGAAGAACCGAGCGCAAGACAGCCGGACAGGACGATGTTGGCGGTCTTGATGCCGTTCAGGTCATATTCGCCGAAGTGGCTCGTCCCGTCATTTTCTTCTTCGTCATTGGTCACCATCAGCCTGTGCGTATCCCAATTATACGCGACAGCGCTTGCTTCCGGAGTGTCGATCGCCTTGGAGTAGCCGATCGTATAGTTGTCGAGGAGCCCGCCCGACTGGGCGGAAGCATCCGAGGCGGCGGAAATGGCGAACGTCGCAATGACGGCACGCAGCAACATCGTCTTCATGGCAATCCCCTGCTGAGCAACGATGAAAAGAATCACATTCCTCCCGGCCGGGAGGAGGCGGGCCGACTATTGTCGGTCGGCGTGACGTGATGATTACAGCGGGATTAACGATCGCGCGAAAAGGGGCGGGCCGGCACAGCCTTGCTACAGATCAACTCGCTCGCGCTCGGAGCCAAAAGAAAAGGGGCCGGGATTGCGCCCGGCCCCTTTTCATATTCGCTTGGTCCCGAAGGGTTCAGATCGCCGAAACCTCGGCGACGTCGACCTTCACGCCCGGACCCATCGACGAGGACAGTGCCACCTTGCGGAGATACTTGCCCTTGGCGCCGGCCGGCTTGGCCTTGACCACCGCGTCGACCAGCGCGTCGAAGTTCGCGCGCAGGTCCTCGGCCGGGAACGACACCTTGCCGATGCCCGAATGGATGATGCCGGCCTTCTCGACGCGATACTCGACCTGACCGCCCTTGGCGGCCTTGACGGCCTCGGCGACGTTCATGGTCACGGTGCCCAGCTTCGGGTTCGGCATCAGGCCCTTGGGGCCCAGCACCTTACCGAGGCGGCCCACCAGGCCCATCATGTCCGGGGTCGCGATGCAGCGGTCGAAATCGATCTTGCCGCCCTGGATGGCTTCCATCAGGTCCTCGGCACCCACCACGTCCGCACCGGCGGCAGTGGCTTCCTCGGCCTTCGCGCCGCGGGCGAAAACGCCGACGCGGACGGTCTTGCCGGTGCCCTTGGGCAGGGTGACGACGCCGCGGACCATCTGGTCGGCGTGGCGCGGATCGACGCCCAGGTTCAGCGCGACCTCGACGGTCTCGTCGAACTTCGAGGTGGCGTTGGCGCGCACCAGCGCGATCGCTTCGTCGACGCCGTGCAGCTTCTCAGCGTCGATCGTCCAGGTCTTCTGCTTCTTGGTCAGCTTTGCCATGTCTTTAGCCCTCCACAACCTGGAGGCCCATCGCGCGGGCCGAGCCCTCGATGATCTTCGTGGCCGCCTCGATGTCGTTCGCGTTCAGGTCCTTCATCTTCGCTTCTGCAATCTGCGAGAGCTGCGAGCGCTTGATGGTTCCGGCCGAAACCTTGCCCGGCTCCTTCGAACCCGACTTCAGGTTGATCGCCTTCTTGATGAGGTAGGTCGCCGGCGGCGTCTTGGTCTCGAACGAGAACGAACGGTCCGCATAGACGGTGATGACGGTGGGGAGGGGCGTGCCCTTCTCCTGGTCGCCGGTCGCCGCGTTGAACGCCTTGCAGAATTCCATGATGTTCACGCCGCGCTGACCCAGAGCAGGGCCGATCGGCGGCGAGGGGTTCGCGGCGCCCGCGGGCACCTGCAGCTTGATATAGCCGGTAATCTTCTTTGCCATGTCACTCTCTTTCAAGGAACTCCGCGCTCGCGCGCTCGGTCCCGATCAAGTTTAGCGGTTCAGACGGACGCCGGTTGAGGGCGTCCTCCCGCAGGATTTCCATTGCTTTAGCTTTGGAAGTCGGCGCGCGTAGCCCAAAACGCCGCCAAAGGCAAACCCCTTGCGCGTGCGATAGCCAATTCCTCCCCCAGCTCGCTGGGGGAGGAATGAGACCCCTAGATCTCCCCGGTTAGCGACAGGGTGAACGCGCGCGGGCCATTGGTCTGGTAGAGCCCCGAATTGCTCGCGTTCCAGACGAACGTGTCGAACAAATTGGTCACCCGCGCGC
This sequence comes from uncultured Sphingomonas sp., assembly GCA_966211615.1. Taxonomy (GTDB): domain Bacteria; phylum Pseudomonadota; class Alphaproteobacteria; order Sphingomonadales; family Sphingomonadaceae; genus Sphingomonas. The sequence continues at coordinate 13,192 of CBIHNZ010000063.1, forward strand.
GCACCGTCACCGGCTTGCCCTCGACCTCGAAGCGTTGTCGCAGCCCCGCCTGGAAGATCGCATAGCCGGGCAGGGTCGCGCTGTTGGTGCGGTTGGCGTAGCGCTCGCCGCGGAAATTGACGCCGCCGTCGATCGCCAACCCCTCGATCTCGGGCACCCGCCAGGTGAGGTTGGCGAGCGCGATCACCTCGGGGCGGCCGATCGGGTGCGATCCGATCACGCCCGCGTCCACCAGCTCGCCGCTGATCCTCGCGTCGAGATAGGTCGCGCCCAGCACCGCGCTCAGCCGCTCGGTGACCGGCCCGGCCAGCGACAGCTCGACGCCGCGATGCCGCACCTCGCCGACGAACTCGTACACGCCTGCAGCGTTGAGCCCGGGTAGCGGCTTGCGGATGTCGAACAGGCCCGCGATCAGCGAAGGCCCGCCCGGGATCGCGTACTTCACCCCCAGCTCGGCCTGGCGCGAGACCGTCGCGGAGAGCACCGCGCCGCGGTTGACCGCGTTGCCCGGCGCAACGCCCGCCTCCTCCAGCCCGCGCGCATAGCTGGCGAAGGCGGTGAGCTGCGGCGTTACCGCGCCGGTCAGCGAGCCGCTGTAGAGCCAGGGCCGCGTCGTCTCGCGCGTCACCTTGCCGTCCAGCGCGGTCACCTGCTTGGTATATTCCGCCCGCTGCACGTCGGCGCGCAGCTCGGCCTTGTCGCCGATCGACAGCCGATAGCCCAGCCCGCCCGTCCATTGCTCGACATCGTCGCGCTTGCGCCGCGGGTCGAACGCCATCGCCGGCTTCGCGATCCGCACCGGATCGTTCACATCGGGGAACAGCACCACCGGCAGCGCTGCGCCCGGGCTGGTCCGCGACAGGCTGTCGCGCCGCCGCGCCATCGCCAGCACGCGGTGGGTGAGCGCGCCGGTGGTGAAGCTCTTCGCCGCGGTCAGCTCGGCCGAGAAGGAGCGGAAGCGCTCGCCGCGGAACGCCTGCGATATCTCCTCCGCCGGCGCGCCACCGCCCGGGAAGCGGATCTGGTTGAAATAGGTCCTTTGGTCGTCGACATCCGAGACGAAGGCCGATGCCCCGAAGCGCCAGCCGCGCCCGGCATCCATCTCGGCGATCAGCCCGCTCTGCGTCGCCAGCGTGCGCTGGATCATCCATTTCTGCGAGCGCTCGATGTCGCGCGTCACCTCGGGGGGCGGCAGCCCGTCGGCGGTGGCGAACACCGTGTCGCCGCCGCGCGTGAACCAGGTCCGGCTGAGCATGGCCGTGAGCTGCAGCCCCGGCAGCGGCGACCAGCGCGGCACCACCGACGCCGCGACATAGTCGCCGCCGGTCCCGTCGGTATAGTCCTGCGCCGGGTTGAGCTGCACGCCGCCCGCCACGCCCAGGCTGCCGTCGCGCGTCCCCGCCGTGAAGCGCGTCTGCAGCACCCAGCCCTGGCCACCCCACCAGCCGGCCTCGACCATCGCCTTCGTGCCGGGCTCGGGCTTGGCCAGGTCGAACTGCACCACGCCCGAGGGCGCCGCGAAGTCGGTGCGCAGGCCATTGGCGCCCACCCGGATCGCGGTCCCCTCCTGCAGCGTCAGCGGCAGCCCGGTCGCGCGGACGAAATAATGGTCCTCGATCCGGTAGTTGCCCGCGCTCTGCAGGTCGAAGCCGCGCACCTCGCCCTCGCTGTAGAGCCCGACCTCCTCGATCCCGATCCGCCGGCCGAACGCGTCGTCGGCCGCGCGCACCACGTCGCCGCGGCCTTGCTGCGCTCCCTGCGGCACCGGCACCGATGCCTGCTGGGCGTGCGCGGCCGGGGCGGCGAGCAGCAACAGGAAACAGATTGATCTACGCATCGTCCACAATCCCTTTTGCATCCCCTGCATCGCCCCACAGGCCTCCAGATGCCGCCGCCGCGCACCGCTCCGGGAGGGGCTAGGGACGAACGTCACGCCCGCGTGACGAACGGGCGTTCGCGCGCGCCCGCGTGTGCGCTATCGTCCGCGCATGGCATCCAGGCCGTTCGAGTCGCTTCCAGACCTCCGCATCTCCGGCACCGGCGCCGGCGTAGTGGCGTTGCTCGCCTTCCTGCTCGGCTATGGCGTGCGGGGCGGTGACCAGGCCGCGTCCGCCCGCCCGATCTCCGCCGGGGACGAGGCAGGCCTCTCCTTCGCGCTCGTCTGGGGCGTGCTGATCACCTTGGGCTGGGCGTTCCGCGACCAACTGCGCGACGCGCTGCTCGGCCCGCAGCGCCGGCGCCTGCTGCTCGTCGCGCTCGCCTTCGTCCCCGTCATCGTCGCCGACGCGCTCGCGATGCAGCTCTCCGCCGCCACTGCGACCGGCCACCCCCTGTGCCCCGATCAGGTCGCCGCCGCCGTGCCGTTCGGCGACTTCCCGCTGCGCGCTGCGATCCTGGGCGGCACGATGCTGCTCGTCCTGCTCGCCTGGGAGCGGCATTTGCTCGGCCAGGCGCCCCGGCTCCAGCCCGTGCCTTTGCCCTATCATCGCGACCAGCCCGCAGCTTCGGGCGAATGGCTCGATTTCCCCGAGGCGCCCTTGCTCCGCATCCGCGCCGACGATGTCGTGCTGATCCGCTCGGCCGGCAACTACAGCGAGATCGTCGCGCTAGGCCGCGCGCATCTCGTCCGCGCCCCGCTCGGCACCCTCGCGGACCGGCTCGCCGATCTTGGCTTCGTCCGCGTCCACCGCCAGACGATCATCAACGCGCGCAACGTCCGCCAGATCTGCCGCGACGCCGCCGGCCGCGCGCTGATCCATCTCGATTGCGGCCAGACCGTCCCCGTCGGCCGCCGCTACATGACCGCGATCGACGCGCTCACCCGCTGACCTGCACGCGCCGCTTGATCAAGTTTGCAGCTGTATCATCGCGTTGACGTATCGCTCACCTCACCCATTCCGATACCCCAGCGCCTCGAACGCCTGCGTCAGCCACCAGAACGAAGCCCCACTGCACACCGCGACCACCGCCATCAGCGCCCAGCCCATCGCGGTCGGGGTCTGTTTCTCGACATTGCGATAGGGCCAGGCGCCGCCGCCAATGAGGAAATAGAAGCCGAAGACGAGCATCGCCGGCACCGCGACGAAGATCGAGATCTGGTAATGCACCTCGGGCGCGCGGGCGCGGGCGGCCCCGAGCGGCAGCCAGATGCCCCACCATCCGAACGCAAGTCCCGCCGCGATCGCGAGCAGCCCGCCCAGCCGATACCAACGCTTCTGGCCCATATCGTCCTTCGCCCCTGCAGGCGCCGCGCGGACCTTCCCGCGCACGCGCCGGAATGCAGAGGATGGGGCAGGGCGGCCTTTCGCGCAAGCCGGGTGCGTAACGAAAAGCCGCTGTGATCCTCTCTTGTGCCACTTTCTCCGATCGGCCATCTGGTGGCTAAAGGGGTAGATATGAACAAGTTGAAGCAATCTTTTGCCATTTCTATCGCGACGATGGCGCTCGCATCCTGTGGTGGGGGCGGCACTGGTTCTTCCGGATCGGTTCAGACGCCGCCGCCGGGCGCACCGACGCCGGCACCAAGCCCTGCTCCCAGCCCCACGCCCAGTCCGGCGGGCGCCCCCACGCTGTTGACCCTTTCTCAGACCACCCAGTTGAGCGGCTACACCGCGAGCAACGGCTATTTTCGACTGCCGCCGCTCGGGAATGTCACCTATGCGCAGGATCTGGGCGTCGGGGCGGGCTTTCCCGCGATATATGACGCTGCGACGCGGGCGCTCACCTTCTTCCAGGTCGTCTATGTGATCCCGAGGTCGACCGTTGCGGGCCCCACGGTCCTCACGCGCGACAACACGGCCTCGGACGCGTCGTTTTCGGTTTTTCGGCAACGGTCGAACGGCGTCGACTATACGCTGCGCCAGCTCGACATCGGGAGCAGCAATCCGACCTTGCCTTTGGTTTATTCCAATCTTGCCGTGGCTGGCGCTTCGTTCGTCGACCCCGCCGACAATCTTCTGAAGGTCGGCGTCACGCCAATGGCGTTCGGCCTCCCGTTCGAATATGAAAAGGCCAGCCTTTCGGGCACGGGCGCCTATGACGGGATTCTGCTCGGCCATGCCCGAGGGGAGGGCAGCAACCACGTCTACAACGTCACCGGTACGGTCCAGTTCAGCGTCAATTTCCAGACGACGGACTTCACCGCAACCATACACCTGACCGGCAAGGACGACGCCACCGGGCAATCGGTTGACTTTGGCTCGATCGATTTCAAGCCCAGCAGCCCGCGCGGTGTCCTCGATTTCCTTATCGCGCTGAATGCCAAGAGCGATTCATTGCAGGCGCGCTTTGACGGTCCACGGGCGGAGGAACTGATCGGCGGGGTCGATGCGCATTTCGCCGATCCCTTGATGCCATCGGTGACGTTGAAGCTCACCGGCGCCTTCGCCGCGAAACAGCGCTAGAGCGGTTCAGGCGTCGCCCGGGGCCCCAAGCAAAAGGCCGGGGCTTTCGCCCCGGCCTTTTGTGTATCCGTATCGCGTCGCGTGGCGCTTACTTGACCCGTTCGACGTCCTCGAAGCCCAGCTCCAGCGGGGTGGCGCGGCCGAAGATCGAGATCGAGACCTTGACGCGGCTCTTGTCGAAGTCGAGCTCCTCGACGACGCCCGAGAAGGTCGCGAAATTGCCCGAGGTGACCTTGACCGTGTCGCCGATGTCGTAATCGACGCTGACCTTGGCCTTGGGCGCGGCGGCGGCCTCCTCCTTGGTGTTGAGGATGCGCGCGGCCTCGGCCTCGGTGATCGCCTGGGGCTTGCCCATCGATCCGAGGAAGCCGGTCACCTTCGGCGTGTTCTTCACCAGGTGATAGACGTCGTCGTTCATGTCGAGCTTGGCGAGGACATAGCCCGGGAAGAACTTCCGCTCGGACTGGATCTTCTTGCCGCGGCGGACTTCCGTCACGGTCTCGGTGGGGACTTCGACCGACTCGACGAAGCGATCCAGGCCCATGCGCGTGGCATCGGACATGATCTGATCGCGGACCTTGCCTTCGAAACCCGAATAGGCGTGGATGATGTACCAGCGCGACATTGAGTATCCCTTTTACGCGGCGAGGCGGAGGAGGCTGTTGACGAGGAAGTCGAACCCCGTGTCGATCGTGATGAAGAACAGGCCGAGCAGGGTCGTCATGATCATCACCATGACGCCGGTCATGATCGTCTCGCGGCGCGAGGGCCACACGATCTTCGACGTCTCCTGGCGCACCTGGCGCATGAATTCGATCGGACTGGTTCGTGCCACCTGGGCCATCCTTCGCTCAAAAAATACGGTCACCGACTTCGGGGCATGGGTCCGCTGCCCGGTCCTCCCAGAGGAACCGGCGCTTCCCTACCACGCTGTCGGATTGGGCACTGTATCTAGCTTCGAAGGCGGGGAAACGCAAGTCGCCCAATTCTCCCTCTCCCGCCTGCGGGAGAGGGCCGGGATGAGGGTGAGTCGGGGACGGGAGCGCCCGGCCGCCTCAGAGATACGCCACCGCGAGGAAGCCGCCGACGATCAGCGCCAGGAACAGCCAGGCGAACAGGTTGAGGCGCTTCTCGATGAACGCCTGGACGGGCTCGCCGAAGCGCTTGAGCAGAGCGGCGATGATGAAGAAGCGCGCGCCGCGGGTGATTGTGCACAGGATGACGAAGAGCGGGAAGTTGAAATGCGCTATGCCGCTGGCGATCGTCACCAGCTTGAACGGGATCGGCGTCAGTCCCTTCAACAGGATGATCGCGGCGCCATACTCGCCGTACATTGTCTGGAACTGCGCGATCTTGTCCTGCATGTGATAGAGTTGGATCACCCACTGACCCACGCTCTCGAGCAGATAATAGCCGATCGCATAGCCCAGGATCGCACCCAGGACCGAGGCGATAGTGCAGACGGTGGCGATCAGATAGGCTTGGTCGCGCCGTGCGATCACCATCGGGACGACCATCGCGTCGGGCGGGATCGGGAAGAAGCTGCTCTCGGCGAACGAGACCGCGGCCAGCGCGCGCAGCGCGTGGCGGTGGTGCGCCATGCGCAGGACCCAGTCGTACAAGGCGCGGAACATGGTGTTGCTGCTTTCCCCGGGGATCCGCGGGCGAACGCTCGCGCGGCAAATGGCGGGGCAAGTCTCATACATATCGAATTTTTTCAGGCAAGGGTCCCGGGATGCGGCTCGCCGCGCCGTAGCACCTACCAATAGGGTGCCGCGCCATAGGGACCATAGAAGCCGAAGATCCGCTCGCCATAGAGGCGATGGTCGGCGCCACCCAGGTTGCGCAGCTCTTCGGCATCGTAGTGCGGTGCGTCTTTCAGCTCCGAGGGATCGAGCGGTACGACGAATCCCGCGCGCTCCATGTCATAGTCGAGAAGCTCCCATGGCAGTGGGTGGAACTTCCCGCCGATACCGAGGAAGCCGCCGAACGACATGATCGCATAGACGACGCGGCCGTCGGCCTTCTCGATCGAAAGGTCGTCGACGTGGCCGAGACGGTTGCCTGCGCTGTCGAACACCGGCGTGCCGGTGACGCGGCTGGCGAGGATGAGAGCATGGTCCGCGCGATCGCGCAGCTCTCCGGAAGGCTGGTTCATGACGTCAACTCCTGCCGGCTCCGCGAGTCTGCGGGCTCGCCGGAGCGAGGGACTATGGACTCAACCCGCTGGCCCGGTGCGGCGTTCCCTGATCCGGGCCCGTGACGGTGCCGGCGAACAATGTCGCGAGTGTCCCGTTCGACCAGCGCATCGCTCCCTGGATCCTCGATCCAGCCATGCGCGCCGATCAGCGGGACGAAGCGGACGTTGCCCAGATCCTCTTCGTCGAATTCGGTTTCGGAGCGGCGTGTCAGGCGTGCCAGCAATTGCTGGTCGGTATCCCCCACCGGCATCACCAGCCGTGCGCCGATCTCGAGCTGACCGCATAGCGGCCGCGGGATCGCCGGTCCGCTCGCCGCGATCAGGATTGCATCGAAGGGCGCGTGCTCGGCCCATCCCTCGGTACCGTCGCCAACCTTGATCTCGACATTGTCATAGCCGAGCGTGGCCAGTCGTTCGCGTGCCAGGCCGGCCAGTTCGGAATGGCGCTCGATCGCGAACACCTGTCGCGCGATCCGGCTCATCACCGCCGCGGCATAGCCCGACCCTGCACCGATCTCGAGCACGCGGTCGCCTGGTTTGACGCCGGCAGCCTCGATCATGAGCGCGACGATATAGGGCTGCGAAATGGTCTGGCCGGCCTCGATCGGCAACGGCCTGTCCTGATAGGCGAATTTGCCAAGAGGGGCGGGGACGAAACGCTCGCGCGGTACTTCGCGCATCGCCTCGAGCACATGCGCGTCCCGTACGCCGCGCGCCGCGATCTGGCTGTCGACCATGAAACTCCGAAGCGTGGTCGCCGACATCGTCCTGCTCCCACCCTCAAACGCGCGAGCTCGCGCTTGGCTGCGGGCGGGGCCGACGATTTCTGGGGGCAATCGAAGTCACTTTCGTGACTTTTTGTACTTTACATATCGAAAAATACATTCCATCATTATGGCAGGTAATAATACATCGCAGCCGCGCGCTGTGGGCAGGAATCATTGCGTATCTAGAAAACCGAGGGGTTAGGAAAATGTCTCGTCGTGACCAGCTGATGCGAGGGTTGAAGGCAACCA
>CBIHNZ010000064.1:0-20130 GCA_966211615.1 uncultured Sphingomonas sp.
TGCCCGTCGGCAAGGCCTATTTCGGCTTCACCGACGAGGAGCTGAAATGGCTCGATCGGTACGTGCGCAACCACACGGTCAACCGCTTCGGTCCGGTCCGCGAGGTCGACAAGACGCTGGTGCTGGAGGTCGCGTTCGATTCGATCCACGAATCCAAGCGCCACAAATCGGGCGTCGCGATGCGCTTCCCCCGCATCAGCCGCATCCGCACCGACAAGCCGGCGAGCGAGGCCGAGACGATAGCCGGACTGAAGCGGCTGATCAGCTAGGCGGCGCGACACCCGCAGCCTAAGGCTGACCAGATGTCGCCCAGCTTCCTCGCCCCCGCGATGATGATCGCATCGGGTTCGATCCATGCCGTGGTCAATGCCATCCTGAAGGGCGGCAAGGACAAGATGGCCGGCCGCGCGATCATCGACGGGTCGAGCGCGGTGATCCTGCTGCCCGCGACGCTGCTGGTGCCGCTGCCCGAGGGCGCCTGGGGCTGGCTCGCGGCGACGGCGGTACTCCACAGCTTCTACCTGTTCGCGCTGGTCCGCGCGCTCGAGACCAGCGATTTCTCCGCCGCCTATCCGATCCTGCGCGGCACCGCGCCGCTGATCACCGCCGCGCTGGCGATCGGCGTGTTCGGCGAGCCCGCCAGCACCCGCGAACTGATCGGGATCGGTTGCATCGGCGCGGCGATGTTCGTGATGGTGAGCGGCCGCCATATCGAGGCGAAGGGGCTCGCCTGGGCCCTGTTCACCGGCGTGATGATCGCGGGCTACACCGTGATCGACGCGCAGGGCGTGCGCGCGGCGCCCACACCGATGAGCTTCATCGTCTGGATGTTTGTGCTGATGGGCAGCGTGACGGTGGCGATGTTCGGCATCGTCTCACGCGGCGCGATCTTCGCCGCGGCGGCGCGGCAGTGGCGGCCGGGCGTGGTCGCCGGCGGGCTCTCGATCCTCACCTATGGCCTGGCGCTCAGCGCCTTCGCGCTCGGCCCCACCGCGCCGCTGGCCGCATTGCGCGAGACCGGCATGGTCACCGCACTGCTGATCGCGACCTTCGTGCTGAAGGAGCGCGTGACCCCGGGCCGCGCGATCGGGGTGCTCGGCATCCTGGCGGGCGCGGTACTGATCCTGACGCGCTGAGCCAGGCTCCCGAAACGAGAAAGGGCCAGGCGTTTCCGCCCGGCCCTTTCCGATTCGCTAGGCGCGAAGCCTTACGCCATCGGCGTGAGGTTCACCGCCGCATATTTGCCGCGACGATCGACCTCGAGCTCGAACTCGAGACGGTCACCTTCGTTGAGCGTGGGCATGCCCGCGCGCTCGACGGCGGAGATATGGACGAATGCGTCCGGCTGGCCGTCATCACGCTGGATGAAGCCGAAGCCCTTCATGGCGTTGAAGAACTTGACCGTTCCGGTCGCCTTCTCGCCAGTCAGCTGACGCTGCGGACCACCGGCGCCGCCACGGGGGGCACCCGGGCCTGCGTCGCGGTCGCGCGGCGGACCGCGGTCTTCGACCGGAAGCGGCTCGCCGTCGATCTTGAGCTCGGTCGCCGAGATGCGGCCGCCGCGATCGACGAGCGTGAAGCCCATCGGCTGGCCTTCCGCCAGGCCGGTCAGGCCGGCCTGCTCGACTGCCGAGATGTGCACGAACACGTCCTCGCCGCCGTCGTCACGAACGACGAAGCCGAAGCCCTTCTGTGCGTTGAAGAATTTGACTACGCCGGTCGCTTCGCCAACGACCTGGGGAGGCATGCCGCGACCGCCGCCGCCGCCACCACCGCCGAAGCCGCCACCGCCGCCACCGAAGCCGCCGCCACCGCCGCTGCGGAAACCACCGCCGCCGCCGCCGCCGAAGCCGCCGCCACCACCGCCGAACCGGTCGCCGCCGCCGAAGCCGCCGCGATCACCGAATCCACCGCCGCCATAGCTGCTGTCGTCGCCACCAAAACCGTCGCGCTTGTCTCTGCCGCGCCCGCCGCGATCCCCACGGCGCCCTCGATCAAAACTCATGCCCTGTTCGTCTTCCCGGTTCGCCCTTGTACCAATCAAAACCCGAGCGCCGGACGAAAAACGCAGGTCTTCGAGCACTAAAATAGTGCGCCTAGAATCGGTCATAGCCCAAAAAACCGGCCTGCGCGAACGAATTTCGACAGGATTGCGGCAATTACAGCCGAACTGGGGCGCTTGCACCACGCGGCACCAACCGGCAGAGGATAGTGGCATGGAAGCGATCCTCGAACTCCTCGCAAGTCCGGCAGCCTGGCTCGCTCTCATCACGCTCATGGTGATGGAGGTAGTGCTCGGCATCGACAACCTCATCTTCATCTCGATCCTGTCGAACAAGCTGCCCGAGCATCAGCGCGCCCGCGTTCGCAGAATCGGCATCAGCCTGGCGCTGATCCTGCGGATCGTCCTGCTCTCGTCGCTGGTCTGGATCACCAAGCTCACCACGCCGGTGTTCGATCTCGGCATCAGCCTGCCCGGCGAGCATGGCGAGCCCGCGCTCGAGACCGCCTTTTCGGTCCGCGACCTGATCCTGATCGCCGGCGGCGTGTTCCTCGTCTGGAAGGCGACCACCGAGATCCACCACAGCGTCGACCCGCAGCCGTCGGGCGAGGCGCTGGACAAGAAGGGCAAGGCGATCTCGGGCTTCGGCGCGGCGATCGTCCAGATTCTGCTGCTCGACATGGTCTTCTCGATCGACTCGATCCTCACCGCAGTCGGCATGTCGGACGATCTGCCGGTGATGGTCACCGCAGTGGTCTTCGCGGTCGGCGTGATGCTGTTCGCCGCCGATCCGCTGGCCAACTTCATCAGCCGCAACCCGACCGTGGTGATGCTTGCTCTGGGCTTTCTGCTGATGATCGGCGCGATCCTGATCGCCGACGGTTTCGGCGTCCATGTCCCCAAGGGCTATGTCTATTGCGCCATGGCGTTTTCGGCAGCGGTGGAGACGCTCAACATCTGGGCGCGCAAGGCACGCGCCAAACATGGCGATCCGCACGATTGAGCTTCCAAAGTAGGTTTTCGCCTGCTTTGTGAGCGAATGGCTTCCAGCCCGTCCCTTATACGCCGTTGGTTCTGCGTGCGCGCACGAGACGCCAAAATGCACGAATGGAGTGCATATCCGTGCACTTTGCGCCCTTCCCTGCCATTGAGCCGCGCCGCGAACGCGGCTAGGCGGGCGCCATGACCGTGCATTTTCATGAAGAGGACCTGCCGGAGGGCGTATTCGCTCCCGGCGCCTCGATCGCCGTCGATACCGAGACGATGGGGCTGATCACCCCGCGCGACCGGCTCTGCCTCGTCCAGCTCTCCGATGGCTCGGGCGACGAGCATCTCGTCCGCTTCGGCCCGCGATCCAGCTATGACGCGCCGAACCTGCGCGCCGTGCTCGCCGATCCCGAACGGCTCAAGCTCTATCATTTCGCGCGTTTCGATCTTGCGGCAATCCGCTTCTATCTCGGCGTCATCGCCGGGCCGGTCTATTGCACCAAGATCGCGTCGCGCCTCGTGCGCACCTATACCGATCGCCACGGGCTGAAGGACCTGGTCCGCGAGCTGACCGGCAACGAAATCTCGAAGCAGCAGCAATCGTCCGACTGGGGCGGTCCGGAGCTTTCGGACGCGCAGAAGGACTATGCCGCGTCCGACGTCCGCTATCTTCACGCGATGAAAGTGGAACTCGACAAGCGTCTCGAGCGTGAAGGGCGCATGCCGCTTGCCCAAGCCTGTTTCGATTTCCTGCCGTGGCGCGCGGATCTCGATCTCGCCGGCTGGCCGGAGGTCGATATCTTTGCACATATCTGACTCCCTGCTTGTCCGGCGGTCTTCCGCTCCCCACAAAGACACATATGTCTGAAGTCGCCGCCCGTTTGCGCTCGCAGCGCCGCCTCTGGGCGCATCCGGGCAGCAGCCACGACCGCATCGTGCGTCTGTCGCTGGTCGTGCTGCCGATCGGCATCGGCGTGCTCACCGCATTCCTGGTCACCGCACCGCTGTTCATGGGCGGCGACGTCAGCTTCGTGCTCGACAAGAACAAGGTGGCGATGGCCGAGGAGCGGCTGCGGATCGACGCGGCCGATTATCGCGGCCAGGACGAGAAGGGCCAGCCGTTCCAGCTCCATGCCGGTTCGGCGATCCAGAAAAGCTCGGCGGAGCCGATCGTCCAGCTCCGCAACCTGAACGCCCAGATAACGCTGCCCGAGGGCCCAGCCTCGGTCACCGCCGATCGCGGACGCTACAACATGGATACCGAACGGGTCGCGGTCGACGGCCCGATCCGCTTCCAGACCTCGGACGGCTACACGCTCAACACGCATGATTCGACCGTCGACCTGAAGACGCGCGTGATGCAGAGCGGAGGCGCGGTGACCGGCAACACGCCCACCGGCACCTTCAGCGGCGACAAGCTGACGGCCGATCTGGAACACCGCATCATCCGCATCGATGGCAATGCCCGCTTGCGGATCACTCCCAAGCGCGCGAATAGGCGCTGATGATCCGCAGCCTTGCCTTGCTGGCCTTGGCCCTTGGCGCCGCCGTACCGGCGGCCGCACAGACGCGCCATGATTCGAACGCGCCGATCGACGTCGCCTCGAATCACATCGAGCTTCAGGATCGCGCCAACCGCGCCCTGCTGACCGGCAACGTCGTCATCAAGCAAGCCGAGATGACGCTGACCGCCGCGCGGGTGACGGTGACCTATACCGGCCAGATCAGCGACGGATCGCCGCAGGTTTCGCGGCTCGACGCATCGGGCAGCGTCACGGTGACGCGCCCCGACCAGAACGCGCGTTCGCAATATGCCGTCTATGACCTCAACACCCGGATCATCACGATGGTCGGCGCCGTGACCCTGCGCCAGGGCATGAACAATGTTTCGGGTGGCCGCCTGTCGATCAACCTCGATACCGGCCGCGCGACCATCGACGGCTCCGGCGTGCGCGGTTCGACGGCGTCGGGTCAGCCGGGCCAGCCTGGCGTCCAGAGCCAGGGCGGCCGCGTCACCGGCCGCTTCTCGGTCCCCAAGCGCCAGGGCGACACCCCGCAACCCGCGCCCGCTCCCAAACAATAAGGCCGATTTCCAACGGCACGGCCCACAAGCCCTTCCCTTGACCGATTTTCTCATGCAGGAATCCTGCCAATCGGCTTTGGGATAAGTCGTCGGTACAGAGAATCAGATCCATGCAGGATGCTGCCATGAACGACGTAGCCACGCTCGAGATGCCCGTCACCGATCCGGCGCCGCTGCCGGATCGCGGACTTGCGGTCGTGTCGATCGCGAAATCCTATGACAAGCGCGTGGTGCTCACCGACGTGTCGGTCTCGGTCGGCCGGGGCGAAGTCGTCGGCCTGCTCGGCCCCAACGGCGCGGGCAAGACGACCTGCTTCTATTCGGTGATGGGGCTGGTGAAGCCCGATTCGGGCCGCATCATGCTCGACGGCGAAGACATCACCAAGCTGCCGATGTACCGCCGCGCGATCCTGGGCCTCGGCTATCTGCCGCAGGAGACCTCGATCTTTCGCGGCCTCACGGTCGAGAAGAACATCCTGGCGGTGCTCGAGCTCTCCGAGCCCGACAAGGATGCCCGCCGGGCCCGGCTCGATACGCTGCTCGACGAGTTCGGCCTGACGCGTCTCCGCGATGCGCCGGCGATGGCGCTGTCGGGCGGCGAGCGCCGCCGCGCCGAGATCGCCCGCGCGCTGGCCGCCGATCCGACGATCATGCTGCTCGACGAACCCTTTGCCGGCATCGATCCGCTGTCGATCAGCGACATCCGCGACCTGATCTGCGAGCTCCAGAAGCGTGGCATCGGCGTGCTGATCACCGATCATAACGTCCGCGAGACGCTCGACATCGTCGATCGCGGCTACATCATCTATGACGGCCGCGTGCTCTTCGCCGGCTCGCCCGACGATCTCGTCAAGGACGAGAATGTCCGCCGTCTCTATCTGGGCGAGAGCTTCTCGCTCTAAATGCCATGAGCCTCGCGCCTCGCCTCGATCTCCGGCAGTCGCAATCGCTGGTCATGACGCCGCAGCTCCAGCAGGCGATCAAGCTGCTGGCGCTGTCGAACCTCGAGATCGAGACCTTCATCGCCGAGGAGCTGGAGAAGAACCCGCTGCTGGATGCCCAGAGCGGCGGCAGTGAAGATGCGCCCGATTCGGCGCCCGAGCCGGAACCGGATTTCGACGATGTCCGCGACGGACCGGCCGATGCCGCGGAACTTCTTACTGGCGGTGGCGAAGCAGCAGGCGAGGCCGCGCTCGACGTCGATTTCGCCGCCGAGACCTTCCACCATGACGGCCCGACCGATTCGATCGGTGGGCTCGACGGCAGCCTCGGCCTGACCGGTGCCAGCGGCGGCATGTCCGAGGACGGTCCCGACCTCGACAATCTCGGTGCCTCCGAGCTGAGCCTTGCCGATCACCTGATGGCGCAGGCCGGCGCGACGATCGACGGCAGCGATCTGTTCATCGCCGCACACCTGATCGATCAGATCGACGAGACCGGCTACCTCACCGTCCCTTTGCTCGAGATCGCCAACCGGCTGGGCGTGCCGCTCGCCCGGGTCGAGGCGGTGCTGGCGGTGATCCAGACCTTCGAGCCCACCGGGGTCGGCGCGCGCAATCTCGCCGAGTGCATCGCGCTGCAGGCCAAGGAAGCCGACCGCTACGATCCGTGCATGGCGCGGCTGATCGACAATCTCGACCTCGTCGCCCGCGGCGACATGGCGCGCCTCAGGCGTATCTGCGATGTCGACGACGAGGATCTGGCGGACATGATCCGCGAACTCAGGAGCTATGATCCCAAGCCCGGCTGCGCCTATGGCGGCGAGCCGATGCGCGCGGTCACCCCCGACATCTTCGTGGCGCGGCGCAGCGGCGGCTGGGCGGTCGAGATCAACGCCGCGACGCTGCCGCGCCTGCTCGTCAATCGGGCCTATTATGCCGAAATCTCGTCGGGCCCGCAGGACAAGACGAGCAAGGCCTGGCTGTCGGACATGCTCGCCAGCGCAAACTGGCTGGTCAAGGCGCTCGACCAGCGCCAGCGCACGATCATCAAGGTCGCGTCGGAGATCGTGAAGCAGCAGGAAGCCTTTTTCCTGAAGGGCGTCGCACATCTCAGGCCATTGACACTGCGCCAGGTGGCCGAGGCGATCGAGATGCACGAATCGACGGTCAGCCGCGTCACCTCGAACAAATATCTGAGCTGCGCGCGCGGGCTCTACGAGCTCAAATATTTCTTCACCAGCGCGATCCAGTCGGCCGATGGCGGCGACGCGGTCTCGGCCGAGGCGGTGAAGAGCGCGATAAAGGCGCTGATCCAGACCGAAGACCCCAAGGCGATCCTGTCCGATGACACCTTGGTCGACATGCTGCGCGAAAAGGGCTTCGACATCGCACGGCGCACCGTCGCCAAATATCGCGAGGCGCTCGGCATCGGCAGCTCGGTCCAGCGCCGCCGGCAAAAGGCGCTCGAAGGCGTCGGCTGATTCAGGATTTGGTAGGCGATTCGTTCCTATCTTACAGGAATGAGTGCCGAATATTCGATCCAGGTCGATCCTTCGCGCGACCTTGTCCGCATCCGGATGAGCGGCTTCTTCACGCCCGCCGATGTCGAGGGCTTCGTCGTCGCACGCGCAAAAGCGCATGTCGAGCTCAGCTGCCGCCGCAACGCACATCTGACGCTCAATGACCTGCGCGACATGAAGATCCAGTCGCAGGAGATCGTCGACGCCTTCCGCGCTATGCTCGCGGCACCCGAATATCGCTCGCGGCGCCTGGCGTTCGTGGTATCCTCCACACTTGCACGCAGCCAACTCGGCCGCGCGCTCGGCGGACGCGACGCGCGCTGCTTCGAGGATGCGGAGGCAGCGGAACGCTGGCTGCTCAGTGGCAAGGAAGAATCCCGGGCCGCCTGATCAATCGTCCTCATCCTCATAGCCGGCGAGATCGAGCGCGCGCGCCTTGATCTGGCGCATCCGGCACCAATGGACGAGCGCGTCCTCGCGACCATGCGTCACCCAGACTTCCTTGGGCTCGATCTCCTGGATCGTCATGGTCAGCTCGTCCCAGTCGGCATGGTCGGACAGGATCAGCGGCAGCTCGACATTGCGCTGCCGCGCGCGCTGGCGCACCCGCATCCAGCCCGATGCCATCGCGGTGATCGGATCCGGCAGCCGCCGCGACCAGCGATCGTTGAGCGCGCCCGGCGGGCACAGGATGATGCGTCCTTCCAGCTCGCCCTTGGCGACCCCGGTGGCGGGCCGCAGATCGCCCAGATCGACGCCCAGCTCGACATAGAGGTCGCAGAGCCGCTGCAGCGCACCATGGATGTAGATCGGATCCTCGAATCCCATGACGCGCAGTTCGCGGATCACCCGCTGCGCCTTGCCCAGTGCATAGGCGCCGACCAGCACGCAGCGGGTCGGGTTGGCCCGGAGCGCGGCCAGCAGCTTGTCGAGCTCGTCATGAGTCTCGGGATGGCGGAACACGGGCAGGCCGAAGGTCGCCTCGGTGACGAAGATGTCGCACGGCACCGGCTCGAACGGCGCGCAGGTGGGGTCGTTGCGGCGCTTGTAATCGCCCGAGACGACGATGCGCTCGCCGCGATGCTCGAGCACGATCTGCGCGGACCCCAACACATGCCCCGCCGGCACGAAGCGCAGATCGACTCCGCCCAATGTAAACCCCTCGCCATAGGCAACCGGGTGCCCATTCTGCGGGCCATAACGCGCCGTCATGATCGCGAGCGTCTCGGGCGTCGCCCATACCTCGCCATGCCCGCCCCGGGCATGATCGGCGTGACCATGGGTGACCAGCGCGCGCGGCACCGGCTGGCTCGGATCGATCCACGCATCTGCGGCGGGGACGTGGATCCCGGAGGGTTGCGGATCGATCCAGTCGCCGAGCTTCGCCATCATGCCTATATGGTTGCGATGCCCGCAGGTTCCCAGCTTCCCCGAATACTCGAAGACTGGTTCGCCTCGCGCGGCTGGGCGCCGCGTCGCCATCAGCTCGACATGCTCGCCGCCGCGCGCGCCGGCAGCCACGCGCTGCTCGTCGCGCCCACCGGCGCTGGCAAGACGCTGGCCGGATTCCTCCCCAGCCTGGCGGAGCTGATCGAGGCACCGACGGATCGTCTCCACACGCTCTACATCTCGCCGCTCAAGGCGCTCGCGGTCGACGTCCAGCGCAACCTGCTGACCCCGATCGAGGAGATGGGCCTGCCGATCCGGGTCGAGACGCGCACCGGCGATACGCCGTACGACCGCAAGCTGCGGCAGCGCGCGCGACCACCCGGGATCCTGCTGACCACCCCCGAATCGCTCAGCCTGTTGCTGTCATACGAAGACAGTTTGACGATGTTCTCGGACCTGAAGACCGTGGTGATCGACGAGGTCCATGCCTTCGCCACCGGCAAGCGCGGTGACCTGCTTGCGCTCGCGCTCTCCCGGTTGCAGCGCTTCGCCCCGGGACTGCGTCGCGTCGCGCTGTCCGCCACAGTCGCCGATCCCGACGGCTATCGCGCCTGGCTGGCGCCGCGTGGCGATATCGACAGCGTGACCTTGGTACAGGGCGACAAGGGCGCCGACCCCAATATCGCGATCCTGCTCCCCGAGGACCGCGTCCCCTGGGCCGGTCATTCGGGCACCTATGCGATCCCGCAGGTGATGGCCGAGATCGAGACGCACAAGACGACGATCATCTTCTGCAACACGCGCGGGCTGGCCGAGCTGATCTTCCAGCAATTGTGGAAGGTCAACGAGCTCAAGCTGCCGATCGGCGTGCATCACGGCAGTCTCAGCCTCGAGGCCCGCCGCCGCGCCGAGCAGGCGATGGCCGACGGGCAGTTGCGCGCGCTGGTCGCCACCGCCAGCCTCGATCTCGGCGTCGACTGGGGCGATGTCGACTGCGTCATCCAGATGGGTGCGCCCAAGGGCTCGTCACGCCTGCTCCAGCGGATCGGCCGCGCCAACCACCGGCTCGACGAGCCGAGCGAGGCAGTGCTCGTCCCCGGCAATCGCTTCGAATATCTGGAGGCACGCGCCGCGCTCGACGCGGTCGAGCAGGGTGAGCTCGATCCCGACATCTTCCGTCCCGGCGCGCTCGACGTGCTGGCACAGCACATCATGGCCTGCGCCTGCGCCGCGCCGTTCCACGCGGGCGAGATGCTGCGCGAGATCCGCGCAGCATTGCCCTATTCGGCGCTCGAACAGGAGACCTTCGACCGCGTCCTGAGCTTCATCGCCGATGGCGGCTATTCGCTGCGCGCTTATGAGAAGTTCAAGCGGTTGACCCTGGGCAAGGACGGGCTGTGGCGCGTCACCAAGCCCGCCTTTGTTGCGCAGCATCGCCTCAACGCGGGCATCATCGTCGAATCGCCGATGCTCGAGGTGCGCTTCAAGAACGGCCGCCGGCTGGGCAGGGTCGAAGAGGGGTTCGGTAGCACGTTGTCACCGGGCGACACCTTCTTCTTCGCCGGGCTCGCGCTCGAGGTAGAGCGTGTCGAGGTGACCGATCTGATCGTGCGCGCCACCTCGAAGACTGCCCGCATACCGTCCTATATGGGCGCCCGCCTCGCGATCACCGCCAATTTGGCGCACCGCGTCCGCGTGTTCCTGAACGACCGCAGCCAATGGACTCGCTTTCCCGACGATGTACGCGAATGGCTGGAGGTCCAGGCCTATCGCTCGGCGCTGCCCGCACCGGGCCAGCTCCTCGTCGAGACCTTTCCGCACGAAGGCCGCCACCACATGGTCGCCTACAGCTTCGAGGGCTGGAACGCCCACCAGTCGCTCGGCATGCTGATCACGCGCCGAATGGAAGCGATGGGGTTGAAGCCGCTGGGCTTCGTCGCCAACGACTATGCGCTCGCCGTCTACGGTCTGGAGAAGATCGAGAATCCGCGCCCGCTCTTCTCGCCCGACATCCTGGAGCATGAGTTCGTCGATTGGGTGCAGCAATCAGCGCTGCTCAAGCGCGCCTTTCGCGAAGTCGCGATCATCGGCGGGCTCGTCGAGCGCCAGCATCCGGGCAAGAAGAAGACCGGGCGTCAGGTCACCTTCTCGACCGACCTGATCTACGACGTGCTGCGCAAATACGAACCCGATCATCTGCTGCTCCGCGCCGCATGGGCCGATGCGCGGGCGCGGATGACCGATGTCGGCCGCCTCGCCCATCTGCTCGACACCGCCGCCGACACAATGCTCCATATCGACCTGCCGCGGGTCAGCCCGATGGCGGTGCCGGTGCTGATCATGATCGGCCGCGAGACGGTCGCGCAGGGCACCGCGGACGACGCGCTGTTGCTGGAGGCGGAGAGCATCGCGGCAGAGGCGATGCGGCTCGATTAAAATATGTTTCTGCCAGATTGCTGCGCAGCAAGGATAGGTATAGTCTGCGGTACAGATAGATATGGGTCACGTCTCATGATCGCAATTTGGAGCCCGCTGCTACTTCTCCTGGCGCCGCCGAGCGCCGCCGTTGAGGGCCGCGACTTGCCCGCACAGGATCCCGAGCTGATCGCTTCGGATCTCCATATCGACACGACCATGCTGACCTTGGGAGAGGTCGACTCGCGGCTCACCGTTCCCGTCGCCGTGGGCGGCAAGGGTTCGTACAATTTCATCATCGATACCGGCGCCGAGCGCACCTCCGTCTCGCGCGAGCTTGCCGGGTCGTTGCGACTCCCCGCGGGCGATCCGGTGATGGTGACTTCTATGACCGGCCAGTCGCGGGTCGACACGGTCGTCATCCCCGACCTGTCGATCAAGTCGATCGGCAAGGAGCATCGGGTGATCGCCCCCGCGTTCGCCGCGCGCAACCTTGGCGCGGCCGGGCTGCTGGGCATCGATACGCTGAGCAGCCACCAGGTCACGATCGACTTCGAGAAGGGCACGATGAGCGTGCGCGCCAGCGAGAAGCGCAAGAAGTTCACGCGTCGCGATCCCGACGAGATCGTCGTCACTGCCAAGAGCCTGTTCGGCCAGCTGATCGTTACCGATGCCTATTATGGCGGCACGCGCATCCAGGTCGTGCTCGATACCGGCTCGCAGGTGACGATGGGCAACAGCGCCCTCCGCAAGCGTATCGGACGCCGCGCCGGCCAGATGCAGCCGATCAAGCTCACCAGCGTGACCGGCGACCAGGCGACCGCCGATTATGCGAATATCCCCAACATCAAGGTTGGCGAAGTGGCGTTCAGCTCGATGCCGATCGCATTCGCCGATGTCGCGCCGTTCGCGCGCTTCGGGCTGACCAAGCGCCCGGCGTTGCTGCTCGGCATGGACGCGCTGCGCAGCTTCCGTCGCGTCGATATCGATTTCCCGAATCGGCAGGTACGCTTCCTGATGCCGAAGGATACGCGGGTGACGCTGCCGCAATGGAGTTCACCGCTGATTCCCGGCGCGCGCGGCGGTTCGTCAACCAAGACTCTCTGAAGCCGGATTGACTTTGCCGTCGCGTCGCTGCTTGGGCGAACGCGATGACCAGTCTCTCTCGCGCAACGCTCGCCTCGCTCCCCGCCGGCATCGCCCGGCCGGGTCATGACCCCCAGTCGATCCGCACCGGCATCGTCCATTTCGGGCCTGGCGCGTTCCATCGCGCGCACCAGGCCGCCTATGTCGACCGCGTGCTCGATAACGATCCCCGCTGGGGCATCGCAGCGGTTTCTCTGCGCAGCCCGGGCACCGTCGATGCGCTGAAGGCCCAGGACGGGCTCTACACGCTGGCGGTGATCGACCGCGAACCGTCGATGCGCATCCTCGCCGCCCATTCCGACGCGATCGGCCCTGGCGAAGGCGCCCGGCTGCGCACCTTGCTCGCCGATCCCGCCGTCCGCATTGCCACCAGCACCGTCACCGAGAAGGGCTATTGCCTGACCGGCGAAGGCACGCTCGACTTCGCGCACCCCGACATCGTCCACGATCTCAAGCGCCCTGCCGAGCCGGCGAGCGTGATCGGCTGGATCGTCGCCGGCCTCGCCGATCGCCGCGCCGCGGGCACCGCGCCCTTCGCAATGCTCTGCTGCGACAACATGACCGGCAATGGCGGCAAGCTCCGTGCCGCCTGCGCCGCGCTCGCCCGCGAGTACGACCCGGCGCTCGCTGCCTGGATCGAGGCCGAGGTCGCCTTCCCCGATTCGATGGTCGATTCGATCACGCCGGCAAGCGACCCTGCCTTTCTTGCCCATGTCGCGCACGATCTCCACCTGACCGACAAGGCCGCCGTGCAGCGCGAGAGCTTCACCCAATGGGTGCTCCAGCGCTTCGACATGACGGACGGTCCGGATCTCGCATCGGCGGGCGTCACGCTCACCAGCGACGTGCGCGGCTATGAGCAGGCCAAACTGCGCATCCTCAACGGCGCGCATTCAAGCCTCGCCTATATCGGCCTGCACCTGGGCCTGGAGACGGTGTTCGAGGCGATGTCCGATCCCGCGCTCGAGCATTTCGTGTCGCGGCTGATGCATTACGACATCGCTGCCTCGCTCAAGCCGGTCGAGGGACTCGACGTCGCCGGCTATGCCGACGCGGTGCTCGACCGCTTCCGCAATCCCGCAATCCGCCACCTCCTGTCGCAGATCGCCTGGGATGGTTCGCAGAAACTGCCCTATCGCCTGCTCGACACCGTGCAGGACGCGCTCGACAATGGCCGCAGCGTCGAACGTCTCGCGGTGCCCGTCGCCGCCTGGATCGCGTTCGTCCGCCGCAAGGCACAGGCGCACGAGAAGATCACCGATCCCTTGGCCGATACGCTGGCCAAGGCCGCAACCGGCAGCGACGTCGCCGAGGCCATGCTAGGCCTGCGCCAGGTCTTCCCGGAGCGCCTCGCCACCGATCCGCGCTTCCGCCATGCGGTCGCCGACGCGCTGGTGCATTTCCTCGACGGCCATATCGAGCCGCTGCTGGCGCGCTAGCCTGCGCCGCCAGCTGACGAAGTTGACTCCGTGAGGGGGGTAAATTTCGCCTCCCCCAGAGGCGCGGCAATGCCGCGCGCCGGCGACGCGACAATGACGCGACAATAAGGTCACGCCTGGGCGACGGCGATGCGCCATTGACGCGACATCGGAGCGCCGCGCACGCGGCACCTGCGCGACACGCGAGCGACAGCGACGCGCAAGGGCCGGGTTCGTGGCGGGTCCGGCCGCAGCATATTCAAGTCTCAAAGAGCAGCGCCCCGGGGGCAAAGGGCGCTGCAGCAGAGCGCGGGAAATCCTACATTGCAAGCCCAGACGCCTAGGCGACGGCGGCGGAGGATTCGTGCCCCCATCGCGCCAGGCCGTCCACGATCACCCGTATCTTGGCCGGCAGTGTCTTTGCGCGCGGCCAAAGGAGGTTGATCGGGAGCTCGCCGCCCGACAGGCCATCCAGGACGATCTGGAGCGTTCCGCTCCGGATATCGTCCTGCACCATCCAGGACGGAAGCTGCGTCAGACCATGTCCCGCCTTCGCTGCCATCAATACCGTCTCGAAATCCTGGAGTTCATGTTTGACCGGAACCGCCTGCCGAGCGGTTGAGCCATCCGGTTGCTTCATCAGCCAGGCGATGCGATTTCCCTGCCGTCGCCCGACGATGCAATCATGCGCCTTGAGATCGGCCCAGGATCGAGGGATGCCTCGCCTTGCAAGGTAGCCGGGCGCGCCCACGATCATCATGTGCTGGACGCCGATCTGGCGCGCGAGCAAGTCCGTCGAATCCTCGAGATTGCCGATGCGCACGGCGAGATCGATGTTTTCACCGACAAGATCGACCCGCCGATCGGTGAAGCTCACGTTGAGGTTCAGCGCCGGAAAGCGCTCCGCCACCGCGAGCAGCACCGGCATGATGTGGAGCCGGCCGAATGCGGTCGGCAGATCGATCCGCACCTCGCCGCCGGGCATGTCCCGCGCGAGCAGGAGGGCGCTCTCACCGCGATCGAGTTCGTCGAGCGCCGCGACGCAATGCTCGAGCCAGGCCTCTCCGGCAGGCGTCAAGGTCAGACGGCGCGTCGTTCGGTGCATCAGCTTGATGCCCAGCCGGGCTTCAAGCCGCGACACCGCCCGTCCGATCGCGGACTTGGTGGCGCCCAGCTCCGCAGCCGCCGCCGTGAAACTGCCCAATCGCGTCACGGCGACGAATTCCGCGATGCCATCGAAACGTGTGTCCATCTGGCTTTTGTAGCCCTGAGCGCAACAGTGAGTCGTTCCTAGACCCTCTAATGCGCAGAGGCGACGTTAATTATCTTCGATGGAGCATCATTTCTCCAACGGAGCGACCCAATGCCTTCCCTGTTCGACCCCTATGATCTGGGCCCTGTCCATCTCAAGAGCCGCATTGTCATGCCGCCGATGACCCGCACCCGAACGTCCGAGGGCGACCTTCCAACCGATGGGGACATCCCGAATGCGCTGATGGCCACCTATTACGGCCAGCGGGCCGGTGCCGGCCTGATCATTTCCGAAGTCAATGACGTGGATCAGTCCAGCCACGGCTATGCGAGGATACCCGGAATCCACTCCGAGGCCCAAATGCAGGGCTGGCGCCGGGTGACCGATGAGGTCCACCGTCAGGGCGGCACGATCTTCATGCAACTATGGCATGTCGGCAGGCTGGCCCATTCCTCGATCTTGCCGAATGGCCAGGCCCCGGTGGGCGTGACCGGGGAAAGGGCTGAGGGTTCGGAGGTGTTCGCCCATGGTCCGGACGGCCGGTTGCGTTTCATGCCCGTGGAGACGCCGAAGCCGCTCAGCACGGAGGAGGTGGCGGCCATGGTGGGCACCTTCGTCAAAGCCGCTGCCAATGCCCGAAAGGCCGGGTTCGATGGTGTCGAGCTCCACGCGGCCAACGGCTATCTGATCGAGCAGTTCATGAACTCGGTGCTCAATACCCGCACCGATCGCTACGGCGGCGGCAGCATGGAGGACCGGACGCGCTTCCTGATGGAAATCGTCGATGCGGTGGTGGCTGAATTCGGGCCGGGGGGCGTGGGTGTTCGCCTGTCTCCGTTCGGCAAGTACGGCTCGATGCCGACGGATCCTCTCACGGAGGAGACGTTCCTGTATGTTGTCGAGCAGCTGGGGCGCCGCGGCGTCGCATATATCCATCTGCTCTACGAGCTGCTCCCCGACGGGAACATGGAGTCAGCGGAATTCAAGCCCCGGTACCTCGACCACGCCCTGCTTGCCAAGGCACGGGCGCTGTTCCCCGGCACCTTCATCTGGTGCGGCGGTTTCACGGACCGAGCGCGCGCGCAGGCCTCGCTCGATACCGGGCTGGTGGACCTGATCGCGTTCGGCAGGCCGTATATCGCGAACCCCGATCTCGCTCAGCGTCTCAAGAACGACTGGCCGTTGGCCGTAGCGGACCGGTCGACCTATTATACCCGCGACGGCGAGGTCGGTTACACCGACTTCCCCGCCTATTCGAACGATATCGCCGCAAGCAGCGCCGCCTGACGCGGCGATTGGTCGAGCAGGGGCTCGCGGCCGGACGGCCCTGCGGACTCCTGCCGGTCAACCGTACTGCCGTCCCCATGATCGAGCAGGTAGACATCATGACAACACGAACTTTTCTCGTCACCGGCGCCAGCAAGGGCATCGGCCGCGCGCTCTCGACCCGGCTGGTCGCCGCCGGGCATCATGTCGTCGGCGTTGCGCGCGGAGCGGATCCCAGCTTTCCGGGCACGCTGGTCTCGATCGATCTCAATGACAACGAGGCCGCTGCGAAAGCCTTCGCCAATCTCGCCCGTCATCATTCCTTCGATGGCGTCGTCAATAATCTCGGCCTGGTCCGGATGCATCCGCTCGGCGAGATCGATCTCATGGACGTGGATGACATTCTGCGGGGCAACCTGCACCCGACGATCCAGACCGTGCAGGCGATCCTGCCTGGCCTGCGGGCGAAAGGCTGGGGCCGCATCGTCAACCTCTCCAGCATGGTGGTCGTGGGCGTCGCGCGGCGCAGTGCCTATGCGGCCGCCAAGGCCGCGATCAACAGCCTGACGCGCACCTGGGCACTGGAACTGGCCGAGACCGGCATCACCGTCAATTCGGTGGCACCTGGCCCGGTGGAAACGGAGATGTTCCGCGAGAACACCCCCGTCGGCAGCGAGGCGGAGCGACGCTTCCTTTCGCTGATTCCAATGCGGCGCCTTGGCAGGCCGGAAGAGATTGCCGCAACCATTGCCTTCCTGCTTTCGGAGGAGGCGGGCTACATCACCGGACAGACGCTGTTCGTCGATGGCGGTGGATCGATTGGAAGAGTCGCCATCTGAACCGAAAGGGCAGGGCGGAAAGGGTCGGCCTTTCGAAGCTCGCCGCCTAGAGCGCTCGCGCCGCTCCGTCCTGCCAGACATGGCTGCAGAGCTGTGCCTGCGGAGTATCGTCGGCCTCCAGCGCGGCGACCGTGACCCAGCCCTCGCCGCGCAGCTTCGCGCCATCCTCTGCCGGCGTGCCGAGCGGCAGGAACAGGCGGCGGCGCTCGTCCGCCCCGACGCCGGTGTCGAGGATCGGATCGGCGAACAGCGAGAAGCCGACCGCCGACTCCTCGCGGCCGCCGTCATGGACGATCGTGTAGCTGCCGCCGCGGCCGATCTCGCCGCGGATACCGGTCGAGAAGATCGAGAAGCCCAGCCAGCTCTGGAATTCGAAGCCGTGGCGCTCGGTCGGGTCGAGCGTCAGCGCCGCCTGGCCCTTGATGCTGGCGGCGATCTCGGCCAGCCCGTCAAGCCGGCTGCCCAGCGCCTTGCCGGCATCGATCGCGCGCAGCCGCGCCATCGCCGCGTCGAACGGGCCCGCCGCCTCGATCAGCGGGAGATAGCTGGGATCGATCGCGGCGACGCCGCCCGCGTCCTTGGCATCGAGCCGCTCGCGCAGCAGCGCCAGCGTATCGGCATCCAGGCTCTCGCCCGCCAGCCTGTCGACCAGGTCGGGCAGCGTGAAATCCACTGCCAGGCCGGTCACGCCCGCCGCCTGCAGCGCCTCGATGGCGACGCGCACCACTTCGGTCGCCGCGGCTACCGTATCGAGCCCGATCAGTTCGCAGCCGATCTGCCGCATCGCCCGCTGCGGATTGAGCTCCGAAGCACTCAGCTTCATCACCGCGCCGGCATAGGAGAGCCGCACCGGGCGCGGATGATGGCCCATCCGGGTCGCCGCGATGCGCCCGACCTGCGCGGTCAGATCCGGCCGGATCGCCAGCGTGCGCTGCGAGACCGGATCGACGAAGCGCACCGCGTCGCGCAGCCCGCCCGCCTTCAGCCGGGTCGCCAGCTCGTCGGCGAATTCGGCCAGCGGCGGATCGACCCGCTCATAGCCATAGAGCCCCGCAACGCCGAGCACGCGGCCCTCCAGCCGCGCCGCGGCATCGGCCGCGGGCGGCAGGCGGTCGTGAAACCCTTCGGGGAGGAGTCCGGTCATGGCGCCCTCCCCTAATGGCTTCAGAACTTGAGCGCCATCGCGGTCTTCACGCCGGGCAGCGTGCGGAGCTTGGCGATCAGTTCGGGCGAGACGTCGTCGTCGAGCGAGAGCAGCAGCACCGCCTCGCCGCCCGCCGAGCGACGGCCGAGATGGAAGGTGCCGATATTGACGCCCGCCTCGCCCAGGGTGGTGCCGAGCCGGCCGATGAAGCCGGGGGCGTCCTCGTTGACGATGTAGAGCATCGGGCCGGCGAGGTCGGCCTCGACCTTGATGCCGAACAGCTCGACCAGGCGCGGCGCCTGGT
The DNA here is from genome assembly GCA_966211615.1 of uncultured Sphingomonas sp. Classification (GTDB taxonomy): domain Bacteria; phylum Pseudomonadota; class Alphaproteobacteria; order Sphingomonadales; family Sphingomonadaceae; genus Sphingomonas. The sequence goes on from CBIHNZ010000064.1 coordinate 18,707, forward strand.
TGCCGAACAGGGTACCCGCCACCGAACGGTCGCCCGCCTCGGTGCCGACCGTGACGCGGACCAAAGTGTGATAGTCGCCCTCGCGCTCGTGGCGCACTTCGCGCACGTCGAGGCCGCGCTCCTTGGCCAGGAAGGGCGCGTTGACCATGTTCACCGTATCGGAGTGAACACGCATCAGCCCGGCGAGCACTGCGCCGGTGATCGGCTTCTGGTTGAGCTCGGCCGCGGCGCCCTCGACCTCGATCGAGATGTTGCTGAGCGAACCGTGCGACAGCTGGCCGACCAGGCTGCCCAGCTTCTCGGCCAGCGCCATGTACGGCTTGAGCCGCGGCGCTTCCTCGGCCGACAGGCTCGGCATGTTGAGCGCGTTGGTGACGCCGCCCGAGACGAGGAAATCGGCCATCTGCTCGGCGACCTGGATCGCGACATTGACCTGCGCCTCGCTGGTCGATGCGCCGAGATGCGGGGTCGAGATGAAGTTGGGGACGCCGAACAGCGGCGATTCCTTGGCCGGCTCCTGGACGAACACGTCGAGCGCGGCGCCCGCGATATGGCCGGATTCGAGCCCTTCCTTCAGCGCCGCCTCGTCGATCAGGCCGCCGCGCGCGCAATTGATGATGCGCACGCCCTTCTTGGTCTTGGCGAGATTCTCGGCCGAGAGGATGTTGCGCGTCTGGTCGGTCAGCGGCGTGTGCAGCGTGATGAAATCGGCGCGCAGCAGCAGATCGTCGAGGCTCATCTTCTCGACGCCCATCTCGATCGCGCGTTCCGGCGTGAGGAAGGGATCGTATGCGATCACCTTCATCTTGAGGCCCAGCGCGCGGTCCGCGACAATCGAGCCGATATTGCCGGCGCCGATCAGGCCGAGCGTCTTGGCGGTCAGCTCGACGCCCATGAAGCGGTTCTTCTCCCACTTGCCGGCCTGGGTCGAGGCATCGGCCTCGGGCAGCTGGCGGGCGAGCGCGAACATCAGCGCGATGGCGTGCTCGGCAGTGGTGATCGAGTTGCCGAACGGGGTGTTCATGACGACCACGCCCTTTGCGCTGGCCGACGGGATGTCGACATTGTCGACCCCGATGCCGGCGCGGCCGACGACCTTGAGGTTGGTCGCGGCTTCGAGGATCTCCTTGGTCACCTTGGTCGAGCTGCGGATGGCGAGGCCGTCATACTGGCCGATCATCGCCTTGAGCTCTTCGGGGGTCTTGCCGGTGATCTCGTCCACTTCAACGCCGCGCGCGCGGAAGATCTCGGCGGCCTTGGGGTCCATCTTGTCGCTGATGAGTACTTTGGGCATTTTCGGATTCCTTGGTCTCCACCGTCACCCCGGCCTTTGGGCCGGGGGCCCCATTTTTGGGGGGGGGGGGGGAACGCGGCCCCCGCCCAAAGCCGCGGGGGGGGAAAAAAAAAGCGGGTAAGGACCAAAG
>CBIHNZ010000065.1:0-20096 GCA_966211615.1 uncultured Sphingomonas sp.
ACAAGTCGTTCGGCGCTCCGCGCATCACCAAGGACGGCGTCACCGTCGCCAAGGAGATCGAGCTCAAGGACAAGTTCGAGAACATGGGCGCGCAGATGCTGCGCGAAGTCGCGTCGAAGACCAACGACGTCGCGGGTGACGGCACCACCACCGCCACCGTTCTCGCCCAGGCGATCGTCCGCGAGGGCATGAAGTCGGTCGCGGCCGGCATGAACCCGATGGACCTGAAGCGCGGCATCGATATCGCCGTCACCAAGGTCGTCGAGGACCTCAAGGCGCGCTCCAAGCCCGTCGCCGGCACCAAGGAAATCGCCCAGGTCGGCATCATCTCGGCCAATGGCGACACCATCGTCGGCGAGAAGATCGCCGAGGCGATGGAGAAGGTCGGCAAGGAAGGCGTGATCACCGTCGAGGAAGCCAAGGGTCTCGATTTCGAGCTCGACGTCGTCGAAGGCATGCAGTTCGACCGCGGTTATCTCTCGCCCTACTTCATCACCAACCCCGAGAAGATGACCGTCGAGCTTCAGGACCCCTATATCCTGATCCACGAGAAGAAGCTGTCGAACCTGCAGGCGATGCTCCCGATCCTGGAAGCCGTCGTCCAGTCGGGCCGTCCGCTCCTCATCATCGCCGAGGACATCGAGGGCGAAGCTCTCGCCACGCTCGTCGTCAACAAGCTGCGCGGCGGCCTCAAGGTCGCAGCCGTCAAGGCACCCGGCTTCGGCGATCGCCGCAAGGCGATGCTCGAGGACATCGCGATCCTCACCAAGGGCGAAGTGATCTCGGAAGATCTCGGCATCAAGCTCGAGAGCGTCACGCTCGGCATGCTCGGCACCGCCAAGCGCGTCTCGATCGACAAGGACAACACCACCATCGTCGATGGCGCCGGTGATGCCGATGCGATCAAGGGCCGTACCGAGGCGATCCGCCAGCAGATCGAGAACACCACCAGCGACTATGACCGCGAGAAGCTCCAGGAGCGCCTCGCCAAGCTCGCCGGCGGCGTTGCCGTGATCAAGGTCGGCGGTTCGACCGAAATCGAGGTCAAGGAGCGCAAGGACCGCGTCGACGACGCGCTGCACGCGACCCGCGCGGCCGTCGAAGAGGGCATCGTCCCCGGTGGCGGCACGGCTCTGCTGTACGCGACCAAGGCGATCGAAGGCCTCAAGGGCGCCAATGACGACCAGACCCGCGGCATCGATATCATCCGCAAGGCGCTCTACGCGCCGATCCGCCAGATCGCGTCGAACGCGGGCCATGACGGTGCGGTGATCTCGGGCAAGCTGCTCGACGGCAACGACGCGAACCTGGGCTTCAACGCCCAGACCGACGTCTATGAGAACCTGGTCCAGGCCGGCGTGATCGACCCGACCAAGGTCGTCCGCACCGCGCTTCAGGACGCAGCCTCGGTCGCCGGCCTGCTCATCACCACCGAAGCGGCGGTGAGCGAGCTGCCGGAAGACAAGCCGGCGATGCCCATGGGCGGCGGCGGCATGGGCGGCATGGGCGGCATGGATTTCTGATCCGACCGCCAGCTTCCCGAGCTGGAAACAAGCGGGGCCGGCAGAGCGATCTGCCGGCCCTTCGCTTGCGGGGAGCCGCTCCATTCGTGAGACGAGCGGGCTTCCATTCGGGATGAATTGAAGACAAGAACGGCTCAGGTTAGCCGATTATCACGGCATCGAGTCACGGGGTGCGTACAAGTGATTAGCTGGATTGCCGGGCGGTCGCGCTGCCTGGGTGGTAAGCACGAGCGTTCCGAAAAGCATATTCGCCAGAGCACGGACGACAAGCACATCAGCATCTGCCGCTATTGCCGCACGCCGTTGAAACGCCGGGCGAAACGCGACTGGATCGTGATCTCACGAGCCGAATATCGCGCCGAAATCCGCTAGCGGGTGTGTTGGCGCTTTAACCCAACAAAGCGCTTTCCTTGGCGAACAGACCGCGACAATATCCGCTCCATCCTGCCGGCTTCCGCCGGTTTCCAGCGATGAGAGCCCATCCATGACCGAACTCACCCGCCGTCAGGCGCTGTCCGCCGCCGCGCTTGCCGGCCTCGCCGCTGCCGTCCCCGCCTGGGCGCAGGATGCCGCCGCACCGGCCGGCGCCGCCTGGGACCTGACCGAACTCTATCCGAACGACACCGCCTGGGATGAAGCACGCAAGGCTACGCTCGCAGCGATTCCGGGCGTCGCGAAGTTCAAGGGCCGGCTGGGCGAGAGCGCCGACGTGCTTGCGCAGGCGCTGGTGGTCCAGTCCGATCTCGGCCGGACGATTGCGCGGGTCTACACCTATGCCAGCCTGAAGGGCGACGAGGACGTCCGCGTCTCCTCCTATCAGGAGAAGCTCGCTCAGGCCGTCGATCTCTATACGGCGTTCGGCGAAGCCACGGCCTGGGTCTCGCCCGAGCTCCTGACGATCGGAAAGACCAGGATCGACGGCTTCCTGGCGGCGAACGAAACGCTCAAGACACGCTTCGATCACTATCTCGAAAACACCATTCGCCAGGCCGCGCACACGCTTTCGCCCGAGGGCGAGTCGATCCTGGCGAGCAGCAGCGCGCCGCTCCAGGCGCCGGGCGACATTTCGGGCCAGCTCCGCTCGTCGGACATCCCCTGGCCGACGATCACGCTGTCGACCGGCAAGCAGGTGCGGCTCGACAGCCAAGGCTATACGCTCAACCGCGATGCGCCCAACCGCGCGGACCGCAAGGCGGTGTTCGACGCCTTCTGGGACGCGCACGGCAAGTTCCAGAACTCGTTCGGCGCGACCTACAACGCGCAGGTGAAGGGCGACATCTTCTACGCCAAGGCGCGCAAATATCCGAGCTCGCTCGCCGCCGCGATCTCCGGCAACAACATCCCCGAAGCGGTCTATCGCACGCTGGTGGCCGAGGCGAACAAGGGCCTGCCCCAGCTCCACCGCTATTTCGACCTGCGCCGGCGCATGCTCAAGCTGCCCGACATCCATTATTACGACATCTATCCGCCGCTCGTGTCGCTCGACCGCACCTTCACGCTCGATCAGATGCGCACCACCACGCTTGAGGCCGTCAAGCCGCTCGGTCCCGACTACCAGTCGCGCATCGCCAAGGCGACGGCGGCCAAATGGATGGATCCCTGGCCGCGCCCCGGCAAGCGCCCCGGCGCATATATGAATCCCGGCGCGTTCGACGTGCACCCCTATCTGCTGCTCAACCTCTCGAACAAATATGACGGGATGAGCACCTATGCGCACGAATGGGGCCATGCGCTCCACTCGCTGCTCGCCAATTCGACCCAGCCCTATGACAAGGCCGATTACCCGATCTTCCTCGCGGAAATCGCGTCGACCGCGAACGAGCAGCTGCTCGTCGCGCACATGCTGAAGAACGCCAAGACCAAGGAGGAGAAGCTCTTCTATCTTGGCCAGCAGATGGAGAATTTCCGCGGCACCTTCTATCGCCAGACGATGTTCGCCGAGTTCGAGCTGAAGGCCCACGACCTGGCGGAGGCGGGCGAAGGCCTGTCGGGCGAGAAGTTCACCAGCGTCTATTTCGACCTGCTGAAGCGCTATCACGGCCCCGCGATGGGCTTCGATCCGTCCTATGCCAACGAGTGGGCGTTCATCCCCCACTTCTACAACAGCTTCTACGTCTATCAGTATGCCACCTGCATCGCGGCGGCGACCTATTTCGCCCAGCAGATCCTGAAGGGCGGCGCCAAGGAACGCGACAATTACCTGTCGGTGCTCAAGGCCGGCGGTTCGGACTATCCGGTCGATATACTCAAGCGCGCCGGCCTCGATATGGCGAGCCCCGCCCCCTACCAGGCGCTTGTCTCGGCCTTCAAGGACACGCTCGACCAGGCCGAGGCGCTGATCGCCTAGGGCACGACCTTCCGCCGCGTCGGCGCATGGAAATCGGGCGACTTGTCCGCGATCCAGGTGACGAAGCGGCGGATCTCCTCGCGTTCCCTCAGCGCATCGAGCGTCGGATAGAGCCGCGCCAGCTCGGCATTGGATGCCGTCGCGTGGATCGTCCGGTGACAGATCGGGTGGAGCGGCACGGTGTCATTCCCGCCTTCGCTCCTGGGCACGACATGGTGCCATTCGACCTGCTTGCCGAGCGCGCGCCCGCACAGCGCGCACCCCTCGGCTTGCGGCTGGCTCGCCGTTCCGACCGTGGCGAGCACGGCCTTGCGCCGCACCCGCCCGGCCATCAGCGCTTCATCGCCTCGATGATCTTCTTCACTTCCTGGCTGCGGCCGCGGGGCAGCACGAGCACATCGTCGCCGGAGACGACCACGATCAGATCCTCCACGCCCACCAGCGCAACGCGCTTGTCGGCATCGGCGCGCACCAGGCAATTGGCGGTGTCGATCGCGATCACGTCGCCGCGGCAGACATTGCCGTGCCCGTCGCAGTCGCTGATCGCGTGGAGCGCGTCCCAGCTGCCGACATCGCTCCACCCCATCGCGACGGGGACCACCGCGACGCGCGGCGCCTTTTCCATCACCGCATAGTCGATCGAATCCGATGGGCAGGCGGCGAACTCGTCGTCATCGGGCCAGATGCGCCCGCCCTCGCGCCGCGCCTTGTCCATCGATCGTTGGACCGCGACCAGCATCTCGGGCGCATAGACGCTGAGCGCCCCCAGATACATGTCGGCGCGGAACAGGAAGATGCCGCCGTTCCAGGCATGGTCGCCCGCCGCGAGCATCGCCTCGGCCTTGTCCCGCGGCGGCTTCTCGACGAAGCGGTCGACACGGTGGACGCCATCCGAAATCGGCTCGCCCACCTTGATCCAGCCATAGCCGGTCTCGGGCGAATCGGGGGAAATCCCGAACGTGACCAGCCAGCCCTGCTCGACCAAGGGCAACGCCGCCTCGATCGCGGCGTGGAAGGCCTCGACATCGGTGATGACGTGATCCGAAGGCATCACCAGCAGCGGATCGCTGCCGCCGCCCGCCGCCACCGCGGCCAGCGCGATCGCCGGCGCGGTGTTGCGCCCCATCGGCTCGAGGATCAGTGCCTGCGCCGCAGCCTCCACCTCGGCGAGCTGCGCGTCGACCATGTCGGCATGGAAGGCGTTGGCCACCACGATCGGCCGCGCGAAGCGCCCGCCGGCGGTGCGGCGCGCGGTCAATTGGAGCATCGTCTCGTCGGCGGTCAGTGCCAGCAACTGCTTGGGCCGTTCGGGGCGCGACATCGGCCAGAGGCGGGTTCCCGATCCCCCCGACAAAATAACGGGAATGATCGGCTTCGAATCGGGCATGCAAAAAAGGCTCCCTGCTGGCCATCTATGTAGGTGTTCGCCCCCGCACATGAAACGGGCGCGTAATCGAAACGGTTTCACGGCCGCCGCCGCCTTTTTTCGCCATTCGGGGATGTAGAGGCGCCATCGTGTCGGATTCGTTTACACTTCGCCCGTAAGGCGGAACGCACGATGATCCGCTTGTTCAAGCATTACGTGCCGAATGCCGTGCTGCTGCTCGGCATGCTCGACATCATCCTGCTCGTTGTGGCGGGTGAGGCCGGCTGGCTGATGCGCGCGCACCAGATCGACATGCTGCCTGCGCCGATCGCGACGCGCTGGCCGCAGCTCGCGACCTTCGCGCTTACGCTCGAGATCGCGATGATCGCGGTCGGGGTCTATGGCGCCGACGCGCTCCAGTCGCTCCGCTTCGCCACTGCGCGGCTGATCGTCGCGATCGCGCTGGGCGTGATCGGGCTGAGCGTGGTCTATTTCCTTGTTCCCCAGATCAGCTTCTGGCGCTCGAATCTGCTGTTCGCGGCGCCCGCGGCGATCGTGATGCTGATCTTCCTGCGCATCCTGCTCGGCAAGGCGCTGGGCAGCCAGGCCTTCAAGCGTCGCATCGTCGTGCTCGGCGCGGGCCCGCGCGCCGCGCGGCTAAAGCTATTGTCCAAGACGCCCGGTGCCGGATTCGCCGTCGTCGGCTATGTCGCGATGAGCGAGGCCAACCGCGTGATCCCCGAGGCGATCAACCGCGACGCGATCTACAACCTCGCCGACCATGTCGTGCTCCTGAATGCCAGCGAGGTCGTGCTCGCGCTCGAGGAGCGCCGCAACGCGCTGCCGCTCAAGGATCTGCTGCGGATCAAGACCACCGGCGTCCATGTCAACGAGATCTCGACCTTCCTTGAGCGCGAGACCGGGCGCGTCGATCTGGACAGCGTCAATCCGAGCTGGCTGATCTTCTCCGACGGCTTCTCGTCGGGACGGATGCTGTCGAGCGTGTTCAAGCGGCTGTTCGACATCGCCGCCAGCTCGATCCTGCTCGTCCTGATGCTGCCGCTGATCCTGGTCACCGCGATCGTGATCCGGCTGGAGAGCAAGGGCCCCGCGCTCTATCGCCAGCGCCGGGTCGGGCTCTATGGCCAAGGTTTCGACGTCATCAAGCTGCGCTCGATGCGCCAGGACGCCGAAGTCGCCGGCAAGGCGGTATGGGCAGAGAAGGACGATCCGCGCATCACCCGCGTCGGCCGCGTCATCCGCAAATGCCGCATCGACGAGCTGCCGCAATGCTGGAGCGTGCTCAAGGGCGAAATGAGCTTTGTCGGCCCGCGCCCCGAGCGCCCGCAGTTCGTCGAGGATCTCGAGCAGAAGCTGCCTTATTATGCCGAGCGCCACATGGTGAAGCCGGGCATCACCGGCTGGGCGCAGATCAACTATCCCTATGGCGCCTCGATCGAGGATTCGCGCCAGAAGCTCGAATATGACCTGTTCTACGCCAAGAACTACTCGCCCTTCCTCGATCTGCTGATCCTCCTCCAGACGTTGAGGGTGGTGCTCTTCCCCGAAGGGGCGCGCTGATGGCGGGCGCGCTGACGCTCTGGGCGCATGCGCTGGCGGCTTTGCTGTTCGGCGCGCTCACCCTGCTGGCGCTGCGTCCCCGCGAGAATGCCGCGCCGCGCCGCTCGCTCGCGCTGGCGCTGGCCGTGACCGCGCTCTGGGCGCTGGCGGTGTCGGGCATCGGTGCCGACGAAATGGTGACGCGCGCGGCGGAGACGCTGCGCAACCTCGCCTGGCTGGGCTTCATGATCATGCTGCACCGGCGCGACGCCAGCGCGCGCCCTCCGATTGCGCTCGGCACGGTCTATGGTGTCGTCGCGCTCGTCGGGCTGGGCGCGCTCGCGCTTCATGTCGTCGCGGTCGCAGCCAATCCCGAGATCGCGCCGCCGATCGAGAACGCCGCGCTGCTGCTGCGCATGCTCGTCGCGGTGACGGCGCTCGTGCTCGTCCAGGCGCTCTATTCGGCGGTCGCGCCCGCCACCGGCGGCGGCCTACGCTGGATGGTGGCCGCGCTGGCGGGTCTGTGGTTCACCGATTTCGCGGTGTTCAGCACCGCCTATCTGACCGGCGACGCGATACCCGATTTGGCCGTGGCGCGCGGTGCCGCAATGGTGGGAATCGCCCTGGCGATGGGGGTCGGCCTCCAGCGCAAGGGCGAGTGGAACGTCCAGGTTTCGCGCACCGTCGCCTATCAGTCGCTCTCGCTCGTCGCGATCGGCGCCTATTTCGCGCTGCTCGCGCTCGCTACCAGCGCCATCGCCACGGTTGGCGGCGCTAATGCGCGCATCCTCCAGACCGCCTTCGTCTTCGGCTCGACTGCCGCGATCCTCACCCTTGTCTCGAACAGCTGGCTGCGCGCCTTTGTGAAGGTGAAGCTCGCCAAGCATCTTTTCCGCCACCGCTATGACTATCGCGCCGAGTGGATGCGCTTCACCGAGACCCTCGGCGCGCCCGAAGGCGCCGCGCCGCTCGACGAGCGCATCGTCAAGGCCGTCGCCGACCTGACCGACTCGCCCGCCGGCCTGCTATTCGTGCCCGACGGTACCGGTCTCGGACCGGGCGCCGCATGGAACTGGGACCGCAGCACGCTGCCCGTCGCTGGCGACGTCGCGCTCGCGCGGCATCTTGAAGAGACAGGCCGCATCCTCGAACTCGACCTGCTGCGCCGCGCGCAGACCGATGGCGCGGACATCGCCGCGGTACCGCAATGGATGCTCGACCTCGGCCAGGCCTGGGTGCTGGTGCCGCTGCCGCACATGGGCAGCCTGGTCGGCGCGATCCTGCTCGCCCGCCCGCCGGTCCCGCGCGCGCTCGACTGGGAGGATTTCGACCTGCTCAAGGTCGCGGGACGCCAGGCCGCGAGCTATCTCGCCGAGGAACGCGCACAGGGGGCGCTCGCCGATGCACAGCGCTTCGACGAGTTCAACCGCCGCTTCGCGTTCATCCTGCACGACATCAAGAACCTGGTCAGCCAGCTGACCCTGACCGCGCGCAACGCCGAGCGCCACGCCGACAAGCCCGAGTTTCGCGCCGACATGGTCGCAACGCTCAAGGATTCGTCCGAGCGGATGAACGCGCTCCTCGCCCGCCTGTCGCAGCACAACCGCGCCCGCGCCGACGCACCCCATGCCGTCGAGATCGTGCCGCTGGTCGAGCGCATCGCCGCCGCGCGCCGCGGCCAGCATCCGGTCGCGGTCTCGGGCGTCCGTGCCGCGGTCGCACTCGCCGATCCGGCGGGGCTCGAGCAGTTGCTCGGCCATCTCGTCCAGAATGCGATCGACGCGAGCCCGCCCAGCGAACCCGTCACCCTGGGCATCGCCGCCGATGGTGCCCAGGTGGTGATCGACGTGATCGACAAGGGCTGCGGCATGTCCCCCGCATTCGTCCGCGATAAATTGTTCAAGCCCTTTGTCTCGTCCAAGCCCGGCGGGTTCGGCATCGGCGCGTTCGAGGCGCAGCAGCTCGCCGCCGCGATGCAGGCGCGGATCGAAGTCACGTCGCGCGAGGGCAAGGGCACCCGTTTCCGCGTGATCCTGAAGGCCGCGCACGCCGCCGACGTACCGGCCAGTGAATCCGTAGGCAGGGCAGCATGACCGAAAAACCCAAGCTCCTGATCGTCGAGGACGATGCCGGGCTCCAGCGCCAGCTGCGCTGGGCCTATGACGGCTATGAGATCCTCACCGCCACCAATCGCGAGGAGGCGATCGCCGCAATCCGCTCCGACGAGCCGCCGGTGGTCACGCTCGATCTCGGCCTGCCGCCCGATCCCGACGGCACCACCGAAGGCTTCGCCACGCTCCAGACCATCCTCCAGCTGCGGCCCGATACCAAGGTGATCGTTGCCTCGGGGCATGGCGCGCGCGAATCGATGCGCGTGGCGATCGCCGCGGGCGCTTGGGATTTCTACCAGAAGCCGATCGACATCGACGCGCTGGGCCTGATCGTCGCCCGCGCCTTCCACGTCCATACACTGGAGGCCGAGAACCGCCGCCTCGCCGAACGCGCGGAAGCCGGCGCGGTGCTCGGCGGCATGATCACCGGCAGCCCAGAGATGCTCAAAGTCACCCGCACGATCGAGCGCGTCGCCGGCGCTGATGTCTCGGTGATGTTGCTCGGCGCCAGCGGCACCGGCAAGGAGCTGCTCGCCCGCGGCCTGCACGACGCGAGCCGGCGTAAAGGTGCTTTCGTTGCGATCAACTGCGCCGCGATCCCCGAGACTCTGCTCGAATCCGAGCTGTTCGGCCATGAGAAGGGCGCGTTCACCGGCGCGGTGAAGACCACCGAGGGCAAGATCGAGCTCGCCCATAAGGGCACCCTGTTCCTCGACGAGGTCGGCGACATCCCGCTGCCGCTCCAGGTCAAGCTGCTCCGCTTCCTCCAGGAGCGCGTGATCGAGCGCGTCGGCGGTCGCCAAGCGATCCCGGTCGACACCCGGATCGTCTGCGCCACCCACCAGAATCTCGACGCGATGGTCGCCGAGCAGCGTTTCCGCGAGGACCTTTATTACCGGCTCGCCGAGATCGTGATCCGCATCCCCTCGCTCGCCGAGCGGCCCGGCGACGCCGGTCTGCTCGCGCGCCACTTCCTCAAGAAATATGCCGCCGCGATGAACACCGGCGCGCGCAGCTTCGCGCCCGACGCACTCGCCGCGATCGATGCCTGGGGCTGGCCCGGCAATGTCCGCGAGCTGGAGAATCGGCTGAAGCGCGCGGTCATCATGGCCGACGGCAAGGCAGTCACCGCCGCCGATCTCGACCTGGAATCGCTCGCCGACCCGGTGCCGATCAACCTCAAGGCCGCGCGCGAGATCGCCGACCGCAAGGCAATCCGCCACGCGCTCGCCCGCGCCGAAGGCAATATCTCGGGCACCGCGCGCCTGCTCGGGATCAGCCGCCCCACCCTCTATGATCTGATGAAGAGCTATGACCTCCAGCCATAGGATAAAGCGCCGCCAGCCGGGCCTGCCGCCGATCCTGCGCCGCCTGCTCGTCGTGCTCGGCAGCCTCGGCGCGTTCGCCATCGCGATCGCGGCCTTCGTCCTGCTCTCGCCCAACCGGGTCGACGCCGCCGGCGACAGCGATCCAATCGAGCGCAGCGCCAGCCTGCTCAAGCAGAGCAACGCCACCGCCGCCAAGGCCGTCGCGCTCGACGCCGTCCGCGCCGATCCCAACAAGCCGCAGGCGCACCTCGCGCTCGCCCAGGCGATGCTCGCGCTCGACGACGGCATCGGCGCCGAAGGGGAGATCCAGCGCGCGGTCGATACCGGCTTCGATGCCAAGCTCGTCCCGCAATATCGTGCGCACGCCCTGCTGCTCCAGGGCGACACCGATCGTGCGATCGCCGAATCCGACAAGGCGATCCCGCTCTATCGCGCCTATGCGCTGCGCATCCGCGCCCGCGCGCTCACGCTCCAGGGCAAATATGGCGACGCCGAGGCCGCGCTCGACGAGGCGATGCGGATCACGCCCCGCGATGCGGCCTTGTGGACCGATCTCGGCCGCTTCCGCTATTCCACCGGCGATCTGCGCGGCGCCGTCCAGGCCGCCGAGCAGGCGGTCAAGCTCGATGCCGGCAATGCCCGCGCGCTGCTGCTGCGCGGCGAGTTGGTCCGCAGCCAGTACGGCCTTGTCGCATCGCTCCCCTGGTTCGACGCCGCGCTCAAGCGCGATCCCCATCTCCACGACGCGCTGATCGAATATGCCGCAACCTTGGGCGACGCCGGCCGGACCGAGGAGTCGCTCGCTGCCACGCGCCGCGCACTTGAGGCGCGCCCGGGCAGCCCGCAGGCCTTTTATCTCCAGGCGGTGATCGCCGCGCGTGCGGGCGACGACGATCTCGCGCGCAGCCTGCTGGAAAAGACCGGCGGCGCGCTCGACGAGGTGCCCGGCGTCCTGCTGCTCGGCAGTACCCTCGACATCGAGCAGGGTGATTATGAACAGGCGATCGGCAAGCTCAAGGAGCTCGTCGCCGTCCAGCCGATGAACCTCACCGCGCGCAAGCTGCTCGCCACCGCTTTGCTCCGCACCGATTCGGCGCGCAACGCGATCGACATACTCCGCCCCGTGGTCGCGCGCGGCGATGCCGACAGCTACACGCTCACCCTCGCCGCCCGTGGCTTCGAGCGCATCGGTGACCGCGCCAGCGCTGCCAAGCTGCTCGATCGCGCCGCCTATCCGGTCACCGGTGAGGCCGGCGCGTTCAGCGCCGACGACAGCGTCGCCGTGCTCGACGCGCCCGCCTCCGCCAATCCCGGCGACCCCGACACCGCCGTCCCGCTGATCCGCGCGATGATCGCCCAGGGCAACCAGGCCGGCGCACTTGCCAGGGCACAGGCGCTGGTCCGCGACAATCCGGGCGTTCCCGGCGCGCAGCTGCTGCTCGGCGACATGCTGATGCTGGGCAATCGCTATGCGGATGCCGCCGCCGCCTATCGCCTGGCCGCGGATCTGCGCTTCGACGAGCCGACCATGCTCCGCCTGGTCGAGGCGTTCGATCGCGGCGGCCATCGTCAGGACGCCGCCAATGTCCTGGCGCTGTTTCTCTCGCAGAACCCGGTCAATGTCGCGGCACTGCGTCTGTCGGGCAACTGGCAGCTCGCCGCCGGCGACTATGACGCCGCGATCGACACGCTCGAGAATCTCCGAGCGCGAATCGGCGACGGCGACGCTGCGCTCAACGCCGATCTCGCAATGGCCTATTCGGGCGCGGACGAGGACAAGATCGCGCTCGATTTCGGCGAGGCCGCCTATGGCCTGGCGCCCGCCAACCCCGCCGTCGCCGACGCTTATGGCTGGGCGCTCTACCAGAGCGGCGATGCGGACGGCGCGCTCGAGCTGCTGCAGAAAGCGGTCGCGCAGGCACCCCGCCATGCGGGTCTGCGTTGGCACCTCGCCCAGATCTATGCCGATCTCGGCCGCAAGCCCGACGCCAAGGCGCAGGCCCAGGCCGCGCTCGCCGATCCGCGCTTCACCGATCGTGCGGCGGCGCAGGCGATGCTGGCGTCCTGAGGACGCCGGCTGAATTCAGGCCGCGAGGGGGAGCGCGGCGGGGGCGAGATCCTGCACGTGCGACGGGACCGGTTGCGCGCTGACTGCCGCGGCTTCGGCGACGTGCTTGCGATACGAAAGATACAGAGCGAGTAGCGAGAACATTGGGAACCTCTTCAATTGTTGCGTTGCAACATAATAGAGTCATTTGGCCACCTGACACCGTTGTCGCAACTGCAATCTCGGGCAGCTATGGTTGCAGAATCCGACACGGGCACGCCTTGGCCGTCTGGACGAGAATGGAAATCGGCGGCCAGGAACCGGAATCGGTCGGCTCAATTTCCGGAGATTTGCAGGCGCGTTTACGGATCAGCAGCGCGGGCAGATCTTGCGCCATAACTTGCTTGCGCGCTCCGGGATGGCCTGAGACGCGGCAGTTGGAGGGAGGGCAGCCAAGTGACCGATTGCTGTCATCAGCTCCGAGCCAGATTTGAGAGGACAGACAGCGAAGCGGGAAAATCAAAAGCAACTTCGTTTATTATTGCGAGTCGGACTTCTTGAAGGTTACGGTGCTAGCCGCGGGCGGTTTCGCTTCACCGGCACATTGCTCGGATGGCGCCGAGGGTGGCACCCCCTGCACGAATGCGATCTCCTGCATGGAGACGATCGAGCCATGGGAGAGATCTGATGCGTGGATTGCCGTTTGCGGGGCTTTGCCTTCTGGCGCTGGCAGGAACGCCGGCGATCGCCGGTCAGAAGGCGCCTGCACCCAATACGCTCACCGCCACGGAGCGCTCCGAAGGCTGGCAGCTGCTGTTCAACGGCCGCGACCTGAACGGCTGGCGATCCTTTGGCGGTGGTGCCGCGTCACCCAACTGGGCAGTGCGCAACGGCGCGCTCGTCCTGACGTCGAAGACCGGCGAGATGAGCGGCGGCGATCTCGTCACCGCCGACACGTATGGCGCCTTCGAGCTGACGCTCGACTGGAAGGTCGAGCGCGGCGGCAACAGCGGTGTCTTCTATCTTGCCCGCAATGTGCCCGGGACCAGGAACATCTACGAGACCGGCATCGAGATGCAGGTCCTGGATGATGACGGCCATCCCGACGGCAAGATCCCCTCGCATCGCGCCGGGTCGCTCTACGACATGACGGTCCCGCCGCCGGGCGCGGCGCGGCCGGCGGGGAGCTGGAACCATGCGCGGCTGCGGGTGGAGCCAGGCCGAATTCGCCAATGGCTGAACGGAACCCTCACCGCCGACATGCCCTTTGGCAATGATGCGTGGCGCAAGCGCGTCGCGGCGTCGAAGTTCGCCTCGATGCCGCTGTTCGGCACCTTCCCGAGCGGCGTGATCGGCCTGCAGGATCACGGCGAGCCGGTGGCGTTCCGCAACATCAAGATCCGCAAGCTCGGCGCGAGCGCGCAGTGACGGCGGTCGACTTCGATCCGGCCGAAACACCGGCCGATGTCATCATCGTCGGCTCGGGCGCCGCGGGGGCAATGGCGGCCTACAGCCTGACCAAAGCGGGCTTGCGCTGTCTGATGCTCGAGGCCGGGCGCGATTATGATCCCCAGGCCGAAGTCAACATGATGGCGCCCGAGAGCGACGCCCCCCTGCGCGGGGCGGCCACGCCCGACAAGCCGTTCGGCTATTTCGATGCGACCGTTGGCGGCGGTTGGGAGGTCGATGGCGAGCCATACACCATGCGCGAGGGCACGGACTTTCGCTGGTACCGCTCGCGAATGCTGGGCGGACGCACCAACCATTGGGGCCGGCACGTGCCGCGCTGGGGCCCTTATGACTTCAAGCCCTTCTCGCGCGACGGGCTGGGGGTGGACTGGCCGATCGGCTATGACGATGTCGCGCCCTTCTACGACCGCATCGAACGGATGATCGGAGTCAATGGCGGCCGCATCGAGCTGGAGAACCACCCCGACTCGCCGCCGGGCTGCCTGATGCCGCCGCCTGCGCCGCGCATCCCCGAGATGCTGCTCAAGGCGACATGTGAAAGCATGGGGATTCCGGTGCGGGCGGCACACACGGCAGTGCTGACCCGCGACATGCCGGATCCAGTCGCACCGCGCAGCGCCTGCTTCAATGCGACGCCCTGCACCCGTGGCTGCACGATCGGCGCGATGTTCCAGACGACGACCTCCTTCCTTCCGATGGCGAAGGCCACCGGCAGGCTGACGATCGTGACCGACGCGATGGTCTCGCGCGTGGTGATGGCCAGTGCCGGCCGCGCCGCTGGCGTCGAATATGTCGACCGCAAGACCGGCATTCGCCACCAGGTAAAGGCGCGCGCGGTCATATTGGCAGCAGGCACCTGCGAGACGACGCGATTGCTGCTCAATTCGGGTGACAGACCCGGTGGCCTCGCCAATTCCTCAGGCGAGCTCGGCCGCAATCTCACCGATTCCACCGGCGCGTCGTTCCGTGCCTACGTGCCCGCGCTGGCCGGCCGCCCACGCTACAATGAGGATGGCATCGGCGGGCAGCACATCTATATCCCCTTCTGGCTCTACCAGGCGCAGAAGCGCGGCGAACTCGACTTCGCGCGGGGCTATCATTTCGAGATTGGCGGCCGGTTCGGCATTCCGTCCGCAGCGACGCTGCCGCGCGTCTGGGGCGCGGAATTGAAGAAGGCGGTCCGCAGCGCCTCGGGCGCGACGATCGGGATGACGCTGCGCGGCGAGATGATCCCCAACAAGGATACCTTTTGCGAGATCGATCCGGGGGTGAAGGACCGGTTCGGCATCCCGGTGCTCCGCTTCGCCTTTCGCTGGTCGCAGCACGAACTCAACCAGGTCGCGCACGGCCAGCGGACCGCACATGCCGTGTTCAAGCGGATGAACGCCACGATCCTCGATCCCGAGCTGCCGCCCGAGAAGCTCATCACCGCGGGAGGGGAGATCATCCACGAGCTTGGCACCGCCCGGATGGGCGCCGATGCGCGGTCATCGGTGGTCGACAGCTTCGGCCAGACCTGGGATATCGGCAATCTGGTGCTGATGGACGGCGCGATCTTCGCCTCTGGCGCCCACAAGAACCCGACCCTCACCATCCTCGCGCTGGCGTTGCGTGCCTCCGAGCGGCTTGCCGCGCGCTTCAAATCGGGAGCTTTCGCATGACCCTGTCACGTCGCGAAACGCTGCAGTGGATGATGACCGCGGCGGCGCTGCCGCTCGCCCGCTGGACGCCTCCGGCGATGGCGGCCGGGCAGGGCACACCGCCGCCGTTCGACGTGATCGCGGACTGGCCTGCCGCGCTGCCTCCGCCGCAACCGGCCTCGGGCTATGGCCGCGATCCGGACCTGATGGCGCCCAAGGTTCCCTGGCCGCTTACGCTCGGCGAGCGGCGCGCTACGGTCGATCTGCTGGGCGACATGATCCTTCCTGCCGACGAGCGCTCGCCAGGCGCCGGCACGCTGGGCGTGGGGGCGTTCGTCGACGAGTGGATCAGCGCGCCCTACCCGATTCAGCGGAAGGACCGGGAGCAGGTGCTGGGAGGACTGATATGGCTCGACGCGCAGAGCAATGCCGCGCACGGGGCCGTGTTTACCGCGCTCACACCGTCGCGACGCGCCACGTTGCTCGATGCGCTGACCGTCACGGCGCCCGTCGCCGGGATGGTGAGGCCCGTCGCGTTCATGGACACGCTGCGCTATCTCTTCGTGCTCGGCTTTTACAGCCTGCCCGAGGGCAAGGCCGATATGGGATTTATCGGCGACCAGCCGACGCCCGGGCTCTATCCTGGACCGACGCCGGAGGCCTTGGCGCATCTCAAGCGCATGCTTGCCGGGATGGGTCTGGCGGCCTCATGAGACGGGGTGCGGAAGCCGAATGAAGTTCGCTTCCGGGTCACTCCACAACCATCTGTGCGCACCCGCGGCGATCGTCTAACGGACGCTGCATGACCGACCCGCTGCTCTCCCGCATCGCCGATGCGCTTGATCGCCTCGCGCCGCCGCCTGCGCAACCGGCCGACCTGCGCGCGCATCCTGCCTATGTCTGGCGCGGCCATAGCCTCGCTGCGGCGCGTGCCTTCGCACCACTGCCGTTGGCGATGCTCCACGGCATCGATGCTCAGCGCGAGGCGCTGGTCGCCAATCTCGATCGCCTCGCCGCAGGCCATGCCGCGCAGGACGTATTGCTCTGGGGTGCGCGCGGCACCGGCAAGTCGGCGCTGGTCAAGAGCGCAGTCGCCGACGTCCAGGCGCGCGGCGGGGACATCGCGCTGGTCGAGGCGGTGACGCTCCATCTCGACACGCTGCCCGAGCTGTTCGCCACGCTTGCGGCGACCGATCGCCCCTTCGCGATCTTTCTCGACGATCTCGGCTTCGACGCCGCCGGCGACGCCCGCGCCCTGCGCTCGATGCTCCAGGGCGGCGCCGAAGCGCGTCCGGAAAACACGCGGCTGCTCGTCACCTCGAACCGCCGCCACCTCGTCCCGCGCGACATCGCCGAGCAGGCCAGCGCGATCAATCCACGCGACGCTGTGGACGACAGCCTGGCGCTCGCCGATCGCTTCGGGCTCAGTCTCGGCTTCCATGTCGTCGACCAAGACACCTATCTCGACATCGTCCGCGGCTATGCTGATGCGCACGGCCTGGTCTTCGATCCCGCCGAGGCGGTGGGCTGGGCGACGCGGCGCGGCAGCCGCTCGGGGCGCGTCGCCTGGCAATATGTCGTCGATCTCGCGGGGCGCTCGGGCAAGTCGCTGTAAATTGTACTGATCGAAATCAACTATTATCAGCCTGCGCTTGACTCTGCTCCACTTGTAAAGCCCAGTTGCCGCAGATGCGGCGAATAGGGGAACTCGACCTGCCCGAACGACTCGCGCCCACCGTACCGCGGTGGGTGACGTCGATCGGCGTCGGATTGCTGGCGACTGCTTGCGCAGGACTTGCCCGCTTCCTGCTCGATACGATGGTACCCGGCGTCGCGGTCTTTCCGATGATCTACCCCGCCGCGATGGTCGCCACCTTGTTCGCAGGCTGGATCGCCGGCGCGACGGCGGGCGGCATCTCGATCCTCTTCGCCTGGTACTATCTCTTCCCGATCCGAAACTCGTTCCGCTTCGAAACCCCCGCCGCGGCGGTCACGCTCGCCACCGTCGTCATCGCCTGCATCATCACCGTGGCGCTGGCCGAGTTCTTCCGCCGCTCCGTCCAGCGGGTGACGCGCGAGCGCGACCGCGAGATCGCCGAGCGCGACCTGTTCCTCGAGGAGTTCGAGCATCGGGTGAAGAATAATTTCACGCTGGTCGCCTCGCTGCTCGACATGCAGCGCCGCCGCGCCGGCCAGGGCGAGACCGCCGAGGCGCTCGCCGCCGCGCTCTCGCGCATCGAGAGCATCGCCCGCGCGCACCGCCATCTCTATCGCGGCGCCAGCGCGCCCGGCACGGTCGACATGGCCGGCTATCTCCAGGAGCTCTGCACGGCGCTCGCGGAAGCGCTGTTCCTCCGCAGCGCGATCACGCTCGATTGCGAGGCCGAACCCGCAGCGCTGCCGCGCGACCGGGCTGTCTCGATCGGGCTGGTCGTCAACGAGCTCGTCACCAATGCCGCCAAGCACGCCTTTGCCGGGCGCGACACCGGTGCGATCCGGGTCCGCTTCCGTGGCAGCGACACCGGCTGGCGGCTCACCGTCGCCGACAATGGCGGCGGCCTGCCGCCCAAGCCGCGCGCCCGGAACGGCGATGGCGGCCTGGGCCAACGCCTGATCGACGGCTTCGCCCGCCAGGCGCACGGCACGGTCCAAACCGAGAGCGGACCCGAGGGAACGAAGGTGACCGTCGAGTTGGAAGCCTAGGCGTTCAATCCTTCGACCATCTCCGCCAGCTCCAGCCAGCGTAGTTCGGCGGCGTCCTTCTCGTCGCGCAGCTTGGCGATGCCGTCGTTCAGCCTGGCGAACTTGGCCGGGTCGCGCGTGTAGAGCGAGGGATCGGCCATGGCCTCCTCGTCGCGTGCGATCTGCTGGTCGATCTCCTCGATCCGCTTGGGCAGAAGGTCGTAGTCGCGCTGGTCCTTGTAGCTGAGCTTGGTCGCCGGCCTGGGCTTGGGCGCTTCCGCCGCCGGCTTGGGCGCCGCCTTCTTCGGCTCGTTCTTCGGCCGGCGCTGCTTCTCCCAATCGGCATAGCCGCCAGCGACGACATCGACATGGCCGGTCCCGTCGAGCCCAAGCGTCACTGTCACGGTACGGTCGAGAAAGTCGCGGTCGTGGCTGACAATCAGCACGGTGCCGTCATAGTCCGAGATCACTTCCTGAAGCAGGTCGAGCGTTTCGAGGTCGAGATCGTTGGTCGGCTCGTCGAGCACCAGCAGGTTCGAAGGCCGGGCAAATTCGCGCGCCAGCAGCAGCCGTGAGCGCTCGCCGCCCGAAAGCGTGCCGATCTTGGCGTCGGCCAGCGACGGCTCGAACAGGAACTCCTTGAGATAGCCGTGGATATGCTTGCGGACGCCGAGAACCTCGATCCATTCGCCGCCCTGGGTGAGCACATCGCGCACCGTCTTGGCGGGATCCATCACGCTGCGCTGCTGGTCGATGAACACCATGTCGAGCGTCTTGGCGAGGCGCACGCTGCCTTCGTCGGGTGCCAGCTCGCCGGTCAGCAGCTTCAGCAAGGTGGTCTTGCCCGTGCCGTTCGCGCCGACGATGCCGATGCGGTCGCCCTTGGTGACGCGCAGGGTCAGGTCCTTGATGATCGTGCGCTCGCCGAAGCGCTTGGTGACGTGCTTGACGTCGATCACGACCTTGGTCTGGGCGCCGTCCGATCCGATCGCAAGCTTCGCGGCGCCCGCGGGACCGATCATCGCCGCGCGTTCGGCGCGCATTTCCTTGAGCTTGGTCAGCCGGCCCTGGTTGCGCCGCCGCCGCCCGGTGACACCGCGCAGCAGCCAATGCTCCTCGATCTTGAGCTTGGCATCGAGCTTCTGGGCGTTGCGCTCTTCCTCGGCATAGACCTGCTCGGTCCATGCCTCGAAGCCGCCAAAACCGATCTCGGCGCGCCGGATCGCGCCGCGATCGAGCCATAGGGTCTGTTTGGTCAGCCGGGTAAGGAAGGTGCGGTCATGGCTGATCGCGATGAACGCGCCATTGTAACGGCTCAGCCATTTCTCGAGCCAGTCGATCGCCGCGATGTCGAGATGGTTGGTCGGTTCGTCCATCAGCAGCACGTCGGGATTCTGCGCCAGCGCCCGCGCGATGGCGGCGCGGCGGCGCTCGCCGCCCGATGCGGTCGCCGCCTCGCGGCTGAGGTCGACGCCGAGTTGGTCGGCGATCGCCTCGACTTCATACACTTCCGGCGCATCGTCGCCCGACAGCGCGAAATCGCGCAAGGTCGCGAAGCCTTCCACTTGCGGATCCTGTTCGAGGATCACGACATGCGTGCCGGGCTGGATGACGCGGCGGCCTTCGTCGGCCTCGATCTTGCCGGCGATCAGCCGCAACAGGGTCGACTTGCCCGCACCGTTGCGGCCGATCAGCGCCAGCCGGTCGCGCTCGCCGACATAGAGGTCCAGATTGCGGAACAACCAGCCGGAGCCCTGGACGAGACCAAGACCTTCGAACGCAAGAACGGGAGCAGCCATGCGCGTCCCGTTAGGGACCTCTCCGCGCAGTCGCAAGTTACGTCCAATCGGCGGCGCCGGCCCACTCCCCCACCCGGCCACCCAACGGCAGTATTCTATGGGTGGCCGGGCGGGGGAGTGGGCTGGTGCCGCACCTGGTTCAGGGCAACAGAAACAGACGTTTCGGTCCGTCTTCCGTAGCGACGACGTCCGGGTCATAGCCGAGCAGTTCGCCCGGCTGGCA
>CBIHNZ010000066.1:0-19776 GCA_966211615.1 uncultured Sphingomonas sp.
CCGCCAACTCCCCCACCCGCCCTCCCATAGTTTACTATCGTGCTGGGTGGCCGGGTGGGGGAGCGGGCCGGTACCGCTATACCAAACGTGGCGCGAGGATCCGCATCAGGGCCTCGCAGCCCGCCGCATCTCCCGAATCGAAACGGCCCGGCAGCGGGCTGTCGAGATCGAGCACGCCGAGCAATTCGCCCTGATGAACGATCGGCACGACCAGTTCGGAGCGGCTGGCGGCGTCGCAGGCGATATGGCCGGGAAAGGCATGGACGTCCTCGACCAGCTGGGTCTCGCGGCTCGCCGCGGCGGCGCCGCACACCCCCTTGCCGAACGGGATGCGGATGCACGCTGCCTTGCCCTGGAAGGGACCGAGCACGAGCTCGTCGCCCAGGTTGCGATAGAAGCCGCACCAGTTGAGATCGGGGAGGTACTGGCCGATCAGCGCCGAGACGTTCGCCATGTTGGCGATCGGATCGGGCTCTTCGGCGGTGAGCGAATCGAGCGCGGCGGCGAGATCGCGGTAGAGCTCGGTCTTGGAATCGGCGGCGATGGCGAAGTCGTACATGAAGCGTCATGTAGGCGCTGACGGGCGCGATGGGGAGGGGGCTATGCCGCTGCGGCGAGCGCCGCCCGCATCTCGGCGGCTTCCCGCGAATAGCGTTCTGCTTCGTCGGTGATGCCCAGCGTCCTGTAGAACATCGCCAGATTGCCCGCTGCGAGATAGCTGCCGCATCCCTCGACCGAGCCGTCGAGATCCGGCCGCTCGCCGATCTGGAGGCAGCGCTTCCAGGCGCCTTCGACGACGGGCAGGAGCTCGTCCATCGCGATCGCCGGATTGCGGCTGGCCCATTCGAGATAGAGATCGGCGACGGCGAAGAAGAAGTCGGGCGAACCCGGCCAGTTGCGGTGTTCGGCATCGGCGAACGCCAGCGCCTCGGGGAATCGCTCGGCCTGCTTGAGCGCCTGCACCGCGGAAATGACGATCCCGTGCCGGTAGGGCGCGTCCGGCTCGCTCGTGCGATGAGCGGTCAGCAGGTCGTCGGCCGCTTCGCTTGCGAGTCCACGCACGAGCCGTTCGCGCCCGAGCTGGTACCGCAGATAGGAATCGCCGGGGTTCGCCTCGAGCTCGGAACGCAGCAGCGCTTCGTTGCGGCCCGCCTTGCGGTCCAATTGGGCTTGTTCGTAGCCGTCGTGATGGAGCTGCAGCGGCAGCACGACCAACGGCAGCGACGAGACGGGCTGCTCGTGGACCCGGCCTTCGTAGCGTACGCCGCGCGGCAGGATGCGCGGGATGAACTTGCGCGCAACCGAGTCGCTTCCGGTGCCCTGGTTGAAGATCGTCACGCAGCCGATGAATTGCGGCGGGGTCACATTTGCGGGGGGAAGGGTCTCGCCGCCAAGCGCGCCCGGATCGCCGACGAGCCAGTCGTCCGCGTCGAGGACGAGGTTCCAGTCGGCGTCCGAATGATCGAGTGCGACATTCCGCGCGGCGGCGAAATCGTCGGTCCAGCTATAGTGGTGGACGATCGCGCCGCAGCGCTCGGCGATCTCGACGGTATCGTCGGTCGATCCGGTATCGAGGACGATCATCTTGTCGACATGCGGCCGCACGCTTTCGAGGCAGCGCGCGAGGCACCGCGCCTCGTCCCGCACGATCATGACAAGCGCCAGCCGGCTCATTCCTACGCCATCCATCCTATGCATTGCCGGCGAGCAGGCGCCGTCGGAGTCATTATAGGACGCAGGACGCGACCCCCCGCGATTCCGAGACCAAGCCGGTCGATTTTCAAGCGGCCGCTCGACCGATGCCAACTAGGGCTTGCAAGTGCCCCGAAAAGAAGCTGCGTTGCGCGCGCCCCGCAGCTTGTTCCGGAGATCTGCCGATGTCCCGCCCCGCCTTGTTTGTCGCGCTCCTGCTCACCGCCGCCTGCTCGCCGCAGGATCAGAAGAACGGCCAGGCCAAGGCTGCCGCGACGACGCCGATCCCGGTGCCGACGGGCACGCCCGCGCCGGTGCCGGACGGGCTCCCGTTCAACGTCACGCGCATCGCCGACTTCGATTCGCCGTTCGGCCTGGCCTTCCTGCCCGACGGATCGGCGCTGATCACCGAGAAGGCCGGGCATCTCCAGCTCTGGTCGACCGACCAGAAGATCGTCGAGGTCACCGGTGTGCCCAAGGTGGTGACGCCCAACCAGGGCGGCCTGCTCGACGTCGCGATCGCGCCCGATTTCGCCACGAGCAACACCATCTATCTCACCTATTCCGAGGAGCGCCCGACCGGCAGCGCACTCGCTCTCGCACGCGCTACCCTGACCCGCGGCCGGGCGATGGCGCCGCGGCTCGACAATGTCGAAGTGCTGTTCCGCTCGGGATCGGACGGCGATGGCGGCCAGTTCGGCGCGACCATCGCGTTCGCGCCCGACGGCAAGTCGCTGTTCCTCTCCTCGGGCGAGCGGCAGCGCTTCACCCCGGCGCAGGACCCCGACCAGGCGGTCGGCAAGATCCTGCACCTGACGCTCGACGGCAAGCCGTTCCCGGGCAATCCCAATGCCGGCAAGACCGGCGCGGCCACGGTCAAGGTCACCGATCCGCCCAAGGACACGATCGAGGCCAAGACCGCGCCGACCCGCGACTTCACCTTCCAGGGTCCGAACCTGACGCCTGCGGAAACCTGGAGTACCGGCCATCGCAACCCCTATGGCCTGGTGTTCGACGCCGCCGGCAATCTGTGGGAGCACGAGATGGGGCCGCAGGGGGGCGACGAGCTCAACCTGATACTGCCGGGCAAGAATTACGGCTGGCCCAACGTCTCGTTCGGCGAGAATTACGACGACAAGCCGATCCCCAAGCCCAAGGCCGGCGACGGCTATGAGATGCCCAAGCTCCATTGGGTGCCCTCGGTCTCGCCGGCGGGCCTGATCTATTACAGCGGCGACCAGTTTCCGCAGTGGAAGGGTTCGCTGCTGATGGGCGCGATGTCCGGCCAGGCACTGATCCGCATTGCGCTGAACGGCACTACCGCCACCAAGGCGGACCAGTGGGACATGGGGATGCGCATCCGCGACGTGGCCCAGGGCCCGGACGGATCGGTGTGGCTGCTCGAGGACGGCGGGCGCGGCGCGGCCGGCTGGCTGATGCGGCTCAGCCCGAAGAAGTGACGCTTTAGGTAAGGGCCGGCGGGCTGAAGACGATCAGGTTCTTCGGTCCGCCGGCTATTTTATACCGCGTCGTCATCGGCGATCAGATGCGTGATCCGCTCATGCGCGTCGGTGACGTGAAAGCCATATCGGTCGATATCGCTCAGGCAGGTGTTCACATCGACGCCGGCATGCGGCTCGTCCGGGTGCATCTCGAGGCTCTTGAACGACGACCACGGCGCGTAGCGCTGGGGAAGATTGCTGCCTTCGGCGTCGCGCGTCACGCCGAATACGCGTCCGGGCCCTTTGAAAATATACACGAGCATGGTGCTTCTCCGTTTCGGCTTTCCAGCGGGGGCGAGTCGCTTTACAGCATGTAAAGCGACGATCGGATGACATGGGGTTTACAGGGTGTCAAGTAGTGAGGCAACAACGCGGTCCCGGATCGTGCGGGCAGCCCTGTCGCTGATCGAGCAGGGAAATGTGGCGATCAGCATGAGCGCGATCGCCAGGGAGGCCGGGCTGTCGCGCCAGGCCCTGTATCTGACCTTTTCCAACAAGGCCGAGCTGTTCATCGCCGTGCTGCGCTTCGCCGATGGCCAGCGCGGGATCGTGGAGGAACAGGCCCGGATCCGGGCCACGGCGACGGGTCGCGACGCCCTCCTTGCCGTCATCGACCGTCAGGCGCGGCTAAGCCCCGCCTATAAGCGCCTGGCCGATGCGTTCGAGTTGCTGCGGCGCCAGGATGCCGCCGCCGAGGAGGCGTGGCAGGATCGACAGGGCGACCGTCTCGCGGGATGCCGCGCCGTGGCGGCGCGGCTCGCCGGCGAAGGCGCACTCCGCCCGGATCTGGATGCCTCGGCGGCTGCCGACCTGATCTGGTCCGTCACCAGCTCGACGACCTGGGATGACCTTGTCGCAACGCGCAAATGGACCTCGGACGCGTATCGCGAGCATCTGGCCGAGCTCCTGCTGCGCTGGCTTGCTCCATAGGCGGGAGCCGCCTTTCCGTACGCCGATCTAGTCCAGCCGGACCTTGCCGCGCCCGGCCTTCACTTCGCTGCGGCCCTTTTTGGCGTCGACCCGGCGTGCCCTGGCGGCCTTGCTCGGCTTGGTCTTCACGCGCCGGGCCTGGCGCTCATGCGCCTTGGCGAGCAGCTCGGTGACGCGCTCGCGGGCATCGGCGCGATTGGCTTCCTGGGTGCGGAACTTGCGCGCGGTGATCACCAGTTCGCCGCCCGACGTCATCTTGGTGCCGGCGAGCGTCTTCAGCTGCTGATAGGCATAGGGCGGCAGGCCGAGGCGGAACACGTCGATGCGAAGCTGCACCGCCGTCGCCACCTTGTTGACGTTCTGGCCGCCGGGTCCGGATGCGGCGAGGAACTTCTCCTCGACGATCGCATCCTCCCAGTCAGCCACGGCCGAAACCGGCATTGTGGAAGCGCACCGGCAGCGGCGCCTCGGCATGGACCGGGTCCTTGCCTTCGCGCGGCACGGTGAGCTCGGCGGCGTGGAGCATCACCGCGGGGCCACCCTTGCCATAGACCGGGTCGCCGAGGATCGGCAGGCCGAGCCCCTCGGCGGCGTGGACGCGGATCTGGTGGGTGCGGCCGGTCTCGGGAAAGAAGGCGATGAGCGCCTTGTCGCGGGCGACCTCGATCAACTCCCAGCGGGTGCGCGCCGACTTGCCCTTGGGATCGCCGACCATCCGCCAGCCGGTCTCGGCGGTCGAGACCTTGCTCAACGGCAGGTCGATCGTGCCGCCTTCGCCCTCGGGTATGCCGTCGAGGATCGCGACATAGCGTTTGGTGACGATCCCGGCCTCGAACGCCTGGCCGAATTTCTTGAGCGACTTGGGATTGCGCGCGAGCAGCAGGCAGCCGCTGGTGTCGCGGTCGAGCCGGTGGACCGGCCAGGGCAGGCGGCGGAAGCCGAAGGTCAGCTCGCCGAGCATGTCCTCCAGACTCTGCGAGCGGTCGCGCGGACGATCGACCGGCAGGCCCGCGGGCTTGTCGATCACCAATGCTTCGCCGTCGATGAAGAGAACCCGGTCCTTGAACATGGACCTGCATATACAGCGACGCGCCGCCACCGCCAGTGGATGCGAAAACGGCGGCCATGGCTTGTGCCATGGGCCGCCGCCTCGGGACCGCGACAGGGGAGGGGATTGCGCGGTCTCGGCCTCGCGGTTCTGGGGTCAACCGCGGGTCTGGTTCACGGCGTTACGCCGCGAGCTTGTTCGCCACCTCGGCGATCCGGCGACCCTGGTAACGGGCACCGTCGAGATCGATCTCGCTCGGCAGGCGGCTGCCGTCGCCATCGGCGACCGTCGTCGCGCCATAGGGCGAGCCGCCCTTGACCTCGTCGACGCCCATCTGGCCGGCATGGCCATAGTCGAGGCCGACGATGGTCAGGCCGAAGTGCAGCAGGTTGGTGATGATCGAGAAGAGCGTCGTCTCCTGGCCGCCATGCTGGGTGGCGGTGGAGGTGAACGCGCCGCCGACCTTGCCGTGCAGCTTGCCCTGGAACCACAGGCCGCCGGCACGATCCCAGAAGCTGGCCATCTGGCTCGACATGCGGCCAAAGCGGGTCGGCGCGCCGACGATGATGCCGTCATAATTGGCGAGTTCGTTGACGTCCTCGAGCACCGGATGGCTGTGATCGGCGATGAAGCCGGCAGCGGCAACGACTTCGGCCGGCGCGGTCTCGGGGACACGGCGGACATCGACTTCGGCGCCGGCGCTGCGTGCACCCTCGGCGACGGCGTCGGCCATCTTCGCGAGGTGGCCATAGGACGAGTAATAGAGAACCAGGATCTTGGACATGGGACGTTCCTTCAGATCCCCCTCCCGCTGACGGGAGGGGTTGGGGGGAGGGGGAAAGGGGTTTCGGTTATTCGGAGTCGACGAGGACGATCTCGGCGTCTTCGAGCGCCTTGATCGTGACCGTCTGGCCGCCCGTCAGGGCCGCGCCGTCGCGGGCATCGAAGCGCTGGCCGTCGATCTCGACCGTGCCGGCGGCGAGGACGAGATAGGCATGGCGCCCGTCGCCGACGCTGTGCTCGACGCTTTCGCCGGCCTTGATCGTCGCGCCCAGCACCCGGGCATCGGCCCGGATCGGCAGCGCGTCGTCATCCTCGGCAAAGCCCGAGGCCAGGGTCACGAACCTGCCCGAGCGATCGCTCTTGGGGAAAGGCTTGGCGCCCCAGCTCGGCTGGCCACCGGTCTCGCGCGGCATGATCCAGATCTGGAAGATCCGGGTCGTCTCCGGCTCGAGATTATATTCGGCGTGACGGATGCCCTTGCCGGCGCTCATCACCTGGACGTCGCCGGCTTCGGTGCGGCCCTTGTTGCCCATCGAATCCTGGTGCGTGATCGCACCCTGGCGAACATAGGTGATGATCTCCATGTTCTCGTGCGGATGCGCCGGGAAGCCCGAATTCGAGGCGATCTCGTCGTCATTCCACACTCGGATCGCCCCCCAGCCCATCCGGGCCGGTTCGTAATAGCCGGCGAAGCTGAAATGGTGGCGCGCATTGAGCCATCCGTGATCGGCATGGCCCAGGCTTTCAAAACTGCGTTTCTCGATCATCGCTGATCTCCCTTGGTTGCCGCCAAGATAGGGGTTCGGATTGGCGCGTAAATGGAAACCTTGGAAACGGATTGTTTCCTTGCTAGCGATGCGGCGAGCAGGAGCAGCGCCATGAAACTACCCGATTTCGAAGCCTGGGCGGTGTTCGCCAGCGTGGTCGAGCATCGCTCGTTCAGCGGAGCGGCGGCGGCGCTCGGCGTGTCCAAGGCGACGGTATCCAAGGCGATCACGCGGCTGGAGGGGCGGCTGGGCACGACCCTGTTCCACCGAACCTCGCGCCGGCTGACGCTTACCGAGAGCGGGCGTGTGCTTTCGGAGAACGCCCAGCGCATCCTCGCCGAGGGCCAGGGCGCCGAGGAAGCCGCGCGGGAATCGGCGAGCGCGCCCGAGGGGCTCGTCCGCGTCGCGGCGCCGCTCACCTTCGGGACCACCCGGGTCGCCCCGGTGATCGCGGAGTTCCTGGCCGCCTATCCGGGGATCAAGATCGATCTGCGGCTGTCGGACGCGCGCGTGGACATCGTTGCCGAGGGCTTCGACATCGCATTGCGCATCGCCGACCTGCCGGACTCCTCGCTTCGCGCGCGACGGCTGGGGGCGGTTCCGACGCATGTGATCGGTTCGCCCGCCTATTTCGAGAAGCATGGCCGGCCGCGCCATCCGGCCGATCTCGCGACGCATGCCTGTTTCGGCTACACCAATGCGCCCAATCCCGATGTCTGGCGGTTTCGCCGCGCGGGCGGCGAGGAAGCGGTGGTGCGGATCGACGGGCCGCTGCTGACCGACAATGGCGATGCGATGCTGCCGGCACTCCGCGCCGGGCTCGGCATTTCGCGCCTGCCCGAATTCCTGGTCGGCGCGGACATGCAGGCCGGATTGCTGGTGCCGGTGCTGGAGGACTGGTCCGCCTCGCCGGTGGCGCTGCACCTGCTTACGCCGCCGGGCACGCTGCGTCCCGCGCGGGTGGAAGCTTTGATTGACTTTTTGACGGTACGATTCCGCAGCATCTGCCCGACTTAAGTAGATTCCCTACGACTCGTGGATTCGTGCCGGTTAGCGAGAAATTAACCTTTTGCCTTCAGACACGCTTAGGTTAATGAATCGTCCAGCGTGTTCGGGCAACGGGGCTCCGAGCGTGTTGTAGACAGGGGAACCGGCGATGCGCGTGCTGTTGATCGAAGACGAGCCTAGCACTGCCAAGGCGATCGAGCTGATGCTCACGACCGAGGGCTTCAACGTCTATACTACCGATCTGGGCGAAGAGGGCTTGGACCTCGCCAAGCTCTATGACTACGACATCATCCTGCTCGACCTGAACCTGCCCGACATGCACGGGTACGATGTTCTGAAGAAGGTCCGGGTCGCCCGCGTGCAGACGCCGGTGCTGATCCTCTCGGGCATCAATGAGATGGATTCGAAGGTACGTTCGTTCGGCTTCGGCGCCGACGACTATGTCACCAAGCCGTTCCACCGCGAAGAGCTGGTCGCGCGCATCCACGCCGTGGTCCGCCGCTCGAAGGGCCATTCGCAGTCGGTCATCCGCACCGGCAAGCTGGCGGTCAATCTCGATGCGAAGACGGTCGAAGTCGATGGCGCCCGCGTCCATCTGACCGGCAAGGAATATGCGATGCTGGAGCTGCTTTCGCTCCGCAAGGGCACCACGCTCACCAAGGAAATGTTCCTCAACCACCTTTATGGCGGGATGGACGAGCCCGAGCTCAAGATCATCGACGTCTTCATCTGCAAGCTGCGCAAGAAGCTCAGCATGGCAACCGAAGGCGAGAATTACATCGAGACGGTCTGGGGCCGCGGCTATGTGCTGCGCGAGGCCGACGAAGTCGTCACGGCGGACACGCAGGTCGCCTGAATCAGGGGAAACAGCGGGGGCTGACAGGCCGCGGTTCGCAAGAACCGCGGCCTTTCCTTTTCAGGCCGCCAGCGCCTCGCGCGCCCAGGTCGCCGGCGGTGTGCCATATTCGCGCTTGAACGCCCGGTTGAACGCGGCTTCCGAACCGAATCCCACCGAATAGGCGACGCTGCAGGCGTTCTGCCGCTGGTCGCGCAGCATGTCGGCGGCGATCTTCATCCGCCAGCGCGCGCAATATTGCATCGGGGACTCGCCGATGATCGCGCGGAACCGGTCGGTCAGTACCGATTTCGAGACCGCGGTCTCGCGTGCCAGGCTGTCGAGCGTCCAGTTCTCGGCATAGCGGCGGTGGAGCAGCGCCAGCGACTTGCCCACCACCGCGTCGCGCAGGCCAGCCAGCCAGCCGCGATGATCGTCGGGCAGCGCGGTGACGTAGCGCCGCACGGCTTCGGCGAACAGGCATTCGGCGAGCTTGCCGACCATCTCCGGCGAGTTGGTGGCGACGCTCTGCGCGGCGAAGTCGAGGGTCTTGGCGACCCAGTCGCTGCCGGCCGCATCGGCGCTGATCACCATCATCGGCGGCAGGCTCTGGAGCAGCATGTTGTCCGGCGTGGTCGTGCCCAGATAGCCGCAATAGAGCGAAGCGCGCGTGCCGTTGCCCCCGCCGCGCAGCCGCATGATGCCGTCATCGCCGATATCCACCAGCATCTCGTGCGCGTCGATCGGCGCCGGCCGGGGCCAGGGGCCGTGCAGATAATGTGGTTCATTCTGCGGGAGCAGCACGATCTCTCCCGCGTGCACCTCCATGCTCATGCCGTCGCCCAGGTCGCAGGTCATGCGGCCCTCGCGGACATAGTGATAGGCAATCAGCTGGCGCGGCACGGGGAAGAAGCGCGCGCAATCCTCGGGTCCGAAATGAGAGAAGACTGACCAGGGCGCCCGGAAGTCGGACGCTACGAAGACGCCGCCCGACAGGCGCAGCGCAGTCAGCATTTCCTGCAACACATCCATGATCGCTTTCCTTCCGGTCGATCGATCAAGTCTTTCACTCGCTCGATCATATCGTGCGTGGCGGCACTATCGTACTTCACAGTTGTCGCATCGCCATAGTGACGACGAAGAATCGACCAAAGGTCATTCGCCTGGCGATCAACCAATATATTGAAGGCTTGTGTTGCGAACGTGGGGCCGCATGCCTTTGTTTTTTAGAGGATGAACCCATGTCTGAACCCAAGATCTATCGAGCGCAGAAGCTCATATCCATTGCTGGTGCCTGCTTGGGTACCACTCTGGCCTTGACCATTACTCTTCTTCCCATCGCGTAACAGGAGAGGGATCCAACTATGTATCATGATTTCACTTATCCCGGCGTGCTGGCGGTCTCCGCCCGTGCCGCATGGCAGCTTGACGACGTCATGCCGGTCGACGCCGAACTGGACTTCACCCGGCCCTTCCTGCCCGAGGCACTGGCCCGCAGCGGGGCGGTGCCGGGGTTGAGCGCCGACGAACGTCGGCTGCTCAACCAGATTCGCGGGCACGAGTATCTGCGCATGTTCGGGCTGGTCGAGGAAATGATCCTGCCGTTCCTGCTCGATCATGCGCGGCCTTCGCTGCGCGACGACGATCACCGCGTCCGCGCGCTGCTCCAGTTCGCGTCGGAGGAAGCCAAGCACATCCATCTGTTCAAGCGCTTCCACCAGGCATTCGAGCGCGGATTCCCGGTGGAATGCGCGATGATCGGGCCGAGCGAGGCGATCGCGAACGAGATATTGCGGCACGATCCGCTGAGCGTGGCGCTGGTCGTCCTGCAGATCGAGTGGATGACGCAGGACCATTATCTCGAGAGCGTCCGCGACGACCGCGGCCTCGATCCGCTGTTCAAGAGCCTGCTCCGGCATCACTGGATGGAGGAGGCGCAGCACGCCAAGCTCGACACGCTGATCGTCGAGGCGCTGGCCGAGGACAGGAGCCCGGCGGAGATCGACGCCGCGGTCGACGGCTATCTCTCGATCGGGAGCTTCCTCGACAACGGGCTCGCCAGCCAGGCCGAGCTAAACCTGGCGGCATTCGAGCGCGTCGCTGGGCGCACGCTGGGGCCCGAGGATCGCGACGCGTTCCTGGCCGCACAGCACCAGGCGGCGCGCTGGACCTACCTGGGGAGCGGCATGGTCCACCCCAGGTTCCGCGCCACGCTCGGCGCGATCTCGACCGCGGCGCGCGACCGCATCGACGCCGTCGCCCCCGCATTTTTCTGATCAACACCCAATCAACAACGGGAGAATGAACATGCAAGACGTGATGACCCGCAATGTCGTGAACGGCATCGATCTCGATGCGCTGGGCCAGGTCGTCGGCGAGATCGGCGCCGATCCGAGCAAGGCGCTGGTGCGCTTCGCGGTCTCGACGCGATGGACCGGCCAGACCGGCAGTTGCAGCAAGGTGTCCGAGATCGTGCTCGGCGGCGAGAAGATCGTGCGAGACTTCGAGATCGTCGCCGACGAGCCCGAGGAGCTGCTCGGGCTCAACAAGGCGCCCAATCCGCAGGAGCTGCTGATGGCGGCGGTCAATGCCTGCATGACCGTGGGCTATGTCGCGGGCGCGGCGATGCACGGGATCACGCTCGACACACTCGAAATCGAGACCACCGGGCAGCTCGATCTGCGCGGGTTCCTGGGCCTCGATGACGGCGTGTCGCCCGGTTACGAGCAGATCGACTATGTCGTGCGCATCGCCGGCAACGGCACGCCCGACCAGTTCGAGGAGATCCACCGCGCGGTGATGGCGACCTCGCCCAACTACTTCAACATGGCGCGCCCGATCCGCATGAACGGCAAGCTCGCCGTCATTTGATCGGGAAGGACGGCCGCGGTTCGAA
This sequence comes from uncultured Sphingomonas sp., assembly GCA_966211615.1. Taxonomy (GTDB): domain Bacteria; phylum Pseudomonadota; class Alphaproteobacteria; order Sphingomonadales; family Sphingomonadaceae; genus Sphingomonas. The sequence goes on from CBIHNZ010000066.1 coordinate 11,462, forward strand.
AGGGCCGCGGCCGCCTTATTTGCGCCGCCGCAGTATCGCGTGGCGCTCGGCGCGTTCGAGCAAGGCCTGGAGATCCTCGACGCTGACGTCGAACGCCTCGCCGGTCTCGGTCAGGGCCGCATCGATATCCTCGGCAAGCAGGCGCGGGCGACCGGTCAGCTGCGGGGCGCGATGCGGATAGCTGTGGCCCGAGAAGCGGTGGAAGATCAGCCCGGTCACGACGAGCAAGGCGGCGTTGAGACCCACCGGCACCAGCGCGAAGGCGTAGCCATGGGCAAGGATCGCGGGCCCGCCCAGCACCGGCAGCAGAACCGTCCCGCCCCCGGGAGCATGCAGGCAGCGCAGCACCGACATGGCGAGGATCGCAAGGCCCACCGCGGCTCCAGCGGCAAAAGCGCCATGCCCCAGCACATGCGCCACCGCGACGCCCACCACCAGCGATACGATATTGCCGCCGATGATCGGCCAGGGCTGTGCGAGCGGGCTGGTCGGCACCGCGAACAGGAGCACGGCCGAAGCGCCGATCGGCGCGGCCAGCAGCGCTGCCGTGCCCGGCGTGCCGGCGACCATCGTGCTGACCAGCGCGGCCAGGCCGATGCCGACCAGCGCACCGATCGAGGCAATGCTGCGCTCGCGCCAATTTGCGCCCGCCAGCAGGGCGAGCCGGAACGGGTTCGCGCTCACCTTATTTCTTCTGCCAGGCCCGCTGACCGCCGACCCAGGTCTCGATCACCTGGGTGCCGCGCAACTCGCTGGGCCCTGCGAGCAGCGGATCGCGATCGACGATCACGAAGTCCGCGCGCATGCCCGGTGCGAGATGGCCGATCTTGTCCTCGGCGAACCCGGCATAGGCGGCGCCCGTGGTGAAGCCGGCCCAGCCTTGCTCGCGCGTCACTGCCTCTTCGGGGCGCCAGCCGCCGAACGGCTGCATGTCGGCGTCCTGGCGGGTGAACGACGCCGCCCAGCCGGCCCAGGGATCGGGGCTCTCGACCGGATAGTCCGAACCAAAGGCGAGCTTGGCGCCGTTCCTGAGCATCGAGCGCCAGGCATAGGCGCCGCCCAGGCGGTCCGGGCCGAGCCGCGCCTCCGCCATCAGACGGTCGCTGGTCTGATGGACAGGCTGCATCGAGGCGATGATGCCGAACTTGCCGAAGCGCGGCAGGTCCTTGGGATCGACGATCTGGGCATGCTCGATCCGCCAGCGGCGATCATCCTTATAGGTGTCCGACAGCACCTCGATCGCGTCGAGCACCTGCTGGTTGGCGCGGTCGCCGATCGCGTGGACCGCGATCTGGAAGCCGTCCATGCTGCCGCGCGTCATCATGTTGAGGAGCTGGTCGTCCGAGAGGAAGCCCAGGCCCTTCTGCCCCGGCGCATCGGCATAATCGGCCTTGAGCCAGGCGCCGCGCGAGCCGAGCGCGCCGTCGTCGTACAGCTTGATCCCGCCCATCCGCAGGCGATCGCCATAGAGCCATGGCGTCGGCCCCTGGCCGGCGACGGCGAGCGCGGTCTCGACCCCGCTCGCATAGCTCATGATGCGGACCTTCAGCAGGCCCAGATCGCCCATGCGGCGATAGGTGTTCCAGTCGTCGACCGAGGTGCCCATGTCGGTGGTTGCGGTGATGCCGAGCGAGAGCAGCCTGTCCTGCGCGGCGAGGAAAGCGGCGTTGCGCTCGCGCGGCGTGGGGCCGGGTACGACCTTGTCGATCAGTCTCATGGCGCCGTCGACGAACACGCCGTCGGGCTTGCCGCTCGCGCCGCGCTCGATGCGCCCGCCCGCGGGATCCTTGGTAGCCGCGGTGACTCCGGCGAGTTCGATCGCGCGGCTGTTCGCCCAGCTGGCATGGCCGTCGATACGTTCCAGCCATACCGGGCGATCGGCGACGGCACCGTCGAGTTCTGCTGCAGTAGGGAAGCGACCGAGCTTCCACTTCTCCTGGTTCCAGCCGCGGCCGATCACCCATTTGTTCGGATGCGCGGCGGCATATTCACGGATCTTGCCCAGCGCCTCTTCGAGCGAGGACGTGGCGCTGAGATCGAGCAGTTCGAGCTGGGACCCCAGGCCCATGACATGGCCATGCGCGTCGATCATGCCGGGCAGCAGCGTCTTGCCGCCCATGTCGATCCTCCACTCGAGCTTCTTGGGACGCTTTTCACCGCTCTTGAGCAGTTGCGTGACCTTGCCGTCGCGGCCGATCAACAGGCCGGTGAAGTGGACCACTTCGCCGTTGGTGGTCAGCGTCTCGCCATTGACGTTTTCGATCAGCCCGTCGGCATGCGCGGCGGGAGCGAGAAGCAGGGCGGCGGCGATCAGCAGCCGCTTGGTGAGGTTCAGCATGGATTTGGGGCATAGGGCCTGTTCCAACGCCGCGCCAGATGGTCTAGGCGGGCAGACCATGGCTACCAAGACCGTCCCTGCGACAGCTCCGCTCCCCGTGTCCATCGACGATGTGCGCGAGGCTGCGAAGCGGATTAGCGGCGCGGTGGTCCGCACCCCCACGCTGGTGAGCAAGACGCTGTCGGAGCTGACCGGCGCGACGGTCTATCTCAAGTTCGAGAATCTCCAATTCACCGCGGCCTATAAGGAGCGCGGTGCGCTCAACACCCTGCTCCAGCTCGATGAGGAAGCGCGCTCGAAAGGCGTGATCGCGGCGTCGGCGGGCAATCACGCGCAAGGCCTGGCCTATCATGCGACGCGGCTCGGCATCCCGAGCACGATCGTGATGCCCAGGAATACGCCGACGGTGAAGATCACCCAGACCGAGGGGCACGGCGCGACCGTGATCCTGGAAGGCGAGACCTTCGACGCGGCCTACGCCCATTCGCGCAAGCTCGAGGCCGAGCATGGCTATACCTTCGTCCATCCGTTCGACGATCCGCGGATCATCGCCGGGCAGGGCACCGCGGCGCTCGAGATGCTCGAGGACGTGCCCGATCTCGACACGCTGGTGATCCCGATCGGCGGCGGCGGGCTGATCTCGGGCTGCGCGGTCGTCGCCAAGTCCGAGGGCCGCATGCTCGAGGTGGTCGGCGTCGAAGCCGAGCTCTATCCCTCGATGTACAACCGCATCCGCCACACCGACATGCCCTGCGCCGGCGATACACTCGCCGAGGGCATCGCGGTGAAGGAGCCCGGCGCGATCACCTCGAAGATGGTCGAGACCTTGGTCGACGACATCGTGCTGGTGAGCGAGCGGCGGCTGGAAGAGGCCGTGAGCCTGCTTCTCCAGATCGAGAAGACCGTGGTCGAGGGTGCCGGTTCCGCTGGCCTCGCGGCCTTGCTCTCCGAGCCCGAGCGCTTCCGGGGCAAGGTGGTCGGCACCATATTGTGCGGCGGCAATATCGACACGCGGCTGCTCGCCAATGTGCTGCTGCGCGATCTCGCCCGGTCGGGCCGGCTGGCGCGGCTGCGCATCCGGCTCCAGGACCGGCCCGGGGCGCTCTACAATGTCGCGCGCATCTTCCACGAGCAGGGCGTCAACATCATCGAGGTCTATCACCAGCGCGTCTTCACGACGCTGCCGGCCAAGGGCCTGATCACCGACATCGAATGCGAGACGCGCGACCGCAACCATCTCGACCGGCTGATCACCGCGCTGCGCCGCGCGCAATATGAGGTGAGCCAGGTCGAGCTGGCCTAACCGGCTTCGTTTCGTCACCCCGGACCTGGTCCGGGGCCCACCTAGCGGCCGCGCGAAGCGATCGAGCCACTGGCGCGGCGCATGCGGACCGTGGATTCCGGACCAGGTCCGGGATGACGGACGGAGGAGTGACTCCAGTTTTCTACAATAGAGGGATGAAGCGAATCGGATGCGCGACGAACCGAGTCGGCGCTCGATTCACCTTTCGCGACTCGGCGGATATACTGGTGTCCTATCGAGGGATCGCCCTCGCGGCACGCCGTTCGCGGCTGCGGCCAAGTGCTGCATTTGCCAACAAATATCCCCAGCCCGCCGTTAACTCTCTTTCATGGTAAAGCGGCTTTTCATCATCATATTACCGCTTCATAGTCGTGTTCGAAGGCCAGTTCGGCCCAGTTGCGAGCAAGGGATGCACAAGCGGTGACCGCACTTTCCCGTTTCCCGAGATTCTTCGTCACCAGCCCCTCGCCGTGCCCGTATCTGCCCGGGCGGCAGGAGCGGAAGATCTTCACCGAGCTTTCGGGCCAGCATGCGGGCGAGCTCAACGATGCGCTGGGCCGCATTGGCTTCCGCCGCAGCCAGTCGGTTGCGTACCGGCCGAGCTGCGCGGGTTGCACGGCCTGCGTCTCGGTCCGCGTCGTCGGCGACGAATTCAAGCCCAACGCCACGCAGCGCAAGCTGCTCAAGCGCCATTCCGACCTCGAAGTGACCGCCTGCAAGCCCTGGGCGACCGAGGAGCAATATGCGCTGCTCCACCGCTATCTCTCGGCGCGCCACCCGGGCGGCGGCATGGCCGCGATGGACGAGAACGACTATGCCGACATGGTCGAGCAGTCGCCGGTCAGCTCCTATGTGATCGAATATCGCGAGCCTTCGGTCGACGGGAAGCCCGGGCGGCTGGTCGGCGCCTGCATCACCGATCAGCAGGCCGACGGCCTCTCGATGATCTACAGCTTCTTCCTGGCCGACGACGAAGGCCGGCCGGGGCTGGGCAACTACATCATCATGGATCACATCCTGCGCGCGCGGAGCGCGGGCCTGCCCTATGTCTATCTCGGCTATTGGGTGAAGGGCAGCGAGCGGATGGCGTACAAGACGCGCTTCCGCCCGATCGAGGTGCTGGGCCCGCATGGCTGGGCGCTGCTCGCCGATGACGACCAGGACGTGTCGATGCCGAGCCCGGTCCGCGTCCGCGAGCTTGCCTGAACAAGTCTGGCTCCATTCTATTTGTCACCCCGGACTTGTTCCGGGGCCCACAAGGCCTCTCGCGACGGACAAGGGGCTCAACCGCTCCGCGCCAGGCGGGGTGGGCCCCGGAACCGGTCCGGGGTGACGGAGAAAGAAGCTACTCTTCGCTGCCGAGCTGCTCGACGCTGAGATCGATGTCGAGCGCTTCCTCGCCCGACCCTATCCGCGTGCCGGCGATCGAGGCGGCGCCGTCGGCGTCCAGCCCCACCGCGACGCGGACATAGCTCTCGCCCGGCGACAGGCCGGTGACGGGATCGAAGCCGACCCAGCCGAGCCCCTCGACATGCGCCTCGGCCCAGCCATGCGGCGCATAATGCGCGGTGCCGTCGCCCTGATAGCCCGAGACGTAGCGCGCCGGCGCGCCCAGGCCACGCGCGGCGGCGATGAAGATCTGCGCAACGTCGCGCGAGGTTCGTGCCTTGCCGGCAAAGGCGTCGGCGGCCGTAGCACCGTTGTCGGTGCAATCCTTCATCCGCGGGAAGCGCGCGTGGAGTGCGGCGTTCAACCGGTGCAGCCGGTCGAGTGCATCGCGGGCATCGGCGGCGCTTTCCTGCGCAAAGGCGGTGATCGCCGCGCTCGGCAGCGTGCGTGGCGTGGTGCGCAGATAGAGCATGGGCGGCAGCGGTTCGTTCGAACCGCGCACCAGCCCGCTCGAGTCGGTGGTCAGCACTTCGCCGGTGACGGTCACGTCGAGCGCCTCGATCGGCCCCTCGGCATAGAGCATGGTCACGGCATTGCCGAAACCGTCCACCGCGTCGCGCAGCCGCGCGTCGCAATCGACGCCGACCATCCAGCTCACCACCGTCTGGTCCTGCGTGTCGCACGGCGTGAGCCGCAGCATCTGCACGATCCGCGCCTGGGGCTGGCTGAAGCGATAATGGCTGCGATGATCGACAGCTATTCTCATCAGATGAACCTGAACTGGCGCGCGATGGCGTCGTTGAGCATCTCGTTCTCGGCGATGAACGCGCCGAGATATTCGTGCAGCCCGCTGACGATCACCTCGGAGGTCCGCGTCTTCTGCATCCGCGCCATGCGTGCCCGTGCCATGCGATCGGCCTCGCCCTGCAGCCCGGTCCGCTTGGCGAGCTGGCTGAGCAGCCCGACGGCCTCCTCGACGCACGCTGCCAGGCTGCGCGGCAGCTCGAAGCGACTGATCAGCAGGTCGATGACGTTGGCGGGCTGGAGGCCCTCCGAATAGAGCCAGCGATAGGCAGTCACCGCCGACACCGTCTGGAGGATGGTCGTCCACTGGTCGCGATCGACCACGCCGCCGACCGGCTCGCCCGCGGGAAGCAGCAGGTGGTATTTGACGTCGACCAGCCGTGCGGTGTTGTCCGCGCGCTCGACCGCGGCGCCGAGCTGGATCAGCAGGGTCGCCTCGTTGCGCATCATCCGGTGCGTCGCGCCTTCGAAGCCGCGGGTCTCACCCTTGATCTGCTCGAGCAGGCTGAGCGTCTCGGTCGCGCCGCCGGTCGAGGTCCGGCTCTGGAACAGCCACCAGGCGCGGTTGATCGCGGTCCACGCCTCGCGGGTGAGCGCGGTGCGCACCGCGCGGGCCTTGTTGCGCGCCTTTTCGAGGCAGCGGATGATCGAACCCTGGTTGGTCGCGTCGAGCGTAAGGAAGCGCGCGACATGCGGCTGGGTGACGCTCTGGCCGGTCGCCGCGAACGCCTCTTCGGTATAGCTGACCGCGAGCGCGCTCTGCCAGGCGGCCTCGCCGGCGGGGCGCGCCGAAAGCGCGTCGAGGCGGATCGTGGCCTCGACCAGCCGGGCCACGAAATCGGCGCGCTCGACATAGCGACCGAGCCAGTAGAGCGCCGATGCGGTGCGCGAGAGCATCAGCATCGCGTCAGGCTCCCTGGCTCTGGGACTGGCTCTGTGCCTGGCCCGTCCCGTCGTCCATCAGCACGAAGCTGTCCTTGGTGCCGCCGCCCTGGCTCGAATTGACCACCAGCGAGCCCGCCTGGAGCGCGACGCGGGTCAGGCCGCCGGGTGCGACGCGGACGCCGTCGCTGCCAGTCAGCACGAAGGGGCGGAAATCGACATGGCGCGGCGCCAGTCCGGATTCGGTCAATGTCGGGACGGTGGACAGCGCCAGGGTCGGCTGGGCGATATAGCGGTGCGGCTCGGCGATCAGCGCGGCGCGGAAATCCTCGATCTGCTGCTTGGTCGCGGTAGGGCCGACCAGCATGCCATAGCCGCCCGATCCGTCGACCAGCTTCACCACCAGCTCGGACAGATGATCGAGCACATATTGGAGCGCCTGCCGCTCGCGGCAGCGGAAGGTCTCGACATTGGGCAGCTTCGCCTCGCCGCCCGAATAGAAGCGGACGATCTCGGGCATGTAGCTGTAGATCGCCTTGTCGTCGGCGATGCCGTTGCCCGGTGCGTTGAGGATCGCGACATTGCCGGCACGATAGGCGGCGATCAGCCCGGGCACGCCGAGCATCGAATCCGGGCGGAAGGTGAGCGGATCGAGGTAATCGTCGTCGATACGGCGATAGATCACGTCGATGCGGACCCGACCGCCGATCGTCTGCATCCAGACGATATCGTCATCGACCACCAGGTCCGCCGCCTCGACCAGCTCGACGCCCATCGAATCCGCCAGGAAGCTGTGCTCGTAATAGGCCGAGTTGAAATGGCCGGGGGTCAGCACGACGCAGACCGGCTTGGCCTTGTTGCCCGGCGCGACCGACCGCATCGTCGCCAGCAGCATGTCCGGATAGCTGTCCACCGGCGCGACGCGGAAGTCGCGGAACAGCTCGGGGCAGAGGCGGATCATCGCCTCGCGATTCTCGAGCATGTAGGAGACGCCCGAAGGGGTGCGGGCATTGTCCTCGAGCACATAGAATTCGTCGGGGCCGACGCGGACCAGGTCGATGCCGCAGATATGCGCCCATACGCCGTGCGGCGGGCGGATGCCGTCGACCTCGGGGCGGAACTGGTCGTTGTTATAGACCAGCTCGGGCGGGATCACGCCCTCCGCGAGGATGCGGCGCTTGCCGTAGATATCCTCGAGAAAGGCGTTGATCGCCTCGACGCGCTGGACCAGCCCTTCGCTCAGCCGCTGCCATTCGCTCTGCAGGAAGATGCGGGGCACGATGTCGAACGGGATGATCCGCTCGGCGGCGTCGCTGTCGCCATAGACGGCGAAGGTGATGCCCAATTGGCGGAATGCGGCTTCGGCGGATTGCTGGCGGCGATGGAGTTCGGCGGAGGGCGTGTCGGCCACCCACTGCGAGAGCGCGGCAAATTCGGGACGGGGGTCTTCGGGCCCGCCATGCCCCCAGATTTCGTCGAACGCCCCGCTTGTCGCCATCAACGCTCCCAAGTGCCGGAGGACCCGACTGGTTCCATGCTGCAACGCTTTGTTGCGTTGCACAAGGGGGCGTGAGGGTCGACAATTGGAGATCTCAAGCC
>CBIHNZ010000067.1:0-19038 GCA_966211615.1 uncultured Sphingomonas sp.
TCCTTGGCGACGGTGACGCCGTCCTTGGTGATGCGCGGAGCGCCGAACGACTTGTCGATCACGACGTTGCGACCCTTGGGTCCCAGCGTGACCTTGACCGCATCGGCGAGGATGTCGACGCCGCGCAGGATGCGCTCACGCGCGTCGCGGCTGAATTTCACGTCCTTGGCTGCCATGTTGGCTGACCTTTCAAAAATGTGTCGGTTGACGAAGTTGACTCGTGGAGGGGGCTGGAATCATCCGATGATCCCCAACCCGTTGGCGTCAGCCAACAATGCCCAGGATGTCGCTTTCCTTCATGATGAGCAGGTCCTCACCGTTGACCTTGACCTCGGTGCCCGACCACTTGCCGAACAGGATGCGGTCGCCGGCCTTGACGTCGAGCGGCGTGACCTTGCCGTCCTCGCTCTTGGCGCCGGTGCCGGCGGCGACGACTTCGCCTTCCTGCGGCTTTTCCTTGGCGGTATCGGGGATGATGATGCCGCCGGCGGTCTTTTCCTCGGCCTCGACGCGGCGGACGAGCACGCGGTCGTGCAACGGACGGAAGTTCATTGCCAGGTTCCTCTTTGAAGGTTGATTCGTGCTTAGCACTCAGATCCCCCGAGTGCTAACAGGCCGCCATATGCGTAGCCCCTGCCTATTCGTCAACGGGTCCGCGCCGATATGTTTTCGGCGCGGGGCGATGCGATCATCTTCTGTATTGGAGAGGTAATACAGTCGGTTTACTCGGCTTCGTGCATCCGGTAGCAGGGAAGCCCTCTTCTGGCAGGAGCCATTACGTGAAGCTCGTTCGAGGCGCTTGGAAAATTCTCGTGGGGATCAAGGACTTTCTGGTCCTGGTCCTCTTGCTCCTGTTCTTCACCGGACTGTTCGCCGCGCTTTCGCACAAGCCCAATGCCGCGGCGATCCGCGACGGGGCGCTGGTCGTCGCGCTGGACGGCACGCTGGTGGAGCAGCCCGAACAGCCCGATCCGTTCCAGAATGTCGGCGGCGGCAAGGCGCTGGGCCAGGTCCGGCTGCGCGACGTGCTGCGCGCGCTCGATACGGCGCGCACCGACGGGCGGGTCAAGGCCGTGGTGCTCGACATGGATCGCTTCCTGGGCGGCTATCCCGCCGCGGTGACCGAAGTCACCGATGCGGTGGCGCGGGTGCGCGCGAGCGGCAAGCAGGTGCTCGCCTATGCCACCGGCTATACCGACGACAGCTATCAGATCGCATCGGCTGCCAACGAGATCTGGGTCCATCCGATGGGCGGCGCGATGTTCATGGGCCCGGGCGGACGCCAGCTCTATTACAAGGGGCTGATCGACAAGCTCGGCGTCACCGCGCATGTCTACAAGGTCGGCAAGTACAAGTCGGCGGTCGAGCCCTATGTCCGCGCCGACATGTCGCCCGAGGCACGCGAGGCGAGCGAGGCGCTCTACGGTTCGATCCTGGGCCAGTGGCAGCAATCAATCGCCAAGGCGCGGCCCAAGGCGCGGATCGCCGAGTTCATCGCCAAGCCCGACGAGGTGATCGCCGGGGCCAAGGGCGATATCGCCCAGGCGAACCTGGCCTATGGCATCGTCGACAAGACCGGCGACCGCATCGCCTTCGGCAAGCGCGTCGCCCAGATCGTCGGCGCGCGTACCGACAAGGTGGCAGGCAATTTCAACGCGATCCGGCTGCGTGACTGGCTCGCCGCCAATCCGGCGCCGAGCGGCGGCGATGCGATCGGCGTGATCACCGTCGCCGGCGAGATCGTCGACGGCAAGGCGGGCCCCGGCCATGCGGGCGGCGACACGATCAGCAGCCTGATCCTCAAGGGGCTGGCCAACAAGAATCTGAAGGCGCTGGTCGTCCGCGTCGACTCGCCGGGCGGGTCGGCGCTCGCCTCCGAGCAGATCCGCCAGGCGGTGCTGCAGGTCAAGGCGAAGGGCCTGCCGGTGGTGGTGTCGATGGGCAGCCTCGCGGCGAGCGGCGGCTATTGGGTGTCGACCTCGGGTGACACGATCTTCGCCGAACCGAGCACGATCACCGGATCGATCGGCATCTTCGGCATATTGCCGACTTTCGAGAACAGCCTCGCCAAGATCGGCGTGACCAGCGACGGCGTGCAGACCACGCCGCTTTCGGGCCAGCCGAGCATCTATGGCGGGACCAACGCCGCGGTGGACCGCATCCTGCAATCGGCGATCGAGGCTGGCTATGGCCGCTTCATCTCGCTCGTCTCCCAGTCGCGCAAGCTGACGCCCGCGCGCGTCGACGAGATCGGCCAGGGCCGCGTATGGATCGGCGGAGTCGCGCATCAGCTCGGGCTGGTCGACCGGTTCGGCGGGCTTTCGGACGCTATCGCCGAGGCGGCGAAGCGCGCCAAGCTCGACCCGGCCAAGGTCCATCCGGTCTATCTCGAGAAACAGTCGAGCAGCTGGGTGACCTTCCTGGCCGGGTTGCTGCGCGACACCGGCGACGATGACGACGATGATTGGGCCGATCAGCCGGCGGGCGAGGACGCCTATGCCCGGATCGCCACCGAGCGCCGCGCAATGCTGGCGCAGGCGCTGGGCGACGCCAAGCGTCTCGCCTCGGGCGGGTCGGTGCAGGCACGGTGCCTGGAATGCGCCGGGATCGGCCCGGCGGTCGGTCGTGCCGACGACCTCAGCCTTCTCAAGCTCGTACTGGGGGAAATCGTACGATGATCGCGATCCGCGCCGCCACGCCCGAGGATGCCGCCTCGATCGCCGCGATCTATGCGCCGCACGTGCTGACCGGCACCGCCTCGTTCGAGATCGATCCGCCCGACGCGCGGGCGATGCGGACGCGGATGGCGTCGAGCGACGGGCTCTATCCCTGGATGGTGGCGACCAATGGCGATCCCGACGGCGGTGGCGTGATCGGCTATGCCTATGCCTCCAAGTTCCGCGACCGTCCGGCGTATCGCTATGTCTGCGAGACCTCGATCTACCTGACCGACGCGTCAAGCGGTTCGGGAGTGGGGCGGCTGCTCTACGCCGCGCTGGTCGACACGCTGCGCGCGCAAGGCTTCGTCCATGCGATCGGCGCGATTACCCTGCCCAACGACCGGTCGATCAAGCTGCACGAGGCTGTGGGTTTCCGCCGCGCGGGGGTCTATCGCGAGGTCGGCTTCAAGCATGGTCAGTGGATCGATGTCGGCTTCTGGCAGGTCCAGCTGAACGAACCGACCGTGCCGCCGGCCGAGCCCAAGAAATTCAGCGACGTGGGCGTGGTGCGGGTCTAACCGCGTTCGTTCAACGCTTTGTCAGCAAAAGCTTTCTATATCTAATTTCATGCAAGAAAAGCTTTCGCACAGCATCCAGGTCGACCATCGGCGCAAGCTGGTCGACGTGCGGATCAGTGGCATCCTGATGCCGGAGGACGTGGCCTGGGTGGGCGAGGAAATCCGCGAGGCGGTGCGCTCGCTCGGCGCCGCTGCGGGCCAGCATGCCACGCTCTATGATCTGACCGGTCTGCAGGTCGCACCGGCTGCGGCCGTCGACATGATCAAGGATACCTTCGCCAATCCCGTCGTACGCAACCTGTGGTCGCGCAAGCTCGCGGTGGTCGCCTCGACGGCGCTGATCCGCATGCAGGCGCACCGCGTCCGCGAGGCTCGTCCCGACCTGGTGGTGTTCGAGGACCGCGAGGCGGCGCTGGCCTGGCTGCTCGCCGACTAGGCCGGCGCAGGCCTAGCCGGCCAGCGCGGCCAGATGCGCCTCTGCCTCGCGCACGCCTGCATTCTCGCCATCGAACAGCGCATCCAGCCCGGCATAGAGCTCGCGCGCTTCTGCCCAATAGCGGCGGGCTTCGGCGGGTTCGTCCAACGATTCGGCGAGCAGCGCGACGCTGCGCAGTGCATTGGGGAAATCGAGCGGCGGCGTCTCGATGCCCGCGCGGTAGAGATCGAGAGCCTCGTGGAAATGCGCGGTGGCATGTGCCAGCTGGCCCTGTTCGGCGAACATGTCGCCGGCATGGCGCAGGGCATGCGCCAGCGCGGGGCCATCGCCGATCCGGCGGAACAACGCGATCGCCTGGATCTGATCGTGCAGCGCCCAATCGAGATGGCCGGTATCGCGGGCGATCTGCGCCTGGCGGGTCAACGACTTCGCCTCGCCGGGAAGGTCGCCCTCGGCGCGGAACTGCGCGATGGCCTCGCTAAAGGCGCGGCGCGCGTCTTCGGCGCGCCCGGCCTGGCGCTCGGTTTCGCCGTACGCCAGCGATTGATGGCCGCGACTCGACTGTTCCATGCGGCCAGTGTGCGTGCGTCTGGGCAGCGAGGCAATCGCCTCAGCGTCTCCCGCGATAGGCGGGCAGGCCGAGCTTCCAGTGGATCGCCGCGGCACGGAGCACAAAGCCGCCGGCGGCGGCGATCAGTCCGGCGACGAACAGAGGCAGCCCTGCCAAAGTGAGGCCGACCTGGAGCACGGCGGTGAGCGCGGCGGCGGTGACGTAGAGCTCCGGGCGCATCAGGATCGAGGGTTCGCCCGCCAGCACGTCGCGGATGATGCCGCCTGCGCAGGCGGTGACCACGCCCATCACCGCGGCGGGGACCGGCGGGATGCCATAGCCCATCGCCTTGGCTGCGCCGAACGCGGCATAGGCGGCAAGTCCCGCGGCATCGAGCCAGTCGAACACATTGCTGGTCCACCAGCGCTGCGGCGTGAACCACACCGCCACCGCGACGGCGAGGCAGAGCCCGGCGACGCGCGTGTCGTGCACCCAGAAGACCGGCGCGCCGATCAGCAGGTCGCGGATTGTGCCGCCGCCGACCCCGGTGATCAGCGCGAAAAAGGCGAGCGTGACGAAGGTCTGCTCGCGCCGCGCCGCCGCGAGCGCTCCGGTGGCGGCGAAGACGGCGATGCCGAACAGGTCGAGCCAGGGCAGGATCGGGCCGACGGGGATGGGGAGGGGTGCGGGCATGGGCGCTGGTTTCGCTTGGCGAGGGCGCCCAAGTCAAACTGCCTCTGGCGGCATGCGCGCGGCTGTAGCAGATAGGCGGGATGCAACGTACCGAGTCTCCGCTGATCGTGATCGCGGTGTGCCTCGCCGCGCTCGCCGGCTTTGTCGACGCGCTGGCCTTTACCAGTCTGGGCGGATTCTTCGCCTCGTTCATGAGCGGCAATTCGACGCGCCTGGGCGTCGGGCTCGGGACCGGCGATGCGGCGTCCGCGCTGACCGCCGGGGCGCTGGTGATGAGCTTCATCTCCGGTGTGATCCTGTCGAGCGTGATCCTCCGCGCGGCGCCCGAGCGCGCCAAGGCCGGGGTGATGCTGGCGGTGACGATCCTGCTGCTGCTCGCCGCGGGGCTGGCGAGCGTGGCGCCCGGCCCGATCGTGCTGCTCCTGCTCGCCGCGGCGATGGGCACCGAGAACGGCGTGTTCAACCGCGACGGCGAGGTAACGATCGGCGTGACCTATATGACCGGCTCGCTGGTCCGCGTCGGCCAGAAGCTGGCGAACGCGCTGATGGGCGATCCCGACCGCTGGGCCTGGGTGCCCTATCTGGCGCTGTGGACAGGATTCCTGGCCGGCGTGGTATTCGGCGCGGCGAGCCATTTGCGCTGGGGATGGAACGCGCTGTGGCTCGCGCCGGTGGCGAGCGCGGTGCTGACCGTGGCGATCGCCGCGGCGACGCGAGGCGACAAGCGGGTCCTGCCGGCGGAGTAGGCGGCGCCGGAAACGCGAAACGCCGCCGGTCGCGGGACCGGCGGCGCTTTCGGATTCCGCTGATTGCCCGCTCAGACGTGGATCGGCTTGCCGAGCACCGCCATCGCGGCTTCCTTGATCGCCTCCGAATGGGTCGGGTGGGCGTGGCAGGTATAGGCGATGTCCTCGCTGGTCGCGCCGAACTCCATCGCCTGGGCGACCTGCGCGATCATCGTGCCAGCGACCGAGGTGATGATCCAGGCGCCGAGCACGCGATCGGTCTTGGCATCGGCGATCACCTTCACCCAGCCGACCGTGTCGTCGATCGCCTTGGCGCGGCTGTTGCCCGCCATCGGGAACTTGCCGACCTTGATCTCGCCCTTTTCCTTCGCCTGCTCCTCGGTGAGGCCGACGCCGGCGATCTCGGGATGCGTGTAGACCACGCTCGGGATCACGTCATGATTCACGATGCCGGTGAGGCCGGCGATGTTCTCGGCGACGGCGATGCCTTCGTCCTCGGCCTTGTGCGCGAGCATCGGGCCGGGGATGACGTCGCCGATCGCCCAGACGCCGGGGACCGTCGTCTGGAAGCGGTGATCGGTCTCGACCTGGCCGCGCGCATTGGTGGCGAGGCCGATCTTGTCGAGGCCGAGGCCGTCGGTGTTGGGCTTGCGGCCGATCGAGACGAGCACCGCATCGGCTTCGAGCGTCTCGGCGGCGCCGCCGGCCGAAGGCTCGATCGTCACGGTCGCCTTGCCGCCATTGACGGTGACGCCGGTGACCTTGGTGGAGAGCCTGATCTCCATGCCCTGCTTCTTGAAGATGCGTGCGGCTTCCTTGCGGACCTCGCCGTCCATGCCGGGGAGCAGCTGGTCGAGGAACTCGACCACGGTGACCCGGGCGCCGAGGCGCTGCCAGACCGAGCCGAGCTCGAGGCCGATCACGCCGCCGCCGATCACGACCATGTGCTCGGGCACCTTCTCCAGCGCGATCGCGCCGGTGGAGTCGACGACGACCTTCTGGTCGATCTCGACGCCCGGAAGCGGGGTGACCGACGAGCCGGTGGCGATGACGATATTCTTGGCGGTGACGGTGCGGTCGCCGACCTGGACGGTGTGCGCGTCGACGAAGGTGCCGAGGCCCTTCACCCATTCGACCTTGTTCTTCTTGAACAGGAACTCGATGCCGCCGGTCAGGCCCTTCACGGCCTTGTCCTTGTCGGCCATCATGGCCGGTAGGTCGAGCTCGACCGCGCCCAGCTTGACGCCATGCTTGGCGAGCGCCCCCGAGGCGGCCTCGTAGAACAGCTCGGACGCGTTGAGCAGCGCCTTGGACGGGATGCAGCCGACATTGAGGCAGGTGCCGCCCAGCGTCTCGCGGCTCTCGACGCAACCGGTGCGCAGGCCGAGCTGCGCCGCACGGATCGCCGCGACATAGCCGCCGGGGCCGGAGCCGATCACCAGGACGTCGAAATCAAACTCTGCCATCTCTAACTCCGTTCGCCCTGAGCCTGTCGAAGGGCTGTTCTGCTTCTTCGCCTTCCGGGGAAGGACGGGGCTTCGACAGGCTCAGCCCGAACGGAATATGGTGTTTCGGCAGCGAAACTTACAGGTCGATCAGCAGTCGGGTCGGGTCCTCGATCGCGTTCTTGAGCGCGACGAGGAAGGTGACCGCCTCACGGCCGTCGATCAGGCGGTGATCATAGCTGAGCGCGAGATACATCATCGGGCGGACGACGATCTGGCCGTCGCGGACCACGGGGCGGTCCTCGATGCGGTGGAGGCCGAGCACCGCCGACTGAGGCGGGTTGATGATCGGGGTCGACATCAGCGAGCCGAACACGCCGCCGTTGGAAATGGTGAAGGTGCCGCCCTTCATCTCTTCCATCTTGAGCGTGCCGTCCTTGGCGCGCTTGCCGAAATCGCCGATCGTCTTCTCGATGCCGGCGACCGACAGATTCTGCGCGTCGCGGATCACCGGGACGACCAGGCCCTGGGGCGCGGAGACCGCGACCGAGATGTCGGCATAGTCGTGATAGACGATCTCCTCGCCTTCGATCGATCCATTGACCGAGGGGATGTCGCGCAGCGCCTGGACGGCGGCCTTCACGAAGAAGCCCATGAAGCCGAGGCGGACGCCGTGCTTCTTCTCGAACAGATCCTTGTACTTGGTGCGCGCGGCGATGACCTCGGTCATGTCGACGTCGTTGAACGTCGTCAGCATCGCGGCGGTGTTCTGCGCTTCCTTGAGGCGCTTGGCGACCGTCTGGCGCAGGCGCGTCATGCGGACGCGCTCCTCGCGGCGCTCGCCGGCGGGGGCGGCAGCAGCGACCGGAGCCGGCGCGGCGGCAGGTGCCGGAGCGGCTGCAGGCTTGCTGCTCGCGGCGGCGATCACGTCGTCCTTGGTCAGGCGGCCGTCCTTGCCGGTGCCCTGCACCGTCGAGGGATCGACACCCGTTTCGAGCACGGCGCGGCGGACCGACGGCGACAGCGCCGCAGCCTCGACATCGCCCGCCGGGGCAGGTGAGGCAGCGGGTGCCGGGGTGGGTGCCGGCGCGGCGGCAGGTGCCGGGGCAGCGGCAGGCGCCGCGGCGGCGCCTTCGCCCTCGATCAGCGCGATCAGCGCGCCGACCTCGACCGTCTCGCCGACCTTGACCAGCTGCTGGCCCATCACGCCGGCGACCGGTGAGGGCACCTCGACCGAGACCTTGTCGGTCTCGAGGCTGGCGATCGGCTCATCCGCCTTCACGGGATCGCCGGGGTTCTTGAGCCATTCACCCAAAGTAGCTTCGGTGATCGATTCACCCAGTACGGGGACCTTGACGTCGGTAGCCATTCTCAACCTTTCCGGGTTCGGCGGATTTCTTCACGGACATTGTGACCGAGCGCGTCCGCGACAAGCGCGGCCTGCTCCATCTGGTGGCGCTTCATCAGGCCGGTGGCGGGCGATGCTGCCGCGGCGCGGCCGGCATAGCGCGCGCGTTGCGGCTTGACGCCGGCATCGACCAGGCACTGTTCGATGAACGGCTCGACGAAGAACCAGTAGCCGTTGTTCTTCGGCTCTTCCTGCGCCCAGACCACTTCCTCGACATTGGTCATGCGCTGGAGGCGTGCGGTGAGCGGCTCGCCCGGGAACGGATAGAGCTGCTCGACGCGGACGATCGCGGTGTTCTCGTCGCCAGCGGCGTCGCGCGCTTCCATCAGGTCATAGGCGACCTTGCCGGTGCACAGCACGAGGCGCTTCACGTCCTTGTCGGCCGGGGCCGCGGGATCGGACAGGATGCGCATGAAGTGGCTGTCGCCCAGGAAATCCTCGGCCTTCGACACCGCGAGCTTGTGGCGCAGCAGCGACTTAGGGGTCATCTGCACCAGCGGCTTGCGGAAGTTGCGGTGCATCTGGCGGCGGAGCAGGTGGAAATAGTTCGCCGGCGTCGTGATGTTGACGACCTGCATATTGTCCTGCGCGCAGAGCTGGAGGAAGCGCTCCGGACGCGCCGAGCTGTGCTCGGGGCCTTGGCCTTCATAGCCGTGCGGCAGCAGCATCACGAGGCCGTTGGCGCGCAGCCACTTGGCCTCGCCCGCGGCGACGAACTGGTCGATCATGATCTGTGCGCCATTGGCGAAATCGCCGAATTGCGCTTCCCAGAGCACCAGCGCCTTGGGGTCCGCCGAGGCATAGCCATATTCGAAGCCGAGCACGCCATATTCGGAGAGCGGCGAATCCAGCACCTCGAAATTGCCGTGCGGGATCGTCGAGAGCGGGACGTATTTCGCCTCGGTCTTCTGATCGACCCAGACGGCGTGGCGCTGGCTGAACGTGCCGCGGCCCGAATCCTGGCCCGACAGGCGCACGCCATAGCCTTCCGACAGCAGCGCGCCGAAGGCCAGGGCCTCGCCGGTCGCCCAGTCGAAATTCGCGCCCGACTTGAACATCTCGCGCTTGGCGTCGATCACGCGGGCCAGCGTCTTGTGGATCTCCAGGCCTTCGGGAACGTCGGTCAGCGTGCGGCCGAGGCTGTCGAACAGCTTCTTCTCGATACCGGTGTCGACGCTGCGGCGCGCGCTCTCGGCGTCGGCGGGGGCGCCTAGGCCCGACCAGCGCCCGGCGAACCAGTCCGCCTTGTTGGGCAGATACGACTTGCCCGCCTCGAACTCGCCTTCGAGCAGGGTGGTGAACTGATGGGTCCGCTCGTCGACGAAACCCTGGTCGACCACGCCTTCGCCGATCAGGCGCCTGGCATAGATGTCGCTCACGCCGGGATGCTGCTTGATCTTCGCGTACATCAGCGGCTGGGTGAAGCTGGGCTCGTCGCCCTCGTTATGGCCGAAGCGGCGATAGCACCACATGTCGATCACGACGTCGCGGTGGAACTTCTGGCGGAACTCGATCGCGACCTTGCAGGCGAAGGTCACGGCTTCGGGATCGTCGCCGTTAACGTGGAGGATCGGCGCCTGGACGCCCTTGGCGACATCCGATGGATAGGGCGAGGAGCGCGCGAACTGCGGGCTCGTCGTGAAGCCGATCTGGTTGTTGATGATGAAGTGGATGCAGCCGCCGGTATTGTAGCCGCGGATGCCCGAGAAGCCGAGGCACTCCCAGACGATGCCCTGGCCGGCCATCGCGGCGTCGCCATGGATCAGCACCGGCAGCACCTGCTCATGCTCGCCCAGATCGCTGCGCAGCGTCTGCAGCGCGCGGACCTTGCCGAGCACGACCGGATCGGCCGCCTCGAGATGCGAGGGATTGGCAACCAGCGACATATGGACGCTGATCCCGTCGAACTCGCGATCGGTGCTGGTGCCGAGGTGGTACTTCACGTCGCCCGAGCCCGCCACGTCGTCGGGATTGGCCGATCCGCCGCCGAATTCGTGGAAGATCACGCGAAACGGCTTCGCCATGACGTTGGCGAGCATGTTCAGCCGGCCGCGATGCGCCATGCCGTACACGATCTCGCGCACGCCCATCGAGCCGCCATACTTGATGATCGATTCCATCGCCGGGATCATCGCTTCGCCGCCGTCGAGGCCGAAGCGCTTGGTGCCGACATATTTCTTGCCGAGGAAGCGTTCCCACTGCTCGGCCTCGATCACCTTGGAGAGGATCGCCTTCTTGCCGTCCGGCGTGAAGGTGATGACCTTGTCCTTGCCCTCCATCCGATCCTGGAGGAAGCGGCGCTCCTCGACATCGGCGATGTGCATATATTCGAGGCCGACATTGCCGCAGTAGTTCGCGCGCAGGATCTCGACGATCTCGCGCACGGTCGCATAGCTGAGGCCGAGCACGCCGCCGAGATAGATCGGCCGATCGAGATCGGCGCCGACGAACCCGTGATATTCGGGGGTCAGATCCTCGGGCAGCGGGCGCTGCGACAGGCCGAGCGGATCGAGATTGGCGGCGAGGTGCCCGCGCACGCGATAGGTGCGGATGAGCAGCATCGCGCGGATCGAATCGGCCGCGGCCTTGGCGATCGCCGCCTCGGAAACCGGCGCGGCGCTGGAGGCCGGGGCGGGAGCCGCGGGCTTGCCCTTGGTCGGCGCCGGCGCGGGTTCCATCTGGGTCGGATCGAGCCCGGCGGTGAGCGCGTCGGTCTCGCTCAGCGGCCAGTTGGGACGCGCCCAGCTCGGACCCGACGCCGTGTTCTCCAGTCCTTCGAACCAGCCACGCCAGCCCGCTTCGACGGAAGCGGGATCGGCCTTGAACCGGCGGTACATGGTCTCGACGAAGGCGGGGCTTACGCCGCCGGCGATGTCGTCGAAGTCGAGGCCCTCATAGCCCATGATATTCTGTCCGTTCGTGTTAGCGCTCACATAACCCACAATATAGGAGCGCAAACGTTGTAAATTAGCCCTTCAGCACTTCGACCAGCGTGGTGCCGAGTTCCGAGGGGCTGTCTGCGACGCGGATGCCCGCGGCTTCCATCGCCGCTATCTTGTCCTCGGCGCCGCCCTGGCCACCCGAGACGATCGCGCCGGCATGGCCCATGCGGCGGCCCGGAGGCGCGGTGCGACCGGCGATGAAGCCCGCCATCGGCTTCTTGCGGCCGCGCTTGGCCTCGTCGATCAGGAACTGTGCGGCTTCCTCTTCGGCCGAGCCGCCGATCTCGCCGATCATGATGATCGACTTGGTCGCCTCGTCGGCGAGGAAGAGCTCGAGCACGTCGATGAAGTTGGTGCCGTTGACCGGATCGCCGCCGATCCCGACCGCGGTGGTCTGGCCGAGACCCGCATTGGTGGTCTGGAACACCGCCTCATAGGTGAGCGTGCCCGAGCGCGAGACGACGCCGACCGAGCCCTTGGAGAAGATGCTGCCGGGCATGATGCCGATCTTGCACTCGCCGGGGGTGAGAACGCCGGGGCAGTTCGGGCCGATCAGCCGCGACTTGGAGCCAGAGAGCGCGCGCTTGACCTTGACCATGTCGAGCACCGGGATGCCTTCGGTGATCGTCACGATCAGAGGCACTTCGGCGTCGATCGCCTCGAGGATCGAATCCGCGGCGAAGGGGGGCGGCACATAGATCACCGACGCGCTGGCGCCGGTCTTGCTGACTGCCTCTGCGACGGTGTCGAACACCGGCAGGCCGATATGCTCGGTGCCGCCCTTTCCGGGGGTCACGCCGCCGACCATCTGCGTGCCATAGGCGAGCGCCTGCTGGGTGTGGAAGGTGCCGGTCTCACCGGTCATGCCCTGGGTGATGACCTTGGTGTTCTTGTCGACGAGAATGCTCATGGGTTCGGTTGACCTTATTTCGGATCAGCGGGAGGGGTATCGGTGGAGGAGCGCAGCGCGATCCAGCCGCCATAGGTGGAAAGCGTCAGCCGGCTCTGGCCCTGGAGGGTCGTCGCATAGACGAAGCCGTTGGGCTTGGAAGCGGGACGCTGGTACATCGGGACGCTGTCTTCGTTCGGCAGCACGACCTTGCGGGCTGCGAGATAATCGTCGTCCCCGGCGGACTGCCACAGCACTATGCACGAATCGGCGAGCGGTGCGGCCGGACTCGCCACCGCGCTGGGGACGAGCAGATAGAGCGAGCCGCCCGCGATCCGGTACATGCGATTGGGCACCTGGGCGGGATCGGCAGGGCCCGCCGTTGCGGCATCGGCCGGGGTCTTGGGGACCAGCTTGCCCAGCGCGCGGCGCGCCGGATCGGGAAGCGTGGTCACGCTGGCTTCGCTCGCGGTCTTGCGGTTGAGCCGCGCGCCGCCGCCCATGCACACCGTCTTGAACAGCGGCAACGGTTCCGACGCGACGGTCTCGCCCGGATCATCCTGCGCGGCGGCCGGCGTGGCGCCGAGCAGCAGGAAGGAGGCGGCCAAGCCGAGTGGCGCGAGGAATCGACGGCGCTTCATCCGGCGATGCGTTTCCAAGAAGCTCATCGTGCGCCCCCTTGCGGCTGAAGATCCGTGCGCTCCCGGACGTCTCGTGCGCCGTGACGCCTATAGCCCGTCGGGACGGCAAACGCCGCCGGCGACGGGCGTGAAGGCGCCAGCGCGAAGGGCATCAGGCAAGGCTCTCGTCGATCGCCTTGCACGCCACGAGCAGTTCCTTGACCGCTTCGACCGAGACCTGGAGATTGGCCTTGGCTTCGTCGCCGAGCTTGATCTCGACCACCTTCTCGACGCCACCGGCGCCGATGATCACCGGCACGCCGACATAGAGATTGTCGACGCCGTACTGGCCGGTCAGGTGCACCGCGGCCGGAAGCAGGCGCTTCTGGTCGTAGAGATAGCTCTCCGCCATCGCGATCGCCGAGGTGGCGGGGGCGTAGTAAGCCGAGCCGGTCTTGAGCAGCGCGACGATCTCGCCGCCGCCCGAGCGGGTGCGTGCCACGATCGCGTCGATGCGCTCCTGGGTCGAGAAGCCCATTTCGATCAGGTCGGGGATGGGGATGCCCGACACGGTCGAATATTCGATCACCGGGACCATCGTGTCGCCATGGCCGCCGAGCACGAACGACGTCACGTCCTTGACCGAAACCTGGAATTCCTCGGCGAGGAAATGGCTGAAGCGCGACGAGTCGAGCACGCCGGCCATGCCGACCACCTTCTGGTGGGGGAGGCCCGAGAATTCGCGCAGCGCCCAGACCATCGCGTCGAGCGGGTTGGTGATGCAGATCACGAAGGCGTCGGGCGCATGCTCGGCGATACCCTCGCCGACCGCCTTCATCACCTTGAGGTTGATGCCGAGCAGGTCGTCGCGGCTCATGCCCGGCTTGCGGGCGACGCCGGCAGTGACGATGATCACGTCGGCGCCCGCGATGTCGGCATAGTCATTGGTGCCGGTGATCTTGGCATCGAAGCCCTCGACCGGGCTGCACTGGCTCAGGTCGAGCGCTTTGCCCTGCGGGACGCCCTCGACCACGTCGAACAGGACGATGTCGCCCAGACCCTTGAGGGCGGCGAGGTGTGCGAGCGTGCCGCCGATATTGCCGGAGCCGATCAGCGCGATCTTCTTGCGGGCCATGGAATCTCCTTGCTCAATGCCAAGCAAATAGGGGCGCGAACCTATTCTGCGCCTCCGAAGCGGGGGCGGCTTAGGCCCAATATAGGCGTGCCGCAACCCGGAGATTCCGGTTGGTCCGAGATTATCTTTGCAACTAATTCGCAAGTGCAATAATGGCAGTGCGGCCAGAGATGCGGCCGCGCCGGCCTTTTCGATCAGCCGCCCGCGTTCGGCGCAAGATCCTCATAGAACATCAGCGCGTTGCCGTCCGGGTCATAGAAGGTCAGCAGGCGGACCATGCCGGGAATGTCGCGGATCGGCCCATCCTGGCGCACCGAGGCGGCGTCGAGCGCGCGCTGCGCCGCTTCGATATCGGTGACGCCGAAGGTGAGTGTCGCGCCGCCGCCTTGCGGCACCTGTTCGGCCTCGCCCAGCCCGACATTGACCTTCGTCACCCCGGTCGACAGCTCGCACCAGGCGAGGTCGTCTACGCGGTACAACAGCGTCATGCCGAGCACGTCCTGGTACCAGGGAATCGCGCGATCGAGGCTGGTGACGCTGATCGAACAGGTGAGCCCGCCGTCATAGACGATCGCGACGGTGTGGGCGGATGCTTCGATGGTTGCCATTGCGGTTCTCCGACTCTATGGTTCCGTTTGTATAGTCGATATCAAATTGGAGACGATGTCAACGCCTGCCTCTCCCGCCGAAAGCCTGCGCGCGCTGGGTACCAATCGCTGGGCGATCCCGGTGATGGCGCTGCTCAGCCGGCAGGACGGCGCGCGCTTCGCGGTGATCGCGCGGGCATTCGGCCTGTCGCACCACAGCCTGACGCGGTGCCTCGCCTATCTCCGAGACTGCGGCTGGGTGATCCCCAATCCCGGCCATGGCCACCCGCTTCGGCCCGAATATCTGTTGAGCGAGGCTGGCCGCCCGGTAGGGGCGCTGTGCGAGCGGATCATGGACGGCCGTGCGCGGCTGGGACTTTCGGCGAGCGACCTGCCGCGCTGGGGCCTGCCGCTCGTGGCCGGGCTGGCGCCCGACTGGAGCCGGTTCGGCGAGCTCCAGGCGCGCCTCGCGCCGGTGACCCCGCGCGCGCTCTCGCAGACGCTGCAGACGATGATCGGGCACGACCTCGTCAAGCGGCGGCTGGAGGACCGTTTCCCGCCGGTGGCGCTCTATGGTCTCACCGGCCGCGGCCAGGATCTCGCGGGGACGATTCTCGAAGCCTAGGGTTTGGCCGCCCGCTTCGCATATTCCTCGGCCAGCACGAAGAACGCCGCCTTGCGCTCGCCGGTCTCGGAGATCAGCCCCTTGCGGTTCCAGCCCTGCTGATAGATCGGATGCTGGCGGCGGGGCGAGCGGAAGTCCTTGAGGATCCAGGGGCTCATTCCGCGCAGGAACGGCACCTTGGCCGCCATCGCCAGCGTCTGGCGGTAATATTCGGCCTGATATTCCTCGCTGAACTTGTGCGGATCGGCGACCATGTCGTGGTTGCCGGCAAGCGCATCGGCGCCGAATTCGGAGAAGATCAGCGGCTTCTGCGCCGGCGAGCGCCATTCGAAGCTGGGCAGGTCGGCGAGGCGATCGTCCGAGTACCAGCCGTTGTAGGTGTTGATCGCCATCACATCGAGATCGGCGACGAGCGGATCGTCGATCGTCATCACATGCCCCTCGCGCTTGCTGAGCAGAGCGGCGGTGACGAGCCGGCTGTCGTCGAGCGCGCGGACATCGCCGATCAGCGTGCGCAGGAACGCGTTGCGCGCGTCGCTCACCGGCGTCTCGTTGGCGACGCTCCACAGCATGATCGAAGCGCGGTTGCGGTCGCGCTGGATATTCTCGCGCAGCATCGTCCGCGCGGCGGCAAGCGTTGTCGGGTTCTGCCAGTTGACCAGCCAATAGACCGGCACCTCGCTCCACACGAGCAGGCCGATCTCGTCGGCAAGGCGCGTGGTCGATTCATTGTGCGGATAATGGGCGAGGCGGACGAAATTGCCGTGGAGCCCGTCCTTGATCTCGGTGAGCAGCGCGCGGGCGGCGGCGGGGGTCATCGCGCGGACCGGCGCCTTGCCGAGTTCTTCCTCATGCATACAGATGCCGCGCAGGAAGATCGGCTTGCCATTGAGGAGGATGTCGGTGCCGCGCACCTCGATCGTGCGGAAGCCGATCCGGTCGCGCAGCACATCCTCACCCGCCTCGACGCGGACATCGTAGAGCGTCGGGCTTTCGGGCGACCAGCGCTTGAGGCCGCGCGGTGCGACCGCGGTGCCGCTCCAGCTGCCCGAGGCGTCGGTGATGCCCGAAAGGACCAGCCCCAGTGACGCGATCCGCACGCGCACCGCTTTCGCGCCGGGCGCGGTTCCCGCTAGCTGCACGGTGGCGGCGATGCGGCCGTCGCGGGTCAGGCGGACCCAGGCGTCGTCGACAAAGGTATCGGCCACGGTCACCAAGGTGATCGAGCGGGTGACCCCGCCATAGGTCTCCCAGTCGGTGACCGGCGGCGGCACATCGTCCGCGGTGCGGGCGGAATCGACGCCCAGCGTGATCTGGTTCTCGCCGGCGCGGAGCAATTTGGTGACCTCGAACGCGAAGGGCGTGAAGCCCCCGCTGTGCCTGCCGAGGGCCTGGCCGTTCAGATAAACATTGGTCGTATAGTCGGCGGCACCGATGCGCAGAAAGACGCGCTTGCCGGGCGGAGGCGGCGCGGCATTGAAGCTGCGCTGGTACCAGACCAGCCCCTGATAATAGCGCATCTCGGCGGCATGGCCGATCCATGAGCCGGGGAGATAGGTCACCGGCGAGCGCTGCATGTCGAATTCGAACAGCGCGCGCGGATCCTTCGCCATGACATCGCCCTGGACCAGATCGGCCGATCGCCGCATCCGCGGATCGGGGACGCCGCCATGGAAGCCGGCCATGCCATCGCGGAAGGGATCGACCGACCAGTGCCAGGCGCCGTCGAGGCTGAAGGAGTCGCGCATATCGGCGGCGGCGAGCACGGGCGACCGGAGTGCGGGCGGGGCGGACTGGGCGAGTGCGAAGCCGTTCCACGACGCCAGGGCCATGATCAGTGCCGCGATCCAACGAACCGTCATGTCCTCTCCCTCTTTTCGAGGGAGCCTAACGCTCGCCGTGGCCCTCGGCCAGATATTCATCCGACTGCATCTCCATCAGGCGGGAGACGGTGCGGTCGAACTCGAAACGGCCGTCGCCGGCTTCGTAGAGATGCTGCGGCTCGGCATCGGCAGCGGCAAGCAGCTTGACCTTGTGCTCGTAGAGCGCGTCGATCAGCGTGACGAAGCGCGCCGCCTCGTTGCGGTTTTCCGGGCCCAGCTTGGGAACGCCGACGATGATGACGGTGTGGAAGCGTCGCGCGATGGCGAGGTAGTCGGCCGCGCCGCGCGCTTGCCCACACAGCCGCTTGAACGAAAAGACCGCGACGCCCTTCAGGCATTTGGGGACGTGCATCTCGCGCCCGCCCTGCACGGGCAGGTCGCAGGCGGGCACCTTGGCGCGGTCCTCGACCGGATAATCGGTCAGGCGGAAGAAGGCGGCGGAGAGTTGGGCGGTCGCTTCGGGCCCGTTGGGGACGAGCCAGGTATGCATGCTGCCCAGGCGATCGAGCCGGTAGTCGACGGGTCCGTTGAGCGCGAGCACGTCCATGCCGCTCTCGATCAGCGCGATGAACGGCAGGAAGAGCTGGCGGTTAAGCCCGTCCTTGTAGAGGTCGCCCGGCGGTCGGTTGGAGGTAGCCACGACGGTCAGCCCGTGACGCATCATCTCGGTGAAGAGCCGCGACAGGATCATCGCGTCGGCGGGGTTGTTGACCACCATCTCGTCGAACGCGAGCAGGCGGATGTCGTCGGCCATCGCCTCGGCGACGGCGACCACCGGATCCTGGGTGTTCCTCTGGCGCTCGGCGTTCAGCCGCGCATGCACCTCGAGCATGAACTCGTGGAAATGGACGCGGCGCTTCCTGCGGATGTCGACCGCGTCGAAGAACAGGTCCATCAGCATCGACTTGCCGCGGCCCACGCCGCCCCACAGATAGACGCCGCGCGGCGGATCGGGCATCCGGCCGAGCGCGCGCCACAGGATGCTGCCCTTTTTCGGCACGGCCTCCAGATCTGCGGCGAGGCGATCGAGCCGCGCCGCCGCGGCCTCCTGCTCGGGATCGGCGCGAAGCTCGTTGGCGGCGACCAGCGCGCGGTAACGTTCGAGGACGTGGCTCATCTTTTGTCGAACTTGCGCACCGTGCCCGAGAAGCTCGCCACGCGCGCCTCGCCCTGGATGATCAATCCGCGCAGGAAGAGCAGCCGGCCGGTCTCGCGCAGCAGCTCGACTTCGGCCTCGACCGGGGCATCCAGCGAACCGGTGCCGATGAACTGCACCGCGAGATCGAGCGTCACCGCCCGACCGACATCGAGCAGGCCGTGCGCGCGGGCGGCGGCGAACAGCGCCACGTCGATGAAACCGAGCAGCGCGCCGCCATGGACATTGTCGCCCAGGTTCGAGTGGCGGCGCTCCGGAACCATGCGGACGCGCGCCTGGCCTTCTTCCATCCGCACCCACAAGGGGCCGAGCAGCGCGTTGAACCGGGTCGGGTCATTGAGCGTCCAGCGCTTCCACCCCGGAAGCGCCGGATCGTCCTCGTAGATGAAATGCGGCGTCGCTTCGCTCAAAGCGTGCGCTCGGCTTCCATCTTCTTGATCTCTGCGATCGCCTTGGCCGGGTTCAGGCCCTTGGGGCAGGCATTGGCGCAGTTCATGATCGTGTGGCAGCGATAGAGGCGGAACGGATCCTCGAGCGCGTCGAGCCGCTCACCGGTCATCTCGTCACGGCTGTCGGCCAGCCAGCGATAGGCTTGGAGCAGGATCGCGGGGCCGAGGAACTTGTCGCTGTTCCACCAATAGCTCGGGCACGAGGTCGAGCAGCAGGCGCACAGGATGCACTCGTA
>CBIHNZ010000068.1:0-18160 GCA_966211615.1 uncultured Sphingomonas sp.
TAGAGCGCGTGGAGCATCGCATGGCCGGTGCGGTCCGCCGCGGCGCAGGTGCGCTGCACGGGGGGGCCTTCGCCCATATTCTGCATATGGCCGCCGAACGGGCGCTGGTAGATCGTGCCATTGTCGTTGCGGCTGAACGGCACGCCGGCATGCTCGAGCTCATAGACCGCGGCGGGAGCCTCGCGGACCATATACTCGATCGCGTCCTGGTCGCCGAGCCAGTCCGAGCCCTTGACCGTGTCGTACATGTGCCACGACCAGTGATCGGGCGTGTTGTTGCCCAGGCTCGCGGCGATGCCGCCCTGCGCCGCGACGGTGTGGCTCCGCGTCGGGAACACCTTGGTGATGCACGCCGTCTTCAGCCCGGCCTCGGCCGAGCCCATCGTCGCGCGCAGGCCCGAACCACCGGCGCCGACGACGACGGTGTCATAGGTGTGATCGATGATCTTGTAGCTGGCGGACATCAGGCGGCCACTCCGGGGGCGAATGCGACCTTGAGGATCGAGAAGATCGCCAGCGCGGCGGCGGCGATGGTGAAATAATGCAGCACGATCAGCAGCACGAAGCGCGTCTCGTCATGCTGATAATCCTCGATCACGACCTGGAGGCCGTGGCGGAAGTGATAGGCGACGCTGGCCACCAGCAGGATCATCGGCACCGCGGCGAGCGGCTGGGCCAGCCAGGTCGCGAGCGTGGCATAGTCATGCGCCGGCAGCAGCAGCATCGAGAGCATGAACCACAGGACGAGGATCAGGTTCGATCCTGCGCTGACGCTGTGCTGCCACCATCCAAGCGCGCCCTCGTGCGCAGCGCCCAGGCCGCGGACGCGGCCGAGTTCGGTTCCGTTACCCATGGGTCTTCTCCAGAAGGACGATCCAGAAGGCTGCCGTCGCCAGAATCGAGAAGGCGAAGGTGGCGAGCGCGGTGGTCTTGTTGCCCTTGAGCTCGAAATTGGTGCCCATGTCGGTGAACAGGTGGCGCACGCCCGACGCCATGTGCTGGAAGAAGGACAGCGTCAGGCCGATCCCGAAGACATAGCCCGCCGCGTTGAGCGCGCCCGACTGGTAGGTGAACAGATTGACGAACCCGGCATAGGCGGCCGGGCCCGAGGCCATCGCGACGAGCCACCAGACGAACAGGATCGTGCCGACCGTCGCCATCCCCGATCCGGTGACGCGGTGGACGATCGAGACCGCCATGGAAGGCCCCCATTTCCAGATGCCGAGATGGGGCGACAGCGGTCGCGCGGTGTTGCGGACATTGGCCAAGGGCGTTCCTTTCGGGTCGACGGGGGCCTCATTAGCCGGGCACTCGAAGGATGCAAGCCGGATCGCGGACGGCGGCCTTCGCGGGGCCGTTGACTAACCCCCCTTTAACCAGTTGCACGGCATAGCGGTTGGACCAGCGGTCCGTCCAATTTCCCCGGGCCGCAAACAGGGGAATTGCTTCGTGACGACAGTGGCATCGACCAACGCCCTTCCGGTGCCGGGCACCATGAGCGCTGCGATCGACGTGCGCGCGCGACTGCGCATCTTCGATTTCGACGGTTCGCTGATCCAGTCGAGCCGCGACGCGTGGGAAGCACTCGAGCCCGAGATTCACGCGGTTTCCAGCGCCTATTGGCAGCAATGGCTGCGCTGCTTCGCCGACGAGCGCAACTGGGCGCCCGGCGACACCGCCAAGATGATCGATGTGGGCGTCGTCTTCCTCAAGGACCGTTTTCTCGACACCGCCGGCCATCGCTGGATCGAGTCGATCGAGCGCTCGGTCGCGGCGGCCTATTCGGGCGGGGTGCCGCCGATGGCGCTGCTGTCGATGATCAACGCCAGCGATCGTGCCGCGCTCGAGGTGCTGATGCGCCGCCTGGGCGCCGACGATGCGCGGCTGCCGGTGCTGATCGATACGCTGATGCGGCTCTCGGCGCTCGAAGGCGACATCACCGTCGAGATCTACAACATGTACCGCGAATATAGCGCGCAGGTCGCCCGCGACCGGCTGGCGCTCGAGTTCCGCGACTCGATCGGCGCGACCGTCGAGCGGGCATCGCGCGAAGGCGACCAGCTCCGCGTCCAGGCCGTCCACACCTCGGCTTCGGCGCGCGGCATGCTCGGCAAGGCCAGCGAAGTCGCGGCGGCGGCGGAGCAGTCGGCGGTGGCGATGCGCGAGGCGGCGCAGACCGCTGCCGGCCTGATCCGCGCAATCGAGGATGCGCGCAGCGAGGTCGAGGCGGCGGCCGAGATCGCCACGCGGGCTTCGAGCCAGGCGGGCGCCGCGGTCGGAATGAGCGAAATGCTCTCCGACCATGCCAAGTCGATCGAATCGATCCTCGGGCTGATCCGCGACATTGCCGGGCAGACCAACCTCCTCGCACTCAACGCGACGATCGAGGCGGCACGGGCCGGCGATGCCGGCCGCGGCTTCGCGGTGGTCGCGCAGGAAGTGAAGAGCCTCGCCAACCAGACCGCGCGCGCGACCGACGACATCGCCGCCAAGATCGCCGCGATCCAGTCGGCGACCAAGTCGACCGTCGAGACCAATGCCTCGATCCGCTCGACCGTGACCGAGGTCCAGGAAAGCGCCAACCGCATCCGCAGCGCGATGGAAGTCCAGGCGCAGACCGTCACCGCGATCACCGCTGCGGTCGACGAGACCGCCCTCGCCGCCGACTCCATGTCCGCCACCATCGGCGCCATCCGCGAGGATACCGAGGCGGTGGCGTCCGAGATCGACCAGGTCGGCCAGGGCTTCGCCGTCCTCGACGGCCAGCTCGGCAGCCTGAAGGGCAGTGCCAGCGATTTCGTCGCCAAGTTCGCGGCATAGGAGATACTCATGGTCGGAACGCGCCAGCCAGGTCAGTGGAGCGGCGGCACCCGTTCGGTCGCCGATCATCGCCGCGAATATGATTGGGACGGCGCGATCAGCCCGGCCTGCCGCGAGATTGCCGAGCTGATCAACGGCCGCCATCGCGAGATCGCCGAGGCGTTCTGGCGTCATTTCCGCTCGATGCCGTCCAGCGCACCGATGCATGCCGTTCTCGCCACCGAGCAAGGCTATGCCGAGCAGGTCGAGCGCGGCACGCTGTACGGCCGGACCAAGTTCGAGAAGCCGTTCAGCGAGGAATGGGTCGAGATGGCCTGCGGCTATGCCGCCGAGACCTATCGCGCCGGCATCCCGCTGCCCGCGGTGCTCGCCGCCTTCTCCTTCGCGCATAGCGAGACGATGCGCGCGCTGCGCGAAGCGCTTCCCGACGATGCCGCCCGGCTGGGCCGGCTGTGCGACGTGGTGCAGCGCCTGGCGATGGCCGAGGCCGACCTGATGGCCGGGCATCTCGGCGCGCGCGACGCTGCGCTCGCCGACGAGGCGCGGCGCGACCGTTCGGCGCAATTCCGCGCCAGCATCGCCGAATCGATCGAGGGCGCGACCGCGCTCGGCAACCGCATCCGGGTGCAGGCGCAGGGTGCGTCGAGCTCGGCGCGCGGCATGCTCGGCAAGACGTCCGAAGTCGCGGCGGCAGCGGAGCAGTCGGCGGTGGCGATGCGCGAGGCGGCGCAGACCGCTGCCGGCCTGATCCGCGCAATCGAGGATGCGCGCAGCGAGGTCGAGGCGGCGGCCGAGATCGCCACGCGGGCTTCGAGCCAGGCGGGCGCCGCGGTCGGAATGAGCGAAATGCTCTCCGACCATGCCAAGTCGATCGAATCGATCCTCGGGCTGATCCGCGACATTGCCGGGCAGACCAACCTCCTCGCACTCAACGCGACGATCGAGGCGGCACGGGCCGGCGATGCCGGCCGCGGCTTCGCGGTGGTCGCGCAGGAAGTGAAGAGCCTCGCCAACCAGACCGCGCGCGCGACCGACGACATCGCCGCCAAGATCGCCGCGATCCAGTCGGCGACCAAGTCGACCGTCGAGACCAATGCCTCGATCCGCTCGACCGTGACCGAGGTCCAGGAAAGCGCCAACCGCATCCGCAGCGCGATGGAAGTCCAGGCGCAGACCGTCACCGCGATCACCGCTGCGGTCGACGAGACCGCGCTCGCCGCCGACTCCATGTCCGCCACCATCGGTGCCATCCGCGAGGATACCAAGAGCGTCACCAGCGAGATCGACACGCTCCAGCGCGACTTCGCCGAGGTCGACGACCGGCTGTCGCAGCTGCGCCTGGCGGCGGATACCTTCTCCACCTCGGTCGCGGCCTGACAGCATCGCTTCGTCATCCCCCTTTCGCGGGGATGACGATGTTGCGCGGGCACGCTAGGGCTGCGCCATGCAGACCCATATCCTCCTCACCGGCAGCAGCCGCGGCATCGGCGCGGCGATCGCCGAAACCCTCCGTACCGACACCAGGCTGATCGGCCATGGCACCAGGAGCGGCATCCCTGCCGACTTCACCGATCCGGCGGCGCCCCAGGCCTTGTGGGCACAGGCGCTCGACGCGCTCGACGGCCGGATCGACGTGCTGATCAACAATGCCGGCATCTTCGAGGATACGCCGCTCGATCTCGAGCACGCGGATTGGGTTGCGGGCTGGGAGAAGACGATGCGCGTCAACCTGACCGCGTCGGCCGAGCTCTGCCGCCTCGCAGTGCGCCACTGGCAGACCGAGGGGCGCGGCGGCCGCATCGTCAACATCGCCAGCCGCGCCGCCTATCGCGGCGACAGCCCTGCGCACTGGCATTATGCCGCGTCCAAGGCGGGCATGGTCGGGATGACCAAGAGTATCGCGCGCGGCTATGCGGCCGAAGGCATCCTTGCCTTTGCGATCTGTCCGGGCTTCACCATGACCGGCATGGCCGAGGAATATCTCTCCAGCCGCGGCGGCGAGAAATTGCTGGCCGATATCCCGCTGGGCCGCGTTGCCGGTCCCGACGAAGTCGCGACGCTCGCCCGCTTCTGCGCGCTCGAGGCGCCGGCGTCGATGACCGGCGCGGTGCTCGACATCAATGGTGCCAGTTACGTGCGTTAAAACCGTATCGAGGAGGGGGACGATGGCGGAAAGCGGACGGATCGTGGCGCGGTCGCTGCTGTGGATATTCGCGGCGGTCGGGCTGATTGCCGCCGCCGCGGTGATCTTCATCGCCGTCAATATCCTGGCCTGGAGCGGCCACCAGGCGCGCGAGGCGGCGCCGATCGAGGCTCGGGGCGCCGCGCAGGAGGCCTATGCGGTCGCCGAGGTGAACCCGCTGGTCGGCACCGGCATCAACGAGATCGTGATCGCGACCGAAGCCTCGGTCGGGCGCGGTGGCGGTGGCAGCTATTCCAGGGGCAGTTCCGCCGACGAACGCAATATCGTCCTGCTCGACAAGACGACGGGCGCCAGCCGCAAGCTGCTCGCCGACAATCGCCGGCAGATCGTCGCGCGCTATTATTTCCCCGCGCTCGCCGGCCCCGAGGAGCCGACGACCGACGACTATCTGGTTGCGGGCGAGGACGGCAAGCAGGAGAAGCCGCCGCGCGCTTATTATGTGGTGCGGGTCAAGGCGGCGGACGGAAAATCGGAGGATGTGTTGATCGGCGATCTCAAGACCAGCCAACAGGCGTTCGTGCTCACCGGCATCGACGGCGTCGATCGCCTGTGGATGCAGAGCCCGACCCGGCTCGGCCTGCTGATGCGGCAGGGCAGGAAGCTGCACTATCGCGCGATCGACATCCCAACGCTCAAGGTGGTTGCCGCCCAGCCCGTGGATATCGGCTGATGTCCAGCTGGAAGCTCACCCTGCCCTGCACCCGCGACGAGGCCGAGGCGATCGATTTCGAGAATCCGGCGCTGGCGGAGATCGTGCCGCCGCCGGTGCTGCTCACCAGCGAACGGATCGAGGACGATCCGGCGAGCTGGCAGCTCGAGGCGTTCTTCGAGGGCAAGCCCAACAGCGCCGCGCTCGCCGCGGTGCGGGCGCTGGTGCCGAGCGCGGCAGGCATCAAGCCGGTGGCGGAGAAGATCCGCGACGCCGACTGGGTGACGCTCAGCCAGGCCGGGATCGAGCCGGTCCATGCTGCCCGCTTCTATGTCCACACCGCGACCAACAAGGGCGCCGTGCCCGAGGGCGCCAGGGCGTTCCGCATCGATGCCGGGCTCGCCTTCGGCACCGGCACGCACGAGACGACCTCGGGCTGCCTGATCGCGCTCGACCGGCTGAAGGCGCAGGGCGCGCAGGTGCGCAACCTGCTCGATCTCGGCACCGGCACCGGCCTGCTCGCCTTTGCCGCGCTGCATCTCTGGCCGCGCGCCTATGCGACCGCTTCGGACATCGATCCCAAGTCGATCGACGTGACCGCCGAGAATGCCGAGCATAACGGCGTCGCGCTGGGCGGCGGCATGGGGCAGGTGGCGCTGGCGGTGGCGTCCGGCATGGAGCATCCGCTGCTGATCGGCCGCGCGCCCTATGACCTGATCATCGCCAATATCCTCGCCGGCCCGCTGGTCGAGCTGGCGCCGACCGTGGGCATGGCGCTGGCGGAGGGCGGCACGCTGATCCTCGCCGGGCTGCTCGACACCCAGGCCGAGACCGTGGCGCAGGCCTATCGCCGCCAGGGACTCCGCCTCGTCGGCCGGATCGATCGCGGCGCCTGGCCGACGCTCCGCCTGGTCAAGCGCACCCGCTACGGCGCCGACCGCACCACCCGGCTGAGCCGCGGCAAGGGCGAGGCACCGGGCTTCGGGAGCTGGTGAGGGCGAACCCTGCGGCGGCGAGCGAACCGGTTGCGGGCGTTGCTCCACCTTGAATGTGAGGGGTCTGAAGGGAGGGGCGGCATGCGAGGTTTGCAAATACTGGTATTGATGCCCCTGCTCGCCGTCTCGACGGAGGCCTGTCAGAGCCAAACCGATATTTTGGGAGGCACCCAGAACGACATTCTGGGAGACGCCGGGAATTATGTGACGGCCGATGTAGATTTTAAGATTGCCCCATCCGAGATGGCATCAGTCCGGCGTCGCGCTGCAGCGGGAGACGTCAACGCAGCGAGGGACCTGTCGTATCACTACGAAGCCGTGGGCGATCCCGCTCAGAGCAAACGCTATGCAATTCTGGCGGCCTCGAGAGGGGACTGCGTCACGCTTTTGAACATCCCCGGAAATCCAAGCTTCTCCGGAACGGAAAAGGCCAAATGGGCGGCGGTGACAAAGCGCCATAAATGCACCGGCAAGGATACGTTCGGCTTGACCGTTCATGAAGACTGAGTGCCGACAGGTTCCTCAACATTGCGAGCCTGGGCCATTTGCTTCCCGCCTTTAGTGACCCTCGTCGCCCCGAATCGTCACGGTGCCATAAGTCATGAACACCAGTGCCGTGCCCGTCGGGCCGCGATAGCCGCCCTGCGCGCCGGCGAGGTAACAGGCGACCGCGGTGAAGGCCCAGGCGTCTTCCTCGCTCGCGAAGATCTTGCGCGTCGTGAAGGCCTCCAGCGCATATTCCTTGCCGAGCGCCCGGGCGAGCCGCGCATGCTCGGCGAGCGGCTCGGGGACCGAGGGGTGATCCCAGCCCCATAGCCAGGTGCCGTCCTTGGTGTTGAGCGTGCCGATCACCTGGACCGGCGCCTCGATCTCCCAGCTCTTGTCGTTGGTGAAGCGGATCGTGCCCGCATCGAGGTCGGCGGCCCAGCTGCCGCCCTGGCCCAGGCCCCAGGTCGACAATGCGAATTCGGTCTTGAGCCGCAGATCCTCCTCGGCGCGCGCGAGGGTGAGATCGGGTTCCTGCAGGTCGCCCGGGCCCGAGCCGCTACCCGTGCCGAAGCGCTCGTCCGGGACCGACGGCATCAGCCACGCGATTCCGCATAGGCCTGGGTGCCGTGCGTGATGACGTCGTCGTCCGGCAGGATCGTCGCGATCGGAATATCGGGTTGCGCGAGGATCTCCGCATAGAGCGGCGCGAAATCGGTCTCGGCCGTCTGGCGGAGCAGCTCCTCGAAGCTCGGGATGACGAAGTAATTCTGCTGGAAATCGTCGATCCGATAATCGGTGCGCATCACCCGCTTCATGTCGAAGCGGATACGGTTGGGGCTGTCGCTCTCCAGCGCGAATACGCTCTCGGCCGAGCTCGACACGATGCCCGAGCCATAGATGCGCAGATTGCCCGCTTCCTCGATCAGGCCGAACTCGACCGTGTACCAGTAGAGCCGCCCGAGCTGCTTGAGCGCGCCGAGCTGGAGCGCGCGCATACCGCCACGACCATAAGCTTCGAGATAGTCGGCGAACACCGGGTCGGCGAGCATCGGCACATGACCGAACACGTCGTGAAAGACGTCGGGTTCCTGGATATAGTCGAGCTGGTCGGGCCGGCGGATGAAATTGCCGGCGACGAAGCGGCGATTGGCCATGTGATCGAAGAACACCTCGTCGGGCACCAGCCCGGGCACCGCGACGACCTGCCAGCCGGTCAGCTTCATCAGCCGCTCGGACAGTTCCTCGAAATTGGGGATGCCGCCGTCCGACAGGCGCAGCGCGTGGAGCCCCTTCAGATACGCCGCAGAGGCGCGTCCGGGGAGCAGCTTTTCCTGCCGCGCGAACAGCGTGTCCCAGGTGGCGTGCTCTTCCGCGGTATAGGCTTTCCAGTCCTGTGGTATCGTCCAGTCGGCGGCCGCACCCTCGGGGGGGCGGTCCAACACATGCGTGTCATTTTCCATGGCGAGATAGTAGCATGTGCAACGATGCCGCGAAACCGCACTGCAACATGGACGCGCCGACTGCTCAGGCTGGCCATGCTGCTGGCGGCACTTGTCGCCGCATATCCGGTCGCGGCGGTGATCGGCAGCGCGATCCCGGTCAATGCGGGCTGGCACCAGGCCGAGTCGGGCGTCCGCATCTATGTGATCGACAACGGCATCCACAGCGATCTGGTGCTGCCGGTGGTTGCCGAGGGCGTGGACTGGCGCGAGCTGGCGCCGCCCGCCGATCTGACCAATCCGGCGCAGGGCGGGCACAGCCACATGGCCTTTGGCTGGGGCAATCGCGACTTCTATCTCAACACGCCGAGCTGGTCGGCAATCAGCCCGGGTCGCACGGCCCGCGCGATGATCGGCATCGGGCCGACCGTGCTCCACGTCACGCGCCTGCCCGAGCCGCGCGTCGGACCGAAGGTACGCGCGCTGGTGCTGCGGCCCGAGGAGTATCGCCGGCTCGTCGCCTTTATCCGCGGCACGTTCAGCGCGGGGCCACCTGCCCGCGGCTATGGTGACCATGACAGCTTCTATGCGGCGCGAGGGCAATACAGTGCGTTCAACACCTGCAACCAGTGGACCTCGGCCGGGCTGCGCGCGGCCGGCGTGCGGATGGGGGCATGGACGCCGTTTCCGTTCGGAGTGATGCAATGGCTTTGAGCACGATCCTGGCGACACAAGCGGACAAGCCGCCCTCGACGCTGGCGCTGCTCGCCGAATGGCCGCGCGCCGCATTCGGGCTGGGCGAGCTCGCCGCGCACTGGCCCGAGCTGCAGAGCCTGCCGCGCGGCGATTCCCGCCCGGTGCTGGTGCTGCCCGGCCTGTTCAACTCGGATCGCTCGAACCTGGTGATGCGCGGGCTGCTCCGCCGGCTCGGCTATCGCGCCTATGGCTGGGGACTGGGCCGCAATTT
Source organism: uncultured Sphingomonas sp. (assembly GCA_966211615.1). Classification (GTDB taxonomy): domain Bacteria; phylum Pseudomonadota; class Alphaproteobacteria; order Sphingomonadales; family Sphingomonadaceae; genus Sphingomonas. The sequence goes on from CBIHNZ010000068.1 coordinate 9,563, forward strand.
CGGCACGCGCTCGATCGGCGCGGAGGGCGAGCGGCTGCTCGCGCGGATCGAGGCGATCCATGCGGAGACCGGCGAGAAGGTCACGCTGGTCGGCATCTCGCTCGGCGGGATCATGAGCCGGATCGCCGCGCATCGCCGCCCCGATCTGGTCCGCGAGGTTATCACCGTGAGCGCGCCCTTTGCGGGGCCGCCAAGCGCGACCAATGTCTGGCGGCCGTTCGAATGGCTGACCGGCGAGAAGATCACCGATGCGGCCGTGGCCGAACGGCTCGAGGAGGCGGTCCGGCCGCTGCCAATGCCCTCGACGGCGATCTGGAGCCGCAGCGACGGGCTGGTCAACGGGCTGATCTGCCATACGTCCGAGGGGCGTGCGATCGAGGTGCGCAGCAGCCATCTGTTCGTGCAGATGCGGGCAGAGGTGCTCCGCGCGATCGCCGAGGTGCTGGCGGGCGAGGAGCGATCTGCTAGACGCGTGCGGCATGACCAAGCCGCAGCGTGACGCCGGAATCTTCTCAAGACAGGCCCTGCTCGTCGTCGATGTCCAACCCTGTTTTTCGGTGCCGAAGCCCATTGTCGCCGGCATCACCGCGCTCAGCCGTACATTCTACACCATCGCGACCGTGGAGCGGCACGACGAGTCGGTAACGCCCTTCGAGCGACAGCTCGGGTGGAAGCCGGCGGTCGATGACGAAAGCCTGGTTCCCGCCGATCGTGTCTTCATCAAGCATGGCTATCTGCCGCCGATCGCCGCGATCGACCATCTCCGGTCGCTCGACGTCGAGCGCGTGTTCGTGTGCGGCGTGCAGGCCGATACGTGCTGCCTTGCCGCCGGCTTCATGCTCTTCGATGCGGGATTGCACCCGACCCTGCTCAAATGGCTCAGCGTGGGGTCATCGCTCGATCGTTCGGCCGGGCTGGGTGCCGATCTCTGGCAGCATCATTTCGGCAGCGTCCTGCACAGTGCCGAAGAGCTGCGGGCTCAGTTGGGGTCGGACGCGCGATAGCCTTCATAGTCGCCGCACTTGTCGGGGTGCTTCTTGCACTCCTTCTCGTGCGCCTTGCGCTCCTTGCCCTCGCGGGCTTCCTTCTCGCGCATCTTGCGGCCGTAGTTACGGTCGGATTCGTCCTGGCTCGTCGTGGTCCAGTCGACCGCCTTCGATCCCGCCTTCACCGGCAGCGTGACGATGTCGACCGCGGTCTTGGCGATGCAGCCGCCCGAGAGCAGCGGCAGCGCCATGGCGAGGGAAAGGACCAGCTTACGCATGCACTAGACTCTCATTTTGCCGGCGCGGCGAGGAAGGCATTGCGCGCCTGGACCCCGATATACGGGAAATCGGTGAAGAAACCATCCACCCCAAGCCTCAGGAAAAACGCGATTTCCTCGGCGATTCGGCCATGTTCGAGCGGTGTGCCGGCGCGGAATTGCGGCGAGAGGAAGAAGTTTTCGGCCCGGAAGGTCCAGGGGTGGACCTTGAGCCCGGCGGCATGCGCATCGGCGACCAGGCTGGTCGGCGTGCCCGATGCGGGCAGGATCTGGCTGCGCTCGGGGCCGATGCCATAGGCGTATCCGGCGACGGCCTTCAGCCCCCCGGGCGTGCTCATCGCGGCATAGCTGGGCGCGGCCTTGTCTGCGGGACCGCCGTCCGACGCCATGAGCTGGATCAACCGGACATGGGTCATGCCCTTCAGCCGCTTGAGGTTGTCCACCTCGAACGACTGGATGAAGACCGGCGCGTTGGCACGGTCCCAGCCCGCCGCCTTGAGCCTGTCGACCAGGCGCTGATCGGTCGGCAGGCCGATCGAGGCGAAATAGGTCGGGTGCTTGGTCTCCGGATAGACGCCGATCGTGCGGCCGGTTTCCCTCGACGCCTGTTTCGCCAGCGCGATGATCTCGTCGAAGGTCGGGATCTCGGCCTGGCCGTCATATTTGGTGTTGCCGGGGCGGACCTGGGGCAGCCGCTCCTTGGCGCGCAAGGTCTTCAATTCGGCGAGGGTGAAGTCTTCGGTGAACCAGCCGGTCAGCGTCTCGCCATCGATCGTCCTGGTCGTCTTGCGACTGGCGAACTCGGGGTGATTGGCGACGTCGGTGGTATCGCTGATGTTGTTCTCGTGCCGCGCGACCAGCACGCCGTCCTTGGTCGGCACCAGATCGGGCTCGATGAAGTCGGCGCCCTGCTCGATCGCCAGCTTGTAGGAGAGCAACGTGTGTTCGGGCCGCTCACCGCTGGCGCCGCGATGGGCGATGACGATCACGCGCGGCTGCTCGGCGGGCTGGGGCTTTTCCATCCCCTGGGTTTGCCCCAGCGCGATCCCGGGCGCCAGCAGCATCAAGGCGATCAACAGCGTTCTCGTCACGAAACTCTCCTTTCGCTAGGGGGTTAGGCGGCGGATATGACGGTAGCGAGGCGTGATGGCGGAAAATGACAGCGTGCTTGCGGCTGCCCGCGCCTGGAAGGGCGCGCGGATGGCGCTGGCGACGGTGGTGTCGACCTGGGGGTCGGCGCCGCGCCCGCGCGGCAGCCATATGCTGGTGCACGAGGATGGCCGCCTCGAAGGATCGGTCTCGGGCGGGTGCGTCGAAAGCGACATTCTCGAAGCTGCCGCGGAGGTGATCGCCGGCGCGCCGGCGGTGGTGAGGGACTATGGCGTCGCCGATGCCGCGGCCTGGGAGGTGGGGCTCCCCTGCGGCGGCCAGATTGCGGTGCTGGTCCAGCCGGTCGGGCCGAACGGCTTTGCGCCCGAATTGTTCGATGCGGTCGACGCCGCCCGGGCGGCAGGGCGTTCGCTGGACGTCGCGACCGATCTCGCGACCGGCGTCTCCTCGCTCGAAGCCGGCGAGGGCGATTTCATCAATCGCTACGATCCGCCGCGACGGCTGATCATCATCGGTGCGGTCCAAATCGCCCAGGCGCTGGCCGGGCTGGCGCGCGAACTGGGCATTTCGACCGTCGTCGTCGATCCGCGCGGGAGATTTCTGACCGCCGAGCGTTTCCCCGGGGTGACCCTGGATGATCGCTGGCCCGACGAAGCCGTGACTGCACTGCAGCCCGACCCCGCGACCGCGGTGGTCACGCTCAGCCATGATCCCAAGATCGACGATGCCGCGCTGCTCGCGGCGCTCCGCGCGCCGACCGGCTATGTCGCGGCGCTCGGCTCGCGAAGGAGCCATGCCGCGCGGCTGGAACGGCTCGCCGCGGCGGGCGTCGGGCCCGAGGACCTCGCCCGTATCGAGGGACCGGCGGGAATCGATATCGGCGCGATCGGCCCCTCCGAGATCGCGCTTTCGATCGCCGCCGCCATGATAAGGAGCTTCCATGCCTGAGCCCGAACAGGTCGCCTTGGTGCTGCTCGCGGCGGGGCGCTCGCGCCGCTTCGACGGCGACAAGCTGAGCGAGCCGTTTCTCGACAAGCCGCTCGCCTTCCATGTCGTCACGGCACTGGCCCGAGTGCCGTTCCTGGCGCGCATCGCGGTGGTGTCGGACACCGGTCTCGATTTCGCCGGGCTCGGCTATCAGGTGGTCGAGAACCCCGATCCCTCGCTCGGCCAGGCGCGCTCGCTCTGCTTCGGCGTGGAGGCGGCGAAGAAGGCCGGCGCCCAGGCGGTGCTCGTCGCGCTCGCCGATATGCCGCGCGTGACCGCGGCGCATATCTACCGCCTGTTCGACCGCGCGGACGGCCCGGCGACGATCGTGGCATCGAGCGACGGCGTAACCCCGATGCCGCCCGCCTTGTTCGGCCGCGACCTGTTCGGCGACCTGCTCGATCTGGACGGCGAGGAAGGCGGACGCCAGCTCATCAAGCGCGGCCATCATGTCGTCGCCAGCCCCGCCGAGCTGGTCGATATCGACACGCGCGAGGACCTCGCCAATCTGCGCGCGCTCTACGGCCTGGAGGCCGACGGGAAGTGATAAATCCTTCCCGTACCGGGGAGAAGTATTGCTCTATTCGTGCCGCAATGCGTCGATCGGGTTGAGGCTGGCGGCGCGCCGGGCGGGGAAATAGCCGAAGACGATGCCGATCACCGCCGAGATCAGGAAGGCGATCGTGTTGATCTGGATGTCGAACAGGAAGGGCAGGCTGCCGAGATAGGACATCAACGCGACCGCCACCTGCGCGAGCAGCAACCCGATCACCCCGCCGAGCATCGACAGCACCACCGCCTCGACCAGGAACTGCATCAGCACCTCGCTTGCCACCGCGCCGATCGCGAGGCGGATGCCAATCTCGCGGGTGCGCTCCGTGACGGACACCAGCATGATATTCATGATGCCGATGCCGCCGACGACTAGGCTGATGCCCGCCACCGCCGCGACGATCTGGGTGAGCAGGGTGGTCGTGCCGGTCAGCGTCGCGCTGATCTGGGCCGTGTCGAAGATGTTGAAGTCGTTGTCCTTGGTGCCGGTGATGTTGCGGCGCTCGCGCAGCAGATCGGTGATCGAGGACTGGATCTGCGCGCTGTTATAGTCGGGATCGGTGCCGACCAGCATCAGGCGGACATCGGGATTGCCGGTGAAGCGGCGCTGGACCTGCTTGATCGGCATGATGACCACATCGTCCTGGTCGCCGCCGAACCCGGCCTGGCCGCGCGTCGAGAGCACGCCGATCACGTCGCACGAGATGCCGTTGACGCGCAGGCGGTCGCCAACCGCGCTGCCGCCGCGGAACAGGTTGGTGCGGATCGTGCTACCGATGATGCAGACGCCCTTGCCGGCCTGTTCCTCGGCGCGGTTCCAGTAGCGGCCCTCGACCAGCGGCCAGGGCTGGACGCTGAAATAGGCGTTGGTGGTGCCGTTGATCGTCGTCGACCAGTTGGCGCCGTTGAAGATCACGGTGGCGGTGGTCTGCGCCTGGGGCGCGACCGCGGTGACGCCGGCGACCTGGTCGCGGATCGCCTCGACGTCCTGCGGCTTGAAGTCGGGCGGACGCGGTCCGCCGCCGCCGCGGCCGAAGCCCTGGCCGGGACGGATCTGGAGGATGTTGGTGCCGAGCGCGGAGATCTGCTGCTGGACCGCGGCGGTGGTCGCCTTGCCGAGCGTGACCATCGTCACGACGGCGGCGACACCGATGATGATGCCGAGCGCGGTCAGGATCGAGCGCAGCTTGTGCCGCATGATCGACCGCACGGCGAGGACGAAGGTGGTGCCGAACATCTACTTCTCCCCTTCCGCTAGCGGGAGGCGTCGGGGGAGGGCGTGGGGCCGGCAATGGGCGGACAGCCCCTCCCCTAGTCCCTCCCGCGAGCGGGAGGGGAACAGATTGTGCGCCACCCTCACGACACCTTCTCCCCCTGGGGATGCTGTGCGTCGATCCGCTCGACCAGCCCGTCCTTGAAATGGACGATGGTGCGCGCGAAGGCGGCCATGTCGGGCTCGTGGGTGACCATCAGCACGGTGATGTTGCTCGTCTTGTTGAGGTCGGTGAGCAATTGCATGATCTCGATCGATCGCTCGGAATCGAGGTTGCCGGTCGGCTCGTCGGCGAGGAGCACGTCAGGATTGGTGACGATTGCCCTAGCGATCGCGACGCGCTGCTGCTGGCCGCCCGACAGTTCGGCGGGGGTGTGATCCCACCATTGCTTGAGCCCGACCTTGTCGAGCGCGGCCATCGCCATCTCGCGGCGCTGCGCCTTGGGATCGCCGCGATAGAGCAGGGGCAGTTCGACATTCTCGAGCGCGCTGGTCCGCGCGAGCAGGTTGAAGCCCTGGAACACGAAGCCGAGATATTTGCGGCGGAGCAGCGCGCGCTGGTCGCGCTCCAGCGCCTCGACATGCACGCCCTTGAACAGGAACTGGCCCGCCGAGGGCACGTCGAGGCAGCCGAGGATGTTCATCGTCGTCGATTTGCCCGAACCCGACGGGCCCATGACCGCGACGAAATCGCCCGTCTGGATGTCGAGGTCGATGCCCTTCAGCGCCTGGAACTGAGTGGCGCCTTCGCCATAGACCTTGGTGACGCCGCGCAGGCGGATCAGCGGGGCGTCATTGTCCGCCACGCTGGCCTCCGCCGCCTGCACCGCCCTGACCTCCGGCACCGCCGCCGCCTTGGCGACGCTGGCGGCGCTGGCCGCTGCTGCCGGACGCGAGCTGGCCGGTGATCACCTTGTCGCCGGGCTTGAGCTGGCCGCCGGTCACCTCGGTGACGGTGCCGTCGGTGTCGCCGGTTGTGACTTGCACCGCCTGCGGCTTGCCGTCGGCGCCCAGGATATAGACGGTCTGCTCGGCGCCCTTGCTCATCGTCGCCGACTTGGTCGCGCCGCCGCCACCGCCGCCGCGGCGGCGCGTGGGCACCAGCGCTCCGGCGATGCCGCCCTGGCTGCCGCTCGCCTGGCTGGCGCCGGCGGCGGCGGGCGTGAAGCGCAGCGCCGCATTGGGCACCAGCAGCACGTTCTGGCGCGACATCGTCACGATGTCGGCGGTCGCCGTCATCCCGGGGCGCAACTGCTCGTTCGCGTTGGAGACTGACAGATCGGCGGCGTAGGACACGACCTGGTTCGCTGTCGTGCTCGCGGTCGCGGTGGCCGAGCTGGCATCCTGCACCGACAGATTGGAGCCGACCTCGACGCGGGTGATCTTGGCCGGGAAGGTCTTGCCCGGGAAGGCATCGACGGTGAAGCTGGCATCCTGGCCCTGTTGGACCTGGCCGACATCGGCCTCGTCGATCGCCACTTCCAGCTTCATCTGCGACAGGTCCTGCGCGATCACGAACAGGGTCGGCGTGTTGAACGAGGCGGCGACGGTCTGGCCGGGATCGATCTGGCGCGCCAGGATCACGCCGGTCACCGGCGACCGGATCACCGCGCGCGTGCGCTGGGTCTGCGCCGACGACAGTGCGGCCCGGGCCGAGACGACATTGGCATTGGCGGCGTTGAGATTGGCCATCGCCCGGTTGCGATCGCCGATCGCGACGTCCATCTCCGTCTTGGCCGGCACCTTGCCGCCGGAAAGCCTGCTGACCTCCTGATAGCGCGACAGCGTGGCGTTGCTCTGCTGCAGCGTCGCCTGCGCCTGACCCACCGCCGCGACATCGGCCGCGAGCGCCGCCTGTGCCTGCTTGACCTGGTCGTCGAACTGGGAGGGATCGATCAGCGCCAGCGTCTGGCCGGCAGTGACCCGGTCGTTGACGTCGACCAGCACCTTGATGACCTGCCCCGAAAGCTGCGAGCCGACGGTCACCTGGTTGGTCGGCGCGAGCTTGCCGGTCGCGGAGACGGTGACGGTCAAATTGCCGCGCTGGACATCGTCGGTCGCGTAGCGGACCTCGGCGCTGCTGCCCAGGAAATGCCAGCCGAGCAGCGCCAGCAGCACGACGGCGACCCCGATCAGCAGCCATTTCAGCCAGCGCCGCCACCAGGGACGCGGCGGCGTGCCCAGGAAGTCGCTCAGATTCTTGTTCGGGTCAGTTGCCATTCGCGGTGCTGCCTGCGCTGGGTGCCTCGGGTGTGGTGCTGCTGTCCCATCCGCCGCCGAGCGACAGATAGAGCTGGACGAGCGCGGTCGCCTCGTCCGACTGGGCCTGGCTGAGGCCGTTCTTGGCCGACAACAGGCTGTTCTCGGCCTGGTTGAGATTGGTGAAGTCGGTCAGCCCCGAGCGATATTGCATCCGCGCCAGGATTGCCTGGTTGTTCGAAGCGTCGAGCGCGATGCGGAACTGGGCTTCGCGCTGCTGCGCGGACTGGAGCGCGACGATCGCGTTCTCGATATCCTCGAGCGAGGTGAGCACGGTGGACTTGTAGGCGAGGAACGCGCCGTCCGCCGCTGCCTTGGCCGAGCGTACCTGGCTGCGGTTGCGCCCGGCATCGAAGATCGTCTGGGCGATGTTGCCGAACAGGCGCCCGGTGATGACGTCGAACAGCGCGGTGAGCGCGCTGCTGCCTGCGTCGATGCTGCCGCCGATCGACAGCGAGGGATAGAGCTGCGCGGTGGCGACGCCGATCTGCGCGGTGGCGGAGGCGAGGTTGCGCTCGGCGGCGCGGATGTCGGGGCGCTGGCGCAGCGCGTCGGCGGGGATGCCGGCGGCGACCTCGGCGGGGCCACGAGGGATCGGCTTGACTGCCTCGATCTCGGTCTTGAGCGCGCCGGGCGCCTGACCGGTCAGCACGCCGAGGCGCGAGACATAGCCGTTGTAATTGGCCTCGAGCGACGGGATCGTCGCCGCGGTCTGCGCGCGCTGGGCGCGGGCCTGCTCGGCGTCGATCGAGGTGACCAGCCCGGCCTGGAGCCGCCACTGGGCGATCTGGAGATTGTCGTCCTGGATGGCCAGGCTGTCGCGCGCATTGGCGAGCTGCGCCTGGGCGAGCCGCGCCAGCACATAGTTGCGCGCGGTCTCCGACTCGACCGAGATCAGCACCGAGGCATAGTCGAAGCCGGACGCTTCATAGCCGGCGCGCGCCGATTCGACCCCGCGCCGCACGCCGCCGAAGATGTCGGCCTGGTAGTTGACGTCCAGCCCGAGCGAGAAGCTGGTGTTCCCGCCCTGCGAGAAGGAGGTGACGCTGCCGTCGGGGAGCGTGGTGGTGGTGCTGCCGCCCTTCAGCGGCTCGCTGCGCGACACGCCGCCCGAGGCGCTGACGCCGGGAAGCAGCGAGGCGCGCGACTGGAT
>CBIHNZ010000069.1:0-17047 GCA_966211615.1 uncultured Sphingomonas sp.
TTTTGTGGGTCCATTAAATAAACCGGGCGCCGGGGGCCCCCGGGCCGCCCCTCCAATCTGCCAGAAGGAAGCGCTTACGCGCTGTAGTACATGTCGTATTCGACCGGGCTCGGGGTCATTTCCCAGCGGGCGACCTCGGCGCGCTTGATCTCGACATAGGCCTCGACCTGGTCCTTGGTGAACACGTCGCCCTTGAGCAGGAAGTCCATGTCGGCCTCGAGGCTGTCCAGCGCCTCGCGGAGCGAACCGCAGACGGTGGGGACGAGCTCGAGCTCGGCCGGCGGCAGGTCGTACAGATTCTTGTCCATCGGCTCACCCGGATGGATCTTGTTCTGGATGCCGTCGAGGCCGGCCATCAGCAGCGCCGCGTAGCAGAGATACGGATTGGCGAGCGCGTCCGGGAAGCGGAACTCGACGCGCTTGGCCTTGCTGCCCGCACCATAGGGGATGCGGCACGAGGCCGAGCGGTTGCGCGACGAATAGGCGAGCAGCACCGGCGCCTCATAGCCCGGGACCAGCCGCTTGTAGCTGTTGGTCGAGGGATTGGTGAAGGCGTTGAGCGCCTTGGCATGCTTGATCACGCCGCCGATGAAATAGAGGCACATGTCGCTGAGGCCGGCATAGCCATTGCCTGCGAACAGCGGGTTCTTGCCTTCCCAGATCGAGATATGGGTGTGCATGCCCGAGCCGTTATCTTCCTTGATCGGCTTGGGCATGAAGGTCGCGGTCTTGCCATAGGCCTGGGCGACCTGGTGCACGACGTACTTGTAGATCTGCATGCGGTCCGCGGTCTGCACCAGCGTGCCGAAGGTCAGGCCCAGCTCGTGCTGCGCGGCGGCGACTTCGTGGTGATGCTTGTCGCAGGGCAGGCCCATCTCGAGCATCGTCGCGACCATCTCGCCGCGGATGTCGACGGCCGAGTCGACCGGGGCGACAGGGAAATAGCCGCCCTTGGCGCGCGGGCGGTGGCCCAGATTGCCGGCTTCATATTCCTTGCCCGAATTGCCCGGCAGCTCGATGTCGTCGATCGCGTAATAGCTGGTCGAGTAGCTGTTCTCGAAGCGGACATCGTCGAACATGAAGAACTCGGCCTCGGGGCCGACATAGACGGTGTCGCCGATGCCCAGCGTCTTGAGATAGGCTTCCGAGCGCTTGGCGGTCGAGCGCGGATCGCGCGAATAGAGCTCGCCGGTCGAGGGCTCGACGATGTCGCAGACCAGGATCAGCATCGGCGTGGCCGAGAAGGGGTCGATCCAGACCGCGTCGAGATCGGGCTTCAGGATCATGTCGGACTCGTTGATCGCCTTCCAGCCCTCGATCGAGGAGCCGTCGAACATCAGGCCGTCGGTCAGCTCGTCCTCGCCGATCACGCCTGCGACCATGGTCAGGTGCTGCCACTTGCCCTTGGGATCGGTGAACCGCAGATCGATCCACTCGATCTCGTTCTCCTTGACCATCTTCAGGACGTCATTGGCCGAATTCGCCATCGCTAAACCCTTTCGCTTTCATGCTGTCCGCCCGACGAATCGGGCAATTAAATTACGTTCGACTTTGCTACATCGCGAGGATGCTGCGCTGCGTCAAACTGCGTTTTCGTTGCGCTCCCCGGTGCGGATGCGGAGTGCGGTCTCGACCGGAATCACGAAGATCTTGCCGTCGCCGATGCGCCCGGTCTGGGCCGCGGCGGCGATCGCCTCGACCACGCGATCGGCGAGAGAATCCTCCACGACGACCTCGAGCTTCACCTTGGGCAGGAAATCGACGACATATTCGGCGCCGCGATAGAGCTCGGTGTGTCCCTTCTGGCGGCCAAAGCCCTTGGCCTCGGTCACGGTGATGCCGGAAACGCCGACTTCGTGCAGCGCCTCCTTCACTTCATCGAGCTTGAACGGCTTGATGATCGCTTCGATTTTTTTCACTTGGTCCCCCGGGGATACGCCGAATGCCCTACCGCGCGTCTAGCATGACTCGTGCCAGAGCGGTGGCCCTAGGCTAGTCCCCCGGTTGCACTCAGCGCAACGGTTAACAATTGCCTATCAAATAGGCAGCGCGGGCCGAGGTGCCCGATCCTAGGGCAGCAGGATCAGTGCGTGCGGACTTCGGCCAGGAAACGGTCGACGCCGTTCGAAAGCGCCTCGGCACCCGAGAACAGGCTGGTGGCGAGCAGCTCCATGTCGCCCGCGCTCCGCGACGCGGCCTGCGAGGCCGCGCCGATCGCCTCGATGTCGTACTGGACGCCGACGGTGCCCTCGACGCTCTCGCTGACATTGTGCGCGATCGTGCGGGTGGCCGATTGCTGGCCGCGCACCGCCTGCTCGATGTCCGAGGAGAGGCCCGCGATCGCGACGATCGCGGCCTCGACCCGGGCGTGGTTGGCGGTGACGAGGTCGACCGCGCGGCGGATATCCCCGACATGCGCGGTGACGATTTCGGCGGCATCGCTGACCTGGCCGGCAAGTGCCTTCACTTCATTGGCGACGACGGTGAAGCCCGAGCCGGCGCGGCCGGCGCGCGCGGCTTCGATCGAGGCGTTGAGCGCGAGCAGGTTCACCCGGCCGGCGATCTCGCCGATGATCGCGGTGACGCTGCCGACCGTCTGGGCGAAGGCGCCCAGTTCGGCAGTACGGCTGCGGCTGTCGTCGACCAGGTCCACGGCATGCGCAGCCGAGGCCTTGGCGGCGATGGTGCTCTGGCCGATCGTATCGAGCGTCGCTGCGAGCTCGTCCGATTCGGCGGCGATGGCGGCGAGATTGTCGTGGTTCTGGGCGACCGCGGCGGCGAGTGCGGTGGCCGATGCGCTGTTGCTCGCCGCGCGATCGACGGTGGCGGTGGCGCTGTGCTGGAGCGTGGCGGCGAGGTTGCGGAGCTTCTCGGTCAGCGAGCCGACCTCGTTTTCGAGCCGCTCGCTGGCGGCTTCGATGCGGCGCGCGCGGTTGAGGCGGCGTTCGGCAGCATGAACCTGGCGCTCGGCGGCGAGCTGGATCAGGCGGCGATTGCCGATCACCGCGAAGAGCTGGCCGCTGCGGGTGAGGATCATGCCCTCATGGCCGTCCTCGGCGGTATAGGCGTCGACCAGCGCCTCGGGAGCGAGCGACGCATCCGCTACGGGGCATTTGCGGACCAGCGCCTTCAGCCTGCCGCCATAGGCCGGGTTGCGCATCAGCGCGTGGCCGAAGGGGTTGAGCAGCAGGCGGCGGACGTCCTTCTCGAACACCGCGCCGACCGGACGCTGCGCCGGATCGACCACGGGGAGCAGCCGGAGCGACAGATCGTCCTGGAACCGGCGCACCGCGTCGCTGATCGACGCTCCCTGCGGCAGCGACGGGGCGTCCCGCTCGGCAGGGGTGAGCCACTGCGCGAGAAACGTCGGATCGGCCTGGGGGCGAGGATGATGGGGCTGGAACATCGCCATCCTAGCTAGGGGCCCATGGTAAATGCGGACTTAGTGTTTGATGACAGCTTGAAGACACGCGCAAAAAAATTGCGGCGGCGAAACAACCATATGGGATCCATTCTAAGGGAACCGATCGTTGCACCTGCCCGTTGATCTAGGTTAAGGTTAGCGTGGGGCGTTGTATGCACCTCTTGCCCATGGACGTTCCGGCGGAGATTCACCGTTGGATCGAAGATGACGGCCATCCCGGCCACCACAGCGGCGAAGTAGTCGTCGCGAAGGGGCCGCTGGTCATCATGGCGCATGGGCTCTGCGCGATCGATCCCGTCCTGCGCGGCACATACTGGATCACCAGCGAAGCCGGTGATCTAAATGCCGACGAGGCCGAGGAAGCGCTGCGCAACTGGTCGAGCCGTGCCGAAGGCGCCGACGAGGAAATGTAACGCACATGTCATATTCCGATCGCCGCGGGCTCATCCTCGTCCCAGCGCGCAAATCGACGGATCAACCGATAATCGGGCACCGGCCACTTCCTTTTTTGCCGGCCGGTTGACCGCGCCTGCACCCGCCGCTATCGACGCTAATGCGAGTTAATCGCAATAATAGCGCGGAGGCGTGCGTGTATCGATTCCTGGACCGACCCGTGTTCGATCTGCCGCCGGGCGATCAGATGATCCTGTGGTCGATGCGGAGCTGGGTGGTGGCGATGTCGATGCAGAAATGCCCGTGCGCCACGTTGGGGCCGTCGTTCGAGCGGTGGCGTGTTGTCGAGCTGCTGCGCGACTTCAACATGGCGATGTTCCTGCTGAACGCCGAAGGCGCTGGCCCGCTGCGCTTCGGCCAGCCGGGCTGCGTCACCGTGCATGACGACGAGGCGGTGCTGCTGGCGCTGTTCCACGCCGCCGCGGACCGGGACGAGCGGATGGTGGGCCGGCTGGCGGCACAGCTCGTGAAGGCCGAGATCGTCCATCCCTTCATCGTCGCGGTGCACCAGGCGAGCGACGTGCTGCGGCGGACCCCGGTACCGCGCGGCTCCGACCAGTAACGAGGATCTTCGATGACCATGCATACGCGCCCGCCGGCGCTGCTCCCAGCGCATGCCAGCTTCGCCACGTCCGGCGTGCGCTGGGTCAAGCACTGGAACGAGCATCTGTTCAGCTTCGCGATCGAGCGCCCGGCGAGCTTCCGCTTCCGATCGGGCGAGTTCGTGATGATCGGGCTGATGGACGGCGAACGGCCGTTGATGCGCGCCTATTCGATCGCGAGCCCGGCCTGGTCCGACGAGCTCGAATTCCTCTCGATCAAGGTGCCGGACGGACCGTTGACCTCGCGGCTCCAGGCGATCCGGCGGGACGACCATGTCTATCTGGGCAAGAAGCCGACGGGGACGCTGGTTTCGGACGCACTGCTGCCGGGCAAGCGGCTGTTCCTGCTCTCGACCGGCACCGGCCTCGCGCCGTTCCTGAGCATCGCGCGCGATCCCGACATCTATGAGCGGTTCGCGCAGGTGGTGCTGGTGCACTGCGTGCGGCGGGTGAGCGACCTCGCCTATCATGACGAGCTGACCGCGCAGCTGGCGAGCGATCCGCTGGTCCAGGAGCAGGCGCTGCTCCAGTTCCACTATATCCCGACGGTGACGCGCGAGCCGTTCCGCACCACCGGGCGGATCGGCGAGCTGGTCGCCAATGGCTGGTTGTTCAAGCCGCCGGTGGCGGGTGAGCGTGCGCTCGATCCGGAGACCGACCGGGTGATGCTGTGCGGGAGCACCGCGATGATCCGCGACTTCGGCGCGGTGCTGGAGGGGCGGGGCTTTGCCGAAGGCTCGAACGCCGCGCCCGGCCACTATGTGATCGAGCGGGCATTCGTAGGCTGAAGGCACAGTAGCTACGACAATTTGCTACAATATCGCGCCGAGCCTGAAATCTTGCGGTGAGGCTGGCGGGCGATCCGGTCTCTGCCGCAAAGATGCGGGCAGGAGATCACAGATGAATGTCAGGTGGAAATATTTGGGCGTCGCCGCGGTCAGCGTCGTCGCGACGCTGACCGCGGGCGGCATTGCCGTGGCGAGCATGCACAGGGGCATCGGTCCCTTTGGAAACGCCGATCTGAACAATGACGGCATGATCACCCAGGCGGAATGGGCACAGGCCGCCACGACGCGCTTCCAGCAGCTCGACGCCAACAAGGACGGCAAGCTCGCGATCGGCGAGGTGCCGCGCGGCCGCCACGGGCCCGGGCATGGCCCTGGTCGCCACGACTTCGGCGACCGCGATCTCGACGACTGGGGTCCCGACGAGCCCGCGCCCGCGCCGGTGCTGGTCAACGGCACTGCCGCTGAGGCACCGGCCAAGTGACGCTTGTCGGCTAGGCGGCTTGCGACCGGAGGGCGCCGATCTCCGCGCTGGCGCTGCGGATGTCGGCCGCCAACTGGTCCACCCGCACCGGATCGGCGTCCCAGGCGAACATGAACCGGGCGCCGCCGCCGATGAAGGTGTAGAAGCGCCAGCCGCGCGCCCGGAGCGCCTCGAGCACCGGCTCGGGCGCTCGGACGAAGACGCCGTTGGCCTCGACCGGGAACATCGGCGCGATGTCGGGCAGGTCGACGATCTGCGCCGCCAGCCGCAGCGCGCATTGATTGGCGTGCCGGGCGTTGCTGAGCCACGCCCCGCTTTCGAGCATCCCGACCCAGGGCGCCGACAGGAAGCGCATCTTGGAGGCGAGCTGGCCGGCCTGCTTGCAGCGATAGTCGAAATCCTGGGCGAGCGCGGCGTCGAAAAACAGCACTGCCTCGCCGACCGCCATGCCGTTCTTGGTGCCGCCGAAGCACAGCACGTCGACCCCCGATTGCCAGGTCAGCTCGGCCGGGCTGGCGCCGAGGCTGGCACAGGCATGGGCGAAGCGCGCGCCGTCCATGTGGAGCTTGAGGCCGAGCTCGCGGCAGACCGCGGAGAGCGCGCGGATCTCGGCGACGCTATAGACCTGGCCGGTCTCGGTCGGCTGGGTGATCGTCACCACGCGCGGCTTGGGGAAATGGATGTCCGAGCGGCTGGTCGCGACGGCGCGGACGGCGTCGGGGGTCAGCTTGCCGTCGGTGGAAGGCGCTACGAGCAGCTTCGAGCCGTTGGAGAAGAATTCGGGCGCGCCGCACTCGTCGGTCTCGACATGCGCCGAGGCCGAACAGATCACGCTGTGATAGCTCTGGCAGAGCGAGGCGAGCGCGAGCGAATTGGCCGCGGTGCCGTTGAACGCGAAGAACACCTCGCAATCGGTGGCGAACAGCGTGCGGAAGGCGTCCGACGCGCGCTGGGTCCAGTCATCGTCGCCATAAGCGGGGGCGTGGCCGCGATTGGCCTGCTCCATGGCGTCCCAAGCCTGGGGACAGACCCCGGCATAATTGTCGCTGGCGAACTGCTGAACTTCGGTCATCACGCGTACTGGCCTTCTCACTGGTTGCCGCACCAGAAGACAGATCGACGCGTGGCTTCATCCCGTTGGTTGCCGGACCGGCCACATCCCCCCGCTGGAAGCGGAGACACCACCTTGCCGGGAAGGCAGGTTGGTGCCGGGCGTCGGCCCGACTCTTGATGCTGCGACGCGGGATAGTGCGGGCGCGCGGCGAGAGCAAGGGGCGCCGGCCGGATCGCAGGGCGGCGAGGACCGGCTAGGCTGCCGGTACGCGCGAAAGCTCGGCGAAAATCTCCCGAAGCTGGCCGAGATCCAGCGGTTTGGGGAGGACATAGTCGACATGGGCGGGCGCTTCCTCGCCGCTCGTCATCCGTCGTCCCCAGCCGGTGAGCAGCACGACCGGCGTTTCCGGAAACAGCTCCTTGACCGCGCGCGCGACCTGGTTGCCGTCGACATAGGGCATGCCGAGATCGGTAATCACCAGGTCGAACCGCTCGCCCGCCGCCCGCGCCGCGCGCAATGCGTCGATTCCTGCCTGCCCGCCGTCGGCGCTTGTGATGTCGTGATCCTGGAGCTTGAGCACGATGCTTGTCGAACGGAGCACCGCCGGATCGTCGTCGACCAGCAGCAAGCGGAGGGGCCCCGTCCGGGGCACAACCGGACGCTCCTTCTCGCCCAGTCGGCCCGGGGCCGCGGCGAATTCGAGTTGCACGCGGGTACCCGCACCCGGCGCGCTGTCCATGTCGAGCTGCGCCTTGTGCCGCTGGGCGGCACCATAGACCATGGCGAGGCCCAAGCCGGTGCCACGCTCGCCCTTGGTGGTGAAGAAGGGCTCGAGGCAGCGCTTGCGCGCTTCCTCGTCCATGCCCGCCCCGGTGTCGCTGACCGTGAGCCGCACGCGTGGCGCACCACGCGACCGGGCGCGGTGGGTCGCGGTGCCGATGGTAAGCGTGCCCCCTTCCGGCATCGCGTCGACCGCGTTGAAGATGAGGTTGGTCAGCGCCTCGCGCAGTTCGGAGGCATTGCCTGCCACGGGCGGCAGACCCGCTTCGAGCCGCATCTCGACCGAGATCACGGCGCCGCGCTGCTGCGGCATGTCGCTCCATCGCGCACGGGTGAGGTCGACCACCTGCGGTACCAGCTCGTTGAGATCGAGCGGGGAGAGTTCGGCGTCGCTGTCGTTGCGGTAGAAGTCGCGCATCCGGCCCACCGTGGCGGCGATGTCCTTCACCACGCGCCCGACCATCTCCAGATAGTCGCGCATGTCGGGCGGCCAGTCCCGCTCCTGTTCGAGCATCCCCTGCGTATAGACCGCCACCGGCGAGATCGCGTTGTTGATGTCGTGCGCGATCCCGCTCGCCATCTGACCGATCGCGCGCAGCCGCTCCTGTTCGAGCACGCCCTGCTGGGTCTGGCGAAGGTCGTCATAAGCCTTTTGCAGGCTGTCGCGGAGCCGGATCTGGTGCGCGGCAAGCGCGACATGTTCGCCGAGCTGCTTGAGGAACTCGCAATCGGTGCTGAGGAACGCCTCGGGCTGGCGCCGGGCAACGACCAGCACGCCGAATACCTCGGTTTCGATCATGAGCGGCGTGATCACCAGCGAGCGCAACCCGTGGTGCGCCAGGCGGCTGGGGAAGGGGTAATCGATGTCGGCGATGTCCGGCTCATAGACCAGCGCACCGCCGACACAGCGCGACAGGCCATTGCGATCGATCGGAATCTCGGCACGCTCGGTGATGCCGAGCTCTTGGCCGAGCGCGGCGCTGGTCGTGCCGACATGCGCGACCATGAGCTTCTGCGCGTCGGAATCATAGTTGCAGATGCACACGAAATCCGCGGGCAGCCGGTCCTCGAGCGTGCGCACGACGATCTGATTGATACTCCGCGCGTCTTGGCGCTGGCCGATCGCCCGGGTGATCTGTTCGAGCAGGTGAAGACGATCGCGCTGGGCCTGGAGCCTGATTTCCGACAATTTGCGATCGGTGATATCGCGGACGAACGCGCTGAAGCTCGCCGCATCACCGGTTCCGACCGGGGTGATAGAAAGCTCGACCGGGAATTCCCGCCCGCTGCGATGCAGCGCGTCCAGTTCGATCCGCTGGTTCAGCACCTTCGCGTCACCGGTGGCGAGATAGCGCGCCAATCCCTGCCGATGCGCTTCGCGAAACCGTTCCGGCATCACCACGTCCTCGACGGGGCGGCCGGTCGCTTCGGCATGGCTCCAGCCGAACACGGCTTCGGCCTGCGGGTTCCAGCCCGTGATCGTGCCGATGCTGTCGATCGTCACGATGGCGTCGAGCGCGGATTCGACGACCAGCCGGTTGCGCCGCTCGCTCGCGAGCAGCGCTTCCTCGGCGCGCCGCTGATCGGTTATGTCGGTGGAGATGCCGAACACGGCATAGGTGTGGCCGGCATCGTCGCGCAGCGGCGCCTTCACCGAGATATAGCTGTGCAGCCCGTCGTCGAGCGGCGCGCTTTCCTCCTCGGTCAGCGGCCGATCCGCCTGCGCGACGCGCTCGTCCATCGCCCGAAAGGCATCCGCGGTGTCTTTCGAGAAGATGGCGTGGTCGGTCCTGCCGATCACCGCCGCACGCTCGAGATGGAAAATATCGGCGTAGCGCTGATTGACCATCAGATAGCGGCCGGCGAGGTCCTTGACGTAGATCACTGCCGGGCTGTTCTCGATGACCGCCTCGATCAGGCGCTGGCTGCGCCGTTGCTCGGCCTCATTGCTGGCGATCCGTGCGGCCAGGGTGAGGGTGACGATGGCAAGCCCCGTTGCAGTCGCGACGGCCAGCACCGCGAAGCCGAACGGGGCGTCGAGCACCTGCGCACGGGTGGCTGCGACCAACACCCCGCCGATCACGAAGGGCAGCAGCACGACGGCCGGCAGGAGCCGGCGCGCGGCAGTGCCGCCGCTGTCCTTCGCGAGCACGGTCGCGACCCAGCCGTCCGTGGGCCGGACGAGAAGCGTGGAGCCGAACAGGAAGGCAAAGCAGATCGCGGTCGGCAGCGACATGCCGGAGAACGGCAACACCCGGTGCAGGGCCTGCACGCCATAGACATAGCCCACCAATGCGAGCCCGGTGAGGGTCAGGCCCATGGCGATCAAGCCGCCATGGATCAGCCCGGTACGTCTTCCCGCGGGCAAGGCGAGCGCGATCGCGAAAATCAGGAAGTTCAGCCCGGTCGCGGGCGGAATGCGCCCTGCCGTGGCCCCGAAGACCTCCCCGCTTTCCGCTGAGCCGGCCGAGCCTGTCAGCCCGCCGCTCGCGATGAAGTCGAGAAGCGCGAAGCTGCTGATGACCATTACCAGTGCGAGCGCAACAGCCCGCGCTATGCTCCCATGCCGGGTGCGCTCGCCCGGCAGGCTGAGCGTGGCGATTGCGGCGCAGCTCAAGAGGAAACAGACGACCGTCACCACGGACATGCGCGGCCAGCCCGGGACGAAGCTCCTGAGAGACGGGATTCCGAAAGCCCAACCAAGGGTCGCCACGACGCAAAGGACCAGCACGGCCGCGACGCCAGCCTGCGCAATAGCCACCGGGGTCCTTGCTCGGTCGATCACCCTGCTCCCGTATCAAGCCGGTATCGTGCTTCCGACTTAACGGGAAAGTCTAGTAAACACTTGGATTCGACGATCATAGGCAACAGATACCTATTTCTTCGCGCCGTTCAGGCGAAGTGTCATCTCATCCATATTGAATGGGAAATGAGGCCTCTCGTCCTTCGCGAGCTAACCCCACCTCAACTGGCCGGCAAAGCCGATCGCCGAGTCTTTGCCTGCTAGAGGATTGTCAGAGGACGTCGGAGAAATGCGACGTGCACTTAACACGTCGCTCATTTCTGCCCTGCGGGCGATCCCGCGCTTCGATAGTTTGGATTGGCGGGCCGTGGCCGGCGCGCGCCGATACCGGCAGGGAAGGCGCCTGCGCGTGCCCTCAGTAAGGCGGGCGGTCCAAGCCTTTCGGGCTCTTGGTGAAGATCTCGCAGCCGGTCTCGGTGATGCCGATCGAATGCTCGAACTGGGCAGAGAGCGAGCGGTCGCGGGTCACCGCCGTCCAGCCGTCCTCGAGCAGCTTCACGTCAGGGCGGCCGATATTGATCATCGGCTCGATCGTGAAGAACATGCCGGGGCGCAGTTCCGGGCCCGTGCCGGGGCGCCCGACATGGACGACCTCGGGCGCGTCGTGGAAGACCTGGCCCAGGCCGTGGCCGCAGAAATCGCGAACCACGCCGTAGCGGTGCTTCTCGGCATGGCGCTGGATCGCGTTGCTGATGTCGCCGAGATGGTTGCCCGGCTTGGCCTGATCGATGCCGAGCATCAGGCATTCATAGGTGACGTCGACCAGGCGGCGCGCCTTGATCGGGACGTCGCCGACCAGGAACATGCGGCTGGTGTCGCCGTGCCAGCCGCCGAGCATCGGGGTCACGTCGATATTGACGATGTCGCCGTCCCGGAGCGTGCGGTCGCTGGGGATGCCGTGGCAGACGACATGGTTGATCGAGATGCAGCAGCTATGCGTGTAGCCACGATAGCCGAGCGTGGCGGGGACGCCGCCGCCCGCGACCGACATCTGGCGGACGATGTCGTCCAGCTCCTCGGTGGAAACGCCGGGCACGACATGGGGAACCAGCGCGTCGAGGATCTCGGCGGCGAGGCGGCCGGCCTTGCGCATCCCCTCGAAGCCCTCGGGCCCGTGGAGCTTGATCGCGTGGCTGCGCGCCTGCGGCATATCGGCGGTGACGGTCACATATTCGGTCATTCCGGGAATATAGGCGGGTGCGCGACAGTTTGCGAGTGCCTCTGGGCGAGTGCCTCCGGCTGAGCTATGCGGCGAATATGGGCGAGCGCATCTGGACCGCGGCATTGGTGGTGATCGGCGACGAGATCCTCTCGGGCCGTACCCAGGACAAGAATGTCGCGCAGATTGCTAGCTGGCTGAACGTGCAGGGAATCCGGCTCGCCGAGGTGCGCGTGGTGCCCGATGTTCAGGCGGCGATCGTCGAGGCGGTGAACGCTCTGCGCGCCCGCAACGATTATTGCTTCACCACCGGCGGGATCGGGCCGACGCATGACGACATCACCGTCGATGCGATCGCGGCGGCGCTGGGCGTCGGCGTGGTGGTGCATCCCGAGGCGCGCGCAGTGCTCGAGCGCTATTACGAGACGCGCGGCGGGCTTACCGATGCGCGGCTGCGGATGGCGCGGGTGCCCCAAGGCGCCGAGCTGATCCCGAACCGCATGTCCGGTGCGCCGGGCATCCGGCTGGGCAACCTGTTCATCCTCGCGGGGGTGCCGCACATCACCGCGGGCATGCTCGATGCGCTGACCGGAACGCTGGAAGGCGGGCTGCCGGTCGTGTCGCGCACGGTGGGGAGCTGGGTCGCCGAGAGCGAGATCGCCGAGATGCTGGGCGAGACCGAACGTGCCTATGAAGGCGTTTCGATCGGCAGCTATCCGTTTTTCCGCGACGGGAAGACGGGCGCCAACTTCGTGGTACGGGCGACCGAGCAGGCGCTGGTCGATGCCTGCGTCGAGACGCTGATCGCCGGGTTGAAAGCCAAGGGCCTCACGGTAGTCGAAGGCGGGATCTAGGCGTCCCGGAAACATCGATCGCCGGGGTTCATCGCAATTTTCAAGCTAAAGCCCTCCCCCTTGATGGTTGGATGGGGGGATCTTTCCCCAAACGACGATATCTGGGGCGAGGTCACCCTCATCCTCGCACCGCCTTCGGCAGCGGGCCCCTCCTTCTCCCATCAAGGGAGAAGGGAGAGCAGCACTTCAGAACTTGGTCCCCGCGCGGATGCCGATCGTGCGGGGGCGGATATAGACGGCATAGGGCCGCTGGCCGCAGCTCCCGCATTCCTGGAAGCGCGAGATCTGGCCGCGTTCGTCCCAGATATTCTGCACGAATGCCTCGAGCGAGAAACTGGTGAACTCGGCGCCGATCGCCAGGTCCCCGGTGGTATAGGCAGGGAGCCGCCCGAGCGTCTGCGCCGCGTTGTAGTAGCTGGTCGGATCGGCGGCCACGACCGGATCGGTCGGGTCGTGCAGCGGCAGGATGAACACCTTGGTGCGCACGTCCGACGCGGCCGAGCTCTGATGGGCGACCACCGCCTGGATATAGGCCTTGGCCGAGCCGATCTGCGTCTGGTAGCGCGCCGTGCCGTTGACCTTGAAGCGCGGCGTGACGGGCAGCCGCGTGCCTATCGGCGCCGAGATATAGTTGATCGCGCCGTCCGGCCCGGGATTGGTGCAGCTATAGGTCGCGTCGTCATAGCCGCACAGATTCTGCCGCGTCTTGGCGTCGGTATAGGATCCCGCCGCGGTCAAGGTCAGCCCGCCCGAGACGAAGTTCACATCGGCCTCCACGCCGCGGATGCGCGCATTGGGGCCGTTGTGAATCTCGGTGAAGCTGTTCTGGCCGAGGAAGGAGAATTGGAACTTCTTCCAGTCCTGCTGATAGACCGCGCCGTTGAAGCGGAGCATGCCGCCCGCCATCGTCGTCTTCCAGCCGACCTCGTAATTGGTCAGGAAGTCGGCGGCGTAGGGTGCGATGGTCGCGCGCCGGTTGATGCCGCCCGGGCGATAGCCGCGTGACCAGGTCGCGTAGAGCAGCACATCCTTGATCGGCTTCCAGGTGAGGTTCACCCGGTGGAGGAAGCCGTCGCCCTCGGTGGACTTGGGCACCAGCTTGCCGTTCTCGAAATCGGCGAGATTGGTGCACGGGCTGCCATCGACCGCGGCGGGCAGCAAGGTCGTGGTCGCTCCGGCAAGTTGCGCGTCGCGCAAGGTCATACCCTGGGTGGTGTAGCATCCGGCGACGCCGGTGCGGGTGCTGCCCGCGGCGTTGGGCGGGGGATTGCCCGGGGCGCCCTGATAATAGGCCGGATCGCGGCCGAAGCCGAAAAAGCCGATCAGCGAGTTGTCATATTTGTAGACGCGCCCGCCACCGGTGATCGTCAGATTGGGCAGGATGTCGAAGCTAGCCTCGCCGAACGCGGCATAGTCCTTGTCGACGCGGTGCTGCTGGGTGAGCCACAGCGTGCCGGGGAAGCCGTTGACCGACAGGTTCGGGCTGAGATTGGCGATCTTGTAGTCCTGGTGGATCGCGTTGCTCTGGCGCTGGTAGAACAGGCCCGCGACGATGCGGAAGGGCGCAGACTGGGGCGACGCGACGCGCAGCTCCTGGCTCATCTTCTTGAAATGGTCCGAGCCCAGCACCCATTGGCGCGGATCGATCGTGTTGCCCGCGGCATCCTGATAATAGAAATAGCCCGCCAGGCCGCCGACCGAGGAATAGAGCGAGTCATAGGCTTCGGAATAATCGGTGTAATCGGTGGCCGAGCTGTCCTTGCGGTCCAGATAGGCGCCGGCATAGGTCACGTCCCAGTTGCCGATCCTGCCCTCGATCGTCAGCGCCGCCTGGATGAAGCGGTCCTTGCGCCAGTCGGGGAAGAAATGCTGGACCTTGAGGTCGCCGACCTGGGGATCGCCGCCGAACGTGCCGTTGGTGCGCGATTCCTGGTAGAGGACCGTCGGGGTCACAATCCAGTTGTCGTCGAGATTGACCTTGAGCGCGGCGCGGCCACCCCAGGTATCGACGTCGTTATAATCGTCCTTCACCAGCGCGTTGTTGTTGACGCTGATCCCGCCGATGAAGCTGCGCGTGCCCGCGACATTGTCGATATAGCCGGAGTCGTGCTGGTAGAAGCCCGACATGCGCAGCGCCGCCCAGGACGAGAGCGGGATGTTGAGCATGCCCTCGACCTTGCCGCCGAACCCGCCCTTGTTGACCAGATTGCCCTCGGCATCGACGCGGCCGTAGAAGCTGCTCGTCTCGGGCTTGTTGGTGATGATGCGGATCGTGCCCGCCTGGCTGGAGGCGCCGTAGAGCGTGCCCTGCGGCCCGGCGAGGCTCTCGATGCGGGCGACGTCGTAGATGTGGACGTCGAGCGTGCCGCCGATCGTGGTGATCGGCTGTTCGTCGAGATAGACACCGACCGAGGGGAGCGACCCCGAATGGTTGCCGTCGCCGCCCGAGGCTACGCCGCGCATATAGACGGTGGTCACGCCCGGCTGGTTCGTCTGGAACGCCAGCGACGGGAGGAGCTGCGAATATTGCGCGAAATTCGCAATGTTCAGCTGGTCGAGCTTGCGCGTTCCCAATGCCTGGATGCTGATCGGAACGTTCTGCAGGCTTTCCTCGCGCTTCTGCGCGGTAACGACGATGTCGGTATCGGAGACGACCGTCTCGGTTTCCTGCGCGAAAGCAGGTGTAGCGATAGCGGTGGTAGTCAGCAGAGCTGCGATAGTCAGGCGGCGCGGGATCGAAAGCATTCGATATACTCCGGCAGGAGGCGACTGACCGGAGACTGTTTGCAAGCACTGGCGATCGTCAATGCTGCGCGCGCGAAGTATATGATTTGTTTCTGTGCCGTGACAGATTTGCAACTGTCAGGTCACGGGTGCCGTAGGGTAAAGCGCTAGAACGTTTCCGAGCGCAGCCTTGAGCGGGTCGAGCCAGGGCTCGAACGGCTGCCAGCTTTCGGTGCCTTCGCGGAAGATCGGCTGGCGGACCTGCTCGGAGCTGGCGGTGCGCACTGCGCGATCGGTCTTGTGGAATTCGAGGCAGGCGGGCTCGAAATCGAGGCCGCAATAGGCGAGCAGGGCGCGGACCTGGGCCTCGGTATCGTCGACCATCGCCTCGTAGAGCACGCGGTGGACCAGTCCGGGCCGGACCGCATCGACATGTGCCATCAGCCGCACATAGTCGCGATAATAGCGGCCCATATCGTCGAGCGCATAGCTGAACGCCTGGCCACGGGCGAAATGCTGCTTGAAGTTCGAGAAGCAGCAGCCAAGCGGATGCCGCCGCGCGTCGATGATCTTCGCGTTCGGGAGGATCAGCTGGATCAGCGGCAGGTGCGCCCAGTTGTTGGGCAATTTGTCGATGAAATAGGGGCGATCGGTGTGGCGCTGCACGGCGGCGCGCTTGAGAAAGGCTTCACCCATCTCGGCGAGCTGCGCCGTCGATAGCGCCGCGGTGCCGGCGGGATAGTCGGTGACCTTGCGGGCGAGCGCCGGGATGTCGGGAAGCTCGGTGGTGCCCTCGACCTGGCTGTGGCTGGCGAGGATCTGCTCGATCAACGTGGAGCCGGCGCGCGGCATGCCGAGGATGAAGATCGGCGCGGGGGAGGCGCAGCCCTGGCCGGCACGGGCATCGAGGAAATCGCGCGTGTAGAGCGCGATGCTGGCATCGACGAACGCCTGGGTCTCGTCGGCGTCATATTTGAGCTGGGTACGGCGCAGTGCATTGCCGGCCGCGTAATGCGCGAAGGCGCGCGCGGGATCGCGGCGGTCCTCGAACGCCTTGCCCAGCGCGAAGTCGAGATGGAAGCGGTCCTCGTCGTCGAGGTCGGGCTGCTCGAGCGCCGTCTCCATCGCCGCGATGTCAGTGTCGTCGAAGCGGACGGTCTTGAGGTTGGCGAGGCTCCACCAGGCTTCGCCGAGGCTCGGGGTCAGCGCCAGCGCGCGGCGATAGGCGGCGACGCCCTCGCCCTGGCGGCCGACGGTCTTGAGCATATGGCCGAAGCTCATCCAGACGCGCGGCTGGTTGGGCGCGGCGGCGAGGATCGATTCGTAGAGCGCGATCGCCTCGTCGAAGCCGCCGAGCCGGCCGAGCGCCGCGGCCTTGAGATTGGCGTGGCCGATATTGTCGGGGTCCTCGCCCAGCACCTGGTCGAGCTCGGCAAGCGCGTCGGTCGGGCGGTTGAGGCGATAGAGGACAAGCGCGAGATTGGCGCGGGCGGCGGTGAAGCCGGGCGCGAGCTCGATCGCGCGGCGGAGCAGCGATTCCGCGTCCCTGTAGCGGCCGATCCGCCCCGCCAGCTCGGCGAGCATGCGGATCGCCGCGACATCGAAGGGATCGGCCTTGAGATGCTGCTTCAGCAGCGGTTCGGCCTCGGACAGGCGATTGTCGTGCAGCGCCAGCGCGGCTTCGATCAGGCGGGGATGATAGCGGGAGGCGGGGAGCGACATGCCGCGCGATGCTATCGGGTTCGGGACGGCTACGGAAGCGGGGTGAGCGTTGGATGCGGTCTCCCCTCCCTGGATGGGAGGAAGTGGGCTAGCCGCCCCGCCCATTTCATGGTTCACTTCGCGTCCGACTTTGGGGGAAGCGCACATGGCGGCGACGGAACGACCCTTCGGCTTCTGGACCGCGGCGGCGCTCGTCGTCGGCG
>CBIHNZ010000070.1:0-15765 GCA_966211615.1 uncultured Sphingomonas sp.
CCCGCTCAACCTCCCGGTTGACGGGCTTTTGCTTTGTCCAGCCCAGATGCCCCCCCGGCCTCGTCACCCCATTGCTCATCGCACTGACGCCAGATCTCCCCACAACTCCGATCCAGTGACCAAGGACGCCAAGGCGCCGCTCGCGCCGATCATGGCGCGCGGTCAGCCGCATAAGCGGTCAGGGCTATCGCGTTCCGAGGGAAGGGGTTTGACAGGCCGCGCGGCCTCGGCTTTGGTCGCCGTCCCTTGTCCAGCGAACCCGCCGAAAGCCCCTGATGAAGCGCATAATCCTTGTGGTGCTCGCCGCGATCGTGATCGCCATAGGCGGCTATTTTCTCTACATGCGCCTCCAGCCCGGCGGCATTCCGGTCTATCGCGCGAGCGTCGTCGCGACCCTGCCGCATGACAGCGCCGCCTTCACCGAGGGCCTCTTCTTCCAGGACGGACTGCTCTACGAAGGCACCGGCGAAGTCGGCACCTCGGGCATCCGCAAGGTCCAGCCGGAGACCGGCAAGGTCGTGCAGGAGGAGCAGCTTCCCGCGCCCTATTTCGGCGAAGGCATCGTCGCCTGGAAGGACAAGCTCTACGAGGTCACCTGGCAGGACCGCACCGGCTTCATCTACGGGCTGAACGACTTCGCGCCCCGCGGTACCTTTTCCTATTCGGGCGAGGGCTGGGGCCTGACCCACAACGGCAAGGCGATCATCATGAGCGACGGCACCCCGGTGCTGCGCTTCCTCGATCCCGAGACGCTGGCGCCGATCTCGACGCTCAAGGTCACCGCGAACGGGTGTCCGGTCGAGAAGCTCAACGAGCTCGAATGGGTCGATGGCGAGATCTACGCAAACATCTGGGAGACGAGCCTGATCGCGCGGATCGACCCGTCGACCGGCGAGGTACGCGGTTTCCTCGATGTCAGCGCGCTGGGTCCCAAGTCGCGCGGCGTCGACGACGTGGCCAATGGCATCGCCTATGACGCCGCCGGCAAGCGGCTGTTCGTCACCGGCAAGCGCTGGCCGCAGCTCTATCAGGTCAAGCCGGGCGAGCGCGTGGCGACATCCGAAGAAGCCGACCGGATCACCACCTGCACCCATTGATCCACCGCATTTCCGAAGCCCGTCAGGCAGACCGCCTGGCGGGCTTTTTCGTGTCCGGCGCGGCCTCGGCCAGGATCCAGTCGCGGAACGCGAGCATCGCGGGGCCGGGCACGCGCGATTTGAGCCAGGTCAGCCAGTAGCGGCCGGTCACCACCTCCTGCGCGAACGGGCGGACCAGCGTCCCGTCTTCGATCGCGCGCGCCAGCATCGCGGCCGGCGCCAGCGCGACGCCGGCACCCTGGACCGCGGCGGCGGCCATCGTCACCGAGGAATCGAATACCAAACCCCGCAGCGGCGGCGCCGACACGCCAGCTGCGGCGAACCAGCGCGGCCATTCGTCGGCGCGATAGGAGCGGAGCAATGGCATGCCGAGCAGGTCGCGAGGCTCGGCCAGATCGCGCGCGAGCGCCGGCGTGCAGAGCGGCGTCAGCGGAGTCTCGATCAGGGCAAGGCTCTCGGTACCGTGCCAGGCGCCGTCGCCGAAGCGGATCGCAAAATCCAGTCCCTCGCCGGCGAGGTCGACGCGGTTGTTGTTGGTGAACAGCCGCAGGTCGATCCGCGGATGCGCGACGCGGAAGCCGGGCAGTCTCGGCAGCAGCCAGCCGGTCGCGAAGGTGCCTACTGTCGCGACCGACAGGACCTGGGTCGCCATGCCGCCGGCGATGCCCTCGACCAGCTCGGCAATGCGATCGAGGCTGTCGGCGAGTGCAGGCTGCAGCGCGAGTCCCTCGTCGGTGAGCGCCAGTCCGCGCGGCAGGCGGCGGAACAATGTCACGCCCAGCCGCGCCTCGAGCCCCTTCACCTGGTGGCTGATCGCCGCCTGGGTCACGCACAGCTCGATCGCCGCGCGCGTGAACGAAAGATGCCGCGCGGAGGCTTCGAAGGCTCGCAGCGCGTTGAGCGGGAGATGGGGACGGACCATCGCTCAGCCATAAGCTCAGCTAATGGCTCACGCCAGCTTTCGTCCTTTGTGCCGATCCGTCGAACCGGCCTAGCTTGTCGGCACGACAGCAAGGAGGCGAGGCAATGAAAATGGATCGGCGGGCGTTCGCGCGCGGCCTGGCGCTTGGCGCGGGTGCAGGAATCATCGGAATTCCGAGGGTTGCAGCGTCATCCACGGGGGGTATCACGCGCGCCACGCTGGTCATGGACCTTGCCGACGGCAAGATCCTGCATCGCTCGGGGCCTTGTGCGACGCGCTTCACGCCCTGCTCGACCTTCAAGATTCCCTTGGCCTTGATGGGCTATGATTCCGGCATCCTCAAGGATGCGCATCATCCGGCGTGGGAGTATCGGCCTGCCGTCGATCGTGCGCACCGCGAGGAGGAGAAGCACACCACTGATCCGACGCGCTGGGAGGCGGTGTCAGTGGTCTGGTATTCGCAGGAGCTCACGCGGCGATTGGGCGAGGCCCGGTTCAAGGCCTATGTCGATCGCTTCGGCTATGGAAACCGCGACGTGCGCGGCAATCCGGGCAAGCATGACGGCCTGACCCAGGCCTGGCTGGCATCGTCGCTTGCGGTTTCGCCCGACGAGCAGGTCGCATTCCTCCGCCGCATGCTCGCGCACCGGCTCGTGTCCGCGCAGGCACATGCCCAGACCGAGGCGGTGATCCCCGCGTTCGACGGAAGCGGCGGCTGGAGCGTCCATGGCAAGACCGGCAGCGGCTGGGCGGTGGGCGCCAATGCCCGGGTCGACAAGGCGCGGCCGCTCGGCTGGTTCATCGGCTGGGCCGACAAGGGCGGGCGCCGCGCCGCGTTCGCGCGCGTGGCGGTCGGACCGGGGCTGCTGGGCAATCCGGCGACGGGACGGACGGTGCGCGGCGAGATACTCGCCGAGATCGGCAAGCTGGCAGGATAGGCAGGCTGATGCCGGTCTGTGCTCAGCGCAGGCTGGCGCGGTCGCGTTCGATGGTGATGCTGTCGAAGCGGCGCAGCACGTCCTGGCCGATCAACGAGACGCCCAGATCGTCGCTCGCCACGCCGACCTTCACGTCGGCGAAGCGCCTGCCCGCGAGGCTGAGCTCGCGGACCCGAGCCTGAGTGATGCGGACCTCGCCGGCGAGCGTGCGGGCGCGGTGCGATCCTTCGCCGAGCGTGTCGAGCCCGAGCCGTACGGCATCGGAGCGGGTCAATATGGTGGTGCTCGAGCCGGTGTCGATCAGGAAGCGGACGGGCGCTTCGTTGGCGTTTCCGGTCAGGTAGAACATGCCGTCCGCGGCACGCTTCACGCGGTGCGGCGCGCCGGTATCCATGGGCGGCGGCACCGGGGCTGTCGCCGCGTGCGCCACGAGCTCGGCTTCGGAAGCCTGCAGCCAATGCGCCATGCCCCCCATCGCGCCAACGGCCTGCACGGCTAGGGCGGAAGACAGCAGCAAGCCAAGCGACGAAACAATGGGTAGATTCGCGAGCATGGCATTTTGCTACGCGAACTTGTTTTCCCAAGATTTAAGCCGAAGCGACGGAAATCGCCTATAAGGGCATGTTCGATCCGTATTCGTGCCTAACGAAGTTTCGACCGGTTCGGATAACGTCGCGTTAGGACGGATCCCTCGCGCGATCGGCGATTGCGCACGGCCGGTCAGGTCGTAGGCGCTTCCTTCGCCACCGACGTGCCCAGACGGCGCTTGATGCCGCGGATCCGCAGGCGCTGGCCGATCCAGAAGAGGAAGGTGATCAGCGCACACATCGCCAGCTGCGCGGATACCGCCAGATAGCGGAGCCGAGCGGAAAGCTCGCTGCGGTACAGCGCGTAATAGGGCTCGACGACCTGCATGCCTGCGCCGTTCATGTATGAGATAGTCGTGCCGGGCAGGCCGTTCTTGACCAGCACGCCGAGGCGCGAGGCTGCCACGCCGTCATGCTCGAAATTCTCGAGCTCGTTCTCGCTGAGCTCGGCGAAGACGGTGATATGTTCGCCATTGGCGAGCCGGGTCCCGATCTGGGCGAAGCTGGCGCGGACGAGCTCGCCGGGCCAGCGCATCCGGAAGAGGATCGCCCGCTTCGGCGCCCTGTCGATTTCGAGCTGGGTCAGGCCCTCGCGCACCTTGAAGCGGTTCTCGACGGTCGACAGCTGCTGGGGCGTGCCACCATCGCCGGGGAGATCGAGGAGCACCAACGCAACCGACAGCAAGGCGGCGATGACGAAGGCGATGGCCGCGGCGATCAGCCAGCGGCCCAGCCGCTCGGCGACGCGAAGGCCGGCGATCCGCTCTTCGATGATCTCGGGTTGCTTGCGGCGGTTCTCACGAAGCTCGAGCAGCTTGACGATCAACAGCGGCAGCGCCCCGAAGACGAGGGTGAGCGCGACGACATTGCCGACCGGCATGTACCAGTCGTAATGCTCATGCTCCCATTCGGCGATCCGTGCGTAGAGCCCGGTGTACCAGAAGCCCTGCCAGCAGAAATAGCCGAGCACCAGCAGCAGCCAGGCATAAGCGAGGATCTTGGCGTAGCGCAGCCATGCGCGCTTGCGCTCGGGTTCGAGCTCGCCCTCAGCCGTGGTGGCGGTCATGCGACGTCGCCGCCGACATCCTCTGCTGCCACTGCGTCCAGCGCGCGGCGGCGCCACCGGATCAGGCTGCCCACCACGCCGAAGCCGAGCAGCCACAAGGCCCAGGCAGCGGGTTCCGGGACCGGGCTGACCGGCCCGGTCGGATCGATGATGGGCGGGGTCGGCGTCGGGAAGGGTGTCGGGGTCGGATCGATGACCGGGGGCGTCGGCGTCGGCTCGATCACCGGCGGCGTGGGCGTGGGGGTCGGGTTCACCGGCGGCGTCGCGGTCGGCTCCGGCGTGGGAGTCGGCGTGGGGCCAGGCGTGTTGGTGGGTTGGGGGGTCGGCGATCCGGTCGGCTGCGGCGTCGGTGTCGCGGTCGGCACGAAGCCCGACGGACCGGAGATCGGCGACAATTGCGACAGCAGGCCGCCGAATTCGGGGAGTCCGCCTGAGCCATTGCGTGCGCTGCTGTCGCCCGTGGCGGCGGATGCGGCGGGAACCGTCGACGGCGTCCCGCCCGAAGCCAGGCCGGGGCTGGTGCCCGAGGATCCGGCGGTGCCGGCAGCCGGCGCTCCGTCGGCCGGGGCGCCTGCGCGCGGATGCGGATTGCCGAACGAGCGGCTGGCGGAATTGAGCAGACGCCCAATCGGGCCGGTCGCCGGGGTCAGGCCGCCGGCAACGCCCTTGGGATCGGGCTGGACCAGAGTCGCGAACGCACCGGCCTTGCCCTCGCCGACGGCGAGGATCGAGCGGCCGTTCAACTGGAGTATTGCCGCGAGCCCCAGGCACACAGCCAATAGCGATACCAGCAGGCGACTGCGCCTGACTTCCTGCGCTCCGATACCCATTTCTACGCGAACCCCCAGCGCGACCGGATATACGGTGCCGCTTCGGCACTTTTACCTGCACAAACGTTAATATTCAATAGACCAAGCGTGCCCTACGTACGACAGATCGTGGAGAGCGGAGGCCGGATTCTGCCCCGATTTGGAGCAAATCGAGCCGTCGCGGCCCTATTTTTGGTTAACGAAAATCGGGGATGCGCGCCGGCGCGGGACTCAATTCAGGCGGGCGAAGTGACCCAGCCGGTCCCCGGATCGTCGAAATCGACCACGTCGTTCAGCTCCCAGACGTTCGCATAGCCATAGCCGACCAGGTTGATGAAGGTCTGGATATTGAGTGCGAGCGCCGCCGATTTGAGCGGCACGGGCGGGCGGTGGTTCGAGAAATTATTGTTGCAGTAGATCAGGATCGGCCGGTCGCGGTTCGGCCCGATCAGCGCCACCAGCGCTTCGGCGGTGAAATCGGTGAGCGGCAGATTGACCGCACCCGCCAGATGGCCGCGCGCGAACGCTGTGCTGGAACGGGCATCGAGCACCAGCACCTCCGGTCGCGCCGCCATTGCCTTGAAGCGCTCGAAGCCGATCAGGCGCTTGGCGCGCACCGCCCGCACGTCGCGGGTCAGCACGCTGAACCCGGCATAGTCGATCTGCGGATTGGGCGCGGGTTCCGGATCGCGGGCAAGGGCGGGCGTTGCGAGGGATAGTGCGAGCAGGGTGAGCAGGGAACGCCGGTGCATGGCAGCCTCCATCGACGGATGCGCAACGATCGGCTCTTTCCGCTGCATGGGCGATGAACGGCGATTGCGCGCGGCCCCCGCCACGCTATCACCATGGCACAGCCATCAGGGGAGGGAAAAATGGCCAGCCTGTTCCGACTGAAGCAGATCGTCGCGGAGCATGAGCGGCCGCCCGAGCACCGGCTGCAGCGCACGCTTTCCTGGCCGCATCTCGTCGCGCTCGGCGTCGGCGCGATCGTCGGCACCGGCATCCTGACGCTGATCGGCGTCGGCGCGGACCGCGCGGGGCCGGCGGTGATCCTCTCCTTCGCGGTCGCCGGCGCGATCTGCGCCTGCGCGGCGCTCGCCTATGCCGAGATGGCGACGATGATCCCGGCTTCGGGCAGCGCCTATACCTATAGCTATGCGGTGCTCGGCGAGATCATCGCCTGGGTGGTCGGATGGAGCCTGCTCGCTGAATATACGCTGGTGGTGGCGACGGTGGCGGTGGGTTGGTCGGGCTATGCCAACGGCTTCCTCATGGGACTGGGCGTGCACCTCGACCCTGCGCTGACGCATGGCCCGGTGATGGCGGCGGGCAAGATCGTCTCCTGGGGTGTGAACGTGCCGGCGATGTTCATCGTCGCGCTGGTAGCCGGGCTGCTCTGCTTCGGCACTCGCGAGAGCGCCAACATCAACGCGCTGCTGGTGGTCGTGAAGATGATCGCGCTCGCGGTCTTCGTCGTGGTCGCGCTGCCCTATTTCAACCCGGCGAACCTCGAGCCCTTCGCGCCGTTCGGCTTCGCCAAGCAGATGAGCGGCGACGGGGTCGAGCGCGGCGTGATGGCGGCGGCGGCGATCATCTTCTTCGCATTCTACGGCTTCGATGCGATCTCGACCGCGGCGGAAGAGGCGAAGAATCCGGGCCGCGACCTGGCGATCGGCATCGTCGGATCGATGGTGGTGTGCGTCGCGATCTACATGATCGTCGCGGTCACTGCGATTGGCGCGCTTTCCTACACGCGCTTCGCCGACAGCCCCGAGCCGCTCGCGCTGATCCTGCGCGAAATCGGCCAGCCGGGCACCGCGACGTTCCTCGCGGCGACCGCGGTGATCGCGCTGCCCACCGTCATCCTGGCATTCCTGTATGGCCAGAGCCGCATCTTCTTCGTGATGGCGCGCGACCGGATGCTGCCGGCGAGCCTCGCCCGGGTTTCGTCGCGGGGCACGCCGGTGCGGATCACGATCTTCACCGCGGCGGTGGTGACCTTCTTCGCCGCCTTCTTCCCGATCGACCAGATCGCCGCGCTCGCCAATGCCGGCACGCTGACCGCCTTTGCGGCGGTGGGGCTGTGCATGCTGGTGATGCGGCGGCGCGCGCCGGACGCGGTGCGCCCCTTCCGCACACCGGCGGCCTGGCTGGTCGGGCTCGGCGCGATCTTCGGCTGCTTCTACCTGTTCATCAGCCTGCCCCACCAGACGCAGATCCTGTTCGGCTGCTGGAACCTCTTGGGTTTGGTCCTCTACTTCGCCTATGCACGCCGCAACGCAGCAAAGGGATGAGCAATGGGCGGTTGGACGATCGGCATCATCGGTGGTTCCGGCCTGTACGATGTCGAGGGCATCGAGGATGGCGGCTGGGTCGACGTGTCGAGCCCCTGGGGCCCGCCCTCGGATGAATGCTTCGTCGGGCGCGTCGGCCATGTGAAGGTCGTGTTCCTGCCGCGCCATGGGCGCGGACACCGGATCAGCCCGTCCGACCTCAACGCCCGCGCGAATATCGACGTGCTCAAGCGGCTGGGCGTGACCGACGTTCTCGCGGTCTCCTCGGTCGGCAGCCTGGCCGAGGACCGCCCGCCGGGCAGCTTCACCATCGCCGATCAATTCATCGACCGCACCAAGGGAAGGCCCTCGAGCTTCTTCGGCGAAGGCATGGTTGCGCACGTCTCGATGGCCGATCCGGTCTGCCCGCGCCTCTCCGCGCTGGCGGCGGACGCCGCGAAGGCGGCGGGCGCGCAGACCGATGTCGGCGGCACCTATCTGGCGATGGAAGGCCCGCAATTCTCGACCCGCGCGGAGAGCCATCTCTATCGCAGCTGGGGCTGCCACATCATCGGCATGACCGGCATGCCCGAGGCCAAGCTCGCCCGCGAGGCGGAGCTTCCCTATGCGCTGGTCGGCATGGTCACCGATTATGACTGCTGGCGCGAGGGCGAAGAGGCGGTCGACGTCGCCCAGGTGATCGCGCAGCTCTCCGCCAATGCCGAGAAGGCGCGGGCGATGGTGATGCATCTGTTGCGCGCTCTGCCCGAAGAGCGGCCCGCATCGCCGATCGACACCTGCCTGGACTATGCGCTGATCACCGCACCGCACGTCCGCGATCCCCAATTGCTCGCCAAGCTCGACGCCGTCGCCGGCCGCGCACTCAACAAGTAAGGAAGACCATGTCCAAGTGGATGCCGCTGACGGCGGTCGCTTTCGCCTGCACCGCCGTGGCTGTCGCGGTCGCCGCACAGACCGTGCCGGGTGCGGATTATTCGCAGGATACCGCCTGGCACAATCAGCAGATGCTGGCGCTGGCGAGCCTGAAGGGGAGTGACGGCTGGCGCTCGCTGCAAGGCGGGCTGCGCTGGCGCCGGATCAAGGGCAACGGATCGGGCAAGCACCCGACGGTCGCCGACAATGTGACGCTGCATTATGCGGGGCGGCTGGTCGACGGCACCGAGTTCGACAGCTCCTATGCCCGCGGCGAGCCGGTGACCTTCCCGCTCGGCCAGCTGATCGAGGCCTGGCAGATCGCCGTGCCGCTGATGGGTGTGGGCGACACGGTGGAGATCGCGGTGCCGGCGGATCTCGGCTATGGCCCGCGCGGCAAGGGGCCGATCCCGGGCGGCGCCACCTTGCTGTTCAAGATCGAACTGTTGGGGATCGCGGACGCCCAATAGGGCGGACGGCTGTCCGAGCAGATTCGCGATGAGGCGTCCGTTACAGGCGCAACCGGGACCCAAAAATTCCAAGCTCATTCTGGAGCCGGTTTCGGGTTGATCGCAATCCCGTTCGCGCTGAGCCTGTCGAAGGGCGGCCTCCGCTAGTGTCCCGATTGCGGTGACGCGCCCTTCGACAGGCTCAGGGCGAACGGAAGAGGCACGTCCGCTATTTTGCCCCTGAACGGGAACGGCCCCGCTCCGCTGGGGAGCGAGGCCGTCCTTCAGGCCCTTGTCGAGGCGATCAGGCGTAGCTGACCGTCGAACGGCGGGTGCGGTAGCGCATCGCGCCGCCGAGTGCGCCGAAGCCGAGGATCATCATCATCCAGCTCGATGCTTCCGGAACCGCGGCCGCATAAACCTGTGCGGTCGTGAAGTTGTAGTTCGGATTGGCGAGCACATCGACGTTGACGTTCCAGCCGATCGCGTCGAGCAGACCGAGGTCGTTCGCGGTGATGCTGTCGACCAGCCCGCTGCAGATGTACGGGTTCATGATGCCGACGAAGTCGGCGCAGCCGCCCGGAGCCTTCCAGTGCGAGGCCTGCCAGCCATCGCCCTGCTCGGAGCCGGTGGACCAGTAGGAGTCACCCAGGAACGCCGTCGCGCCGCCGTCGATCGAGAAATAGGACGGCGTGTCGAAGTTCCAGTTCAGCTGGCCCGGAGCGCTGTAGCGGAACAGATCCGCCGAATAACCCCACCAATATTCGTCGACCGGGAAACCGCCCTGGCCGGCGACGAAATCGAAGTCCTCGACGCCGCTCAGGAAGCCGAGTGCATGGCCCATCTCGTGGATCGCCACGCCGATGAAGTCATACTGGCCCGCGGTGATGCCGTCGAAAGGATTGAAATCGAACGCGAAGGTGTTCGAGAACTGGATATTCGCATCGCTGCCGGCAGTGTCGCCGGTCAGCGCCTGCCAGACCGAGCTGGCAACTGCGATCGTGCTGCTGATCGCCTCGCCGTCCGGAGCGATACGCGTTCCGCTGGTGGCGACGCCGGTGTGGTTGCCCGCGTTCTGATAGCCCGGAACGATCGGCGCGAGGCTGCCATTGCCGCTGAGCGGCTCGAGATGGGCGATCGCCTGTGCGTCGAGCGCGCTGACGCCATTGGCGACCAGTGCGTCATAATAGTCCTGGACGGGAACATAGGTGTAAAGACTGGTGCTTGTGCCGCCGAGGATGCCCGGTCCAAGTGCGGAGAAGCCTACGTCGAATTCGACGGTGACGTTATTGGTGAGAACGCTTTCCCAATAGCTGGCCGCGATGCGAAAACCCGCTTCTGCCGGAGATCCGGTCACACCACCGATGTCGTGGAGTACGATATGGGTCTGGGCTGAGGCCGGTGTGGCAGCAAATGCCATAGTGCCGGCGACGGCTGCACTGCAAAGCAGTGACTTCATTCGATTGTTCATCTTAAACCCCCTCTTGGTTTGACGATGGAACGCCGAGAATCACCAGTAAAATTTACGGTGTGTTAACCAGAGTGCTTGAGGCGGCTTGTTGCCGTCAAGGACATTTCGGCGCCGCACCAAAGTTTTGGTGGCGCTTCTCAGGGGATTTGTATCGTAGCGGGACTCGCCCGCTGGCCCATATGTCTGGGTGATTTCCGCTGCGCTGCGAAAGAGTTTCCGGGCAGTCGCCGAGCGGTTTCGATCGAAGCACCATCGGGCTTCGAGTCGCGGCCGGGGCGCCGCCTTGGCGCCCCGGCGCGGTAATATCAGGCCGCGAGCTTGCGCAGCACGTAGTGGAGGATGCCGCCGTTCAAGAAATACTCCAGCTCGTTGACGGTATCGATCCGGCAGCGGGTCTGGAAGACTTCGGTCTTGCCGTCGGCACGGGTGAGAGTGACTTGCACGTCCTGACGCGGGCGGATCTTCGCCACGTCGGTGATCGTGAAGGTCTCCGAACCGTCGAGCTTGAGCGTGTCGCGGGTCACCCCCTCGGCGAACTGGAGCGGCAGGATGCCCATGCCGACCAGGTTCGAGCGGTGGATGCGCTCGAAGCTCTCGGTGATGACGGCGCGGACGCCGAGCAGGTTGGTGCCCTTCGCTGCCCAGTCGCGCGACGAGCCGGTGCCATATTCCTTGCCGGCGATGACGACGAGCGGGGTGCCGTCGGCCTTGTGGCGCATCGCGGCGTCGTAGATCGGCATGACCTGGTCGTGATACTTGGTCATCCCGCCTTCGATGCCGGGGACCATCTCGTTCCTGATGCGGATATTGGCGAAGGTCCCGCGAACCATCACTTCATCATTGCCGCGGCGGGCGCCGTAGCTGTTGAAGTCCTTCTTCGCGACCTGATGTTCCTGGAGGAACGTGCCCGCGGGGCTGTCTGCCTTGATCGATCCGGCCGGCGAGATGTGATCGGTGGTGATCGAATCGCCGAGGATCGCGAGCGGCTTGGCTTCGATGATGTCCTGCACCGGGGCCGGGGTCATCGACATGCCCTCGAAATAGGGCGGATTGTGGATATAGGTCGAGCCGGCGGGCCAGCGATAGGTGTCCGAACCCTCGACGGTGATGCCCTGCCAGTGCCTGTCGCCCTGATAGACATTGCCGTAGCGCGCGCGGAACATCTCGTCGTCGATGTTCGCGGCCATCAGATCGGCGATCTCGAGATTCGAGGGCCAGATGTCCTTGAGGAACACCGGACCATCGGTCCCCTCACCGATCGGCGTCTCGTACATGTCCTCGGTCACCGTGCCCTTGAGCGCATAGGCGACCACCAGCGGCGGCGAGGCGAGGAAGTTGGCGCGCACGTCGGGCGAGACGCGGCCCTCGAAGTTGCGGTTGCCCGAGAGCACCGAGGCGGCGACGATGTCGTTGCCGTTGATCGCCGCCGAGATCGGCTCGGCGAGCGGGCCCGAATTGCCGATGCAGGTCGTGCAACCATAGCCGACCAGGTTGAACCCGATCGCGTCGAGATCCTCGGACAGGCCGGCCTTGTTGAGATAGTCGGTGACGACCTGCGAGCCGGGGGCCAGCGAGGTCTTGACCCAGGGCTTGCGCGTCAGGCCGAGCGCGCGCGCCTTGCGCGCCACCAGGCCCGCGGCGATCAGCACCGAGGGGTTCGAGGTGTTGGTGCAGCTCGTGATCGCGGCGATCACCACGTCGCCGTCGCCGATGCCGTGCTCGGCACCCTCGACATCGACGCGCTCCGGACGGTCCTTCTTGTAGACCTTGAGCAGATCGGCGTTGAACACCTCGTCGACCGCGTCGAGGCTGACCCGGTCCTGCGGGCGCTTCGGGCCGGCGAGCGACGGACGCACCGACGACATGTCGAGCTCGAGCGTGTCGGTGAAGATCGGATCGGCGGCCTCGACATCGTGCCACATGCCCTGCGCCTTGGCATAGGCCTCGACCAGCGCGACGGTCTCGTCCGGGCGGCCGGTGAGGCGCATATAGTCGAGCGTCTTCTCGTCGATCGGGAAGAAGCCGCAGGTCGCGCCGTACTCGGGCGCCATGTTGGCGATCGTCGCGCGATCCGCGAGCGTCATCGAGTGCAGGCCGGGGCCGTAGAACTCGACGAAGCGGCCGACGACACCTTTCGCACGCAGCATCTGGGTGACGGTGAGCACGAGATCGGTGGCGGTGATGCCCTCGGCGAGCGCGCCGGTGAGCTTGAAGCCGACGACCTCGGGGATCAGCATCGACACCGGCTGGCCGAGCATCGCGGCCTCGGCCTCGATGCCGCCGACGCCCCAGCCGAGCACGCCAAGGCCGTTGACCATGGTGGTGTGGCTGTCGGTGCCGACCAGAGTGTCCGGATAGGCGATGGTCTCGCCCGCCGGATCCTTGGACGACCAGACCGAGTGCGCGATATATTCGAGATTGACCTGGTGGCAGATGCCGGTGCCCGGCGGGACCACCTGGAAATTGTCGAGCGCCTTGGAGCCCCATTTCAGGAACTCGTAGCGCTCCAGGTTGCGCTCATATTCGAGCGCGACGTTGTCCTCGAACGCCTTGGGCGTGCCGAACTCGTCGACCATCACCGAGTGATCGATGACGAGATGGACGGGGACCTGCGGATTGATCTTGGCCGGATCGCCGCCGAGCTTGGTGATCGCGTCGCGCATCGCCGCCAGATCGACCACGCAGGGAACGCCGGTGAAATCCTGCATCAGCACGCGGGCCGGGCGATACTGGATCTCGCGGTTCGAGCGGGCGTCCTTCTGCCAGTCGACGATCGCCTGGGCATCGTCCCGGGTCACGGTCGTGCCGTCCTCGAAGCGGAGCATGTTCTCGAGCAGCACCTTCATCGAGAAGGGCAGGCGGGAGACGTCGCCGAGCTTCTTCGCCGCCTTGGGGAGCGAGTAATAGCTGTAGGTGGCGGTGCCGACGGTGAGCGTGTCACGAGTGCCGAGGCTATCGTTGCCGATTGCGGTCATGGGGCGCGGGGTCCTTTCCCTGTCTGTCCGTCCCGGGGCGCGCGGGGGACGCGGCTCATTATAGGGCCGCGCGGGCGCACCGGGGTGCTGCGAATGCGAAGATTCGCAGCGGCCTTAGCGCGGGAGGCACCCGGGGGGAAGGGGATGGCGGGATGTATTCCGAACCTTTCGGACGCACTACGGACCGGTACAATCCGCCCGATCGATCGCGACATGGTTTTGCCCCACTATCGCCCGATCCGGCGAGGTTTATAGAAGCGCGCGCGCCCCGCGATTCCGCGGCGCCAGTTCCGGGGTTCCAAGTCCTTCCCGATGCAGCCGTCGACGCCCCTGCCCCTGTTGGAACGATTTCGCACGACCTTCCGGCGGCGGAGCGCCGCGTTCGTCCTCGCGCTGATCGCCGAGATCCTGATCGCGTTGCTGCTGCTCGGGCTGATCCCGACGATCACGCCCAAGGAAAAGACCAAGCCGGTGGTGTTCGGGATCAGCACCAACGAGGGCAACGAGCCCGCGGCCAAGCAGCAGGCCAAGGCCAAGGCGAAAGCCAAGGCGTCCAAGGCCGACAAGCCCGAGCCGCAGCCCCAGCCGCCCAAGCCCGAGATCGTCCCGCCGCCGCCGGTGCCCGAGGCCAAGCAGAAGCCGAGCTTCCTGGTGCTGACCCGCGAGGACTATGCCACCGGCGACATCTCCCGGATCAAATCGGGCGCGCCCGCCACGGCGACCGCGGATGCGGGCGATGCGGCGGCCGGCGGATCG
Source organism: uncultured Sphingomonas sp. (assembly GCA_966211615.1). GTDB lineage: Bacteria > Pseudomonadota > Alphaproteobacteria > Sphingomonadales > Sphingomonadaceae > Sphingomonas. The sequence continues at coordinate 14,277 of CBIHNZ010000070.1, forward strand.
GAAGGCGCGGGCGACAGCGAGAAGGCGGGCAAGGGGCCGCATGGCGAGACCCTGTACCGCGCCGAATGGTATCGCGAGCCGACCGATGCGCAGCTTTCGCCCTATATCTCCGAGCGCGCGCGCGGCGTGGAGGGCTGGGGCGAGATCGCCTGCCGCACGGTGGCGCGCTACCGGGTGGAGGATTGCCAGGAGCTCGGCGATTTCCCGCGCGGATCGGGCTATGCCGGATCGGTGCGCCAGGCGGCGTTCCAGTTCCTGGTCAAGCCGCCGCGGGTGAACGGCAAGCTGATGGTCGGGACCTGGGTGCGGATACGGATCACGTATACGGAGCGGGGCAAGGGGGGATGAGGGCGGCGCACTTTGCCCGAGCGGGATGCTGATACGAGAACCGACCCATCAAGCTTAGGTAATGTCAGTCTGGTTGAAGTCCGATGAACCGGAGACCAGTCTCATATTTCATCGCGTGTAAGGTACGGATTTCGTCGCGCAACGAAACCTTACTGAAGAACGGTATATTAAACTCGCCATTCTGTCGGGGCGTGTCGGCGATAACGAATTCAACCTTCCACGGCCGATCGTCTCCCTGTACAATATCGAGTTGCTGAACTGCTTCAGGTCCTGCTCTGATTTCAACTAGTGCGCGCAGGTGCATCCAAGCCGCTTCAAACGTGCTGAAATGCCTTGCCGAGTTCGCACCCTGCTTGAAGAAGTGACTTAGCACGCTTGACCGGCGTGAGCTTTTCTTGAGGTGAATGAAGCGCTTTCCGGCGATGTCGAGCACATCGCAGGATTCAAAAGCCGAACGTTCAATGCCTGGAATCTGAATCAACGCACGATCCAGAAGAACGTAACCATTGGTGAGTGCAAAGCGAGCGTTATAGTCGGCTTCAGCTTCGTAATGACCGTCACCTCTTTCGGTGTATAGCTTCCGTAGTGGCTCTGGTGGTACTTCCCAATCTTCAATCAGATCAGTGAATCCCGCTTCGATAGCATCCTTAAATGCCTGTTCGATTCTGTACCACTCACCTTCGTTGGTTGCATATCGCTCGTTCTGGTAAACTAGTGATCCGACAAGGGAGGATCGGACTGACCATTTGGAGTTCGGTCGATTATCGTCGTCGAACATTGCGACGATTTTGTGTGACCTAAGCATATCGACCGTCAGGTCTTGGAGGCGATTACCCATTGCTGCGACGTAGTGTCGAAGTAGTAAATCTGGATGGGCGCCATGAAGCCCTGGGCCGGCAAACTTATAGGAAACGGCTTGATCTTCGAAACCGATCGGCAACCCGAATTCGAACTGCTCTTGGCCTTCTCGGATACTCTCTGTGGCTAGGTTGTCTAAATGCTCGGAGAGTTGGCGATCGGCAACCGGCATCACCGAGTCCAGAATAGCAAACTGTGTTTGCTGATAAGCATCGGACTCATAGTATTCTAGGGTCAGGACTCGTTGATCACAGCCAGAAGATGACGGTGGCTGCGAGTGCGA
>CBIHNZ010000071.1:0-14706 GCA_966211615.1 uncultured Sphingomonas sp.
TGGGGGTGGGGTGGGGGCGCGGGGTTGGGCTCAGGCGCGGACGAAGCCGCCGCCGAGCGAGCGGATCATGGCGATGTCGAGGGTGAAGGCGCGGACCTCGAGCTCGGCGACCGAGCTGCGGGCCTGGAGGACATTCTCCTCGGTGCTGAGCACGTCGAGATAGCTCGACAGGCCCTGCCCGTAGCGCGTGCGGGCCAGCGCATACGCCGCTTCCGCGTCGCGCAGCGCCTGCCGCGATTCGCCCAGGCGCACGGCGAGCATGTTGCGGCTCACCAGCGCGTCCGAGACCTCGCGCAGCGCCTGCACGACGATGCCGTCATAGCGGGCGACCGCCTCGTCATATTGGCCGCGCGCGCCGCGATACTGGCCGGCGAGCGCGCCGCCATGGAAGATCGGCAGGCTCACCGCCGGGCCGACATTGCCATAGGTCGATCCGCCCTTCAGCAGATTGCCGACGCCCAGTGCCTGCAGGCCGATCAGCCCGGAAATGCTGATGTCCGGATAGAAGCTCGCCCGGGCGACCTTGATGCGGCTGGCCGAGGCTTCGACGCCGGCACGGGCCGCGGCGATGTCCGGCCGGCGGCCGATCAGGTCGATCGAGGCATCGGCGGGCACGCCACGGACGCCGGTCAGCGCCACGCTCGGCCGGGCGATCGCAAGCGCCCGGTCGGGCCCGGCGCCGGTCAGCGCGGCGATGGCGTTGCGGGTCAGCGCGATCGCCTCGTCGGCGGCGGCGAGCTCGGCCCGCGCCGCCGGGACGCGCGACCGGGCCTGTTTGAGCGCGGCCTGGTTGTCGAGCCCCGCCTGGGTCCGCCCGGCGACGAGGCGCAGCGTCTCGTTCCGATTGGCGACGATCGCGGCGACCACGTCGCGCTGGGCGTGGAGCTTGGCGAGATCGGCATAGGCGGCGGCGATGCTGGTGGTCAGCACGAGCTGCGCCTCCTCCGCCTCGAAGCGCGCCGCCTCGGCATCCAGCTTTGCCGCGGCGAGCGCGGCGCGGTTCTTGCCCCAGAGGTCGGGATCGAACGAGAAGCCGAGACCCAGCTTGCCGCTGTCCTGCCAGCCCTTGGGCACGAAGGCGGCGGGGACGCCGTTATTCTCGCTCTGCTGGACAAGGCCGATGCTGCCCGAGGCGTCGACCGATGGCAGCAATGCCGCGCCGGCCTGCTGGGCGTAACCCTGCGCGGTGCGCAGCCGTGCTGCGGCCGCCTTGAGGTCGGGCGACCCGGCGATGGCTTCGGCCATCAGCCGGTCGAGCTGCGGGTCGCCATAGGATTTCCACCAGCCCTGGGCCGGCCATTCGCCAGTCGGACCGCGCAGGCTTTCGGTCGAGGCAAGCTGCCCCGCCGGCCGGATCTCGGGGCGCGTGCCGAGGTCGGGGATCGAGGCGCAAGCGGATAGTGTCGCGGAGCCGGCCAACAGCAAGGCCAGCCCGCGGATGCGGGTGACGGTCATATGCAAGATCCTTGTTTGAGGTACTGTTTAGTACCCGTGTTATTTGCGATTCTTGCAGATGTTTGTCAATTTAAATGGTACTTTATGGTACCGTATAATTATCCTTTATTATCAGATATTTGATTGTTTACACGATTAAAATGCGACGAAAATTCATACTGCATAGTACCGTTTATTGCCAAGCCCATGCTGCGAGTTCCCATGCGGAAACATCTTGAATATGCACCCGCCCCGTACCATATCTTCACCATGCAGATCGGTAAGCGCGAGAGCCAGCGCTTTGAAAAACGGGCTCAGATCATCGCGGTTGCCCGCCAGCACTTCTTCGAGCACGGCTTCGACAATACGAGCATGTCGGCGATCGCCGCGCAGCTCGGCGGCTCGAAGCGCACGCTGTGGAGCCACTTCTCCGACAAGGAGGAATTGTTCGGAGCCGTCGTGCTCGACACTGCCTCCGGCATCCGCGCGCAGATCGACATGCCGGTCGGCAAGGGCGCGCCGCTCGAGCGGCTGACGCGCCTGTGCCGCTCGATCATCGATCGTGCGGTATCGCCCATGGCCGTCGGGATGTTCCGGTTGATCGGCCCGATCGCCGATCGGCGACCGGATCTGGGCAAGATCTTCTACGAGCGCGGGCCGCGCGAGACCCAGCGCCTCATCGGCGAATATCTGCGCGAGAATTTCGCCGACATCCTCTGGACGACCGACTTCAGGCAGGCCGGCATCGATCTCGTCACGCTCAGCGGCGCCGAGATGCATTTCGAGCGGATGTGGGGCCTCAGCGTGCAGCCGAGCAACCAGGCGAAGGATGCCCAGGCCCATCGCGCCGCGACGCTCTTTCTTCGCGCCTATGCTCGCGATCCCGACAGCGTGGTTTCGCGTGACGAAATGGCATCACCTATTCCGCAGTCCGAGGAAGGCTGAGCGCCGATTGGCATCCGCAAACACTGTCCACCCTGTGGGGAAGGCACACGAAACTGCCCAAACCTGCCCGACGAATGTGGCATTCCCCCGCCTCATGTGGTGATGCGCGGTAAATCCAACGCCATATCGACAAAAATCATCATCAATCACACAATGTGAGTAGAAACGTCACATAACCTCCACATCGCATCCCTACCGCGCCCGCTGACCGGGGCCGGCAGGCGGCCCCGCCACATCCTTGACGGGGGATCTCATGCACAAAGACCATTTGCCGGCACGCCGCGGCGCGCGCGCCGCTCTTCTCGCGGCGACTCTGCTCGGCACCCTGCCCGCGCTCGCGCTGACGGCAGCCCCGGCGGCTGCGCAGGACTATACCAACGTCACCGCATCGGGTCGGGTCGAGAGCAGCGAAGGCAAGCCGATCGCCGGCGCCACGGTCGAGATCACGTCCAACGATCGCGGCTTCTCGCGCAGCGGCACCACCGATTCGTCGGGCAGCTATAAATTCCCCCAGCTCGCGCCTGGCAGCTACACCGTCACCGTCTCGGCACCCGAGTTCGAGACCTATACCGAGCAGCATGTCATGCTGACCCAGGCGAGTGCCGCCAACCGGTTCACGCTGGCCCCGGCCAATGCCGCGGACGGCGAGATCGTCGTCAAGGGCGGCCGCGTCGAGGTCGCCGATTTCGAGCGCACCACCACCGGCGCGGTGGTCGACATCGCCGAGCTCGACAAGCGCGTGCCCGTCGCGCGCAGCCTGCGCGACATCATCCTGCTCGCCCCCGGCACCACCCAGGGCAGCGCCGCCAACAATGGCGGCTTCGCCAACCAGGCCTCGATCAGCGGCAGCTCGTTCACCGAGAACGCCTATTATATCAACGGCCTGAACATCACCGATTTCCGCCTGGGCTTCTCGCCGGTCACGGTGCCGTACGACTTCCTCCAGACCGTAGAGGTCAAGACCGGCGGCTTCCCCGCCGAATTCGGCCGCGCCACCGGCGGCTTCGTCAACGCGACCACCAAGTCGGGCTCGAACGACTTCCACGGCAGCGTGCTGTTCAGCTGGCAGCCCGACGCGCTGATGGGTACCTCGCCCAACACCTTCGCCTCCGACAATGACGGCGACTATCGTCAGTCGACCGACGCGATCGCGCAGCTGAGCGGCCCGATCATCAAGGATCACCTGTTCTTCTACGGCCTCTACAACGCCCGCAACTCCAAGGCGGTCGACGGCACCGCGACCGCGACCAATCCCGCGGCGAATACCGCCTCGATCGTGACCTCGGACAGCCCGTTCTGGGGCGGCAAGCTCGACGCGATCATCATCGACGGCCAGCACCTCGAATTTACCTATTTCGACACCACCGCGACGATCCACACCCGGACCTTCGCGTATAATTCGGACACCAACACGCTCAGCGACTTCAAGGGCGGCAACGACCAGCGCACCGGCGGCGCGAACTGGGTCGGCCGCTATACCGGCACCTTCACTCCCTGGCTGACGCTCTCGGCCGCCTATGGCATCAACCGCAAGCGCGACGGCACGCTGCCGCTCGACACCACCCATGAGCTGATCACCGATTATCGCTCGGGCTCGCAGGGCACGAACATCGGCCTCAACACCGTCGATTCGGTCTCGTTCAACGACGACAAGCGCGAATTCTATCGCGGCGACGCGGATCTCTATTTCAGCGCGCTCGGCTCGCACCATGTGCGCTTCGGCCTCGATCACGAGAAGGTGACCGCGACCCAGACCTACCAGACGATCGGCACCGGCAACCTAAAATATTTCAAGGTTCCGCTGGCCGGCGACGACACCAACCTGCCCGCCGGCACCGAATATGTCGTCGCCCGCAACTACCGCAACAGCGGCTCGTTCCAGGCGGTCAACCAGGCCTTTTACGTCGAGGACAGCTGGTCGCTGCTCCAGGACCGGCTGACGCTCCAGCTCGGCCTGCGCAACGACCGGTTCGACAACCGCAACGCCGAGGGCAAGACCTATTGGAAGTCGGGCAATCTCTGGGCGCCGCGCCTCGGCTTCACCTTCGATCCCACCGGCGATTCCAAGACCAAGGTCTACGGCTCGTTCGGCCGCTACTATCTGCCGCTCAACGTCAACATGAACCTGAGCTTCGCCGGCTCGGTGCTGACCTTCAACCGCTACAACATCCTGAACGGCGTCAATCCGGGCGACGGCACCCCGATCCTCGGCGCGCCGGTCGGGTCGGTCAACGGCGTGGCCGCGTGCCCCGACACCGGCGCCCTCAACTGCACCGTCGCGCGCGACGGCTCGGTGGCCGACACCACCAACACCTTCGCGCACAACCTCCGTGCTCAGTCGGCCGACGAGATCATCCTCGGCGCCGAACGCCGCTTCGGCTCGAACATGCGGGCGGGGATCTATTTCACCCATCGCGAGCTTCGCAACGCGCTGGAGGACTCCTCGATCGACCTCGCCGCGCGCGCCTATTGCGTCGGCAAGGGTTTCACCGATGCCGCGTGCAAGGGCATCTATGGCGGCGGCTCGCAGTTCGTGATCATCAATCCGGGCAAGGACAATGACATCACGCTGATCGGCCTGCCCGACGGCACCAAGCCCACCGTCCATTTCACCGCGGCGCAGCTCGGCTATCCCAAGCCCGTGCGGCACTTCAACACGGTGACCTTCACCTTCGATCGCGCGTTCGACGGCGTCTGGGGGATCTCGGGCTCCTATACCTGGGCGAAGACGATCGGCAATTACGAGGGCGGCGCCGCCTCGGACACCGGCCAGGTCGCCAGCGGCCAGACCGCCGCGTTCGACTCGCCGGGCCTGGTCGACGGGACCTATGGCGAGCTGCCCGGCAGCCGCCGCCACACGCTCAAACTCTATGGCAGCTATCGCCCGGCCGAATGGCTCGATTTCGGCGCCAACCTGCTGGTCCAGTCGCCGCGCAAATATGGCTGCATCGGCGTGGTGCCGACCGCGGTCGACCCCTATGCGCACGGCTATGGCGGCTATGGCTTCTACTGCCAGGGCAAGCTGGTCCCGCGCGGCTCGGCGTTCCAGAGCGAGTGGCGCAAGCAGATCGACGTGAGCGCGCAGGTCCGCGTGCCCGCCACGTTCGACGCTTCGGTCCGCCTCGACGTGTTCAACGTGTTCAACTTCAAGTCGGCGATCGACTATGACGAGCATGGCGAATTCTCGAACGGACAGATCGAACCCACCTATGGCAAGCCGGCGGTGTATCAGGATCCCCGTACCGTGCGGCTCCAGTTCCGCGTCGGCTTCTGACCTTCCCGGGCGGCGGGAGGGCCATCCTCCCGCCGTACGCTTACCTTTTTGACGAATGCGACAAGTACCGAAACTACAGGACATGATCATCTAATTCCAAGTCGTCACCCCGGCGAAAGCCGGGGCCCAGGAGTCACAAGCGACCTCCTGCTTGGCTCTGGGTCCCGGCTTTCGCCGGGATGACGGTTGGTTCAATCAGAGATGGTCACGCGCCAGGCGGCAAGGAGAACATCATGGCCATCAATCGTCGAACCTTCGTCCTTGCCGCCGGATCGGGCGCGGCGGCGACCCGCCTGTCGGTACCCGCCATCGCGCGTGCCAAGGCGGGGTCGATCGACGATATCCGCCATGTGGTCATCCTGATGCAGGAGAACCGCTCCTTCGATCATTATTACGGCACCCTGCGCGGCGTCCGCGGCTTCGGCGACCCCCGCCCCGCCCGCATTCCCGGCGGGGACCCGATCTGGGCACAGCCCCGCGCGGCGAAGGACGGCGGCGGCACGGTCTGGCCCTTCCATCTCGATACCCAGCGTACCGCCGCGGGCTGCGCCGGCAGCCTCAACCATGACTGGAAGGGTACCCAGCATCTCTGGCGCAACTGGGACGCGTGGATCCCCGAAAAGACGCCGATGACGATGGGCTATATGACCCGCGCCGACCTGCCCTATTATTACGCGCTCGCCGATGCCTTCACGATCTGCGACGCCTATCATTGCTCGATCCAGGGACCGACCGGCCCCAACCGGCTCTATCATTTCGCCGGCAGCAACGGGCTGAGCGTCGGGTTCGACGGCATCTATGCCGTCACCAATGGCGGCTGCGACGACAATCCCGGCGCCGACATGGCCAAGGACGATCCCAAGTTCGCCGGGCTCGCCTGGATCCCCTATGCCGAGCGGCTCGAGCGCGCTGGCGTCTCGTGGAGGGTCTACCAGGAATATGCCAATTATTCCGACAATTCGCTTGGCTATTTCAAGCAGTTCCGCAATCTCGACCGCTCGTCCTCGCGCTATAGTCGCGCCCGTGCCTGGGTCCAGGGCTCGACCCCCGAAAATGCCGAACAGTCGCGCGGGCGACACTTGATCGAGGCCTTCGCCGCCGATGTCGCCGCCGACCGCCTGCCCGCGGTCTCGTGGATCGTCCCGCAGATGCAGATGAGCGAGCATCCCGACGGGCCGCCGCTCTACGGCCAGTATCTTACCGGCAGCCTGATCGCCGCGCTCGCCGCCAATCCCGAGGTCTGGGCCAAGACCGTCTTCATCCTCAACTATGACGAGCATGACGGGCTGTTCGATCACATGGTGCCGCCCACCGCGGCGACCCGCCCCGAATTCGGCGCCAGCACGGTCGATCTGCGCGGTGAGGAGTATAAGGGCGAGCCGGTCGGCCTCGGCCCGCGCGTGCCGCTGACGATCGTCTCGCCCTGGACGCGCGGCGGCTGGGTCAATTCGCAGCTGTTCGACCACACCTCGGTGCTGCGCTTCCTCGAGAAGCGCTTCGGCATCGCCGAGCCCAATATCTCGCCCTGGCGGCGCGAGGTCTGCGGCGACCTTACCAGTGCGTTCGACTTCGATCGCACGCCCGAGGCGCGGCGCGACACGAGCTGGTTCCGCGACCTTCCCGACGTCAGCGGCTATATCGCCGCTAGCGACGCCGCCTGCCGCCAGGAAAAGGCCGTCGCCAAGGCGGTGCCGGCGTCCGCGCCGGTGCCCGAGCCCGGTACCCGCCCGTCCCGCGCCTTGCCCTATGACTTCGACGTCGCCGCCAGCTGGACCGCCAAGGGCGCAACGCTGCGCTTCGTCAATTCGGGGCGGACCGGCGTGGTGTTCCAGGTCCAGGACGAGATCGGCTTCCCGGGCTGGCGGCACTATACGGTCTGCGCCGGCAAGACGCTCGACGCCGCCTGGCCGATCGCCGCCGATACGCCTTTCGCGCTGGTGGTCAGCGGCCCCAACGGCTTCCACCGCGCCTATCGCGGCACGAGCGCCGGCCAGCGGATCGAGGCGATGACGCACTGCGATCCGGATCGTTCGGAAGTGACGCTGACTCTCGTCAATCGCGGACCGGAAGCGCAGTCACTCTCGATCCGCTCCGCGCATGCCGGCGCCAGCCGCACGCTGCAGCTCGCCCCCGGCGCCCGGCAGAAGGTGACGATGCCGATGGCGAAGCGCCACCGCTGGTACGACTTCGAGGTCGCGACCGCCGAGGGGACGGAGCTGCTCCGCCTCGCCGGGCATGTCGAGAATGGCCGGCACGACATCAGCGAGCCGGTTCCGGCATCCGCCTGAGCGGAAATGGGCTGGAACTGGGCCGCCGGATCAAACAGAAGAATGCAAATCCAAGGGGGAAGGATCGGATGCTGAGACGCCATGACCGGCAGCAGGAAATCGTCACCAAGCTGCGCGCCAAGGGCATGCTGTCCGTCATGGGGCTGGCGGAGGAGCTCGGCGTCTCCGACGAGACGATCCGGCGCGAGCTGCGCGTGCTCGAAACCGAGGGCGTCGTCGTCCGCCTGCACGGCGCCGTCCGGCTCGCCCCGCCGGCGATCGAGGGCCCGCTCGACCGGCGGATGCAGGAGAATGCCGAAGCGAAGATGCGGATCGCCACCGCTGCCACGGCCTATGTCTCGGACGGCGACATTCTGTTCATCGATTCCGGCACCACCTCCTGTTACGTCGCCAAGGCGCTGGGCAACCATAATTCGCTGACGGTGATCACCAATTCGCTGACTGTCGCGGAGGAGCTTGGCGGCATCAACGGCAACCAGCTTTTCCTGGCGGGCGGCCAGATGGACTATAATTACCGCGCCTTTTCCGATCGCACCGCGCAGGAATTCGTCGCCGGCTTCACTCCGCATCTCGCGATTCTGTCGGTCGGTGCGGTGCATGCCGAACATGGTCTGATGGACTTCCACGCCGGCGAAGCCGCGATGAGCCGCATCGCCTATGCCACCTCGCAGCGCGTGCTGCTCGGCGCCGACGCCTCGAAGTTCGGCCGCTTCGGCATGATGAGCACCGCGGCGCTCGCCGATGTCGACATATTGGTGACCGACCGACCGCTCGACCCGGATTACGCCGCAGCCTTCGCGCATGCCGAGGTGGTTGTGGCCTAGGGTTGCCGCCCGTTGCTAACCGTCACCCCGGCCTTGTGCCCCCCGACAAGCGAGCCGCTAGAGGTTCAAGCGGCTTCCTCATCCGCACCGTGGGCCCCGGCACGAGGCCGCGGTGACGGCTGAGGCAAATGAGCGTCGTCGTGATGCTTCAGCTTGCAATGTAGGATTTCAGGCGCGACCAAGGACCGGCTCTTTCTCATCGTCGGGACCCTGAAAACACGCGGCAGGCAACCGCGCTCAAAACCCCTTCGCGACTCAATTTGATCAATCGACGGAATCAACCGATTGACCGTCAAAACCGGAGAAAGCCGCAGATTCCCGTCGATTTTCCTATTCAACCGGCCGGTTGAACGATCCGATGCTCAACCCGTCGGTTGAACAAGCTCCGATCCACTCGCCTTGATGCCTGCCAGCCGCACCAGCGGCGGTGCGGCGACCACCAGCAGGCCCAGTCCGGCCAGCGCGATCCCGGCATGCACCAGCCAGAAGCCGGACGGCCCCAGCGGCTCGTAGAAAGCACCCGAAGCACCGGTCCACAGGCTCGCGAAAAAGCCGTGGAGATAGAAGGTGCCCACCAGCAGGCCCGCCATACCCCGCGGCGCCTGTGCGGTGATCAGGCTCAGCCCTGCCGGCCAGACCAGCACGATCGCGCTATCGACCAGCAACAGATAGAGGAACAGCCAGCCCAGGCTCGCCTCGCCACCCGACATCGCCGCCGCGGCGAGCACCAGATAGCCGCTTGCGCAAAGCCCGCAGCCCAAGGCGATGCGGGCAAGCGGGCCCGGCGAGATGCCCCGCCGTTCGGCCCTCCGGAACAGCGCTTCGCTGCACGGAATCAGCAGGATGGTCAGCAGCCCGTCCGCGGAGACCAGCCACGGCGTCGGGATGCGCCACCCGCCGATCCGCAGGTCGACATGCTGCTCGGCCCAGACCAGCACGATGTTGGAAATCTGCTCATAGGCGGCGAAGCACAGGAACACCGCCGCCATGGCCAGCGCGAGCAGCGGCAATTTTCGCGCCGCCTCGCCTGACCAGCGCACCCGCTCAGCCGGCGCGGCGAGCGCGGCGTGGCCGGCGCTCGGCCGCAGCGAGGTGGTCAGGCCATAGACGGCGAGCGCCGCGCCCGCGGCACAGGCCGCCGCGCCGAAGCCGAACCGCCAGCCCAGCGTGCTCGCCAGCGCCCCGCAGGCGAGCGGCCCCAGGAATACGCCGAGGTTGAGGAAGCCCAGATAGACCGCGAAGCCGCGCCGGCGACCGGGTTCGTCCTCGAACAGCGCGCCGACCTGGGCCGCCAGGCTGCCCTTCACCCATCCGGCGCCCATCGCGAACAGCAACAGGCCGGGCAGGAACAGATATCCGCCCGCCATGGCGACGCCGCCCCCGGCCATCATCACTGCCCCCGCCACTGCGACCCGGTGCCGGCCCGCGACCAGGTCGCCGATCATCCCGCCCAGCGGGACGGACAGATAGAGCAGGGCCGATTGCAGCCCGTAGAGCTGCGAGGCGAAGGCGATGTCGGATTGGGTGCCGAACAGCGATTCGAAAGCGGCGCGCCACCGCGTCAGTCCCAAAGTGGCATCCGACGAGGTGCGCAGCAGATGGTCGAGCAGGAACAAGGTGAGCATCGACTTGACGCCCGCCACCGCGAACCGCTCGAAGGATTCGGCCAGCGCCAGGCCGAAAAAGCCGCGATGGAGGCCGAACGGCCTGCCTCCCGGGTCCTGGGAAAGCGCGACTGGATCGCTCATCGTCGGACGGGGGCTCGTTGTTCGGGAGGGGCACCGGCCCCCTAGCCCATTTGGACGCCGCGGCTCAAGGGATGCGGGGCACGCGCCCCTCGCCAGCTGCGGCGAGGAGCGCGTGCCGGGAGCGTCAGGCCAAGGCGGGTGCCTTGTCGCGGCGGCGGCGGATCGCGACGCCGGCAAGGCCGAAGCCGCCCAGCATCATCCCCCAGCTCGCCGGCTCGGGGACCGCGCCGAACTGCTGCGCGACATAGTCGGGCAGGTCTTTGTCGCGGAAGCCGAAGACGTAGAACTGGTTCGCCCCGGCGATGCCAGGCAGGAAGTCGTTGTCGTTGGCGATGTAGAGCGTGTGGATCCACTCGCCGTTCAGCAGCACGTCCTGGCCGAAGGAGATGCCTTCGATCTTGGCCGGGATCTGCGCCTTGGTCATGCCGCTGTTCACCAGCTGCATGACCAGGTCGATGAACGGATTGCTCTCCTTGGTGACGGCCGCAGCCGCCGCGGCGGCGCCGTTCAGACTGGTGATGTCGGTCGCGCCTGCGATGTCGATCTGGAAGATCTGCTTCACCTTGGCGTTGGAGCCGTCGCCCAGGCCCTTGCCGTCGCGCTCGTCGACCAGGAACTGGTGGTCGTTGATCGCGACGATGTCGCTCACCCCCGAACCGGTGGTGAGCTGATAGGCATATTCATGGGTCTGGCCCGATGCGATGTCGATCGTGACGATGCGGACCATGTTGGCGGTCGCCGGGTTGGCGGCGTCCTGCTCCAGCGGTGCCTGCATGATGCCGACCAGAGTCTTGCCGTCGGGCGTGATCGCCAGGCCTTCCATGCCCTTGTTGGCGACGCGGCCGACCGTATTGCCGCTGATCTCGACATCGCCCTTGGGCGAGAGGTTGGGCGCGTTGAGGTTGCCGGGCAGCGTGAACGTCTTGACCAGCTGGCCGGTCGCGCTGTCGAACTGGCGGACATAGGGGCCGTATTCGTCGGAGATGAATACGCTCTTGCCGTCGTTCGACAGGCGGATCGACTCCGGATCGAAGCGGCCGTTGAGCGGATTGCCCGAGTCACCTGCACCGTAATTGTCCGAGCGGCCCGAGAAATAATAGGCGTCGGCGGTGTTGATCACCGGGGCACCCGAACCGAGCGGCGTGCCGTCCTTCTGGTTGCCCAGGCCCGCGCCGGTTCCGTAGATCAGCGGCGTCGGGCTCGACAGCAAGGTGGTGTGGGTCAGCGTCGGGGTGAGCGCGAACGGCAGCGCCGAGCCCGAGGGACCGGCGACCAGCGACATGTTCAGCGTCTGGAAGCGCGAGACGTACGACACGGTGTCGTCGACCGCCGAATTGTACGGCGTCGCGTTCGGGCCGCGATCGGGAACCGCCAGGAAGGTGTTGCCGCCGGCATAGGCCAGGCCGGAGCCCACGCCGCCCAGGATGTTGGCCGGAAGGCCGTTCTCGAGATTGTAGGTCAGGCCCGAGAGGTCGACGCCCTCGCCCGCCGCGCTTCCGGTCAGGCTGCCCTGCGCGAGCAGGAACGCCTGGGCGTTGGCGGACGCGATCGACGCGCTGGCCAAGGCGGCGGTCAACAGAAGCTTGCGGATCATGCGGCAGGTCCCCTCACTGGCTTGGAAGTGGACCGGCCGTTAACCATGATCCGTGACCATCCCGCGTCGGCAACGTGAAAACTGCGCGACAGTGAAGATGCATCCCGCTCGTCAAGCGCGGGTGTCTCCGATAAGGGCCGCGCGATGCTGACCACCCACCGCGACGATCTTGCGCAGCTTGCACGGAACAATCGGCTGAGGACCTTGGTCCCCCGTACCGGCGCGGACTTCGCCTCGAACGACTATCTCGGCCTCGCCCGCTCCGACCGCCTCCGCCGTACCGTCGCCGATGCCGTCGCGGAAGGACTGGCGATCGGTTCGGGAGGATCGCGGCTGCTGCGTGGAAACGATCCCGAGCACCTGCTTCTGGAGCAGGAAGCCGCCGCCTTCTTCGGCGCGGAGGCCGCCCTGTTCTTCGCCAATGGCTATATGGCCAACGTCGCCTTGCTCTCGACGCTGCCCCAGAAGGGCGACCTGGTCGTGTTCGACGAGCATATCCATGCCAGCGCGCATGACGGGATGCGGCTCGGGCGGGCGGAGACGGCAAGGGTCGCGCACAACGACGCGGGTGCGTTCGAGGACGCCATCCTTACCTGGCGCCGCGCGGGCGGCACCGGCCGGCCATGGATCGCGGTCGAGAGCCTTTACAGCATGGACGGCGATCGTGCGCCGCTCGCTGCGCTGGCGGAGATCGCGGACCAGCACGACGCGATCCTGCTGATCGACGAGGCGCATGCCACGGGAGTCTTCGGGCAGGATGGACGCGGCCTGGCGGAAGGTCTCCACGACCGTGAGAACGTCGTCACGCTGCATACCTGCGGCAAGGGACTGGGCTGCGAGGGCGCCTTGGTTTGCGGACCGGGCGTGGTCCGCGACTTCCTGATCAACCGCGGGCGCAGTTTCATCTTCACCACCGCGCCCTCGCCGCTGATGGCCCGGGCGGTCCGCGAGAGCCTGCGTATCCTGGCGGACGAGCCCGAACGCCGCGCCCGCCTCCAGGCTCTGACTGCCATGGCCGAGGCAGCGCTGGCTCCGTGCGGGGTCGCCGCCACCGGGTCGCAGATCCTGCCGCTGGTGCTGGGTGACGACGCGCGGACGATGCGTGTCGCCGAGGCGGTGCAGCGCGCCGGCTTCGACGTCCGCGGCATCCGGCCGCCCACGGTCCCGCCCGGCACCTCGCGGCTGCGCATATCGCTGACCCTGAACGTGGACGAGGCGGATGTCGCGGCGCTGACCCGGGCGATCGGGGACGCGCTTTGACGGCGCGGCGGATCGTCGTCACCGGCACCGATACCGATATCGGCAAGACCGTGTTCGCCGTCGCGCTCGCCCGGGCGCTCGGCGCTTCCTACTGGAAGCCGGTCCAGGCGGGGATCGAGGATGGCGGCGACGCGGCGACGGCGGCCCGGCAGGGCCTGTCTACCCTGCCCGAGGCGTATCGGCTGACCACGCCCTGCTCGCCGCATCGCGCCGCCGAGATCGACGACATCGCGATCGATCCCGCCCGGCTGGCCATCCCCGGGGTCGACGGCCCGCTGGTGGTCGAAGGCGCCGGCGGCGTGCTCGTACCGATCACGCGCGACCTGCTGTTCGCCGATCTCTTCGCGCGCTGGGGGGAGCCGGTCGTGCTCGTCGCCCGTACCGCGCTGGGGACGATCAACCACAGCCTGTTGTCGATCGAGGCGCTGCGGGCGCGCGGCGTGCCGATCCTGGGCATTGCCTTTGTCGGCGACGCGGTGGAGGACAGCGAGGCGACGATCGCGCGGATCGGCGATGTCCGCCGGCTCGGTCGCCTGCCCCGCCTCGACCAAATCACGCCCGAGACGCTCGATGCCGCCTTCACCACCCATTTCCGGATCGAGGATTTCGCATGAGCTCGCCGATCTGGCACCCCTTCACCCAGCACGGGCTGGGCGAGCCGATCCCGCTCGTCACCCATGCCGAGGGTGCCGCGCTCTACACTGCCGACGGCCGCCGGGTGATCGATGCAATCTCGTCCTGGTGGGTGACGACGCACGGCCATCGCCACCCGCGGATCATGGCGGCGATCGCCGAGCAGGCGGCAAGGCTGGACCAGATCATCTTCGCCGGCTGGACCCACGAGCCCGCCGAGCAGGTCGCACAGGGGCTGATCGAGATCATGCCGCCCGAGCTGACCCGCATCTTCTTCTCCGATTCGGGCTCCACCAGCGTCGAGGTCGCGCTCAAGATGGCGCTGGGCTTCTGGATGAACCGGGGCGAGCCCCGCCACCGCATCCTGGTGCTCGAGCACAGCTATCATGGCGACACGATCGGGACGATGTCGGCGGGCGCACGCGGCGCGTTCACCCGGCAGTACGAACCGCTGCTGTTCGATGTCGGCACCATCCCCTTCCCCGAGCCGGGCGCCGAGCAGCGCACGCTCGACGCGCTGGAGGCGGCCTGCCGCGAGCATCCCGCCGCCTTCCTCGTCGAGCCGATGGTGCTGGGCGCCGGGGGCATGCGTTTCTACACGCCGGCCATGCTCGCCGAGATGCAACGGATCTGCGCGGCGCACGGCGTGCTGTTCATCGCCGACGAGGTGATGACCGGCTGGGGCCGCACCGGCACGCTGCTGGCC
>CBIHNZ010000072.1:0-14494 GCA_966211615.1 uncultured Sphingomonas sp.
CGATCGCCATCGGCTCGGATTCGGGGTGGTTGATGTTGTTGGGGATGATCGCGCGACCGCGGGCGACCTCGTCGCGGACGAACTCCGGGGTGACGTAATCGGGGATCGAAGCGCCGAAGGACTCGCCGTCGCGGACATATTCGGCGAGGCGGGCGCGGCCGAGATTCTCGCGCTCGGCGACATATTCCATCTCGGGCGTGATGATGCCGCGCCGGGCATAGTGCATCTGGCTGACGTTCATGCCGGCCTTGGCGCGCAGCGGGCGCTTGACGACATTGGGGAAGGGCTGGACGCCGCCCGAACGGTCGGGGCCGAGCTGGCCGTTATCCTCGGGGCGGACCTCGCGGGCGGCGACCTGCTCGACATCGCCGCGGCCGAGGATCCAGTCGCGGCGGATCGCGGGCAGGCCGGCCATGATGTCGATGCGCGCGTCGGGATCGGTATAGGGGCCCGAGGTGTCGTAGACGCGGACCGGCGGCTCGCCCGAATGCGGATCGAGATGGATCTCGCGCATCGCGACCTTCAAGGGGCCGACATGGATCTTCCTCGAGCCGCGGATCGGTCCGGTGGTGACGCCGATTTCGGTCTTGGCGGGAATGTCGGCCATGTTCTGTCGCTCCAAAATGCCGGAGCGAGAGCACGGATTTCCGGTGAAAACCGCCCACTCCCTCCGCCGGTCTCAACCGGATCAGGTTCAGCGGGTCGGAAGCTCGCGCTTCCCTCTCAACCGCCGTGTCAGCGGTCCCCCGGGGATGGGCGGACCTTAGGCGCCGGGGAAGGCGAGGGGAAGCGGCAAATCGGCGAGGCGTGCGCGCGCAAAGAAAAGGGCGTGGCGAACTTGTCCGCCACGCCCAGTCAGGTCGCTCCGATATAGGGTTCAGGCGATCGCGAGGCGGACCTTGCGGGCGCGGCTGCGCATCATGCCGCCGGCGAGGCCGAAGCCGCCGATCAGCATGCCCCAGGCCGCGGGCTCGGGAACCGCGCTGATGCCGGCGGTGAAGTCCGCCTTGAAATGGGCGTCGCCCCAGCCGCCGTTGAAGTCCCAGTCCTGGCCGGTCAGGCTGGCGAAGTCGTTGCCGTTGTTGAAGAAGACGAAGTCGCCGCCCGAATAGACGTCGTTGCCAAAGCCGACATAGGGCATCAGCGCGGTCGCATTGTTGCTGTTGGCGACGCCGGTGGTGGTGAGGAAGGCGACATATTGCTGGCCGCTGACCAGGTTGAGCCCGCCGGTGCCGAAGTCGAATGCGCTCGTGCCGGCACCGCCGTTGAACTGCTGGGTGGCGCTGGCGAACAGCGCGTTGCCCACCGCACGGCTGCCGTTCCAGGCATAGACATAGGCCTGGAAGTTGAGCGCGCCGCCCGAGCCGCTGTCGAGATACATGGTGAAGCTGTCGAGCGCGTTGTCGGCGCCGACCGTGAAGGTCTGGCCATAGGTCGCGGTGTTGGGCGTGCCGAAGCTGCCGATCTCGCCGCCATAGGTCGCGGTCGTGTCGACGTCCTGCGCCAGTGCGGGCGTGGCGGCGAGGCCGAGTGCGAGGGCGGCGGCGCCGATGAACAGGTTGAGCTTCATGTCAGTCCCCTTTGATCTGTTGCCTGAGGACTAACTCGGCTTTTAAAGCCTGACACCCGTGTACTTTTTGCGGTTAACGTCCCGAAACTGGATCGGGGCGCTGCCGCATCGCCCGGATACTGGCCGATCGGGGCCCGGTTCAGAAAGTATAGGCCAGGCCCAGCACGCCCGCCCATTGATCGCGCGAGCCCGCGATGCTGGTGACGGGCGACGCGCCCGCATCGCCCAGCAGCCGGCGGTAATTGACGCCGCCGACCGCCTGGAGGCCGCCGGTCAGGTCGCCGGTGAGCGAGATCATGGTCACGGCGCCGAGGCTCCAGTCCTTCCAGCCCTTGCCCGCGCTGAACACCGGCAGGCCGCTGGCGGCGCTGCCCGCGGGGGTCACGCTGAAATAGGTGTCGGCATAGCCTTCGCCCATATAGTCGGCCGAGAGGTTGATCCCGACATAGGCCTTGCGGCTGAGCGGCGTGCCATAGTCGAGCGACGGGGTGATCACATAGCTGCGGTGCACGGTGCCGACGTCGTGGACATAGCCGACGCTCAGGCTGAACTTGTCATAGTCGCTGGTGAACACGCCCTGGCGGCCGATGCCGACATAGCCGCCCGCCTCGACCGCCTTGCCGATCTTGCCCAGCGCCTGGACCTGGGGATCCTCGATCCGGCTGTTGCGGTTGAAGTTGATCGAGACGAGCGGGCCGAGCTGGAAATCCCAGCCGGGGCCGCCCGGAGTCGGGATCACGTCGGCCCAGGCGCGGTTGCCGCGCAGGGTGAAGTTGATCCCCGAGACGCGGCCCATCGCCGCCGGCGCCGGGGCGATCACCATCTTGTCCGAGCCCTCATAGCTCGGGACCACCGCCGCGCCGAGGCCGATCGTCAGCCGGTCGCCGTCCAGCTCGGCAGGGTCGATCGCGGGGGGCGCCCGGCCGGAATCCTCCTGCGCCAGCGCGGGGCCGGCAAGCAGCGTGGGGATCAGGAAAGCGGCGTAACGGACGGACATGAAGCGACTCCGGGGAAATGTTGCAGCGCGAAACGCCCCCTGATCGCTCCGGGTTCCTAGAATAGGTAGCGAATCCGAACCTGTTGCTTTTCGGCACCGGCGCCGATCGCGAACCGGGCGGCCGAAAAACGCGGCGGCCCGAAGCCGATCGCCGGGTTGCGCGAGAAGCCGAATCCCTCGCGCGGAACGCCCAGCGTCGTGTCGAGCCGGGCGTTGCCATTGGCATCGTGGATCACGGCGATCGCATAGTCGCCGGGCGTCAGGCCCTCGAGGCGCAAGCGCGGCGATGCCGCGGAAACCGAGCGCTTGATCGCCCGCTTGGCGTCGCGGCAGTCGGGGAAATCGTCCGGATCGGCGGTCAGGCAGATCCGCAGCACGCCCTTGGCGGAGCGCAGATTGACGAACTCCACGTCAAGGCTGGCGACCGGCGTCATGCCCGGCAGCAGCATGCACGCGCACGCGGCGGCGAGGCGCGCCGCCCGGCGGCTCGAAGCTGCCCAGTCCCTTGTCGGTGCCGCAGAGCCGGTCCCAGAAGCGGAAATAAAGACCATAATTGCATCCATAGAGCTGGTGGTGGCGCTGGTGGTGGCTCGCGGTGATCAGCCAGGCGCCGAGCGGCCCGCGCCAGAGGAAGGAGGGGAAGATCTCCCAGCCCATATGATTGGTGACGCCCATCACCGTCATGATCGCCAGCACCAGCCCGAGCGCGCCGACATGGATCGGCACGAGGAACACCAGCAGCGGGATCACCACGGCGCCGGTCAGCGCCTCGATCCAATGGAAGCTCATCGCCGCCCAGGCGGTGGGCGGCCGGCTGGCATGGTGGACGGCATGGGCGATGCGGAAGAGCGCCGGGCGGTGCATCAGCCGATGGGTCCAGTAGAACCAGGCGTCGTGCGCGAGCAGATAGAGCAGCACCGAGACCGGCAGGTACCAGAGCGGCCAGGCATGGAGATCGGCATAGATCCGCGTCCAGCCGCGATTGGTCCAACCCCAGGCGACCACCCCGGCGGGAATGCCATAGATCGCCGCCGAGGCGAGGCTCCAGCCGATCTCGCGGCGGATCTGGGCGTCGAGCCCGGCATAGAGGCCGGGATGGCGAAGCCGCGTCGCCAGCGCGAAGCCGCCCGAGGCGGCGAGATAGCGCACCCCGACGATCAGAGTCATCGCGAGCGCCGAGGCGAGGATGGCGAGCAGCATGACTGCGTTCTAGGACGTGCGCGGGCAAAGGGGAACGGCGGGGTGGAAAGCTGCCCTTCCTATCCTTAGCCACCCCCCGGGAGAGTTCGCGCTGATCGAACGCGGCAATCCGGACTGGCGCGATCTCCACGAACAGCTCGTCTGACGCGGAAGAAGCGGGACCCCGGGTCGAGCCCGGGGTGACGGTTCGAGAAGCAATCGAGCGAATTGCGGGGGGCGCGGCGGGAACAAAGATAGGTAGCCATTCTATGGGCAATGCAGGCATCGAACTGAGCGCGCTTCGGGCGATCGGGGCCGGGATGACGCCGCTCGTCCTCGAAGCCGAGGGTCAGGGGCATCGCTTCATGCGGCGACTCTGCGAGGATTGGGCATCGGGCGCCAATCGCTTTGCCCGTCCCGGCGAGCTGCTGTTGGGCGCCTGGGTCGGCGAGCGCCTGGTGGCCGTCGGCGGACTGAACATCGATCCCTATGCGTCCGCCGATACCGTCGGTCGTCTGCGGCATGTCTATGTGCTGGACGCTGTCCGCCGGTCGGGCATCGGAACGCTGATCGTTCAGCGCGTCATCGCCGAAGCGAAACCGCGCTTTTCGCTTCTTCGGCTGCGCACGATGACCGCCGGAGGCGCCGCCTTTTACGATCGCCTCGGCTTTCAGCGCGCCGGCGACCCGTTCGCGACCCATGTCATCGATCTCCGCTCCGGCCCGGCTGTGCCATAGACCCTCGGGCGACTGGCTTCGCGACGCTTTGCGGACGGACGGGCCGCCCAGGCTCGCGGCCTGGTCGGCAGCCGGTATCAGGCGGTCTTCGCCCTGGCGCGCAGCGACAGGCAATAGCCGAACGTCACCCCTATCCCCGCCAGGACCGCGCCGCACCCGCCGATTACCGCCACCTGGAGCGGCGCGAACGCGAATAGTCCGGCATAGACGAGCCCGCTCAGCACCATCGACCAGCCGCCGACCCGCTGGACCCGGCGGGCACAGGCGCTCGGGACGAAGGCCTTGGGCATCCGGTTGCCGTACCAGGCGATCATCAGCCCGTTCAGGCCGACGACCACCCTGGTGACCGTGTCGCCGTCGACATAGCCCGACTGGCGCGCGACGGTCATGCCGAGCGCCACGGCGACGATGCCGCCGCCCCAGGCGAGGCTTCCGGTCAGGTCCTTGTTCATCGTGCGGTCTCCTTCCTGGGCTCCGGCGCCTCCGCGCCGAGGCCGAACGAATGGACGAAGCCCAGCAGCGCTTCCTCGAGCACCGAGAGCTTCAGGTGGTAGATCACGGATTTGCCGGCCTTCTCGGCATGGACCAGATCGGCTTCCTTCAGCACCGCGAAGTGCGCCGACATGGTCGGCTTGGAGACGTCGAACTGGTCGCTGAGCTCGCCCGCGCTCATCGGCCCCTTGCGCAGGAGCTGCAGCACCCGTCGGCGGGTGGGATCGGAAAGGGCTCTGAACACGCTGCTCATGATGCGACGTTTAGCTAATCATCGAAATGAGTCAAGCGCGTTATGCGCCCGGCGGCGCTTGCGCCTCCTGGCTCGCTCCGGAAACGCTTTGTCAGTATTGGTCCGCTATCGGCCCGGCCGGGGAATCGGAGCCGCATGATGCACACCGTTAGCGTCGACCTTGTTCGAAAGCTGATCGAGGTAAAGCTCGTCGGCTTCTTTGCCGCCGACCAGGTCGCGCCGGTCGCGGTCGCGGTGCGCGAGGCGATCCGGTCGCTGGGTGCGGCGGTGGGCCAGCACAGCACGCTCTACGACGTCAGCGAGGCGGACATCTCGCCCGGCCCAACGATCGCGGCGATCACCGCGGCATTCGCCGACCCGGCATTCCATGCGGTGCGCGCGCGGCGGGTCGCGTTCGTCTCGCCCTCGGCGCTGGCGCGCATGCAGATCCAGCGGCTGCGCGCCGGGCGCGAGGATATCGCCATATTCGCCGATCGCGAGTCGGCGATTGCCTGGTTGCTCGACAGGCAGGCTGCCTGACCGAGTGCCTGCTACGGCGCGCGGAGGGCCGTCGCGCAGGGGGAGACGGAGGAGATGAGGGGAGGGTTTTCCTCACCTCCTCCGCCGGGAAGAAGCGCCCTGATGTGGGACGAGCGCTCCTTCCGACCTTGTTATGCGAAGGTGACGCGCGCGGCGCGGCGGCGCAGCGCGCCACCCGCCAGGCCGAAGCCGCCGATCATCATCGCCCAGGCGGCCGGCTCGGGGACCGGGCTGGTCGGCGGCGCCTTGAGGCCGGCGGTCAGCGTCAGATCGTCGATGGCGAGGCCATGGTCCGACATGGGGGCATCGAGGTCGGTCCAGCGGAACGCGAAGGTGCCGCCAGCGGCGATCGACAGGCCGGAGATGATCGCCGAGATCTCGTCGCGGTTCGCGGCGAGATTGCCGTTGAGCGCGGTGCCGGCCGAGGTGCCGCCGTTGAGGATGCTGGCGAAGTCGAGCAGGCTGAACGCGGTCCAGGTGCCGTTCGACAGCGAGGTCGCGTCGGTCGAATATTCGAAGGTCAGCTTGTCGGCGCCGGTGTTCGACAGGCGCCATTGCTCGCCGAAATAGTCGAGCGAGAGCGACTCGATCGTGCCGCCGAGATTGTTGGTGAAGAACGCGCCGAACGACAGCGGCGTGGCCGTGCCCGAGGTGAGCGTGCCGAGCGCGCGGTCGCTGCTGCCGGCGGTGCCGAAGCTGTAGGTGTTGCCCTGGTTGGAGCTGCCGGTGCCGGCGGCATAGAGATTATCCTTGCCGACGGTGCTGGTGCCCTGCTCGTTGAGCGCCCAGCCGGTCGGAAGCGAACCGCTGGTGCCGCTGGTGGCGAGGGTGTCGAAATTCTGGGTGTAGGTCGTGCTGCCGAGCGAGACCGGCGTCTGGGCGAATGCCGGAGCCGAGACGAGCGTCAGCGCCGCGCCGGCCAGCAGGCGGCGCGCAAAAATCTGCGATTTCATGAAGTTGTAACCCCTTTTTACCTGAACGCCGGGTGGCGAGAGGGCCGTTAGGGGGCGAGTGTGCCAGCCATGTTACAGCGGGACGGATTTTAACGATTCTTTAGCCAGCCTCCCGGCCTCGACCGTCCCGTTGCGGGACGCCAGCCACCAGCGCCGATGCGTCCTTGGCGAGCGCGATCAGCGCCTCGCGCGGTTCACCGGCCCGGGCGCGGACGCTCAGCGAGTGGAGCATCGAGGCGAGGATCCGCGCATGGGCGCGGGGGGCGGGGCTGCCCGCCTGGCGCAGCAATATCTCGATCTTCTCGTCCTCGACCGCGAGGAAGCCGGCGAGCGCGGCGCGGATATCGGGATCGGTGACCGCCTCGGTCGCCGCGGTGTTGATCGCGATGCATCCGGAAGGGCCGGTCTCGCCGGTCAGATAGCCTTCGATCGTGCCGATGAAGAGCGCCTTGAGCATCTTCTCCATCGGATAATCGGCGGCGATCAGCGCATCGAAGCGCCGCTCGATGCTCGCCTTAATCTGCGCGAGCGCCGCCAGGTAGAGCGATTTCTTGTCGCCGAACGTGGCGTAGAGGCTGGGCCGGTTGACCCCGGTCGCCTCGGCCAGGTCGTCGAGCGAGGTCGCCGCGAAGCCATGCGTGCGGAAGCGCTCGAGCGCGGCGCCCAGCACCACCGCCTCGTCGAACTTGCGCGGCCGTCCGCGCGGGCGCGGTGGTCCGGCGGCCTCTGTTTTTGTACTGTTTCGCATGAAACTCCTTGACCGACTCATTTTTGTGCGAGATTGTACAAAAAGCAAGACGGGAGGTTTGTCATGAAGCTTTATTTCCGCCCCTTCGCCTGTTCGCTCGCCGCGCGGATCGCGCTGGACGAGGCCGGGCTCGATGCCGAGTTCATCCAGGTGCCCGCCGATGGCCGCCTGGCCGATGGGCGCCATTTCAGCGCGATCAGCCCGATGGGCTATGTCCCCGCGATCGAGACGCGCGGCGGCTTCACGCTCACCGAGGGGCCGGCGGTGCTCACCTATATCGCCGAGCTGGCGCCCGAGGGGGCGCTGTCGTTCACCGGTTTCTCGGACGCGCATTACCGGATGCTCGCCTGGCTCAACTTCACCTCGACCGAGCTGCACAAGGCGGTGTTCACCCCGCTGCTCGGCAAGAGCGCCGGCGAGGCGGAGCGCGCAGCGGCGCGCGCACGGGTGGCCAGGCCGTTCGGCGTGCTCGAGCGCCATCTGGAGGACCGCGAGTTTCTCCAGGACCGTTTCACCGTCGCCGATGCCTATCTCCTCGCGGTGCTCAACTGGTGCGAGAGCGCCGGCGTGCCGATCGCCGACTGGCCGGTGCTGGCCGCCTATCGCCAGCGGCTGCGCGCGCGGCCCTCGATCGCCCGGGCGATGGCGGAGGAGTGGCCGCTGCTCAAGGCGGCGTGAATCGGGAGGGATTTCGGCCGCGTGCGCGGGGCTGTTCTGAATCGGGACATCATTTTCGTGTCATCGCGCGGCCCATGCCCCGGCATGTGCCGCGCGGAATGTTTCTGCGGCCCCGGCCAAATCGTTGCGAAGCCGTACCAAACACGCATTTCTGCGAATCTGCGCATGTTTTGTCGCGGGTGTCCGGAAACAATTACAGAGCAGCTCGGCTTTGGATGCAGTTGCGAAAGAAACAATTAACAAATCATTGACTCTCCCCCTGATGAACCGGAGCATGGCAGTCCAAGCGTTTGACATCAAAAGGGGACAAATGATGAAGACATTGCTTGCTGCACTTGCAATCACGGCGATCGCTTCGCCGGCTTTCGCACAGAGCTACAGCAACCCGAATACGATCACGGTGGTCGATGGCGGCGAAACCACCAGCGACATCAACGTGTCCGGTAGCCTGGGCAACGTCACCGGGATGACGCTCTCGCTGAACGGCCTGAGCCACACCTATCCCGACGATCTCGTGATCGGCGTGCTCAACCAGAGCCTGGGCCTGGGCTTCGTGTTCTTCAGCGGCGCGGGCGGCAGCAGCGACATCTCGAACGTCAACCTGACCTTCAGCGATGCGGCCAGCAGCCAGCTGCCCGAATCGTTCGTCGGCGGCGCGATCACCTCGGGCACCTATCTGCCTTCGAACTACGGGCAGTATGAGTTCACCTTCTTCGACAACGCCACGGCGTTCGCCGACTTCAGCGGGTTCTCCGCGAACGGCACCTGGACGCTCTATGTCGACGACGTGTTCCCGGCCGATGGCGGCACGATCATCAACGGCTGGACGCTGAACTTCATCACCGATGGCAGCGCGGTTCCCGAGCCGGCAGCCTGGGGCATGATGATCGGCGGCTTCGGCCTGGCCGGCATGGCGATGCGCCGTCGCCGCAAGGTCACGGTGGCCTACGCAGCCTGATTCCTCCCTGGAGGGTCGCGAAGACGGGTCGGGCTGGATCAGCCCGGCCCGTTTTTTATTGCGCCAGCGCCGGCAGCGCCCAGTCGATCGGCTTCTGGCCATGGCTCTCCAGGAAGGCATTGGCCTTGGAGAAATGCCGGCAGCCGAAAAAGCCCGAATGCGCCGATAGCGGCGAGGGGTGCGGCGCCTTGAGCACCAGGTGCCGGCCGCCGCGATCGATCGAATCGACGAACGCCGCCTTTTTCTGCGCATGGCTGCCCCAGAGCAGGAACACCACCGGCTCGGCGCGCGCGTTGACCAGCCGGATCACCGCATCGGTGAACCGCTCCCAGCCGCGGCCCTGGTGCGACGCCGCCATGCTCATCTGCACGGTCAGCACCGCGTTCAGCAGCAGCACGCCCTGCTCGGCCCAGTGCTCGAGAAAGCCGTGGCGCGCGCGCGGGATGCCGAGGTCGGTCTCCATCTCCTTGTAGATGTTGACCAGGCTCGGCGGGGTGCGGACGCCGGGGCGCACCGAGAAGCACAGCCCGTGCGCCTGGCCCTCGCCATGATAGGGGTCCTGCCCCAGGATCACGACGCGGACATTCTCGAGCGGGGTCAGGTCCAATGCCCGGAACCATTCGCTGCCGGCGGGGAAGATGCGCTTGCCCGCCGCCTTCTCGGCGACGAGATATTCCCGGAGGCCGGCCATGTACGGCGCGGCGAATTCGTCCTGGAGCGGCGCGAGCCAGCTCGGATGCAGCTTGACGTCTCCCATGCGCCTGCTCTCGGAAAGCGCGGGCCCGCTGTCAATCGCGCGACGGGCAATCGCGGCGCAACGGGCAGCGAACACAGGCGGGGGCCTCGGGGCGGCAGGCGACCTGGCCGAGCCGCTTGGCGGCGATGTGGAAGGCGAGGAAATCGTCGCCTGCCCAGTACGGCATCGCGGCGGTCACCGCCTCGCTCGCCGCGAGCGCCTCCGCCGCCGGATCGACGAACCCCAGCCGGCGGAGCACGCGCAGCACATGGCTGTCGACGATCAGCACCGGCCGGGCGAGCGTGCTGGCGTTGAGCGTCGCGGCGGCGACCTTGCGGCCGACCCCGGGCAGCCGCTCGAGCCAGGCCAGCGCATCGTCGAGCGGCAGCGTGCCCAGGAAATCCAGGTCGAAGTCCGGATGCTCGCGCCCGATCCGGCGCAGCGCCGCCGCCAGCCATGCGGCCTTGGTATCGGCGAAGGTGACGTCGGCGATCGCCGCTTCGATCGCCGGCACCGGGGCCGCGGCGATCCCGCGCGCCGAGCCGAACCGGTCGCGGAGGCGATGATAGGCAGCGAGCGACACCGGATCGCGGGTGCGCCCGCTGATCAGCGACTTGACCAGCTGCCCCACCGGCCTGCGCCGCCGTGGGGGCAGTGCGGTGCCCAGCCCCGCCAGTCCCGCGCGCCAATGCTCCAGATCACCCCGTCCGAAGAAACCGAGCTGCATGCCGGAGCGTTAGAACATAACAGGAACAATCGTCAATCCCGGGCGAGCCGCGCCAGCGTCGCCGGATCGCGCGCGCCGCCGTAGAATGCGTCGAGACAGGTGCCGAACAGCGCCTTGGCCTCGCCCTGCGCGGCGGCTTCGAACAGGGTCATCGACGAGCGGAACTTGACCGCGTCGATCCCGCCCAGGATCGCTTCCGCCGAGAGCCCGGCATGTCCGCACATCGCCCTGGCGGCCTCCTTCAGCCGCGCGCCCAGCACCGGATGCGCCTGATAGGCGCGCGCCTCGTCGAGGTCGCGGATCGCATAGCGCACCGCCATCTCGCTGTGCCCGAGCCCGGCGATCTGGGGAAAGACGAACCACATCCAATGGCTCGCCTTGCGCCCCGCCTTCAGCTCGGCCAGCGCCTGCGGATAGACATCGCGCTGCATCGCCTCGAACCGTTCCAGCCCCTCCATTCCGCTTTCCCCTCAGAACCCAAGTCGCGCGTGCCGCGTTGGCCGTGCATGACCGAACGCATATCGGCGCCAATGGAAGCAAAGCTCGTCGACGAACTGCCCGAAGACGAGGGCTGGCAGTTCGAGCCCAAATGGGACGGCTTTCGCTGCCTGGTCTTCAAGCGGGGCGGCGAGGTCCTATTGCAATCCAAATCGGGCAAGCCGCTGGCGCGCTATTTCCCCGAGGTCGCCGCCGCGATCGCCGCGCTGCCCGTCGCGCGCGTGACGCTGGACGGCGAGCTGCTGATCCCGGTCGGCGCCAGCCTGTCGTTCGAGGCGCTGCAGATGCGTCTCCACCCCGCGGCGAGCCGGGTCCGCAAGCTCTCCGTCGAGACGCCGGCGCGGCTGATGCTGTTCGACTGCCTATGGTCGGACGGGGCGCTCGACGACCGTCCGCTCGCCGAGCGCCGCGAGGCGCTGGAGGCCTTCCATGCCGCGCATCGCTCGCCGACCTTGCGCCTCTCGCCCTTCACGCTCGATCGCGCGGTTGCCCGGCGCTGGCTCGGCGCGTCGGGTGGTGCGCTCGACGGCGTCGTGGCGAAGCGCCGCGACGAACCCTATCGGCCGGGCGAGCGCGCGATGCGCAAGATCAAGCGGCTGCGCACCGCGGACTGCGTCGTCGGCGGGTTCCGCTATGCGACGGGCAAGCGCGAGGTCGTCTCGCTGCTGCTCGGGCTCTATGACGATGCCGGGCTGCTTCACCATGTCGGCTTCACCTCGGCGATCCCGGCCGCCGATCGGCCTGCGCTGACCCGGCGGCTGGAGGCACTGGTCGAGCCGCCCGGCTTCACCGGCGACGCACCCGGCGGGCCCAGCCGCTGGTCGAACGGGCGATCGGCCGAATGGCAGCCGCTTCGCCCCGAGCTCGTCGCCGAGGTCCGCTACGACCAGGTCACCGGCCGCCGTTTCCGCCACGGCACCGCCTTGCTGCGCTGGCGCCCGGACAAGGCGCCGGGCCAGTGCACGATGGCGCAACTGGGCGAGGAGGCGCGGCCGGCGATCGTCGAGGCGGCGCTGGCCGCGGCCGACGGCTGATGGCAAAAGGCGGCAAAGTACAGAGGAGAGCCGCTCATGACCGTCACCGGAAGCTGCCATTGCGGCGCGATCGCCTATACGCTGGACGAGGAGGCGCCGACCGCCGCGCTGGCGTGCAACTGCTCGATCTGCCGGCGCAAGGGCTCGCTGCTCCACTTCACCACGCCCGACAAGTTCGCGCTGCACAGCGGGCGCGACGCGATCACGGCGTACACGTTCAAGACCCACAATATCCGTCACCAGTTCTGCAATGTCTGCGGTTGCGCGCCGTTCAGCGAGGGTACCGGGCCGGGCGGCAAGGCGATGGTCGCGATCAACCTGCGCTGCGCCGAGGGCGTCGATCTCGACGCGCTCGCGATCCGGCAGTTCGACGGGGCGAGCCTCTGACATGCACGTCACCCATGACGATGCCGCCGGCCCGGCCGAGACGATCAGCTTCGACCAGTTCCTCGCCGTCGATATCCGCGTCGGCACGATCGTCGAGGCGCTGCCCTATCCCGAGGCGCGCAAGCCGGCCTACAAGCTGCTGATCGATTTCGGGCCGGTGATCGGCCGCAAGCGCTCCTCGGCGCAGATCACCGAGCATTACGCCCTGGAAGAACTGCCCGGCCGGCAGGTCGCGGCGGTGGTCAACTTCCCGCCGCGCCAGATCGGCAAGTTCATGTCCGAGGTGCTGACGCTCGGCTTCCCCGATGCCGAGGGCAAGGTCGTGCTGTTCCACCCGAGCGTAACCGTGCCCGATGGCGGCCGCTTGTTCTGACGCGCGGCGCATTATAGCTTCCCCGCAACGACATAAGGGGGAGAGAGTGATGGGAAAGGCATGGCTTGCGGCGCTGGGCGCCGCATTGCTCGCGGCGGCGCCCGCCGCGGCGCAGGACGATATCTCGAAGCAGGTCATCAACGTGCCGTCGCCGGCGGCGTTCACCATCTACGGGCTTCCCGAAAAGCCCAAGGTCCGCAAGGATCCGGCCGTGCAGGGCGGGCAGGCGCTGCGCGTCGCCGTGCCGGGCAAGGGCGCGACGCCCTATGCGGTCGGCCTGTCGGCGCCGGTGACCAAGGCGGTGAAGAAGGGCGACAAGCTGGTCCTCGCCTTCTGGGCGCGCTTCGACAAGGCGGAAGGGGCCAGCGTCAGCATCGCCAACGCGGCGGTGCAGCTCGCCACGGCACCCTATACCGCCGCGTTCGGCAAGTCGGTCGATATCGGCCCGGACTGGAAGCTCTACAGCGTCGAGGGCGTCGCGGACCGCGACTATGCCGCGGGCGAGCTCGCCGTGGCGATGCACCTGGCGACCGGCAAGCAGGTGATCGACCTGGGGCCGATCTTCCTGCTGGATCTGAATTTGTAAGCACGCGCATATCATTCCCGTCATCCCGGCGAAGGCCGGGATCCAGGGTGGCAAGCGGCGCCGCAGTCTAAACCAGGATACCGGCCATGGCCGGGAAGTCGGATGGGTGGTTTTACCCCCGCACCGCGGTCAGCAGATAGTTGAGCGCCTCGTTGCCGCTGGTGACGAAGCCCTTGGCCGGCGAGAAGGAGAGGCCGCGCCGGGCGATCACCTTCAGCCCGGCATCGGCGAGGAGCGCCTCCAGCTCGTCGGGGGTCAGGAAGCGGTGCCAGTCGTGCGTCCCCTTGGGGATCGCGCCCAGCCCCTCGCCCAGTTCGATCATCGCGACGTGGGACAGCAAGGTGCGGTTGGGAGTGGAGAGGATCATCAGCCCGCCCTCGGCGAGCGCGCCGGCGAGCCCCGCGACGAACGCCGCAGGATCGCTGACATGCTCGATCACCTCCATCGAGGTGACCAGGTCGAAGGTCCGCCCGGTGAGATCCTCGATCCCGCCGGCGACATAGTCGATGACGAGCCCCGCCGCCTCGGCATGCGCCCGCGCCGCGCCGATATTCTCGGGCGCCGCGTCGACGCCGGTCACCGTCGCGCCCAGCCGGGCCAGCGGTTCGGCGAGCAGCCCGGCGCCGCAGCCGACATCGATCGCGGTCCTGCCCTTGAGCGGCACGAACGACTCCGGGTCGCCGCCCCAATGCGCATCGACGCTCTCGCGGATATAGGCCAGCCGCGCCGGGTTCAGCCGGTGGAGCATGGCGGACGAGCCCTTGGGGTCCCACCAGTCGCGCGCGAGCCTGCCGAAATGCTCAGCTTCACGCGGGTCAATAGTTGCTTTGGTTGCCTTCGCCATGGCGCGCTCCTATCAGGCACCCCCGTTTCCCCCAAGAGCAGGATGGCAAGCAACCAGCATGGCACGGATCGTGATGAAGTTCGGCGGCACCTCCATGGCCGGGATCGAGCGCATCCGGAGCGTCGCCGCGCGCGTCAAACGCGAATGGGAGGCGGGCAACCAGATCGCGATCGTCGTCTCGGCGATGGCGGGCGAGACCGACCGGCTGGTCGGCTTCTGCCGCGA
>CBIHNZ010000073.1:0-12374 GCA_966211615.1 uncultured Sphingomonas sp.
TGAACAGGATGTTGGTCGTGTCGACCTGCAGGAATTCCTGCTGCGGGTGCTTGCGACCGCCCTGCGGAGGCACCGACGCCGTGGTGCCTTCCATCAGCTTGAGCAGCGCCTGCTGCACGCCCTCGCCCGACACGTCGCGCGTGATCGAGGGATTCTCGGCCTTGCGGCTGATCTTGTCGATCTCGTCGATATAGACGATGCCGCGCTGCGCCCGCTCGACATTATAGTCGGAGGCCTGGAGCAGCTTCAGGATGATGTTCTCGACATCCTCGCCGACATAGCCCGCTTCGGTGAGCGTCGTGGCATCGGCCATGGTGAAGGGCACGTCGAGGATACGCGCCAGCGTCTGCGCCAGCAGCGTCTTGCCGCAGCCGGTGGGGCCGACGAGCAGGATGTTCGACTTGGCGAGCTCGACGTCCGCGCCCTTGGCGCCATGGTTGAGCCGCTTGTAGTGATTGTGCACCGCGACCGAGAGCACGCGCTTGGCCTGCTTCTGCCCGATCACATAATCGTCGAGGACGTTGCAGATCTCCTGCGGCGTGGGAACACCGCCGTCCTTCTTGCTGACGAGCGACGACTTGGTCTCTTCGCGGATGATGTCGTTGCACAGCTCGACGCATTCATCGCAGATGAACACGGTCGGACCGGCAATGAGCTTGCGCACCTCATGCTGCGACTTCCCGCAGAAGGAGCAATAGAGCGTGCTCTTCGAGTCGCCGCCGCTGAGTTTGGTCATTAGTCACTACCTCTTGTCCCGGCTGCGAGGGAAAACCGCCATCGCTGCGGGGCCGTTACGAATTACTCGGCGTCCAATCGCCAAAAAAGCGGAGCCGTGTCCCACCGAAGTGCAATATGTCTATCTCGGCGAATGGAAACAAGCCGTTGAGATACGCAAAGGTGGTTTCCATAGGCCTGCGGACCGCACGCGTTGCATTTGTTGACCCGTCACGGCGCGAATCTTCACCGTCTCCACTGGTCATATAGAGCATAGGAGCGGGAGGCACCGGGTTCGGGCTCGGACAGGGAGCAGGTCCGTCGCGCCGGCTGCGCTAGCAATCGCGCGATCTGACGCCCTCCGGCGATGCCGAGGCGGCAAGCGCTTGACGCCCGTCCGACGAACTCCCGCCGGACAGGCGCCCTCAGCTTCAGGCCGAAGCGTCTTCGCTCGGCATCGGCCGCTTGTCGTACACTTCGTCGACCAGGCCGAATTCCTTGGCCTCGTTCGCTTCGAGGAAGGTGTCGCGATCCATCGCCCGCTCGATCTTCTCCAGCGGCTGGCCGGTATATTGCGCGTAGAGAGCGTTCATCCGCGCGCGGATGCGCAGGATTTCCTTGGCCTGGATCTCGATGTCCGAAGCCATGCCCTGGGCGCCGCCCGAAGGCTGGTGGATCATGATCCGGGCATTGGTGAGCGCCACGCGCAGGCCCGGCTCGCCCGACGCCAGCAGGAAGCTGCCCATCGAGGCTGCCTGGCCGATGCAGACCGTGCCGACGCGCGGACGGATATACTGCATGGTATCGTGGATCGCCATGCCGGCGGTCACCACGCCACCCGGCGAATTGATGTACATCCAGATGTCCTTCTTCGGGTTCTCGGACTCGAGGAAGAGCAGCTGGGCGGTGATCAGCGAGGCCATATGGTCCTCGACTCCACCGGTCACGAAGATGATGCGTTCGCGCAGCAGGCGCGAGAAGATGTCGAAGCTGCGCTCACCGCGGCTCGATTGCTCGATGACGATGGGAACCAGGCTACCGGTGACGGGGTCGATGGTCATCTGATCGGAAAGCGGATGCATGTTCGGGATTCTCTGATTGTTGTGTTTGCCCGTCGCCAACATCGGCGCTCGGATTGGCTGGCGCAAGGGGGCAACACAGTGAACGCTCGGGGTGGGCATTGAAGCGCAGCGGCAAAGCGCTCACAACGTTACGATGACGACACATACCATCCTGGTCACGGGCGGCTCGGGCTTTGTCGGCAGCCATGTGATCCTCCAGCTTCTGGCGCAGGGCCATCAGGTCCGCACCACCGTCCGCAACCTCAAGCGCGAAGCCGAGGTGCGCGAGACGCTGCGCCGCGCGGGCGCCGATCCGGGGGATCGCCTGCGCTTCTTCGCCGCCGATCTGGAGAAGGACGATGGCTGGGCGGAGGCCGTACAGGGCTGCGACTATGTCCAGCACGTCGCCTCCCCCTTTCCGCCTGCCCAGCCCAGGGACGAGGACGAACTGATCCGCCCGGCGCGCGAGGGAACGCTGCGCGCGTTGCGCGCCGCGCGCGACGCCGGCGCCAAGCGCGTCGTGGTCACCTCGTCCTTCGCCGCGGTCGGCTATGGCCATGGCCAGCGGACCACGCCCTATACCGAGCTGGACTGGACCGATCCCGATGGTCCCGCCGTCCAGCCCTATATGAAATCCAAGACGCTCGCCGAGCGTGCCGCCTGGGATTTCATCGCGCGCGAAGGCGGCGATCTCGAGCTCGCGGTGGTCAATCCGGTCGGCATCTTCGGCCCGGCGCTCAACGAAGACCTCTCGACGTCGATCTGGCTGATCAAATCGATGCTCGAAGGCAAGATGCCCGGCACCCCGCGCCTCTATCTCGGCGTCGTCGACGTCCGCGACGTCGCCGAGCTCCAGCTCCGCGCGATGACCGATCCGAAGGCCAGGGGCGAACGCTTCCTCGCCGTCGCCGGAGACTCGATGTCGTTCCACGAAATGGCGATGGTGCTTCGCGACAATCTGGGGGCCACCGCAGCCAAGGTGCCGGCGCGCCAGCTTCCCGACCTGCTGATCCGGGCGCTCGCCCTGTTCAATCCGCTGGCGCGCGAAGCCGTGCCCCGGCTGGGGATCAAGGCCAGCGCGAGCAACGAAAAGGCGCGGACGGTATTGGATTGGACACCGCGTTCGAACGAGGAAGCGATCCTCGCCACCGCGGAGAGCCTGATCGACCTGAAACTGGTTGCCTGAAAGGGGCGCGCATCCGCAAAGGCGATTTTGCCCTTTGACGAAACGCGGTCGTTACGACGATCATGCGCGCGTCATTGGGGAATGAATACAATGCGAAATCTGGGAATGCTGACACTTGTCGTGTCGGTCATGGTGGCGATCGATGCGCTTTCGGCGCCGCTGATCCTGGCGTCCGAGCTGCTTTCGTCGGACGCGGCATTGCTGATCTCGTCGATCGCGGTCGAGATCAATGCCGCCTGCGTGCTCTTCAAGTTCGTCACGATGATCGTGTTCGCGCGGTGGATTTATGTCGCGGGCGCCAATCTGCTCGATGCCGGCTATGACGATCTGGAATTCTCGCCGGGATCGCGCATCTGGTGGTTCTTCGTCCCCGTCGCGGCGCTGTTCAAGCCGTTCCAGGGCATGCGCGAACTGTGGAACGCGAGCCACGGTAACACCGACTATACCGAGGGCAATGCCCTGGTCGGAACGTGGTGGGCTTTGTGGCTGATCGACCGCATAGCGGTCTATCTCGGCACGATGCTGTACGTGCCGGAGGACGGCACAACGGCCGGGCTATGGATCCAAGGCGCGATCGACATCGCTCTGGCCAGCGTGGCGATCACGATGCTTCGCCGGATCACCGCTGCGCAGGCCGGCATGTCCGGCCCCGCACTGGAAGAGGTATTCGCCTGAATTTCAACCCTCCGCCGCGATCCCGCAGCGGAGGGTAAATCAGGTTCAGGCCTCGGTCTTCTTCTTGGCCGGTGCCTTCTTGGCGGGCTTGGCCTCGCCCTCTTCCTCGGTCTCGGCCTTCTTCGCCGGCGCCTTCTTGGCCGCAGCCTTCTTCACCGGCTCCTCCGCCACGGGCTCTTCAGCCGCCGCTTCGGCAGGCTTGTCGGCCTTGGCCGGCGCCTTCTTGGTGGCGGCCTTCTTGGCCGGCTCCTCGGCCTTGGTTTCGTCGGCGTCCTTCTTGGCCGCCTTCTTCGCCTTGGGCTTGTGGTTGTCGTGGTCGTGGGTGTGCGTGCCGGTCGAGAAGCCCTCGTCGCTCTCGATCGCGGCTTCCAGCTCCTCGCGGGTCACTTCGCGCTCGCTGATCTCGGCCTTGTCGAACAGGAAGTCGACGACCTTGTCCTCGAACAGCGGCGCGCGGAGCTGCGCGGCAGCCATCGGCTCCGACTGCAGATACTGGACGAAGCGCTGGCGATCCTCGGGGCCATATTGCTGCGAGGCCTGGGCAACGAGCCGGTTCATCTCCTGCTGCGTCACTTCGATGCCGTTGGCGGTGCCGATCTCGGAGAGCAGCAGGCCCAGGCGCACGCGGCGCTCGGCGATCTTCAGATAATCCTCGCGCTCGCTCTCGAGCTCGGCCAGCGCCGCGGCCGGATCGGCCTCATGCTCGGTCTCGTGGACGAGCTGGTGCCAGATCTGCTGGAACTCGGCGTCGACCATCGACGGCGGCACCGGGAAGTCATGGCCCGCGGCGAGCTGGTCGAGCAGCTTGCGCTTCATATAGGTGCGGGTCAGGCCGTTGAGCTGCTGCTCGATCTGGCCCTTGAGCAGGCCGTTCAGCTGCTCGAGGCTCTGCAGGCCCAGCGCCTTGGCGAAATCGTCGTCGATCTTGGTCTCGCCGGCGGTCTTCACCGAGGTGATCTTGAGGTCGAAGGTCGCAGGCTTGCCGGCCAGGTCCTTGGCGCCATAATCTTCCGGGAAGGTGACGTTGATCGTCTTCTCGTCGCCCGCCTTCACGCCGACGAGCTGCTCCTCGAAGCCCGGGATCAGGCGGCCGGTGCCGATCTCGACCGACATGTCGGTGCCGGTGCCGCCCTCGAACGCGACGCCGTCCGCGGTCTTGCCGACAAAGTCCATCGTCACCTGGTCGCCGGTGGCGGCCTTGTGCTTGGCAGCGGCGTCTCCCCAGCTCTTCTGCTGGCCGGCGAGCTGCTCGAGCTGCTCGGTGACGGCGGCGTCATCGGCCGGAACGGTCAGGCGCTCGAGCTTCAGGTCCTCGATCGAGGGCGTCGGCACGTCGGGGAGCACTTCCAGCTCGATCTTGATCTCGGCGTCCTTGCCGACCTCATATTCGCCTTCCAGGCTCACCGCGGGCTGCATCGCCGGACGCAGCTTGTGCTCGGTCAGGAGCTGCTGGATGCCTTCCTGGATCGTGGTGTTGAGGGCGTCCTGCGCCAGCGCTTCGCCGTGCATCTTGCGCACCAGGTTGGTGGGCACCTTGCCGGGGCGGAAGCCGGGCATCTTCACCTGCGGCGCGACGCGCTTCACTTCGGCATCGACTCGCGAATCGATGTCCTTGGCGGTGACCTTCAGCGTGTAGGCGCGCTTCAGGCCTTCGTTCAACGTCTCGACAGTCTGCATTCTTCAGGCCTTCAACTAGAATGGGATCGCGGCGCCGGGACGCTGATCAAGAGCGGCGGTGCTGGTGCGGGCGAAGGGACTCGAACCCCCACACCTTTCGATACCAGAACCTAAATCTGGCGCGTCTACCAGTTCCGCCACGCCCGCAGGGGCACCGCCGGTCGGCGGGCTCTATAGCAGCAAGGGTCCTTGGGGCAAGGCCACAAGCAACTTGGACCGCCAATCCGGCGTTAACGCTCGGACAAGGAGACATCCATGCCCGTCGAACCGCCGATCCAGCCGACCGTCCCGCCGCCCGAAAC
The DNA here is from genome assembly GCA_966211615.1 of uncultured Sphingomonas sp. Lineage (GTDB taxonomy): Bacteria > Pseudomonadota > Alphaproteobacteria > Sphingomonadales > Sphingomonadaceae > Sphingomonas. The sequence goes on from CBIHNZ010000073.1 coordinate 5,616, forward strand.
GACGCCCGCATCCCCACCCGGGCAGCCCGTGGCGCCACCGCCCGAGATCCACCCGCCCGCGCCCGACATCGACGTGCCGGACCCGCAACCGGACGGCGATCCCGGCATCGCGCCTGGACAGCCGATGGCCTGAAAGGCTCAGGACAAGAATCAGGCGGACACGCAGCAAGTAAACCGGACATCGACCGCGGCGGACCGCCTGTGCTAGCAACGAAAAGCGAGGCGATTTCCATTGTTCGCCGCATTTGAGGACCGATGATCGCACAGCATCTGATGAAGCTTCGCCTGCGCGACGAGATCAGCGCGGAGGAAGAAGCGGCGATTCGCGACTGTATCAGCGAAGTCGTCGACTATCCGGCGGACCAGACCATCGTCCACCGTGGCGCGGAGCTTACCTTTTCCACGCTGGTGCTCGAAGGGTTCATCTGCCGCTTCAAGGATCTGAGCGACGGCCAGCGCCAGATCACCCATATCCATGTCCCCGGCGATTTCGCCGATCTGCACGGCTTCACGCTCAAGCATCTCGACCATTCGGTGATGACGCTCACGCCGTGCAAGATCGCCAAGGCGCCGCACGACCGCATCCTGGCGATCACCGAGAAATATCCGCATCTGACCCGGGTGTTCTGGTTTTCGACCAATCTCGACGCCTGCATCCACCGCGAATGGGAAGTGTCGCTCGGCCGCCGGCGCGCGCTCGAACGCACCGCGCACCTGTTCTGCGAACTCCAGGTGCGGCTCCAGATCGTCGGGCTCGCCGACGAGACCGGCTATGCCTTCCCGCTCACCCAGACCGAGCTCGCCGAATGCCTGGGCCTCACCTCGGTCCATGTGAACCGGGTGCTGCGCGAATTGCGCGAGCGCGGCATGATCGAGTTTCGCGGCGGCCGCGTCTCGATCACCGACTTCAAGGCGCTGAAGGCAGTGGCCGAGTTCGACCCCGCCTATCTATACATGGAATTGCGGGAGCGCTGACCGGTAGCGCCGGGGGGATCCGGCGCCGGCCCGCCCCCGTGCCGACGCCGTCCCCTCCTCCCGGAACCGATCCTCAGAGCGTCGCGCTGTCCATGATCGCGCGGACCTCGGCGATGCTCGTGTCGAAATAATGGATCGCGGGCGCCGCGAAGTTCGACAGGTACAGCTTGCCGTCGATCACCGCCGCGCGGCCCTCGCCGTTGCGGCGCAGTTCGTCGCCCTGCACCGAATAATGATAGGTGAAGCGCACCCCGGGCTTGCCCAGGAAGGTCGTGGGCTCGACGCTGTCGATCTCGAACAGCGAGGTCGCCAGCGTGATCCGGCTCGTCGCCTCGAACAGCTGCACGATCTCGGGCGCCAGCATCTGCGCGCTGAACTTCGGCAGCGGCTTGTCCTTCTTGTTGCGCTCCTTGAAGATCGCCTCGCCCGGCGCGATGCCGGCATAGAAGCTCAGCTCGTTGAGCGAGACGCCGTCCTGCGTCCAGATCTCGCCTTTCTTGGAGGGGCGGGAGGACCAGCGGTTCCAGGCGCTGCTCGGCGTCACCTTCATGCTGCTCTTCGCCACCGCCACCGGCTGGCCGGCCGCCATCACCTTCCAGCCCGCGTCCGCCGCATCGGGCACCACCGTCAGCAACGCCGCGCCGATCACCAGCGCCTTCATCTTCCCCATGATCATCGTCCCCCTGCAAGCATTGTCATCATCGGCCGGTCGGCCGCCTCGGGCCGCAGCGCGATATATTGGCGGAGCAGTTCCCTGCCCTCGTCGGCACCGCCGGTGCGCAGCAGCGCGAGGCCCAGCCCGCGACGCAGTTCCGGAAGGTCATAGGATTGCGTCAGCGCTTCACGGTAGAAGCCGATCGCGGCCTCGAAGTCGCCGGGCCCGCCCCGCGCGCGGTACAGCTCGGCCCGGGCGTAGAGCAGGTCGCCCGTCCAGCCCGCCGACGATGCCATGTTGCCCAGCAGATATTCGGTACCCCCGAAATCGTTGAGCTTGATCTGGTCGTCGATCAGCGACGGCCACCATTTCGCCAGCGCGGTGCGGTATTCGTTCGCGCCCGAAAATCCGCCGCCCACGGCCCCGCCCGGCACCTCGCGGGTGAGCTCGGCCAGATATTTCATCCGGTCCGCCGATGCCGGGTGCGAATCGAGGAAGCCGCCGCCCTCGTGCCGGCGGCGCTTCTGCTGGCGCGCCGCGGCACGGGCGTCGCCCTCGCTCACCACCTGCGCCCAGATGTCCGAAGCCGCGTGCGGGGCGTAGCCGCCGCCACGCATATAGGTGATCGAGACCGTATCGGCGTCGCGCTCCATGTCGCGGCTGAATTCGAAGATCGATCCCAGCACGCCCACCTGCGCCACCGCGCCGACCAGCCCGAAGAACGACAGCCACGCCATCGCGTCGGTCTTGCCGCGCAGGTTGCGGAAATTCTCGAGCGAATGCTTCTTCTCGAAATGGGCGAACTCGTGCCCGATCACCGCGGCGAGCTGCGCCTCGTTGCGCATGCGGAGCAGCAGGCCGGTCCAGACCTGCATCATCCCGTTAGGCGCCATCGACGCGTTGAAATAGGGCGTCCGCACGATGTAGATTCTCGCCGCCTGGCAGCGCTCCGCACCCACTTCGCGGCACAGCACGCCGCGGACATAGTCGTTGAGCTCGGGATCGCGGATGACGAAGCGCGAGGTCTTGAGCGTCCGCTCCGCCTCGTCCATCTCCATCCACAGCCCGCGCTCTTCCTCGGTCTGCGGCTGATAGGCCGGGATCGCCGCCGACTGCTGGGCGGCGGCCTGGGTCGCGATCATGCTCAGCGCGAGCGTGCCGGAGGCCAGTGCCCCCAGCCCGCGGCGAAGGCGGCGCATCTCAGTTGGCCGCGGTGGGGGTGGTCGCAGGCGCGGCCGCCGTGGTGGCACCGGCGCGTTTCGGGAAATCCTCGAGCAGCTGCTGGATCCGCTTGGTCGCGCCGTCCGCCTCGCGCACGTCGCCGCCCATCTTCAGATCGGCGTTGACCCAGACGAGTTCGCCGCTGTGGAGATCGACCAGCCCGGCATAGCCGACATGCACGCCCGACGAGATGCCCATGCCGAACATGAAACCGACAGCCTGCAGCGCCTTGCGTCCCGCCGAGCCGTAGCTGTCGTTGGTGTAGATGAAGAGGCCATAGTCGCCCCCGCCGAGTTCGCTCAGCTTCGAGACGCCCGAACCCAGCGTCCAGTTGAAGTCGGCGCGCTTGGTCGGCAGGCGGTTTCCGGCGAACAGCTTGTGCGTGACAACCGCGTCGGCGACGTTCTTGAAGAGCGCCTGATAATCCGCGAGCAGCGCCGCGTCATCGCCTTCGAAGTCGGGCATCACCACCAGCTCGTTGGAGCGGCCCGCCTGCTCGGCGGAAAGCGCCTTCGCGAGATTATCGCGGGCCTGCTTGGTCCATTCGGCGTTGGGCTCGTTCATGCCGCCGGTCGATTGCGCACCGACCGAAACGTTGGGCCGGAAAACCAGTATCTTGACGCTGCCTGTCGCGGGAAAGCTGAACCCCGCCTTGGAAGCCGAAGCTTCGGCGCCGAATTGAGCATGCGCCGGCGCGCACAGCAAGACGATGCCGGCAAACGCCGACAGCAGCATCCTCATCATAGCAATCCCCCCTTATCGGCATGGCCGAATCGCCCCCGCGATTTCGGAAACCTGATGAGGTCGTTACTATTTGGCAACCATAATTTTAGGCGAGCTTCTGGACGTAACCATCCATAATCAGGGCAACACTCGCCGCGCGGTCAGGATCTTCACGGGCGCGACCGGAATCTCGCCCTTGAACGCGCCCTGCACCGTCTTGTCGGGCGAGACCGGCGCGTCGAAGATCTTGAGGATCACGTCCAGCCCCTCGACCACGCGGCCGAACGCGGCATAGCCGAGATTGTCGCCCGGCTTGGTCGGATCGGCGTCGAACGAAGGCTGGTCGCCCAGGCTGATCGTGAACTCGCCGCGTGCGCTCCCCGGCGCGAAGCGCGCAGTGGAGATGGTGCCGTCGAGATGCTTGAGGCCGGTCTGGGTGGTGGGCTCATGCTTGATCGGCGGATAGATGCGCGCCGGTGCGTTCTGGACGCCGAACTGCACGAAGCCGAAATGGTCGGCGACCTTCACGGTGCGATAGAATTGCATCCCATCGAGCCGCTTCGCGTCGACATAGCGCAGGAAATTGCGCGCAGTGATCGGTGCCTTGGCCGTCTCCACCTCGATCACGACGCGACCGGCGCTCGTCTCCAGCGCGACGCGGGCAGTAGCCGGCGGCGTGGCAGGCGGTGCCGGGGAAGTCTGCGCCGCGGCGGGAAGCGCCAGCAAGGACATGAACAGCGAGACGAGAAACGCGCGGACCATCCTCTTACTCCTCTGGATCGACATCCGGCTTCGCGCCGTCGCGCGCTTTTTGCAACTCCGCGCTCTCCTGTTTGAGCGGCCGCGACACCGGGCAGACCTCCTGGAGATACCCGCTCAGCGTATTCGCAAGATGCTCGGTCACCAGCCGGTAATGGACATATTGCCCGCGCTTCTCGCTGGTCACCAGCCCCGCATTCTCCAGCACCGACAGATGCTGCGAAACCGCCGGCTTGGAGATTTCGAACCGCGCAGCGATCTCCCCCGCGGTCAGTTCGGCATGGCTGAGATAGGCGAGTATCTTTCGCCGGACGGTAGAGGAAAGGGCTTCGAACACGCGCTGCATGATCGGTATTTAAGCGATTGCTTCATTGCTTTCCAGTCTTGATGGCGATAATTAGGTGATAGCTTAATTACCTAATAGATGATGCAATGATCGATGCGCACGCCATCAACACCCTGGTCGAGATTCCCGGCGCCGATCCGGTGGCCGGCCGCGTGCGATGGGACCCGCTTCATTCGCTTTGGAACGGCGGCATGGCCGTAGCCACGCTGCTGCTGTGCCCCCTCACCTTCTCGCTGCCCGCGTTGGGCATTTTCGTCGCGACCACCGGCACAGTCCTGCTGCTCGGGCATTCGGTGGGCTTCCATCGGCGCCTGATCCACCGCAGCTTCGAATGCCCGCTATGGCTGGAGCGCATCCTCGTCTGGTTCGGGACGGTGGTGGGAATGAGCGGTCCCTATTGGATGATGCGCACGCACGATCTGCGCGATTGGGCGCAACGCCGCGCCGACTGCCACCCCTATCTCAGCCATGGCAGCCCCATGCTGAAGGACGCATGGTGGCAGACGCATTGCCGCCTCGAACTCTCGCACCCACCCGCCTTCGATCTCGGCCGTGCCGGGCGCGATCGCTTCTACCGCTTCCTCGAGGCGACATGGATGGCGCAGCAGCTTCCGATCGCCCTGGCACTCTATATCGCTGGCGGCTGGAGCTTCGTCGTCTGGGGCGTTTGCGCGCGCGTCTTCGCCTGTGTCCACGGCCACTGGCTGGTCGGCTATCTCGCGCATAATCACGGCCCCCAGCATTGGCTGGTCGAGGGCGCGGGCGTGCAGGCGCACGACGTGCCCTGGGCGGGCTTCGTCACCATGGGCGAGGCGTGGCACAACAATCACCACGCCTTTCCGGGCTCCGCGAGAATTGGTCTCTACCCGGGCCAAAGCGACCTGGGCTTCACCTTCATCCGCTTGCTCGAGCGGGCAGGCCTGGCCTGGGATATCCGCACGCCCGCCACGCTGCCCGATCGCGTCGAGCTGCGCATATTGGCGAGGGGCTGAGCCCTACCCGGCGAGCGCCTTCTTCAGCAGCTCGTTGACCACGGCCGGATTGGCCTTGCCCGCCATCGCCTTCATCGTCTGGCCGACGAAGAAGCCGAACAGGGCCTCCTTGCCGCCGCGATACTGCTCCAGCTGGTTCGGGTTCTTGGCAAGGACCTCGGCGATCACCGCCTCGATCGCGCCGGTGTCGCTGGTCTGCTTGAGCCCGCGATCCTCGACGATCTTCGGCGCGCTGTCGCCGGTCTCGAGCATGATCTCGAACACCTGCTTGGCGAGCGGGCCCGACAGCGTGCCGTCGGCCGCAAGCGCGAGCAGTTCGGCACCCTGGATCGGGCTGACCGGGCTCTCGTCGAGATCCTTGCCCAGGCGATTGAGCGCACCGTACAGATCGGAGATCAGCCAGTTCGCCGCCGGGCGCGCGACCTCGTTGTCGCCCTTGGCCTGGACGCGCGCCGATTCCGCCAGCAACGCCTCGAACCAGCGCGCCGTCTCGGCGTCGGCGGTCAGCACCGCGGCATTGTAGGCGCTCAGCCCCAGCTCGCTCTCATAGCGGCGACGCTTGGCGTCGGGCAGTTCGGGCAGGCTGGTGCGGCATTCCTCGAGGAACGCCTCGTCCAGCTCGAGCGGGAGCAGATCGGGATCGGGGAAATAGCGATAGTCGTGCGCGTCTTCCTTCGAGCGCATCGAGCGCGTCTCGCCCTTGTCCGGATCGAACAGGCGCGTTTCCTGGACGATCTTGCCGCCGCTCTCGAGCACCTCGACCTGGCGGCGCGCCTCGATCTCGATGGTCTGCATCACGAAGCGCACCGAGTTGACGTTCTTGGTCTCGGTCCGCGTGCCGAATTCGTCCCCCGGCTTGCGCACGCTGACGTTCACGTCGGCGCGCATCGAGCCTTCCTCCATGTTGCCGTCACACGACCCGACATAGCGTAGAATCGAACGCAGCTTCTTGACGTAAGCCCCTGCTTCCGCAGGAGAACGCATGTCCGGACGACTGACGATCTCCATCAGCGCGACGCCGGCGCGGTTGAGGTCGACATAGGAGCGCGTCGGATGCTGGTCGTGCATCAGCTTGCCGGCGTCCTGCT
>CBIHNZ010000074.1:0-12242 GCA_966211615.1 uncultured Sphingomonas sp.
TCGCACTCGCAGCCACCGTCATCTTCTGGCTGTGATCAACGAGTCCTGACCCTAGCTTCATCGCGACCGTCGCGAGCCTGTCGCAACGACACTTCGGGGTAGGGACCGAGTAGTAGCCGTTTCTCCTTGCCCGCAAACCGGTATTTCAGGCGCCAGGACTTATGGCCCGTCGTGGTGACGAACAGGTAGAGGCCGCCTGCGTCTGAAAGCTTGTAGTCGCGCTCTCCCGGCATGGCCTTTTTGCACTGCGTATCGGTCAGTGACACGATGCCCCCACTTTCCCAATCCGATGCCCCCAACGATGCCCCCGTTGCCCATGAGCTTGGGGGCATCAAAGTGGGACGTCTTAAAGCGCCAAATGTTCGGATTTCTGAGGATTTTGCAAGGGTTCGAGACTGTTTGCGACGGTCTGGAACGGAGAGGTGGTGGGTCCGCCGGGGCTCGAACCCGGGACCTCTCGATTAAAAGTCGCTTGCTCTACCGACTGAGCTACGGACCCACACCAGGGGGGTCACCTAGGGGCGAGGGTCCAGCGGGTCAACTATGGCTGGACCGGCGCCATGCGCGTTACCTGAATATGCGCGACCTGCCATTTGCCGCCGATGCGGCGGAAGCTGTCGGCATAGCGGAAATGGCTGGCGAAGCGCTTGCCCCCGCTCACGCCGGTCAGATTCGTCTCGGCATTGACGACAGCGGCATCGGGGCCGAGCGGGACGATCACGCGATCGACCAGCACCAGCGGGTCATAGCGGTCGCCCGGCGTCATCCAGCCCTCGATGAATTCCTTCTTGCCCTGGCGCTTGCCCGATCCGTCGACAAAGACCAGATCGTCGGCGACCATCCGCTCCATCGTCGGGCGATCTTGCGCCAGCTGCGCACGGTCGAACGCGTCGGCAAAGGCGGTCAGGCTGTCGTCGGGCGCCGTGGCGGCCAGCATCAATGCGATCAGCGCGTGCATCTCTCTCTCCTCAGCCTCGCCGCGAGTTGGCGCACGCTAAGCCCGCTCACCGGATCGCGCCAGTCGGGCGCGACCTGGGCCAGCGGCACGAGCACGAAATCACGTTCGCGAAAACGGGGGTGGGGCACAATGAGGCGGTTCTCGCCCCAGGCGCCGCCCGACCACAGGATGATGTCGAGGTCGATCACCCGCGCACCCCAGGTTCGGCCGCGCCGCCGCCCGAAATCGCGCTCGATCCGCTTCAGCCGATCGAGCAATGCAGGCGGTTCCTCGTCGCTCTCCAGCGTCACGACGGCATTGGCAAAGCGGCGATTGGAAGGGCCGAGCGGTGCCGTGCGGAGCGTGCGGGACCGCTCGGAAACCCGTCCCAATGCCGCGATCGCCGCGGCGACCTCGCGCTCGGGGCTGCCATGGCGTCCCGGGCGATTCGATCCGATCGCGATCGCATAGCTTGTCCTCGTCACACCGGGCGGCCTATCCCGCCGCCATGTTCCCGCCAAGCCCCGAACCGAATCCCGAACCTGGGCGCGATTGCCCGCGCTGCCCCCGCCTTGTCGGAGTGCGCGAGGCGCTGCGCGTCGAGCAGCCGGACTGGTGGAACGCGCCGGTTCCCGCGCTGGGCGATCCGGGCGCGTGGCTGGCGATCGTCGGGCTCGCACCGGGCAGGCACGGCGCCAACCGCACCGGCCGCGCCTTTACCGGCGATGCCTCGGGCGATCTGCTGTTCGCCACGCTCGAGAAGTTCGGGCTGGCCCTGGGCGGCGAACCAAGCGGCGTCGTGATCCTCAACGCGGTCCGCTGCCTGCCGCCGGGCAACAAGCCCGTGCCCGCCGAAATCCATGCCTGCCGCGATTTCCTGGGGCCCCAGCTGACCGCCCCGGTGGTGATCGCGCTGGGACAGATCGCGCACCAGTCCGCGGTCAAGGTGATGGGCGGCAAGCTGCCCAAGGCCCGCTTCGGCCACCTCGCCGAGCACCGCATGCCGAACGGCCAGATGCTGATCGATAGCTATCACTGCTCGCGCTACAACCAGAATACCGGGCGACTGACGGCGGAGATGTTCGAGGCGGTGTTCGCGCGCGCGCTCGCGCTAAAATGACACACCGCCAATCTGTTGCGGATTGTTCTGTAGGCATGCCCCGCTATGCTTCAGGCGGGGGGCGATTCATGCCGACAGACTGGTACATGCCGCGATCGCTGTTTAACTTCAGCTGGCGCGCGAGCCGCCGCGAATATTTCCTGATCCAGCTATTGGGGGTGCTGGCCATCTATCTGCCGCTCCTGCTCATGGTCCCGTTCTTTCCGCGGGGCGAATTGAACCCGCAGGCGGAAATGGCCCTGACCGTGCCTATTCTGATATTGGGCGTGCTCCAGTTTGCGATTTTGATCGCGGCGTTCGTTGCGATGCTCGCGGTCGCGGTTCGGCGGATGCACGATCAGGAGAAGTCGGGCTGGCTGCTGCTGCTCGGCTTTATTCCGTTCATCGGCTGGATCTTCTCGTTGATCTTTGTCTTCACGCGCGGCGACGAGGAGGAAAATCTCTACGGCCCGAACCCGCGCCACGACCCGCGCCCGGGGAAGGTGTCTGCTGTCGATCTGGAGCGGGTGTTCGACTGAGGGCGGTCCGGGGACGTCGCCCGTCGCGTCGCCGCGCCGGATTTGCTATGTAGCGCGGAGATATGAAAGGGACCGCTCATGCGTATCATCGTGCTCGCTCTCGCGCTTCTGCCCGCCGCCGCGATGGCCAGTGACGGCGACAAGACCGCCGCCACCGCGCCCGCGGCGCACCCGCAATGTCAGAACGCCAAGGCGCAGCTCGTGAAGAATCCGGCGCCCAGCGTGCGCCCGCGGACGCTGGAGCAGCAGCCCATGGCGAACCAGTATCTGGGCGTGCTCCGGATCGAGAATGGCTGCGACACGCCGGTGATGATCCGCGAGGATGTCGGCCGCGAGCAGCGCTGAGGTCCACGCCAAAGGTAACAAAGGTAATGGGAATGACGCGTGATAGCGCGACGAACCGTTGCGTTTTGGGATGACGGGGCACGGTTGCGGATCGCGATGTCAAAGAGCGCCGACCGCCTCGTGACGGAAGATCGGGCGCCGATTGGAGCGGACGCAATCCTACATTGCAAGCTGCCGGGACGGGACCTGCAGAATTGAGGCGTAGCGGCTCCCGCCGCTGAGGCGCTCGCGGACTAGCGGTAGCGCTCTTCCGCCCAGGGGTCGCCGCGCATGTGATAGCCGTTGACCTCCCAGAAGCCCGCCTTGTCGGCGCCGATCAGCTCGATCCCGCGCACCCATTTGGCGCTCTTCCAGAAATAGAGGTGCGGGATCACCACGCGCACCGGTCCGCCATGCGCGCGGGCGAGCGGCTTGCCCTGCCAGCCATGCACCAGCATCGCATTGGGGGCGGCGAAATCGGCGAGCGGCACATTGGTGGTATAGCCGTCATAGCCGTGCAGCATGACGAACCCCGCCTCGTCGCGCGGCTGGACATGGTCGAGCAGGTCGCGGGTCAGCACGCCCTGCCAGTCATTGTCATAGCGCGACCAGGTGGTGACGCAGTGGATGTCGCTCGAAAGCCGGGTCTGGGGCAGCGCCATGAATGCCGCCCAGTCGAGCGAGTCGGGGCGATCGACCAGGCCCTTGATCTCCAGCCGCCAGCGCTCCTGCGAGACGTCGGGCTGCTTGCCGAGATCGAGGATCGGCCAGTCGCGGACGAGATGCTGGCCGGGCGGCAGCCGCTCGGCCTCGGGACGCGAGACATGGCCGGTGAGGAACTTGCCCTCGCTCGCCCAGCGCTGCTTCGACTTGGTGAGCTTGCTCGCGTCCGGGAGTTCGGGATCTTCCATCGACTCGCTCCTGCGTCGTTGGGCGAAGGATGCGCCGCGACGGTCGGACCGGCAAGCTGTCAGGACATTATCCTCTCCCGCCAGGGGGAGGATAGGGAGATGCGCCTAGATGTCCTGCGTCAGCCGCCCGTACAGCTCGGGGCGCCGATCGCGGAAGAAGCCGAAGGCGGCGCGGTGGCGCTTGACCCGGTCGAGGTCGAGCGTCGCGGTGATCACGCCTTCTTCGGTGCGGTCGAGCTCGGCGAGAATATCGCCGCGCTCGTCGGTGATGAAGCTGGTGCCGTAGAAGGTCTGGCCATGCTCGGTGCCGACGCGGTTGGCGGCGACGACGGGCACGACATTGGAGACGGCATGGCCGACCATCGCGCGGCGCCACAGCCGGGCGGTGTCGAGGCTGTCGTCGTGCGGCTCGCTGCCGATCGCGGTGGGGTAGAACAGGACCTCCGCGCCCATCAGCATCATCGCGCGCGCGGTCTCGGGATACCATTGGTCCCAGCACACGCCGACGCCGAGCTTGGCGCGCCCGGCTGCTTCGGGACCGTCCCACACCTTGAAGCCGGTATTGCCGGGGCGGAAATAGAATTTCTCCTCATAGCCCGGGCCGTCGGGGATATGGCTCTTGCGATAGACGCCGGCGACCTTGCCGTCCGGGCCGATCATCGCGAGGCTGTTGTAATGGTGCGGGCCGTCGGCCTCGAAGAAGCTGGTCGGGATGTGGATGCCAAGCTCGGCGGCGAGCTTCTGCATCGCCAGCACCGCCTTGTGCTCGCCAGTCGGCTTGGCATTGGCGAACAGGCCCTCGTCCTCGACGCGGCAGAAATATTCGCCCTCGAACAGCTCGGGCGGAAGCACGACCTGCGCGCCGCGCGATGCCGCTTCGCGGACCATCTCGGACACGCGCGCGATGTTCGCATCGATATCGTTGGTGAAGGCGAGCTGCAGCGCAGCGACAGTGATCTCGGTCATGCGCGGCCATGTAATGCGCTTTGCCCGGCTGCGCACCCCTTGCGTTGATGCGATTCTGCATCGAAGATTCGCACGGATGAGCAGCTTCGAATTCGCTTTCACGCTCTTCGGGCTGTTGCTCGGGCTTTCGCTGGCCGAGGTGATGGGCGGATTCGCGCGGGTATTGCGGGCGCGCCACAAGATCCGGCTCGGCTGGCTCACGCCGGCGCTCGGCCTGGTGCTGATGGTCGACCTTGTGACCTTCTGGTCGAACGCCTGGGAGATGCAGAAGGCGATTCCCCCCACCTTCGGGGCATTGCTGTTCGGCACGGTGATCGCCGCGGTCTATTATCTCGCCGCGGCGCTGGTCTTTCCCGAGACGCTCGACGAATGGCCCGATCTCGACGCCTATTTCCTGCGCCACAAGGGGCAGGTGATGCTGGGCGTGATGGCCGCGAACCTGCTCGTGCTGCTCGCCCGCGTGCTGATGTACGGCAACATCTTCCTATCCTGGCAGAGCGTGGCGATCCCGTTGCTCTACACCGGCATCGGCACGACCCTCGTGCTCAGCAGCAGCAAGCGGTTGTGCCTGCTGCTGCTGTGCGCGTTGCTCGCGATGTACGCGGTGTCCCGCCTACTTTGACGGGATCTGCTGGCTGATGCAGTGGAAGCTGCCGCCGCCGGTCAGGATATGGTCGGCGCGCTGGCCGATAATGGCACGGCCGGGGAACAGCGCCTTCAGCGCGTCCACCGCGGCCTCGTCATTGGCCTGGCCGTAGAGCGGGACGACCACCGCGGCATTGCCGATATAGAAGTTCATGTAGCTCGCCGGGATCACCTCCTCGTCGGCGATCACGCGGCCGGGCGAGGGGAAGCGGACGACCTCGACGCCGAACGCCTCGGCGCGCAGCGCGGCGTCCTGATAGACGCGCCAGTTCGGGTCGTTCTCGGTCGCCTCGGGGATCAGCAGCCGGTTCTCGCCGATGAAGCGGGCGAGATTGTCGACATGGCCGTCGGTATGGTCGTTGACCAGCCCGTCGCCGAGCCACAGCACCCGCGTATAGCCGAGATCGGCGGCGAGCCGCGCCTCGACCTCGGCCTTGCTCAGCCCGGGGTTGCGGTTCTGGTTGAGCAGGCACTGCTCGGTGGTGACGCACAGGCCCGTGCCGTCGCCGTCGATCGCGCCACCCTCGAGGATCCAGCCATGGCGCACGACCTGGAGATGCTCGCGCCGCGCGAGACGCAGGCCGATATCGTCATCGCCTTCGAGGTCGTATTTGGCACCCCAGCCGTTGAACGCGAAGTCCTGCGCCACGCCGTCGCCGGAGATGATCGCGCCGGTGTCGCGCAGCCAGATGTCGCCAAACAGTTCCTGCACCACCTTCGCCGCCGGGCCGACCAGCGCCTCGGCAGCCCGGGCGGCTTCCTCGTCGGCGGCAACCAGGATCACCTGCTCGCCGCGCCCCTCGGCATGGACGGCGCGGACGAACGCGGCGACTTCGGCCTGGGCCTGTTCCAGGTCTTCGACCCAGAGGTCGCGGTGGCTCGGAAAGCCGATCCAGACGGCGTTGTGCGGCGCCCATTCGGGCGGAGGAGGCAGAGTCATGCGCGGGGCATTAGCCGTTCCGGCGGGCGGACGAAACTCCTCCTTCGCCGCCGCGTCCCCAATTCCGTCATCCCGGCGAAGGCCGGGCTCCAGGGGCACGAGCGATGCCCTGTTTGGCTCTGGATCCCGGCCTTCGCCGGGATGACGGTCAAGAGAATGGGGACGTCAACTCACTGCCCCGCACGGCTCTTGTCTCGCACCGCGCGGAATTCGGCGGTGGGATACCAGTTCGGCCAGGCCGAACCCTCGGCGAGCTGGCGACCGAGCCCGTAATAGATGGTCAGGTCCTGGATGCCGCCCGACCAATCCCAGTTGGGATCATATTCGTCCTGCGGCTTGTGATAGCGGTTGGTCGTATAGTCCTCGGAGGCCTTGCGGCCGGCGGCCTTGCCGCCAACCACCAGATCCTCGCCGCTTTCGCCCGAAAGCATCGGCACGCCCAGCTTGGCGAAGCTGAAATGGTCCGAGCGGTAATAGCCGCCCTTTTCGGGCGTGGGCTCGAGCGAGATCACGCGTCCCTCGGCGGCCACGAACGGCTTCACCAGATCCTCGAGCTCGGACTTGCCCGCGCCGGTCAGCACGAAGTCCCTGGCCGGGCCGATGATGTTGATCCCGTCCATGTTGACCCCGCCGACGGTCTTGGCGAGCGGATAGACCGGGTTCTCGGCATAGAATTTGGAGCCGAGCAGCCCCGATTCCTCGGCGGTGACCGACAGGAACACGATGCTGCGCTTGGCCGGGCCGGCCTTTTTGTGCGCTTCGGCCAGCGCGACCAGCGCGGCGCTGCCCGATGCATTGTCGAGCGCGCCGTTGCAGATATCGTCGCCCTTCACCGGCGCGCAGTGGCCGAGATGGTCCCAATGCGCCGAATAGAGCACGATCTCGTCGGGCCGCTCGCTGCCGGGCAGGATGCCGATGACGTTCTTCGAGGCCTGGCGGCGGATCGCATTGTCCCAGCTGACCGATGCCTTCACGCCCAGCGGCACCGCCTTGAAGCCCTTGTGCTTCGCCGCCTCGATCAGCGCGGCATAATCCTTGCCGGCGGAGGCGAACAAAGCCTTGGCGCTGTCCTGCTGGATCCAGCCGATCGCCTTGGACTGGTCCATATGGTCGCCCGGCGTATCCTGTTCGAGCTGCGGCCCGGTCCAGGAGGATTCGACCACACCCCAGGGATAGGCGGCGGGCTCGGTATCGTGGATGATGATCGCCGCGGCGGCGCCCTGGCGCGCGGCCTCCTCGAACTTGTAGGTCCAGCGGCCGTAATAGGTCATCGCGCGGCCGCCGAACGGCCCGTCGAGCGTCATCGTCTGCCAGTCGGGATCGTTGACCAGGATGACGACGGTCTTCCCCTTCACGTCGATACCGGCATAGTCGTTCCAGCCGCGCTCGGGCGCGTTGATGCCATAGCCGACGAATACGACGTCGCTGTTCTTCAGGTCGACGCGCGGGACCACCTGATAGGTGCCGAGCACCGTATCCTTGCGATAGGCGAGCGACACCGGCGTCTTGCCGCCGGTGAAGACGAGCGGCGCGACATTGTTCGCCGTATGCTGGACCAGGGGCACGTCCTGCACCCAGCTGCCATGGTTGCCGGGCTGGAGTCCCGCCGCCTTGAACCGCTCGATCATATAGGCGACCGTCTTGTCCTCGGCCGGCGTCGCCGGGGCGCGGCCCTCGAACGCATCGGACGACAGGGTCTTGGTCACTTCCTTCAGCGTGTCGACCGAGATCTGCGGCGCGGTCTGCGCCTGGGCGGAGGCGCTGGCGAGCAGGAGGGCGGCGGCAAGGGCAAGGCGCATGGCAGACTCCGGTCCGGGAAAGTGGCGCGACATTGGCAGCGGTGCGGACGCGCCGCAAGGCTTGCGCGAGGAGGGCGGGTGCGGCAGCTTGGTAGCGATACCATGACGGGAGAGACGCGATGCGGACGGTGTTCCTGCTGACGGCATTGCTGATGACTCCCGGCTTTCCCGCATCCGCGCAGCAGGACGATCGTGCCAGCGAGGCGGATCGCCGTGCGATGCTCGACCGGCTGCACATTGCCGGTACCCGCCCTGGTGCCGACGGCTTCAATCCTGCCGCGCCCAACGCCGCCAATTATGACGAGGCCAGGACCGGGAGCTACACGCTGCCCGAGTTGATGCGCCTGTCCGACGGCACGCCGGTGACCAGCCCCGCGCTGTGGCAGCGCCGCCGGGCCGAGATCGTCGGCCTGTTCGATCGCGAGGTCTATGGCCGTGTCCCCGCCACCGCGCCCGCGATCACCTGGCGCACCGTGAAGGAGGAGCGCGCGACCGAGGCGGGCATGCCGGTCGTCAAGCGCTGGCTCGAAGGCGTGGCGGACAACAAGGCCTGGCCCCGGGCCTCGGCGCGGATCGCACTGCGCTACACCATGCCCGCGGACGCCAAGGTCAGGCTGCCGCTGATCCTGTCGTTCGGCTTTCCCGAAGGCTTCAAATTCCCCGGCCCGCCGCGCGCGCCCGATCCGGGGGCCCCCTATACCGATCAGCTGCTCCGGGCCGGGTTCGGCTATGCGGTGGTCGTCGCCAATTCGATCCAGGCCGATAACGGCGCGGGGCTGGCGGACGGCGTGATCGGCATCTCGCTTCGGGGAAAGCCGCGCGCGCCCGACGATTGGGGCGTGCTGCGCGCCTGGGCCTGGGGCGCCGGCCGCGCGCTCGACGCGCTGGGCAGGGACCCCGCGATCGATGCCGGGCGCGTCGGCATCGAGGGCCTGTCGCGCTACGGCAAGGCGGCTTTGGTGACGATGGCCTATGACCGGCGCTTCGCGATCGGCTTCATCGGATCGTCGGGCGCGGGCGGCGCCGCGCTCTATCGCCGCAATTTCGGCGAGCGGATCGGCAATCTCGCCGCGGGGGGCGAGTATCACTGGTTCGCCGGCAATTTCCTCAACTATGCCGGGCCGCTGACCGAGTTCGATCTGCCTATCGACTCGCACATGCTGATCGCGCTGGCGGCGCCGCGCCCGATCTTCATCGGCGCCGGCACGGTCGAGACCGGCGATGGCTGGGTCGATCCCAAGGGCAGCTTTCTCGCCGCCGTAGCGGCGTCGCCGGCATGGGAAGTGCTGCTGGGCAAGCCGGGGCGGATCGACCGCACCGATTTCCCGCCGGTGCTCACCCCCGTGCTGCGCGGCCCGATCGGTTTCCGCCAGCACCAGGGCGGCCACAGCAACCGCGACAACTGGCCGACCTTCATCGACTTCGCCCGGGCCAAATTGGCAGCAGTTCGCCGCTGATCGTCCTTGCCGCGCTAAAAGTCCCCGCTATGTTGTTTGTAACGGGGATATTTTGGGGGTTTCATGCGGATCAAGGTGATGGCGGCGCTATGTGCGTCGCTTTGGTCGATTTCGGTTGCGCAGGCACAGAGCGCCGAGGCTAAATTGTTCGGCGCGCGCGAAGGGATTCAGGACATCAGCCTGTCGCCCGACGGCAAGCGGGTGGCGATCATCGTGCCGGCGGGCACGCACGGCACCGCGCTGCTGGTTTCGAAACCGGACGGCAGCGGACTGAAGGCGATCCTGCAACTGGGCGGCGAGCCCGACAAGCTCACATCCTGTGCCTGGTCGACGCCGACCCGGCTGGTCTGCAACCTCTTCATGATCCTCGATCGCAGGGACGATCTGGTGGGAATGAGCCGCGTGATCGCGATCGACGACGACGGCACGCACATCAAGGAACTGACTCCACCGCAGGGCAGCGACAGCCTCTACGAGGCTTATTATGGCGGCAGCATTCTCGACTGGTTGCCCGACGCCAACAGCAGCACGGTGCTGATGGCGCGCTATTATGTGCCCGAGGCAAGTGTCGGCAAGCAGCTTTCGGCGCAGCGTCGCGAAGGGCTGGGAGTCGATCGCGTCGACACGGTGACGCTCAAGCACACCATGGTCGAAGCGCCGCGGCCGACCGCCGGCGAGTTCATCACCGATGGCCATGGCGAGACGCGCATCATGGGCGTCCAGCCGCTCAAGAGCAGCGGCTATGCGGGCAAGGAGGTCAGTTATCTCTTCCGCAAGCCGGGAAGCCGCGAATGGCTGCCGTTGGGCAAGGTCAGATATACCGGCTATCTTTCCGAGGGGTTCAATCCCTACGCCGTCGATCGCGATCTGAACGTCGCCTATGGGTTTGACGATCTCGCCGGGCGCAAGGCGCTGTACAAGGTCGCGCTCGACGGCAGCATGAAGAAGGACCTGGTCTTCTCGCGCGACGATGTCGATGTCGACGGGCTGGTGCGGATCGGGCGCCAGCAGCGCGTGGTGGGTGTGAGCTTCGCCACGGACAAGCGCCAGGTGAGCTTCTTCGATCCCGAGCTCAAGGCGCTCTCCGCCTCGCTGTCCAAGGCGCTTCCGGGGCTGCCGCTCGTCTATTTCTCGGATGCCAGCGTGGACGAGAAGACCCTGCTGCTGTTCGCCGGCAGCGATACCGATCCCGGCCGCTACTACCTGCTCGACCGGGCGACCAAGAAGATGGCCGAGGTCAGCCCGGTGCGGCCGCAGCTCTCGGGCAAGCCATTGGCCAGCGTGAAGCCGATCACCTTCAAGGCGGCCGACGGCACCAGCATACCCGGCTATCTCACGCTGCCGCCGGGCAGCGACGGCAAGAACCTTCCCGCGATCGTGATGCCGCACGGGGGACCCACCGCGCGTGACGAATGGGGCTTCGACTGGCTGTCGCAATTCTTCGCCAGCCGCGGCTATGCCGTGCTCCAGCCCAATTATCGCGGGTCGAGCGGGTTCGGCGAGCGCTGGTTCAGGCAGAACGGCTTCAAGTCGTGGCGCGCCGCGATCGGCGACGTCAATGACGGCGGCCGCTGGCTGGTGGCACAGGGCATCGCGGCGCCCAGCAAGCTCTCGATCGTCGGCTGGTCCTATGGCGGCTATGCCGCGCTGCAATCGTCGGTGCTCGACTCGAACCTGTTCAAGGCGGTGGTCGCAATCGCGCCCGTGACCGATCTCGCGACGCTGCGGGCGGACCTGAAGGAATCGATGGGCGACAGTGTGGCCGATGATTTCGTCAATGGCGGCGCGCTGCTCAAGGAAGGGTCGCCGGCGCAGAATGCCGAGAAGATCAAGGCGCCGGTGCTGCTGTTCCACGGCGACCGGGATATCAATGTTCCGATCCGGCAATCGCGGATGATGGAAGGCAAGATCCGCGGTGCCGGGGGCAAGGTCGAGTTCATCGAATATAAGGGTCTCGACCACCAGCTCGACGACAGCGACGTCCGCGCGAAGATGCTCGATCGCATCGACACCTTCCTGCACAGCTCGATGGGGTTCTGAACCGCAACGAAAAAGGGCGGCCCCGCGGGGCCGCCCTTGTTTCTTCCCGAGGGAAGCCGATCAGCGCGAGTAGAACTCGACGACCAGGTTCGGCTCCATCTTCACCGGGTACGGAACCTCGTCGAGGGTCGGCACGCGGGTGAAGGTGATCTTCGAGGCGCCGTCCGGCACCACATAATCGGGGATGTCGCGCTCGGACAGGCTCTGCGCCTCCATCACCAGCGCCATTTCCTGCGCCTTCGACGACAGCGACACTTCTTCGCCCGGCTTGATGCGGCGCGAACCGATGTTGCACTTCTCGCCGTTGACGCGGACATGGCCGTGGTTGACCAGCTGGCGCGCGGCGAAGATCGTCGGCGCGAACTTGGCGCGATAGACGATCATGTCGAGGCGCATCTCGAGCAGGCCGATCAGGTTCTGGCCGGTATCGCCCTTCATGCGCGACGCGTCTTCGTACGAGCGCTTGAACTGCTTCTCGGTGATGTCGCCGTAATAGCCCTTGAGCTTCTGCTTGGCGCGCAGCTGGATGCCGAAGTCCGACATCTTGCCCTTGCGGCGCTGGCCGTGCTGGCCGGGGCCGTATTC
>CBIHNZ010000075.1:0-11752 GCA_966211615.1 uncultured Sphingomonas sp.
GACTTGTTCCGGGGCCCACCCATCCGCAAGCGAGCAGCTGGAGCCTTGGGCGTCTCACCAAATCGCGCAGTGGCCCCCGGCACAAGACCGGGGTGACGGTGAGGCGAATGACCGCTTTCCACCAACGACGGACCCCAGATTTCGTCAGCCCCTAGTCCGCCGCCACCGTCTTCCCCTTGCGCCACGCCAGCCACAGCACCCCCGCGCCTGCCGCGGTGCAGATCAGCAGCGCCGGCAGCGAGCCCTCGGGCCCGAACGCGCCGCCCGAGAGCATCGCCGGCACGCCCTGCACCGGCTGCGTCGCCAGCGGTCCGCCGGAAAAGCCGCCGGGCGAGCCCGAGACCGCCGCGCCAAAGACCCAGCCCTGGGTGAAGTTCCACCCTGCATGCACGCCGACCGAGGCCCAGAGCCGCCCGGTCAGCACATAAAAGGCCGCGAGCAGGATCCCCGCCTCGAGCGCGATGCAGATCGCCGCGAAGATCGTCGCATTGGGATTGCCCAGGTGCAGCCCGCCGAACAGCGCCGCCGACAGCGCCAGCGCCCACCACACGCCGAACGCGCGCCACAGCAGCCGGAACGCGACCAGCCGGAACAGCAGTTCCTCGAGCACGCCCGACTGGACCGCCCCGCGCACCGCCGGCATCCAGCGCGTGATCGCCTGGGGCTGGATCGTCACCCAGCCGGTCGCCCAGAGCGTGCCGAGCGTCGCCGCCATCAGCGCGCCGCCCAGCACCAGCCCCGCGACCAGTTCCAGCGGCAGCGCGCGCAGCGCCAGCTCCGCCGGCCGCCTCTTCTCGCCCAGCCGCACCGCCAGCACATAGAGCGCGATCGCGATCGCCACTCCGGCGACGATCATCGCCATCTTCACATCCTGCGGCGCCGCTTCCGGCGTCGTGAAGGTACCGCCGGCGGCCTCGACCGCGGGCCGGAGGCCGAACTGGGTGAACGCCGCGAACGCCGCGGTCAGCACGACGAACAGCGCCAGCATCCACCCGAGCGCGCGCAGCCAGCGCAGCTTGCCCGGGCGCAACACGCCCGCATTGCCCAATTCGATACCGCCCATGCCCGCTCTCCCCGTTCCCCGCCGGCATCCTAGCAGTGTATTATGTATATGCAACACTGGCGGTCGTTACGACGATCCGCCATAGTCGCCGCGATGGCTGCGCGCTCCCTCACCGAAGGCGAAACCCGGCTCTGTGCCTCGGTGTTCGGTACGGCGATCGACTATTCGCGCGCCCGCGTCGCCAATTCGAAGTTCATCTTCTTCCAGCCGTCGAACACCACGATGGCGCCGCTCGGCACGATCCATTTCCATCCGAAGAGCGGCATCTATTTCGACGATTTCAGCATGGCGCCGCTCGGCGTCCAGGGGCTGTTCGTCCATGAGATGGTGCACATCTGGCAGCACCAGAAGGGCATCTTCCTGCCCCTGAAGCGCCATCCCTTCTGCCGCTACGACTATGCGCTCAAGCCCGGCCAGGCGTTCGAGAAATACGGGCTCGAGCAGCAGGCGGAGATCGTCCGCCACGCCTTTCTGCTGCGCCACGGCGCGGCGATCTCCGCCGCGCCGCCGCTCGCGCAATATCAGTCGCTGCTCCCCTTCCGCCCGGCCTGAACCGTCAGTCGACCCTGGCCTTGTCGGGACGATCGATCTTGGCCGGCCGGGGCGGCGGTGCCGGGCGCGGTGTGGAGACGCGCGGCGCGGGCGCCGATGCCGGCCGCTGCGGCGGGGGTGTATAGGCGGGCCGCTGCGGCGCGGCCGCGGCTGCAGGTGACACGGAACCCGGCCGTTCGCGCGGCGTGAAGGCCGGGCGCGCCGGGCGCGGGACCCCGGCGCCCTGCCCCGGCTGCGCGTCTGCCGACGGACGCGGGCGGAACCAAGGCCGCGGGCCCGGTGCCGGCCGCGCGGCGGGCACTGCCGGGGTCACCACGGGCGCTGGAGCGGCAGGTGCCGGCTGCGCGGCGTCGCTGCGATCGCGCCCCGGGCGCCCGTCGCGACCGCGCCAGGTGCCACGCCCGGGCCGCGTCGGCGGCGCCCCGGTCGCCGCTTCGGCGGGCCCGTCCGAGAGCTTGCCGCCCGGACGCGGCCCCCGCGCGGGCCGCTCGATCGCATCTACCGGCGCGGCGGATGCCGGCGGCCTGGCCGCGATCGGTCCCGCATCCGGGCCGGTGATCGGCACCGCCGGGCGCGGCCGCCAGCCCGTACGACCCGGCTGCCCGTCCGGCCGCCCCGGGCGCTGCGGCCCGTGCACCCAGCCGCCCGGGCGTCCCGGCGGCTTGCCCTGGTACCCGCCCTCGCGCCAGCGGCGGAAGCGCTCGGATCCGTCGGCACGGCGGCGATGCTCGCTGTCCCAGCGGCGGTGCCAGGCGATCACGTTCGGCAGGTCGCGGTGCCGCCGCCAGCCCGGATGCCGCCGCCGTCCCTCGTCCCATTGATGCTGCAGGCCGATCAGCACCAGGCTCACATCCACCCAGGCGGTGGTGTCTACCGGCTGCCAGTTGCGCTGGCGCACCGCGCGGCGCAGCGCCACGCCGCGATCGTACAGCGCGTCGCCTTCGTCGAAATGGGCCGCGCCCTCGGCCCGCGGCAGCGCGCCGCCGCCGGCGTCATAGACCATCGCGATATCGCTCTCGTCATAGCCGAAGCTGTATTCGGGCTCGCGCGCCAGGAACGGGCCCTCGGCATTCGGCTCGAAATAATAGCTGCGCATGCCCTCGGGCGCGTTCTCGACGATGACCCAATAGCCGTCGGCGGTCTCCCAGGCCCAGGGCTCGCCATCATCGAAGGCGAAGGAATAATCGGGCGGCGCGTCGCCGATCGCGTCCCACAGGGCATCGGCGCGGTCGATCCAGCCATAGTCCTCGGGCGCCTCGCGGTCGTCGGACGCGACCTGCTGCGCGTCCTGGCGCACCGGCGCCGCGATCGCCGCGCTCGACCATAACGCCATCGCGAGGCCCGCAGCGCCGCCTCGTATCGCCCACATCATGCGCGCCATGATCACCCTCCCGTCATTTTCACGCACAGCATCGCCCCGCCCCCGTGAACGCCGCCTGACCATTGCGCCGGCCCCCGCGCGTAGGATGAGGATCGACGCGATCCATGGTTAATTCAAATGGTAAGCGTCACATTAACGATGTTTTATTGGTCCAGGGGCAATGGTCCCTCGCAACTGATGCACGCGCATTTCTGCGAGGGACTTGTAATGAAGCGACGGTTCATCCTCCCGACCATGGCGTCGAGTCTGGCGCTGCTGGCCTCGTGCGGCGGTGGTGGCGGCGGCGTTGCCAGCACGCCCACGCCTCCCCCGGCGCCCTCGCCGTCGCCGAGCCCCACGCCGACGCCCACTCCAACTCCAACGCCTACTCCGACGCCCACGCCTACTCCGACACCAACGCCGACGCCTACTCCGACGCCCACGCCGACGCCGACGCCGACGCCGACGCCCACTCCAACTCCAACGCCCACGCCCACGCCGACACCGACGCCCACTCCAACACCAACACCGACGCCAACGCCGACGCCGACACCCGCACCGACTCCAACCCCGACGCCCACGCCGGCGCCGGCCAACGCGTCGCTGCTCAATCTCACGGTGAGCGAGAGCTTCACCAACGATGCCGCGGGCTTCACCGGCACCTTCTACCAGGTGCCGTTCCAGTGCAGCTGCACAGCCAACAGCCTGAGCCTGCAGGTCTATTTCGACGCGGTGAGCCAGGGCTACACGGTCACGAGCGACGGCGTCAGCCAGACCTTCCTGCCCGGCGACCTCGATCCTTCCAGGAGCTCGTCGGCGATAAGCGTGTATGTGCAGTCGGACGGCACGCATCTCGACACGCTCTCGCTCACCAATCCCGGCACCAGCGGCGCGCTGACCTACCAATATGTCGGCGCCGGCTTCTGGCAGCGGCAGACCTGGGTCAGCGATCCGCTCGTCTCGGCCAATGATCATTTCGATCTCGACTACCGCGCCTTCACCTATGGCGTGGAGACCCCCGATTCGGCGCTCCCGCGCACCGGCAGCGCGGGCTATGCGGTCGATCTGGTCGGCGCCCTCGACGGCGAGGTTCCGTCGATCCTCACCGGCGACGGCACGTTGAGCGTCAATTTCGCCTCCGGCGCGGTCGCGACCACCGGCACGCTGACCGAATATTCGATCGACTCGACCCCGATCGTCCTGTCGACCGGCACGTTCGACGGCCAGGCCCAGCTCTCGAGCAGCACCAATGCGTTCGGCGGCACCTTCGACCTGACCGCGACCAGCGCGTTCAGCGGCGGGCTGCACGGGCGCTTCTACGGTCCGCTCGCCGAGGAAGTGGGCGCCGTCTGGAGCGTCACCAATCCCGATGGCAGCGCCGGTACCGGCACGATCACCGGCCGCGTCGACGACAGCATCAACGTCACGCTGGGCAGCAGCAAGACGCCGGTCAGCGACGGTGATGCCTTCGCGATCAGCTATGACGCCGCCGCGCAGAGCTACACGCTCACCGCCGCCGGCCGCACCGTGTCGCTGGACGGCGCCGATCGCGACATCGCCGGCAGCAGCGCGGCCTTCGACCTTTTCCGCAAGACGCTCGCCGATGGCAGCACGCTCGACGCGCGCATCTACAACGCCGCCGGCAGCCCGCTCGCCCTCAGCTATACCAGCTTCGCCGAGCTCGTCTTCCGCGGGCCTGACGGTGTCGCCGCCACCGGCTATCAGCTCCTCGGCCAGCGCACCGCCGCCGGCCAGATGCCGCGCACCGGCTCGGCCAGCTACAATGGCGCGATCTATGGCCAGGGTTCGGTGCGCGGCGCCGCGTCCAGCGCCTTTTATGCGCTGGGCGGCACCAGCCGGCTGAACGTCGATTTCGCGAGCAACAGCGCCAGCGGCAGCCTCGCGATCACCGGCACCAATGCCGACGGCACGCGCGATTTCGGGAGCTTCGGCTTCCAGTCCACCGCGATGAGCGGCGGCCAGTTCTCCGCCGGCGCGACCGGCGCGAACGCGACCGGCTCGGTCAACGGTGCCTTTTTCGGTCCGAATGCGCAGGAATTCGGTGCCGGCTTTGCGATCAGCCAGGGCTATGCCAATGGCGATACCGGCACGCTCACCGGCGTGACCATCGGCAAGAAGGCCCCCTAAGGGTCTGTACGCAATACCAGAGGTGGTCGTGACGGTTCGCGCGTTTTCCCTTGCCGCAGCCTTGGCTGTCGGGCTGGCGCTGACCGGCGCGCCCGCGCATGCGCAGCAGCAGGGCGAGCGGATCGACAATCTCAAGGCGACCCAGGTCTTCGCGCTCGCCGCCCAGGCCGAGGCCGCGGGCCGGCCGGCGGACGCCGAGACGCTGTACCGCGCGCTCGCCCATGACCCCGACATCGAGATCCGCAGCGAGGCACGCTTCCGCCTCGGCATGATGCTCTCGCGGCTTGGCCGCAACCGCGATGCCGCGATCGAATTCCGCGCGCTGCTCGACGAGAAGCCCGATGCCGCGCGCGTCCGGCTCGAGCTCGCCCGCGTCCTCGCGACGCTCGGCGACGAGGGGGCCGCGCGGCGCGAGCTGCGCCAGGCCCAGGCCGGCGGCCTGCCGCCGCAGGTGGCGCAGGTCGTCGATCAGTTCGCCCAGGCGCTGCGCTCGCGCAAACCCTGGGGCGCCAGCGTCGAATTCGCCCTGGTGCCCGACAGCAACATCAACCGCGCCACCGACGCGAAGACGCTCGACACGATCATCGCCCCGCTCGACCTGTCGCGCGACGCCCGCGAGAAATCCGGCCTCGGCGCCCGCACCTCGGGCCAGGTGTTCGCGCGCATTCCGATCGCCACCGATCTCTCGATCCTGCCGCGCATCTCCGGCCAGGGCGAATTCTATCGCGAGGGCCAGTTCAACGACGTCTCCGCCTCGGCGCTGATCGGCCTCGAATGGTCGCCGGGGCGCGAGCGGATCCGCCCCTCGGTCGGCGGCACCTTCCGCTGGTATGGCGGGGCGCTCTACGCCGGCACCGCCACCGCGAGCATCGACTGGCAGCACCCGCTCGGCCGCAAGGCGCAGCTCACCAGCAATTTCACGATCGCCGACACCGATTATCGCCAGAACGACCTGCAGGACGGCCTGCTCCTCAACGGCAGCGTCGGCTATGAGCGTGCGTTCAGCGCCCGCGCCGGCGGCAGCGTCACGCTCTCCGCCACCCGCCAGACCGCCCGGGATCCCGGCTATGCCACCGCCGCGGGCGGCGCGAGCCTGCTCTACTGGCACGAGCTGGGCCGCACCACCGCCTATGCCAATGCCGGGGTCCGCCGGCTCGAGGCCGATGCGCGGCTGTTCCTCTTCCCCGAGCGCCGCCGGGACTGGAATTTCACGCTGGGCGTCGGCGCCACCTTCCGCGCCCTGCAGTTCCAGGGCTTCGCCCCGCTCATCCGTTTTGAGTATGAGCGCAACGCGTCGACCGTCGGCATCTACGACTATCACCGCAAGGCCGCGACCTTCGGGATCACCCGGGCGTTCTGACGCGCCACCTCTGGGATCGAACGCTTTTGCGTCGCCGTCCGGCGATGCGGTCCGGTGCGTCCGGAAGCGACGAGGTGTGACAAGCTAGCAACACACTATTCGGATTCCATGTTTCCGGTTCTTTACAAAACATGTCCGACCGGACATCCCTATTTGGGTGAGCACCGGGGGGTGCTCCGCCTTCAAGCCAAAATGGCCGGGTGTTCAGGGAGAACGAATTCCAATGAGTATTTCGCATCGCAGCAATGTGTCCGGTCTGTTTCGCAGCGCCGCGCCACTTGCATTGATCCTCGGCTCGATCGCCAGCCCGGCCTTCGCGCAGGACGCGGCGCCGCAGGCCGCGACCGCGCAGGACCAGACCGCGCCCTCGACCGAAGAGGACCAGGGCATCGTTGTCACCGGTTCGCTGTTCCGCCGCACCGACACCGAGACGCCCTCGCCCGTCACCGTGCTGACCTCTGAGAGCCTCGAGCGCGCCGGCATCACCACGATCGCCGAAGCCGTCCGCTCGATCTCGGCCGACAGCGCCGGCTCGATCGGCACCGGCTTCCAGACCGGCTTCTCGGCCGGCGGCTCGGCGGTCTCGCTGCGCGGCCTCGGCGTCTCGTCGACGCTGGTGCTGGTCGACGGTCTGCGTTCGACCAACTTTCCGATCAACGATGACGGCCACAACGCCTATGTCGATCTGAACTCGATCCCGTTCAGCCTGGTCGAGCGCGTCGAAGTGCTCAAGGACGGCGCCTCGTCCACCTATGGCGCCGACGCGATCGGCGGCGTGGTCAACCTCATCCTCAAGAAGCAGTTCACCGGCATCGAGGGCCAGGTCGAGGGCGGCGTCGCCGAGCGCGGCGATGCGGGCCATCTGCGCGCCCAGCTCACCGCCGGCTTCGGCGACTATGACGCCAAGGGCTTCAACTTCTACCTCAACGGCGAATATCAGCGCGACGACCGCGTCCTGAGCTCGAGCCGCGGCTTCCCCTACAACACGCAGGACCTGACCTCGATCGGCGGCATCGACAACAACTCGGCCGATCAGTCGCTGACGGTCAACGTGCCGACCGCCTATGTCACCCGCGTCGCGCAGGGTGATCTCAACAATCCGCTGACCGGCCAGGTCGGCTCGCCGATCACCAACCAGTACACCGCGCTCGGCCTCGCGAACTGCTCGCGCGGCACCTTCACGGTCGCCGCCGGCGCCGCACAGGGCACCGGCTGCAAGTACGACCTGACCGACATGTACCGGCAGCTCCAGCCCTATCAGGAGCGCTATTCGGTCAACGGCCGCCTCAGCGTCCGCCTCTCGGACAATATCGAGGGCTATGTGACCGGCAGTTACAGCCGCTCCTATGTCAGCATCCACGGCCTGCCCTCGGCGATCCGCCAGACCCAGCCGTTCGGCGCCAGCCCGCTGACCGCGACGAGCAACCCCGGCATCGTCCTGCCGGTGTGGATCTGCCCGCCGGGCAACAATTGCGCGAACCCCGCCACGCCGGGCCGCACGCTCAACCCGAACAACCCCTATGCCGCCGCCTATGCCAATGATCCGGCCAACGGCGCGGCGCGCATCTACTATCTGTTCAGCGACATCCCCGGCGGCAGCGAGCGCACCAACGAGGTCTATCGCTTCACCGGCGGCCTGAACGGCAGCTTCGGCGGCGACTGGAACTGGCGCGTCGAGGGCGTCTATGCCCGTGACGATCTCAGCATCACCCAGCACGGCCTGATCAACATCGCGGCGCTGCGCACCGCGATCAACACCGGCTCGTACAATTTCGTGAACCCCTCGGCGAACAGCGCCGCGGTCCGCGCGGCGCTCGCGCCCGACAAGACCACGCCGTCCTTCTCCGAGATGTACGGGATCGACGCGTCGGTCACCAAGACGCTGTTCGCGCTGCCCGGCGGCGACCTCCAGCTCGCCATCGGCGGCCAGGTCCGCCACGAGGAGCTCGAGAACAACAACCAGAACGCCGCGCTCGACACCTATGGCCTCACCACGGCCTCGGCGTTCGGCAAGCACACCGTCTCGGCCGCCTATTTCGAAATCGACGCGCCGGTCCTCGACGTGCTCGAGCTGACCGGTGGTGGCCGCTACGACCATTATTCGGAGGGCTTCAGCCACTTCTCGCCCAAGGTCGGCGCCAAGTTCACCCCGATCAAGCAGCTCGCGATCCGCGGCACCTACTCGCAGGGCTTCCGCGCTCCGACCTTCGCGGAATCGGGTCCGCGCAGCCAATATGCCGGCTTCGTCACCACGACGCCGCCGTGCAACTTCCAGCTCGCCCATGGCGGCACCGGCACGACCGCCTCGTGCGGCGCGGGCGGCAATCCGTACAACCTCGCTTACTCGCTGGGTCGCGGCGTCGCGGGCAATCCGAATCTCGAGCCGGAGACCTCGCGCAGCTTCACCGGCGGCGTGATCTTCCAGCCGGTCAAGTGGCTGAGCCTCACCGCCGACTATTACAACGTCAAGAAGTCGAACCTGATCATCGCCGGCCCCGATATCGGCCGCGCAGTGAACGCCTATTTCGGCGCGGCGAACCTCGCCGCGGCGCAGGCGGCGGTTGCGGCGGTCGGCCCGGGCTATTCGGTCAACACCGTGGACGGCGCCGATCCGCTGTTCCCGAACGCGCTGCCCCGCGTGCTGATCATCAACGTGCCCTATGTGAACGCCAACTATGCGATCACCTCGGGCATCGACGTGTCGGCGACGGCGAACTTCAATCTCGCTCCGGGCGTCAAGTTCACCAGCCGCATCGAAGCCACGCACACCTTCAAGTACGACCTGCACACCGCCACCGGCGTGCAGCATTATGCCGGCACGATGGGCCCGTACGACCTGTCGTCGGGCAACGGCACGCCCGATTGGCGCGGCAACTGGCAGAACACGCTCGACTTCGGCGACTTCTCGGTCAGCCTGACCACCTATTATGTCGGCAAGATCAAGGCGGTGGCCACCGATCAGGGCAATCTGTCGACCGATTGCTCGGCGTCGCTCTACAAGGCGGCGGGTGACGGCCCGGGCTTCACCAAGTTCTGCTATGTGAAGTCGTTCATCACCAACGACCTCAACATGACGGCGCGGGTGAATGACAGCTTCACCTTCTTCGTCAACGTCAAGAACCTGCTCGACGCCCGCGCGCCGGTGGCTCCCGCCGCCTATGCCAGCGCGCCGAACTTCCTGACGACCTGGCACTATGCCGGCCTGATCGGCCGTCAGTTCCGCGCAGGCGCATCGTTCAAATTCTGATCTGAGATCAGCTCCCTCGCAGGAGAACGGCGGCTTCCACCCTCTAATGGAAGTCGCCGTTTTTTTGTGCCCGTCGCCGGCGATCAGGGCGCCGGCACGACCAAGGGCTTGCCCTTCTCGACGATATAGGTGGCGAGTTCGCTCGCCGCGTCCCGCCCGACGTTGCGCGCCCGGTGCACCGCCCCGGCCGGCACGAACAGCACCCCGCCGGGTTTCAGCGTCACCGGGGTCTCGCTGCCGATCTGATATTCGATCGTCCCCTTGAGCACATAGATGATCTCCTCGCCGGGATGGGTATGCCCCGGCGCCACCGCCCCCGGCGCGAAATCGACCCGGACCTGGATCGCCTCGTGCCCGGCAATGCTCAGGTCGTGCCGCTGCAGGTCCGCCCGCGTCGGCGCCACTTCCTGCGCCTGCGCGGCAGGCAGGATCGCGAGGCTCGCAACGAGCCCGAGCGCTGTCATCGTCTTCATGGCGGTTCCTTTCATCCTCGCGCCGGATCATTCCGCGCGGGTAGATGCCCCCAATAGCGCCAACGCCGTGCCGGCACGTATCGCCCACTCGTATTAGGCGCACACCATATCGACGCGCTGATCAAATATTGGTGGACAGGTCCATATATTGGAATGCATTGTCAGGCGAATTGAAGAGGGGAAGCCTGGATGACCGAGGCTCGGGTGAATCGCCGCGACTTCATGCGACAGGCGGCGCTGGCCGGCGGCGCCGTTCCGATAGCTGCCGGGCCTGTCTTCGGCGCGACGCCCCCGCATGCCCTGCCCCCCGCCGACACCGATATCGCCTGGCTCGACGGTGCCCCGCCCGCGACTCACGACGGGCAGAGCTGGGGCATGCCCTGGCCGCGCGGCACCGTCCCCGCCCGCGCCCAGTTCCGCGCGACGACAAGCGCCGGGAAGCCGGTACCGGTGCAGAGCTGGACTACCGCCTGGTGGCCCGACGGCTCGATCAAATGGACCGCGCATGCGGTTCCCGCCGGCGAAGCGCTGGCACCGGGGCTCCGGATCGAACCGGGCAAGCCCGCCGCGCCGGCCCAGCCCGTGACCGTCGCCGAAACCCCTGACGCGATAGAGGTCTCCACCGGCACCGTCCGCTGGCGCATCGGCAGGAGCGGTGCCGCGATCGTCCGGTCGGCGCTGAACGGCGGTCGCGAGACGCTGCGCGACCTTCGCCTGGTCGCCACCGCGCAGGACGTGCCGGACGGCGACGACGGCCCTGGCGGAGCGATCAGCCGCTATGCCGCCGAGATCTCGGGCGCGACGATCGAGCAGCGCGGCCCCGTCCGCGCGGTCGTCCGGGTCGAGGGGCGGCACAAGGGCAATGGCCGCGAATGGCTGCCTTTCACGCTCCGCCTCTATTTCCACGCCGGCTCGCAAGCCGTCAGGATCGTCCACAGCTTCGTCTTCGACGGAGACCCCGACAAGGACTTCATCCGCGGCCTCGGCCTCACCGGCGCAGTGCCGATGCGCGACCCGTTGCACGACCGTCATCTCCGCTTCGCCGGACCCGATGGCGGGCTGTGGGGCGAGGCGGTGCGCCCGCTCACCGGCCTCAGCCGCGATCCCGGCAAGGCCTGGCGCGACGCGCAGGTCGCGGGACAGGCGACCCCGGCCCCTGCCGACATGGCACCCAGGGCAAAGGACCTGCTCGAACGCATCGCCGCCTGGGGCGATTTCACGCTCTCCCAGCCCAATGCCGACGGTTTCGCGATCACCAAGCGCACCAAGCCCGGCCATGGCTGGATCGATGTCGACACGGGGGGGCGCGCGCCCGGCTTCGGCTATGTCGGCGGCCCGGCGGGCGGCGCCGCCTTCGCGATGAAGGACTTCTGGCAGCGCTGCCCGGTGCGGCTCGATATCCGCGATGCCGCCACCGACACCGCGCGCTTCACCCTCTGGTACCATTCGCCCGACGCAGTCGCGATGGACCTGCGCATGTATCATGACGGCATGGGCATGAACGACCATGTCGCCGAGAATCAGGGCCTCGACATCACCTATGAGGATT
>CBIHNZ010000076.1:0-11746 GCA_966211615.1 uncultured Sphingomonas sp.
CGCGGTACTGGTTCTCGAGCAGCTCGCCCACCGAACGCACGCGGCGGTTGCCGAGATTGTCGATGTCGTCGACTTCGCCCTTGCCGTCCTTCAGGTCGACAAGCGTCTTCACCACCGCGAGGATGTCCTCGGTGCGGAGGGTCGTGACGGTGTCCTCGGCGTCGAGGTCGAGGCGCATGTTGAGCTTGACGCGGCCCACGGCCGACAGGTCGTAGCGCTCGGGATCGAAGAACAGGCCGCCGAACAGCGACTCCGCGGTCTCGAGCGTCGGCGGCTCGCCGGGGCGCATGACGCGGTAGATGTCGGACAGCGCCTGCTCGCGCTCCTCGGCCTTGTCGGCGACGAGCGTGTTGCGGATCCACGGACCGGTCGAGATATGGTCGATGTCGAGCAGCTCGAGGCGGTCGATGCCGGCCTTGTCGAGCTTCTCGAGATTCTCGGCGGTGACCTCGTCGCCCGCCTCGATATAAATCTCGCCGGTGGCTTCGTTGATCAGGTCATAGGCGCTGTAGCGGCCGAAGACTTCTTCGGTCGGGATCAGCAGCGTCTCGAGACCGTCCTTCTGCGCCTTGTTGGCGGCGCGGGGGCTGATCTTCTGGCCGGCGGGGAACATCACTTCGCCCGACTTGGCGTCGACGATGTCGAACATCGGCTTCGCGCCGCGCCAATTTTCGGGCGCGAACGGGATCTGCCAGCCGTTCGGACCGCGGACGAAGGTCACGCGGTTGTAGAAATAGTTGAGGATATCCTCGGAGTTCAGGCCGAGCGCATAGAGCAAGGTCGTCACCGGCAGCTTGCGCTTACGGTCGATACGGACGTTGACGATGTCCTTGGCGTCGAACTCGAAGTCCAGCCACGAGCCGCGATACGGGATCACGCGCGCGGCGAAGAGATACTTGCCCGAAGCGTGGGTCTTGCCGCGGTCATGGTCGAACAGCACGCCCGGCGAACGGTGCATCTGGCTGACGATGACGCGCTCGGTGCCGTTGATGAAGAAGGTGCCGTTGCCCGTCATCAGGGGCATGTCGCCCATATAGACGTCCTGCTCCTTGATATCGAGCACCGACCGGGCTTCCGTATCGGGATCGACCTCGAACACGATGAGGCGCAGCGTGACGCGCATCGGCGCCGCATAGGTGATGCCGCGCTGGCGGCACTCGTCGACGTCGAACTTCGGCGGCTCGAGCTCGTAGTTCACGAAGTCGAGCTCGGCGGTGCCGGCGAAGTCGCGGATCGGGAAGACCGAGCGCAGGGTCTTCTCCAGGCCGGAGACATAGCCGATCGAGGGGTCGCTGCGCAGGAACTGTTCGTAGGATTCGCGCTGAACCTCGATCAGGTTCGGCATCTGCACCACTTCGTGGATGTCGCCGAACACCTTGCGGATACGGCGCTTCAGCGTGCCGTTACCCGCGCCCTCGATTGCTTTGGTTGCCATGTGTCTTTGTGCCTCGTCAGCCGTAATTCGCTGCCCCTATCCGGGGCGGGACGCAGCAAAGGACGCAAAAAGGCCGCACGACTTCCTGGTTGGAATTCGGCAGCTCTTAGCGTCCTTATGAAACCGCAACTCCAATTCGATCGATGCGCTGCGCGACGACGCATCATTTCCCGAAGCTGTGGTGTGAGACAGCCATTTAGGTAGCGTGTAGGAAACTGTCAACGGCTGATGGAACCTTTTTGCCATTGGAAAGTGAGGAGGATTTCCGGCTGAACGCCAGATTAATGGGGTCGTTCGTCGCTCGTTAACCCCGTCCCGCCGCACATCGCGGTGCTATTTCCGGGTTCCATTCATTGAACCTGCGATATGACGCAGAAACCCAACATCCTTCGCCCCCGCGCCGCACTGTTGATCGGTGCCGCGCTCGTCGCAACCCCCGCGTTCGCGCAGGATCAGTCGGTCACGCCGCCGCCGATCATGACGACGCCGGCCCCGGCTCCGGCCCAGGCGCCCGCCACCCCGGCGCGGGTGATCCAGGTCGCGCCCGCGGCGCCGGTCGTCCAGTCGGTCCCGTCGGTCGAGGAGCAGCAGCGCGGCTCGAACGCGTCCGCCGCGCCCGCCGACGCCGCGCCGGCGCCAGTCCGCCGTACGACCAGCACCGCCACGCGCACCACTGTGCGCCAGGCGACGCGCGCCACGGCTCCGGCCCGTGCCGCCGCGCCGGTCCGAGCTGCTGCGCCTGCGCCGGTTGCCGAAACGCCGGTGACGCCGCCCGCGCCTCCACCACAGCAGACCGCGGTGACTCCAGCCGCAGTCGAGCCGGCCACGGCGCCGGTCGCCGAGACGCCCGCCCAGACCACCACCGAAACCACCCGCAGCACGGGCATCGCCTGGCCGTGGCTCGCCGGTGGCGTGCTGCTCGTCTTTGCCGGACTAGCCGCGCTGCTCCTGATGGGCCGCCGCCGCCGCGACGAGGAACCGGTGGCGGGCTATGGCGAGCGCGCCTATGTCGTGCCGACCATCGAGCCCGTGCGCGACGAGGCGGACATCGTTCCGGCGCCCGAGCCGCGGGGTCGTCCGCAATATGTGCCCCCGGTCGCCGCCGCGCCGGTCGCTTCGGCTGCCGCCGCCCCGGTCCGCGCGCCGGAAGTGACGCCGGTCCCTGAGCCCGAGGTGACTCCGGTGGCCGAAGTCGCCGAGGCGCATGAGGAGATCGAGATCGCCCGTCCCGAGGACGCGGACCTGGCCGGCGTCGCCGATGCCCATGCCCCGGTCGCCAATCGTCCGTGGCTCGAATTCGGCCTGCGTCCGGTCCGTGCCGGCACCAGCGACGAGGAGGCTCTGGTCGATATCGAACTGACCATCGGCAATTCCGGCGACATCGCCGCCAAGGACGTCCGCATCTCGGCCTTCATGCTCGCCGATGAGGATGCGGGCGAGATGGAGAAGCTGCTGATGGAGCATCGCAGCGACACCAATGTGCCGCCGGTCACGATCGCGGCGGGCGACGGCACCCGGGTCGACGCCCATCTCGCAGTCCCCAAGGGCGAGCTCGGCCGCACCTTCAATCCGGTCGTCGTCGCCGAGGCCCGCTACACGCTGCCCGACGGCAGCGAGGGCCACACCCAGGCCGCGTTCAAGATTGGTCGCCCGGCACCTTCGGAAGAAGGTGTGGGAGCGATCGGTGCCACTCGACCGCATATGGTCGAGAACCTCGAGGCAGAACTGCTGGGTACGCCCGAGCACGCCTGACCTTACCTCGGGTCGTCGCATGGGGCCTGTCCTTCCGTAACGGAAGGACAGGCCCTTTCCTTTGTCTAGACTTTGGTTCTATCCACCGCGCTCCCCACTCGGTTGGAGCCAGGTCGCCCATGAACAAAACGCTCGTTTCGCTGCTCGCAGGAACCGCTTTCCTCGCCGTTGCCACCGCAGCCCATGCCCAGCAGGCGCCGGCGCGAACGCCGGACTTCAACGACATTCCGGCGAAGTTCCAGATCCCCGAGGATCGCAACGACTATATCCGCCGCGAAGTCATGATCCCGATGCGCGACGGCACCAAGCTCTACACCGTCCTGATGATCCCGAAGGGCGCGAAGAACGCGCCGATCCTGCTCACCCGCACCCCCTATGACGCCGCCAATCGCGCGCGCCGGATGAACAGCCCGGAATTGATCTCGATGCTGCCCCAGGGCGACGAGGTCTTCGTCAAGGCCGGCTATATCCGCGTCTTCCAGGACGTCCGCGGCAAGAACCGTTCGGAAGGCGAATATGTCGTCACGCGTCCGCCGGTCGGCCCGCTCAACCCCACCCAGGTCGATCACACCACCGACGCATGGGACACGATCGACTGGCTGGTGAAGAACACCCCGGAGAGCAACGGCAAGGTCGGCATGCTCGGCTCGTCCTATGAGGGCTTCACCGTGGTGATGGCGCTGCTCCATCCGCACCCGGCGCTCAAGGTCGCCGCGCCCGAGAGCCCGATGGTCGACGGCTGGATGGGCGACGACTGGTTCCACCATGGCGCCTTCCGCCTGCCCAATATCGGCTGGATCTCGGGCATCACCGGCTACAAGGCCGGCGGCCCGACCCCGCCCGACGGCGGCTGGGACGATTACGACACCTTCCGCAAGGTCGGCTCGGCCGGCGACTGGGCCAAGAAGTACGGCTATGACCAGCTGCCCTTCTGGAACCGGCTGAGCCAGCACGTCACCTATGACGCCTTCTGGCAGGGCCAGGCACTCGACAAGCTGCTCGCCAAGAACCCGTCGAACGTGCCCACTCTGTGGGAGCAGGGGCTGTGGGATCACGAGGACATGTACGGCGCGATCCACGCCTTCGAGGAACTGCAGAAGACTCCCGAGGCGAGCAACAACTTCCTGCTGATGGGGCCGTGGCGCCATTCGGGCTTCAACTATAACGGCTCGAAGCTCGGCGAACTCGAGTTCGAGGGCGACACCGCGCTCCAGGCGCGCCGCGACATCCTGCTGCCCTTCTTCAACGCCTATCTGAAGGACGGCGCCCCGGCCTTCACGCCGGCCAAGGCGAGCATCTACAACACCGGCGAGAACCACTGGGACTTCCTCGACAAGTGGCCGCTCGCGGGTCCGGACAATCTGACCCCGCTCTATCTCGGCGCGGGCGAGGCCGCGGGTTTCGCCAAGCCGGGGGCAGGGCAGGACAGCTATGTCTCCGATCCGGCCAAGCCGGTGCCGCACCTCCCGCGCCCGATCAATTTCGGCGACGGCCGCTGGAGCACCTATCTCGTCACCGACCAGCGCTTCGTCGACGGTCGCACCGACGTGCTGACCTATTCCACCGATGTGCTCAAGGAGCCGGTCCGCGTCTCGGGCGCGCCGCTGGCGGACATCTTCGCCAAGACGACGGGCACCGACGGCGATTTCGTGGTCAAGGTGATCGACGTCTATCCGGACGAGAACGCCACCAAGAAGGAGATGGGCGGGTTCCAGTTGCCCATCGCGATGGACATCTTCCGCGGCCGCTACCGCAACTCCTTCTCGAAGCCCGAGCCGATCCCGGCCGGCAAGGTCCAGGAATATAAGTTCCGCCTGCCGACGGTGAACCATGTGTTCCTGCCGGGGCACAAGATCATGATCCAGGTCCAGTCGGGCCTGTTCCCGGTCTATGACCGCAACCCGCAGAAATATGTCGAGAACATCTTCTTCGCAAAGCCGGGCGACTATCAGAAGGCGACCGTCTCGATCGTCTATGGCGGCGCCCAGTCGAGCGCGGTGCTGCTGCCGGTGGTGCCGGTCGACCAGTCGGCCGCGAAGGCGAAGTAAAGCCGTTCCCGGCCAAGCCGGAAAGGGAAGGGGTCGGGGCGATGCTCCGGCCCCATTTCTTTTATCCAGGCCGTTGGCTCATAGATGGCGGACGTCCGGAAGTGGGTGGTAAGACGACTGGCTGCTTTCGGACCCGACCGCCGTCGTAGCAGACATTTGTTTCAGCACCTCTTCAGCGTCCGTAGTTCGTTCATGAGCGTATCGGACATTGGCGAGCGGCTGACGATTGTGAGGTTTCTGCCGACGCCCGGAACTGCGGTCTTCAACCGAATGTGAAATCGCGAGGCATGGTCGATCTCAAGCGCCTCAATTGATCCATATCCGCCATAGAGCTGATCTCGCACTTCAACGTAATGATCCTCGCCGAAGAACTCGTCTTTCGCGCTAACGTCACGCGGCTTCGACAGGATAAGGTAGGAAGCGGGTGACCCAGCAAGGTCGAATGCAATTTGCACCACGCCATCTTCCACGGACACGCTCTCCGCGATGCTTTCACATTCCATCTGCTACCCTCCGTTCGGAGTGAACTACCCCGCAGAAAGAAAGGCAGCAAATAGGAACGCCTTCGGCTTGCCTGAACGTCCACGTTTGGGGCGATTGCTGCCATCGCTTTCGCACCCCCTCCGAGCCTTGCAATATAGGATTTCGTCTGCTCGGCTGCCGTGGTGACCTTGATGGCGCTTCTTGAACCGTTCGCAAAGAAAATCCCGGCGCTCCCGCTCGGCGCATCGTGGCCGCGTGGGAGAGGCGAACCTGTCGCGTCGGGGAGGCGTAGCTGTCGCGTCGGCGGCGCGTGGGCGGCGCGCCGGTGTGACCTGACTGTCGCTTTACGGGCGCGCGAACCGCACCCACCTCTGAGCGCGGGAGAATCTACCCCGCGTTTCGAGTCAACTTCGTCAAGTTGCGGGCGTTGGCAGCCATTCCCGCTTATGGGTGTACAGCCGAGTAGGAGGGGCCAGCCGCGCCGCTCCGGCGTAGTCGCAACGGACTCTTCCCAAGCCTCAGGTGTGGTGATACCCCAACACACATCGGCTAAAATCCGGGGAACTCAAATGAAGTCATGGAGCCTTGCGCTCGCGCTCGCCGCCACCTCGCTGTCCGCCCCGGCCATCGCTCAGGTCGCCAAGCCCGCCACCGAGAAGCTGCACGTCGAGACGCAGTATTTCACGCTCGCCAACGGGCTGAAGGTCGTGCTCGCCAAGGACAGCATCGCCCCCACGGTCACCGTCGGCGTCTATTACGGCATCGGCTTCCGCGTCGAGCCGAAGGAGCGCACCGGCTTCGCGCATCTGTTCGAGCATCTGATGTTCCAGGGATCGAAGCACGCGCCCAAGGGCGTGTTCGACACGACGATCACCAATTCGGGCGGGGTCAACAACGGCTCGACCCGCTTCGATTTCACCAATTACTACGAGGTGGTGCCGTCGAGCGCGCTCGATCGCATGCTCTGGCTCGAGGCGGACCGGATGGCCAATCCGGTGATCGACGATGTCGTGCTCAAGAACCAGCAGGGCGTGGTCGGTAACGAGATCAAGGTCAACGTCCTCAACCAGCCCTACAGCACCTGGCCGTGGATCGACCTGCCGATGCTGGCGAACGTCAACTGGTACAACAGCCATAATTTCTACGGCGAGCTGACCGAGGTCGAGGCGGCGACTGTGCCCGACGCCAGGTCCTTCTCCGAGGCCTTTTACCGCCCGAGCAACGCCGTCCTCGTCGTCGCCGGCGACCTCGACTATGCCGCCACCCGCGCGGCGATCGAGAAATATTTCGGTCCGATCGCCAAGAAGCCGGCGGTCGCCCAGCCCGACATCTCCGAGCCGCGCCAGACCGCCGAGAAGTTCAAGAGCCGGGTCGACGCGCTCGCGCCCAAGCCTGGCTATGCCGCCGGCTATCACGTGCCCGCGCGCGGCACGCCCGAATGGTATGCGATGGGGCTGATCGATCAGATGCTCGTCCAGGGCGACGACAGCCGCCTCTATCGCAAGCTCGTCCAGGAGACCGGCATCGCCGGCGAAGTGGGCGGCGGGATCAATGCCGATCTCGGCAACATGTTCAACTATCGCGGGCCGATGCTGTGGAGCTTCAGCTTCACCCACGACCCCTCGCACTCGACCGCGGAGATCACCAAGGCGGTCGACAGCGTGATCGAGGATCTGCGGAGCAAACCGGTCACCCAGGCCGAGCTCGACCGCGCGCGGACCAAGCTGCGCTCGGAGCTCTACGGCACGATCGACGGCAGCGGCCGCGTCGGGCTGGTCGATCTGCTCGCGGTCTATGCGCTGTTCGACAATGATCCCGATGCGATCAACCGGATCGAGCAGGGCTTCGCCAAGGTGACGCCCGCGCTGATCCAGAAGACCGCGCAGGAATATCTGCGCTCCACCAATCGCTCGATCTACGTGATCGAGCCGGGTGCCGCCGCCGGCGCCGCCCCCTCCAACGCCCAGGGAGGCAAGTGATGAAGCGCGCGCTGCTCGCTCCCGCCATCGCGGCGGTCCTGTTCGCCACGCCTGCCTTTGCACAGGACAATTTCCCGCCCGCGCCGCCGATCCCGGAGCCCAAGCCGTTCAAGCTGCCGGCGACCGAAACCTATAGCCTGCCCAACGGCATGATGGTCACCCTGGTGCCCTATGGCGTCGCGCCCAAGGTCGTCGTCTCGCTCCGCGTCCGCGCGGGCGAGATCGCCGCGGGCGACAAGACCTGGCTTGCCGCCATGAACGCCGAGATGATGAAGGAAGGGGCAGGGGGGCGCTCCTCGGGCGATGTCGCCACCGCCGCGGCGGGAATGGGCGGCGACCTCGACGTATCGGCGGGGATGCAGACCACCGCGGTCTCAGTGAACGTGCTGTCGGAATATGCGCCGGCAGCGGTGTCGCTGGTCGGTGACGTCGCGCTTCGTCCCAATCTGCCCGGAGCCGAGCTCGCGCGAGTAAAGGCCAATCTCGGGCGGCGCCTTACCCAGGCGCTGGCGCAGCCCGGCACGCTTGCCGATGTCGCGCTGGGCCGCACCATCTACGGCCCGGACCATCCCTATGGCCGCCAGATCCCCAGTCAGGCGCAGCTCGCCGGCTACACGATCGCCGACGTCAAGGCGTTCCATGACGGCCAGTTCGGCGCGAAGCGCGCGCATCTCTATATCGCTGGGCGGTTCGATGCGGCGGCGGTGAAGGCCGCGATCGCGAAGACGTTCGGCGGCTGGGCGGCCGGTGCCGCCCCGGTCAAGCTCGCCAGTCCGCACCAGCCGGGCCCGAAGGTGATCCTGATCGACCGTCCCGGCTCGCCGCAGACCACGCTGCGCCTCAGCTTCGACGCCCCGCTCGCCGGCACCGAAGCCGACATTCCGCAGCGCGTGACCAACTCGCTGCTCGGCGGCGCGTTCAGCTCGCGCATCACCACCAATATCCGCGAGGACAAGGGCTATACCTATTCGCCTTATTCGGACGTGGATTTCAGTCCCGGCGACGCGCTGTGGACGTTCAACGCCGACGTGACCACCGCCGTCACCGGTCCCGCACTCGCTGAGGTGTTCAAGGAAATCCGCCGGATGCAGACCGAGCCGGTCGCCGCCGAGGAGTCCAAGGGCATCCGCACCTATATGGCAGGGCTGTTCGCGATCTCGAACTCGACCTCGGGCGCGGTGGTCGGCACGCTCGCCACGCGCGATATCCTCGGCCTGCCGGCGAACTGGACCGACACCTATGTCCCCGCCGTGCTCGCGGTCACGCCTGAGCAGATGATGGCCTCGGCCAAGACCGATTATCCGATCGCGAAGGGCGTTCTGGTCGTGGTCGGCGATCTCAAGACCGTCGTTCCCCAACTCAAGGCCCTGCCTGAGCTGTCGAGCGTGCCATTCCATACGGTGACGGTCCCCTGAGCGCCAGCAGCGTGTCGCGCAGGTTCGGATAGAGCAGGTCGTTGCCCAGCCCGCTCAGATGGCCGCCGTCGAAGAAGAGCGGGCGGCCATCGGGCTGGGAGCGGCACGGATCGGCGGGGCAAAGTACGGGGAAGGGGTCCCAGACGCTGAGCGCCGTCTGCTGCTTGGCGAGTTGCTTCATCGCGGCGACCACTGCCGCGCGTCGCTCGATCAGCTCCGCGCGTGGCACGGTCAGCCCGCCGCGGCAGATCGCGGGCATGATCCGCATCAGCCGCCGCGCGTAGAAATAGCGGGCGAGCTCGTCCAGGCTGTCGAACTGGCGCCCGATCAGCGACCCGGTGACGACGAAGCCCGAGATCACGAAGAAGATGTCAACGCCAGTGAACCCGCCGGGCAATGCCGTCGGCCAGAGGTGGAACAGTATCACCGATCCGACAGCGACGGCGCGCAGCCCGTCGATCGCAGGAATAGCCAGGCCCCCGCCTGGGTGGTTGCCCCGTCATCGTCTCCCCCGGCCCGGCTCTAGGACAGGGCGGTTCATCGGGCAACGGCGGGATGTGCAGCCTATGTTCACCTTCGGGATTCAACCTGTGGCGGGTGCAGTCTGGGAGGCAATGGATCCGCGGCATGACCTGCGCGGCGGCGGCGACGCTGATCGCGCCGATGGCGTTTGCCCGGCAGGATCAGCCAACCGCCGTGCCAACTTCCACGCCAACGCCGTCTCCGTCGCGCACGCCCAGCGTCTTCACGCTGCCCGGCGTTGTCCCTGAACGTTACAGCCTCCCCGGCGGCACGCCGGTGCCGGTCTCGCCGCCGCCGGTGACCGTCAGCCCTGCGCCGATCGCGACCCCTACACCTTCGACGGCGGCCCGGTCGCGGCGCATCGAAGCGCCGCGCGTCGAGCGGCGTCCCGTCGCGTCCGAACGCGCGGGGGAGGCTCCGTCACCTGTGCCGACGCCCATCGCCACACCGGCCCCGGCATCCGCCGCGCCTGTGGCAGCGCCCACGCCTGTCGTCGTTTCGGCGCCCGCACCGGCGCCCGCGCAGCCGGCGATGCCGGGTTGGCTTTGGATGCTGATCGGCGCCGCGGCGACAGCGGTGCTGGGCGGCGTGGCATGGCTGTTCCTGCGGCGGCGAGCCGACCCGATCGAGGATGAGGAATTCGAGGCCCTTCCGGTCCCGGCACCGATCCCGCCACGGGCATCGCCGCCACCGCCACCGCCACCGCCAGCGCCGCGCCCGATCCCCGCGCCACCCGCTCCGCATGCCCAATCCCACCCGTTCGAGATCGGCGTCCGCCCGCTTCGGATCGAGCTCGGTGCGCGCGACGTGACGCTGGATTTTGAGCTCCTGATCGGCAATCTCCAGTCGGAGCCT
Organism: uncultured Sphingomonas sp.; assembly: GCA_966211615.1. GTDB lineage: Bacteria > Pseudomonadota > Alphaproteobacteria > Sphingomonadales > Sphingomonadaceae > Sphingomonas. Next base: position 10,490 of record CBIHNZ010000076.1, read on the forward strand.
GCTGAAGCCGTCCGCCTCTCGCTGGCGATGATGAGCGCCAGCCCCGATCAGGACGGCATCCTTGCCGGCTTCCACCGCGGTCCGCCCGGAGAGGTCGCGGGCGATGCGTTCGATCTGGCGCCCGGCAGCGGCGCGCGCATGCCGGCGCGCCTATTGTTGCCGCGCGACCGGATCCACGTCGTCGAGGTCCGGGGACGGCCGATGTTCGTCGCCATGGTGCTGGTCGATCTGCGCTGGCGCTCGGGACTGAGCATCCGGCGCTACGGCGCGGATTTCATGATCGGCGCGGCGGGGCAGGGTGACAGGATCGGCCCGATCTGGCTCGATCGCGGCCAGCCTGCCGGCCCGCTGGGCGCAACCCGCTACGTTCCTCGCGAGGCGGTGGCCGCGTAATTCCTCCAGCGTGGAGGCGTATCGATTAGGCTTGGCGGGGCATGTAGCGTATTACAGCGCGCCGCGGACCGCCGCGCCCGGAGACACTATATCGAAACCCGGCTTGTAGTAGCGTATACCTTGATCATGCTGTTGGCGGTTGCAGCGCTGGCGGTAGTGTTTTTCGTCCGCCGCAATTCGCATGCACGTAGGATACTGCGGGCTCGCAGAAGAGCGCGAGCGACGCGCGAGCAGCGCGCGCTGGAAAAATAGGCCGGCGAACCGCGAGACCCGGATTTTATATATTTGCGCTGTCGTAGAGCCCGACGAGCCTGTCGACATCCGCTACCACCTGTCGCTGCTCGCTCAGCCAACGTGCGGTGGCATCCTGCATCGGCGTGCCATCGCGTCCGTCGTGCAGCGTCGCTCCATGCTCGATCAGCCAGATCATGTCGCGCGCACGTGTGCGCTGCAGGCGAAGATGGGTCATCCACTCCTCGATCGTGTCATGCGATAGAATTCTGTCCATGATCGGATCCTTTGACTGCATGTGGGGAGCCGCCCACCGAAGCGACAGGGGGCATGTGCAGGTATCCGCTCGCGACCTCCGAAACGAAAAGGGGCGGCCCGTTGCCGGACCGCCCCCTTTTCTCTGCCGTGAAGCAGAAGAAGCTTACTTGACCTCGACGGTCGCGCCGGCTTCCTCGAGCTGCTTCTTGATCTTGGCGGCTTCGTCCTTGTTGACGCCTTCCTTGACAGCCTTCGGAGCCGACTCAACCAGAGTCTTGGCTTCGGTCAGGCCCAGGCCGGTGATGGCGCGGACTTCCTTGATGACGTTGATCTTCTTGCCACCGTCGCCGGTGAGGATCACGTCGAACTCGGTCT
>CBIHNZ010000077.1:0-11434 GCA_966211615.1 uncultured Sphingomonas sp.
TGCCGGGGTCAACTCATCCACAAGCGAACCGCTAGCGCCTTTTGCGCCTCGCCTAGTTGCACAGTGGGCCCCGGCACTAGGCCGGGGTGACGGCACGAGTTATGGCAGCTAACGCCCCAGTTGCGGACGTTGCCTGCTGACGCTTACGTGTAGGTCGACAACAGGAGCGACGAATGCCGAACGGGAAAGCGGGCGATCACCCACTTACAGACATACTGCACTACGGCTCTTCGGAGTTTGGCGAGCCTGTCGATAGCCTGGTCAAGGAAATGGCGCAGTCTGAACTATTTTTTCAGGTGCGCGATGATGTTGCCAAGGTGCTGTGGGATTGCTCTCCCGCATGGAGGCAGTCGGAAAAGGAAACGCTTGTCGCTGCTGCCTTCGACGAGCTTCGGGCTCTGCAACTGAAACTCGCAAACGGCGGCTAACCACCAGTTGCAGACCTTCCGCCCGACGCTTCCCGAACCTCAGGTCCGCAGCCGCTCGATCGCCTGGGCCAGCGCCACGTACAGCTTGCCCATGTCCGACGAGAGCAGGGTAACGCCCAGCGGCGAGCCGTCGCGCAGCACCAGGATCTGGCGGAGCATCGCCTCGAAATCGTGGATGTAGCGGTTCACATTCTCGCGGAAATCATCGTCATTGTCGTAGAGCCGCGCGATTTCGCGGGTCTCGCCGGGCTCGAGCAGCCGCACCGCGCGGCGGGTGAAGACGCCGCGATCGCCCTTCAGATAGGCCGCCCAGGCGCTGTCGCTGACTTCGGTCGAGAAGGCCTTGGTGATGTCGATCGACGAGGAATTGAGCGCCTCGATCAGCAGCGAGACGCGGCGGGCGAAGGACTCGCTGTCGCCCTTTTCGCGCTCGTCGCGCGCCTCGTCGATCCTGGCCTCCACCTTCGAGGTGGTCTCGGCGATCAGGTGCATCTGGTGCGACAGCCGCTCGGAAGCCTGGGTCGCGGCGTTGACCGCGGCTTCGGTGGTCTCCACCAGCTCGTCGAGCTGGCGCCGCACCGAGCTGTCGATCGCGCGCCGGAGCGCGGTGGTGCTCGCTTCCTCGATCGCGCGACCTGCCGTAGGCGCGATCATCGAAAGCGTCTCGCGGGCGTGATCGGCGGCGGCGCTCGACGTTTCGCGGACGCGGACCAGCGCCTCGACGAGCTGCGGCGCGGCCGATTCGGCGAAGCGCTGGGTAGTGGCGATGGTCTCGTCGACGATGCGGCCGAGCGATTCGGCCTGGTCGCCGCCGGTGGCGAGCGTTTCGAGCAGCGAGGCCTGGGTCTTGGCGAGCGTGTCGCGCTGCTTGGAAACCACGTCGGCGATCGCCTCGATCGCCTCGTGCGTGCTTTCGGCGGCGGTGACGAGCGCGAGCAGCTCGGGCTTGGCGCCCGCGACGACCTGGCGGCTGGCGGCGATGCGCTCGTCGAGGCGGGTGAGCGCTTCGGGCAGCGTCTCGTCGATCTCGCGCGCCGAGGCGTCGAGCGCGGTGAGCAAGTCTTCGGAGGTACCGATCACGGTGCGCGCGGTGGTTTCGCCGGTGCGCATCGCCTCGGTCATCGCTTCCATCGACTGGTGGAGCACGCTGATCGAGGACGATAGTGCCTGGGTGCGGTCCATGCCCGAGGCATGGAGGGCCTGGAGGTCGCGGTCGAGCCGGTCGACGCCGCCCGAAAGCCCGGTGAACAGCGCGTCGCCGCGGCCCTGCTCCTCTTCGAGGCGGATCGAGACGCGCATGATCGCGTCCTCGATCATGCCCATGCGCTCGCCCAGCGCCTCGGCGCTGTCGCGGCCGGCGCGGTCGAGCGCGGCCTGGTTGGCGCCGAGCATGGCGAGGATCGCCTCGCCCTGCGCGGCGATGCTCTTGCGGGCTTCGTCCACCGCTTCGGCGGCACGATCGAGCACGCTGTCGACCGCGGTCGACATCTCGCCGGTGACCTGTTCGAGCCGCGAACTCGCGGTCTCGCTGGTCGCTTCCATCCGCGAGATGTGCGCGGCGAGGCGCTCGGCGGCGCCGCTGGCGATCTGATCGGCCTCGCGACCGCGCTCCGAGAGCGCGGTGAGCTGCGTGTCGAGGGAGGCCGCGCGCTGGCTGGCGAGAAGGCCGGCGGCGTCGACGCGCTCGGCCATGCCGCGCATCTCGTCATGCGCCTTGGGCAGCGAGGACAGCACGATCGAGACGCGCCGCTCGGCTTCCGAGGTCGCATCGTTGAGCGCACGCGTGCTCGCATCGAGCGTCTGCGATTGCTCGCCGACATCCTGGGCGACGCGGCCGATCCGCTCGGCGGCGCGATCGCCCATCGCGATCATCACCGTGGTCTGCTCGGCAAGCGCAACGCGATTCTCCTCGATCTTGCGGGCGAGCATGGCCACGGCACGCTCCAGGCTCGCCGCCTCGGCGCGCATCGCGCGCGCGGTGGCGCCAAACCGGCGTGCCTCGGCGGCGCTGGTGCGCAGCGAGAGGAGATAGAGGATACCGATCAGCGCGGGCGGTATGCACAGTGCGGCGATCAGCTCGATCAGCGCGACCGGCTGGAGGCCGGCGCGGATCGACGGAAGGGCGAGCCAGACCATGGCGCCGAGCCAGGCCGCTGAGACGAGCAGTGCCAGGGCAGGGGCCAGCCAGCCGAATCGGCGTGTCGGCACCTCTTCTTCGTCGTCTTCGAACTCCACAACATCGACCGGCTCGGTCGTATCGACCAATACCAGTTCGTCTTCGACTGCCGCTTTCGGCGCGGGCGCGGCTTCGGCCGAGTTTCCCCCAATCATCGGGCATGTTTAACACATTTGGCAGCACGTCCAATACTCGTGGTGAAACGAACGGTTAACGCCCGTCGGGTATCTCTCTCGTCATGGCGTATGATCCTGGTGCAATCGATGCGACGCTGGCGGCGGCGGTGGGCGACGAGCCCGCGCTGATCGCCGAGCTGCGCGAGGCCTTCCTCGAGAGCGTGAAGCGCGGCATCGACGGGCTGCGTGCGTCGAAGGGGCCCCAGGAGTGGACCGCGGCGGCGCTGCGCCTCAAGGGACTTGCCGCCAGCTTCGGCGCGGTGCGGCTGATGGCGCTGGCCACCGAGGCCGCCAATGCCGCGGCAGGCGACAATGCCGTGCTCCGCCGGCTGGAACGGGCCGTCGAGCGGCTCTGAGCCGCACACATCTTGTGCAACCAACCGGTGTGTTATATGAGTCACTCACCTAGTCGGGAGTGGTGTCGATGCGTGCGCGTTTATTTGGTTCCGGCCTGATCGCGGCGCTGCTCATCTCGGCGAACGCGAGCGCGCAAGAGGCCCCCGCAAAGCCGCAGGAAGAGGGGATCGTCGTCACCGGCCAGCGCGAGGTGCCGCCGGCGGTCGCGAAGCATTATGTCGGCCAGATCAGCTCGAGCATCGACGGGCAGCTCACCCAGTTCCGCGAGCCGGTATGCCCGCTCGTGATCGGCTTCGCCCCGCAATATAACCAGATCGTGGCGCAGCGTATCCGGACGGTCGCAGCGGATGCCGGCGTGAAGGTCGCGGGAGAGAAGTGCCGGGCGAACCTGGTGCTGATGATCGCGAAGGATGCGGACGCGCTGGTTAAGGCGATGCGCACCAAGACGCCCAACCTGTTCGCCGGCGTCGCCGACGCCGATCTCAAGCGGGCCTTCGCGGAGGGCCCGGTCCATGTCTGGAACACTACCGAGCTTCGCAACGAAGACGGAAAGGCGATGGGGCATTCGGATACGCAGGGTGGCGGCGCCTTCGCCAATGTGCTGGACGTGAAGAGCGCGTCGATCATCGAATTGCCGACCCAGCGCGCGATCCTGGGTTCGATGGTGGTGATCGATGACGACGCCACGCTCGGCAAGACGCTGACCCAGATCGCCGACTATGCCGCGATGCGCGCGCTGGCCGGGGCCCGGCCGCCGCAGCAGGGTGTCGAGACAGATACGATCCTGACGCTGTTCGATCCGAACGCCACCGCGCCGCTTTCGGTCACCTCGGTCGATCGATCCTATCTGCAGGGCCTGTACGACACGCGGCCGACGGCGCGCGGGATGAGCGCCAAGAGCCGGATCGCGAGCCGGATCGTCAAGGATGCCAAGGAGCGCAGCGGCGCGAAGGACTAGCGCTTGCGGCTGAGCTCGCGCATCGCATCGTCGAGCCCGGCCAGGGTCAGCGGATACATCCGGTCGTTCATCAGCTCGCGCAGGATGCGGACCGACTGGGTATAGCCCCATTGCGCCTCGGGAAGCACGTTGAGCCAGACCGCGGCGGGATAGGTGTTGGTCATCCGCTGCATCCACACTGCGCCGGCTTCCTCGTTGAAATGCTCGACCGAACCGCCGGGATGGCTGATCTCGTACGCGCTCATCGAAGCGTCGCCGACGAAGATCAGCTTATAGTCATGGCCATATTTGTGGAGGATGTCCCAGGTCGGCGTGCGCTCGGTGAAGCGGCGCTTGTTGTCCTTCCACACGCCTTCGTAGAGGCAGTTGTGGAAATAGAAGAATTCCAGGTTCTTGAACTCGCTGGTGGCGGCCGAGAACAGTTCCTCGCAGAGCTTGACGAACGGGTCCATCGAGCCGCCGATATCGAGGAAGAGCAGCAGCTTGACCGCGTTGTGCCGCTCGGGGCGCATGTGCACGTCGAGCCAGCCCTGGCGCGCGGTGCCGTCGATCGTCGCGTCGATGTCGAGCTCGTCGGCGGCGCCTTCGCGGGCGAAGCGGCGGAGACGCCGTAGCGCGACCTTGATGTTGCGCGTGCCCAGTTCGCGCGTGCTGTCGAGATTCCTGAACTCGCGGCCTTCCCACACCTTGAGCGCGCGCTTGTGCTTGCTCTCGCCGCCGATGCGGACGCCCTCGGGATTATAGCCCGAATTGCCGTAGGGGGAGGTGCCGCCGGTGCCGACCCATTTGCTGCCGCCCTCATGGCGGCCATGCTGCTCCTCGAGCCGCTTCTTGAGCGTCTCCATGATCTCTTCCCACGAGCCGAGCGCTTTGATCGCTTCCATCTCCTCGGGGGTCAGGAACTTCTCGGCGACCGCCTTGAGCCAGTCCTCGGGGATATCGGCCGGGGCCACGCCATAGCTGGTCGCGATCCCCTTGAAGACCCTGGCGAAGACCTGGTCGAAACGGTCGAGCAGCCCCTCGTCCTTCACGAAGGTGGCGCGGGCGAGATAGTAAAAGGCCTCGGGCGTACGATCGATCACCTCGCGGTCGAGCGCTTCCAGCAGGATCAGATGCTCCTTCAGGCTGGCGGGGATGCCCGCGGCGCGCAGCTCGTCGAGGAAGGAGAAGAACATCGGTTTCGATCATTCCAGCAGGTAGTAGGTCGCCATTTTCGCGTCGACGAACGCGGACTCCTCGGGATGGGCCATAAGCGCGTCGACGCTGCGGTCGAACATATCCTCGGTCGGCGTTCCCGTGAAGAACCGCACGACCCCGCTCTTTTTGCCCTTGCTCCATGCGAGGCTGTAAAGCGGCGCCGCGGTCGAGATGCTGCCAAAGCCGTCCGTGAACAATTTCACGAAGACCGGATCTAGGGGCTCGACCTTCCAGTCCATGCCTCCCGCACTGCGGGCGAAGAGCGGCCCGGGAGCGTCCTTGACCTTCTTCCCCTGGCCGCTGTTGGTCAGCTGGGTCAGAAACATTTCGCCGATATGGTGGTCGAACGCCATCGGTCGCGCGCCATTGCAGGCGACGCCCGAGCAGGCCCCGTTCGCCGTCAGGATCGAGGACCAGGGCAGCGCGCCAACGAAAGCGTCCATGGCCTGTTCTTCGGAAAGCTCCTTGGGCGAGGGCAGGGTCGCCCGGACTTTCACCGTCCATTTCCCGAGATTGCCGAAATAGAGATAGTCCATCACCGCGCCGGGGCCGATGCCGGTCTTGTAGGTGCCCTTGAACAGGCGAAGCCTGGTCGGCGCATCGACGTCGAACGGGCCGTCGGACCAGACGATCTGCATCAAACCGCCCTGGGTCAGCGCCTCGACCGAGCCCTTGAGCGCGTGATCGGCGGCGTCGCCGGGCTGGAACAGAAAGACGGTGATCTCGAGCGCGCCGCCCGCTCGTGCCTGTTCGTAATGGACGGCGACGTCCCGGCCATTGTCGATCGCCATGACCCGGGTGCGCTTGAAGGGGCCGATCTGCTCCGCGAAGCTGGTGTTCGTTTCCTTGTGCACCAGCGGTCCGCTCGTCGCGTCGCCGGTCCAGATCGCGGGATCGGCGGTGCGGTATATCGTATGACCGCCCACCTGCTCCTGTGCCAGCGCCGAACCTGAGAACAGAAGCGCCGAAACGGCTGTCGCCAAAATGGTCTTGATCATGCTGCCTCCCCCTTCCCCCGAGCTTAATTTGGGGCAGCGCGGTTGGCTAGGTGCGGCCTCAGGGCTGGCGTTCGTAGAGCGTCCAGTGGGTGCCGGAGAGGCCGCGCGCATAGGCTCGGGCGATCGGGGCATAGCGTTTGCCGCAACGGATCGAGGCGCCGGGCATCGTCTCGCCCTTGAAGCGATCGATGAACAGGAAGCGGGCAGGGCCGCAGGGCTTGTTCTCGAGGATGTCGAGCTTGTAGCGGTCCTGCGCCGCAGCGACCTGGAGCATCGCCAGTCCGGTCGATCGGTCGAGGATGACGCTGGTGCCGCCGGGAATGCGGGCCTGGAGCGCGCGGATCGCTGCACCGGGATCGCCGCGCTGGTTCCGGATCAGGTCGACGTCCTGGACCAGGCTGCCGATCACGATCGCGCCGAAGGCCAGGCCGGCGAGCCCGCGCTTCCACCCGTTCACGCCGAGACCGCGCCAGAGCATCTCCGCGACGAGGATCAGCAGCGCGACGCCGGCGAGCAGGTAGTAACGGGGGTGGCCGACATTGCCCGATTGCAGCACCGCCAGCGCCACTGGGAAACCGATGATCGCCAGTCGATGGAAGGCGAGGCGCGAAATGCCCGCGCCGGGAGCAAGAACGACCAGAATCGGCACCAGGGCGAGCCACCAGACCGATACAAAAGGGACGCCGAGCGCATAGCCGAGCATCTCGACGATCGCGTGGAGATATTGCAGCCAATCGAACGGATCGTAGCGCCCGAACTGGAAGCCGGCCTTGCTCGCCGCCGCTGCGCCCAGGACGATCCCCGCCACGGCTGCCATCGCAATGACGCTTGGCAGGAGGAGTTGGAGCGAGTCGATTACCGCCTGCCGGAGCGTCGATTGCTTCCACAGCGCGAAGAATACCCAGCCGCAGACCGCGCAGAAGCCGAAGAACATGGTGAGCTGCGACAGCGTGCCGAGGAAAAAGCAGAGCGCCAGCGCCGTGGCCGGGCTCCGCTCGGCATCGCCTGCCAGCCAGCGGTCGGTGAGCAGGATCGCAGTGAGCAGCGCGAGCGTCATCGGCGCATAGCCCCGCGCCTCGGAACCGAGCGTGACGAGGAGCGGCGACAGCGCGAACAGCGTCGCGGTGATCAGGCCGAGCCCCGGGCTTCGACGCTTGCCGATCAGTCCGGCGACCAGGATCCCGGCGGTGCCGGTGACGATCGAGAGCGCGCGGACGAGCGGCGGCGGCGCGCCGAACCCCACGAACTGCATCCACAGCGAGTTCAGATGGTGGTTGTTGTCGTGATTGATGTTGAGGAAGATGCCGAGCGGCGTCCCTGCATCGTGCGCCAGCACCGCGGACCAGGCCTCGTCGAGCCATAGCGCGCCCTGGGCGCCGGCAAGCCGCAGCGCGAAGCCGAGCGCGGCCAGCGCGCCGAGCAGCCACCACCAATGTCGATCGCTGCCGCGCGCTTCCATCGCGGCCTCATGCTGCACCGGCGGGTTGGGCACAAGCTAGCGCGCGTACGCGTCGATCAGCGATCCGACATAGTCGGGCTGTTTGCCGGTGAGCTCGGCAGCGGGGCGCGCACTGCGCACCTTGTCGCCGGCGCTGGGATCGGGCGTGCCGTAGATGAAGCCGTTGACCGGATAGGCCGATCCGCCAAGCCCGTCATTGTCGCGATACCACACCCTGACCTCGCTCCAGTCGCCATCGGACGAGACATCGAACAGGGTCACGTCCTGCTCGGCATGGCCCCGTTCGCCGTTCTGACGCGACCAGTTGGCATGGGTAACCATCAGCACGCGCTCGTCCACGATCCGGCTGACTACCGCGACATGACCGAGCGGCAGCCGCGCGCTTTTTGCGAAGGCGATCACCGAGCCGACCTTGGGCACATGGCCGCGCTGGTAGCGGCCTTCGGCCTGGTCCCACCAGGTCCAGGCATCGCCATAGATCTGGATGCCAGACGCCGCCCGGGCAAAGGGCACGCATTCGCCGACATAGTCGAGCAGCGAGTCCGCGCGCGCCGGTGCGGCGACGGCAAGGCCGAGAGCAAGACAGGACAGGAAGATACGCATCGGCAAACCCTGAAAACACGGTCCCCCGCGGAAATCCTATGTTTCAATGGTTACCAAGAGGTTAACGACACGCGTTCAGGCGATGGGCGGAGGCTGTCGCTCGACCTGGGGCAGCTCGGGATCGAAATGCGCCCAGCCGGGTGCCGCCGCGGTCCAGATCACCGATCCCGGCGCGGCCAGCCCGGGATCGTCGAGTGCGCCGGCGCGGACGATCATCAGATGCGGGCGCCCGCTCGACTGGCTGAAGATCTGGGTGCCGCACGCCGGGCAGAAGCCGCGGCGCATCGCGTTGCCGCTTTCGGCGACGCCCTCGATCCAGCGGACCTCGCCTTCGGACGCGATCGCGTCGGCGGGGAAGATCACGTTCACCGTGCCGCCGCCCGCGCTCAGATACTGGCAGAGCCGGCACCAGCAATGCCGAGCGCCCAGCGGCTCGGCATCGATCGTGACCTTCACGGCGCCGCACAGGCACCCGGCCTTGTGGCTCATTTCCCCTGCTGCCGCCGCGCCATGAACGCCAGCCGCTCGAACAGCATCACGTCCTGCTCGTTCTTGAGCAGGGCGCCGTGGAGCGGCGGGATCGCCTTGGTCGGATCGCGCGATTGGAGAACCTCGAGCGGCATCTCCTCGTGGAGAAGCAGCTTGAGCCAGTCGAGCAGTTCGCTGGTCGAGGGCTTCTTCTTGAGGCCGGGAACCTCGCGGATGTCGTAGAAGATATCCATCGCCTTGCTGACCAGGATCTTCTGGATGCCGGGGAAATGGACGTCGACGATCGCCTGCATCGTCTCGCGGTCGGGGAACTTGATATAGTGGAAGAAGCAGCGGCGCAGGAATGCGTCGGGCAGGTCCTTCTCGTTGTTCGAGGTGATCACCACGATCGGCCGCTCGGCGGCGCGGACCGTCTCCTTGGTCTCGTAGACATGGAATTCCATGCGATCGAGCTCCAGGAGAAGATCGTTCGGGAACTCGATATCGGCCTTGTCGATCTCGTCGATCAGCAGGACGGGGACCTCGGGCGCGGTGAACGCCTCCCACAATTTCCCGCGGCGGATATAGTTGGCGATGTCGTGGACGCGTTCGTCGCCGAGCTGGCCGTCGCGCAGCCGCGCCACCGCGTCATATTCGTACAGGCCCTGCTGCGCCTTGGTGGTCGACTTGACGTTCCACTCGATCAGCGGCGCGCCGACCGCCTTGGCGATCTCATAGGCGAGCACGGTCTTGCCGGTGCCGGGCTCCCCCTTGACGAGAAGGGGCCGCCGCAAGGTGACGGCGGCATTGACCGCGACCTTCAGGTCGTCGGTGGCGACATAGCTCTGGGTACCTTCGAAACGCATGGCTTCGAACTAGCGGTATGGCGGAGACTTGTCAGCCCCGATTGCGGGCGCCGGCGCGGGCCTCGAGCAGGTCCCACAGGCCGCGATGCTGGGCGTATACCTGTTGCGCGCCGAACAGCATCGCGCGCTCGATCGCGCATTCACGGGCCATCGCGTCGACGACGCTCACCGTCTCTTCGGCCAAGGGCAAGGTCGAAGGGAAGGGCGCGATGCCGAAGCGGTGCGCAGCGGTATCGAGCACCTGGCGGATCGTGGTCCAGTCGATCGCGAGCGCGACCGCGGCGCCGGGTGCGCCACCGGCGCGATCCGATTGGGCGAGCATGTCCAGCGCGTGGCTCTGCGCCGCGGTGATGGCTTCCGATTCGGCATGGCCGGGGGTGCTGGGCAGCGGGCCGGCGGCGGCGACCAGGCGGACGAGATAGGCGCGCTCGCCGGCAAAGGCCTCGGCCGCGGCTTCGATCCAGCCCGATTCGATCGTCATCCGCGCGTGCTGGAGCGCATGATCGATCACGCCCGGATAGCGGCCGTGAAGCAGGCAGATATAATGGACCGCGTCGCTCAGATCGCGCTGCGGCTCGATATCGTCGATCAGACGGCGGAGATAGGGATGGTTGGCGCTGCCGTCCGAGCCCGCGAGCGAACCCATCGCACCCCAGGCGCCACCCAAATGCGCAATTTGTACGGAATCAAACGGCATTTCGCCCCCAGTGACCAAAGATCGTCGCCGTTCACGCGGCGCCGTTTCTTTTACCTCCGGGGTTATACTGAACCGCGTAGAGACGTGGTTGACGGCGGATTTACTACAAAGAAAGCGGCAGTCCCTGCCGACGCATCGGGGCGCCGTCTCAGCTCTTGGTGATCTGCACCGCCTTGATGCTGATATCGACGAGGTAGCGGCGCACCTTGCGTCCGAGCTCGGTGAAAACCGCCCATCGCGTAGAGTCGAACTTGCACCAGCTCTCGGTGTCGCTGGGCGCGCGGGGCCGATCGGCGAAGCTGGTGAGCTTCAGCTCGATGAAGCGCAACTCGCTGGAATTGGCGCCCGAGCTGGAAGTGCCCGGGTTCGCAAAGCCTCCGGGCAGGCAGACCTGGTTCAGGCCGTTTTCCTGGCGGCTGATCAGCTGCTCCTTCTCCGCATCGCTGAGCTTGGCGAGGGCGGTGGCAACTTCGTTGCTCGGCGGCTCGATCGCGGCTGCCGCGCGTGCGCTCAGTTTGAGCTTGATCGGGCCGAGTTCGATCTCCTGCGCAGGACCGGCGTTCGTGGCGACTGCGGTCACCAGACGACTGAGCGGCCCGGCAAAGAGAATCATCGCCACTGCCACGAGCAATGGCCAGAAGGATGCCTTCAGGACATCCAGGCGATTGGTTGCCGCGCCTTCGCCAGCCATCGCTGCTTCCCCCTTTGTGCAAGGAGTACAGCAAATCTATTGGCCGAGGAAGCGTGGTATCTTGCGGCTGCGGCACAGATGCTGGCTCGTGCCGGTGCATGCGCGGCAGGATGGCATGGGGCGAGCTACGGAAGCGGAAAAGCGAAGGCCCCGCCGTAGCGGGGCCTTGCCGTGTTACTGGTCGAGGAACGACCGCATCTTGCGGCTGCGGCTCGGATGCTTGAGCTTCCTGAGCGCCTTGGCCTCGATCTGACGGATACGCTCGCGCGTGACCGAGAATTGCTGGCCGACTTCCTCCAGCGTGTGATCGGTGTTCATGCCGATGCCGAAGCGCATGCGCAGCACGCGCTCCTCGCGCGG
>CBIHNZ010000078.1:0-10596 GCA_966211615.1 uncultured Sphingomonas sp.
GACGACAGGTGCCGCCATAGGGATAACTCCTTCCGGTTGAGCCTCTGGGAAGCGGGAACCAGAATATATTCTGGCACCGGGTTATGATGCTTCCCATGCGGGTTGAGGCGGCGCGCTTAATCGAAAGCGACACGCAATGCAAGCGAACAAAAGTGAACGAACCCGCTTGACGATGGAACGTTAGCGGAACATAAAGGGTTCAGAAAGCGGACGCGAAGTGTTCCGCAGCGTTAACGGGTTGGAATTGTTGAATTCCCGCCTGTTCCGGCGCGGTTTGGGAGCCAGATGATGAGTGCATTTGCTGTGATGCTGTTCGGCGCCGCGTTCCTGGCCGCGATCTGGACCCTGGGGGTCAGCATTCGTCCACAACTGCCGCGCTTCGCCGCGCTGCTGCGTCCCGCTTCCAGCCTGCCTGCCTTGCCGCCCCGGTTGAGCCGCGTCACGGTGCGCGCGGTTCCGGCGCGCCTGCCGGCCCGGTCGCCGTTGCGCGCTGCTGCCTGATCCGGCGATAGCTCCGCACGCTGAACGGTATCGAGAAGAGATAGAGCGCCGCGACCAGCGTCAGCGTCGGCCAGGGCGCCGAGACGAGCGCGGCGGCGAGCACCACCAGCACGGCGATGGCTTCAAAGCGGATGTTGCGGCGCAGGCGCACCGCCGGCGCGAACGTGGCGATGCTGGAGACCATCAGCACTGCGATGAAGGTCGTCCAGCAGGCAATGCCGATCGGCGAGCGCAGGAACCATTCCTCGGTCCACAGCCATAGATAGAGCGGCGCCAAGGCGAGCGCAGCCCCGGCCGGCGCGGGGATACCGGTGAGGAACCCCGCGGATTTGTGCGGCTGATGCTCACGGTCGATCTGCGCGTTGAAGCGCGCGAGGCGGAGCGCGCAGAACAGCGCATAGATCAACGCGACGAGCCAGCCGAAGCGGCCCAGCGTCTCAAGCGACCAGAGATAGAGAATCAGCGCGGGCGCGACACCGAACGAGATCGCGTCGGAGAGGCTGTCGAGCTCGGCACCGAACCGGCTCTCGGCGCGGACCAGCCGCGCGATCCGCCCGTCGATGCCGTCGAGCACCGCGGCGGCGAGCACCATCAGCACCGCCGCTTCCCAATTCTCCAGGATCGCGAATCGGATCGCGGTGAGGCCCGAGCAGAGCGCCAGCGCGGTCACCGTGTTGGGCACGACCGCGCGCAGCGGTATGCCCCGCTCGCGGCGCGGCCGGACGCTCATTGGTCCCGAATGCTCATTGCGCGACGCCTGCGACATTCTGCGCGCCCTTGCGCGCCAATATGGTCTCGCCCGCCACCGCGCGCTGGCCGAGCGCGACCTGGCAGCCATAGCCTTCGGGCAGGAACACATCGAGCCGGCTGCCGAAGCGGATAAGGCCCACACGCTGCCCCGCGACAATCATGTCGCCGGGCTTGACGAAGCTGACGATGCGCCGTGCGACCAGCCCGGCGATCTGGGTGAAGCCGATGCGCAGCCCGTTCCGGTCCTCGACCAGGATGTGCTGGCGCTCATTCTCCTCGCTCGCCTTGTCGAAATCGGCGTTCATGAACTTGCCGGAGATGTAGATGACGTGCCGGACGGTGCCGGTGATCGGCGTGCGATTCACATGCACGTCGAACACGCTCATGAAGATCGAAACGCGGATCATCGGCTGATCGCCCAGCGCCTGGGGCCCCGCGAGCTCGGGCGGCAGCGGCACGCGCTCGATCATCGTGACCAGGCCGTCGGCAGGTGCGATGATCAGCCCTTCGCCCTGCGGCGTGACGCGCACCGGATCGCGGAAAAAGGCCGCGACGCAGATCGTCAGGAATACCAGCGGCCAGGTGATGAAATCCCAGATGAACAGGCTGGCCAGCGCGATCGCGCCGGCGATCAGCACATATTTACGCCCCTCGGGGTGGATGTCGGGGAAACGCCATTTCACCGTCGAGGTGCCGACAGGAGGCTTGTCGATTGATGCCATGGCGTTCGTCTAGCTGCGCGAACGGCTCAACACAACGCGCGTCGCCACCGCTTTCCTGCGCGGGCGAAGCGGCATAGATCTGCGTTGCCCATCTGGAGGCGCGATTTCGAGGAGGCGGTATGCGGATAATGCCGTGCGCGGCCAGCGATCTCGACGATTGGACAGCGCTGCGCAGCGCCTTGTGGCCGGACGAGGAGGAACTGCGCGCCAGTGCCCAGGCGATGCTGGCCGAGCCTGACAAGCTCGCGCTCCTCTGCCGTTCCGATGCGGGCGAGGCGCTGGCATTCGCGGAAGCATCGATCCGGCGCGACTATGTCAATGGCTGCGACAGCACCCCGGTCGCGTTCCTCGAGGGCATCTATGTCGTGCCTGGTCATCGCCATGCGGGCGCCGCCCGCGCGCTTGTCGAGCGCGTCGCGATCTGGGCGCGCGGGTTCGGCTGCACCGAATTCGCTTCCGACGCGCTGCTGGAGAATGCGGCAAGTCACGCCTTCCACGCCGCGATCGGCTTCGCGGAGACCGAGCGCGTGGTCTATTTCAAGCGTCCGCTTTGACGCCGTAACGCGGGGCCGAGCCTCTCGTCCCGTCGCAACATGCAACCGCTGCGCTTGCATGTTCGTTGGTTTTTGAGCAGGCGCTGTCGCCCAATTGTAACAGTTCGAAGGACTCCCATGACCGCATCGTCCGCAGCCGCGAAGCGTCGTGCCCGCAGCAGCCGCCGTGACGCCGGTATCCCCTCGCCCTGGAAGATGTTCCTCAAGGGCTTCTTCAAGAACCCGGTGATGGTGGGCGCGATCGCTCCCTCTTCGGGCTGGACGATCCGCAAGACGCTCGCGCCGGTGGACTGGAAGAATTGCAAGCTGTTCGTCGAATATGGCCCCGGCGTGGGCACCTTCACCCAGCCCATCCTCGATCGCCTGGCGCCCGACGGCAAGCTGGTGGTGATCGACACCAATCCCGATTTCATCCGGTATCTGAAGCACACGATCAGCGATCCGCGCTTCTTCGCGGTGCTGGGTTCGGCCTCGGACGTGCAGCAGATCATTCGCGATCACGGCTTCGAAAAAGCCGACTACATCGCATCGGGCCTCCCCTTCTCGACGCTCCCGCCCGGCATCGGCGATGCCATCGTCGAGGCGACCCACGAGGTGCTGCGCCGGAACGGCGCCTTCCTCGTCTACCAGTATAATCCGGCGGTGAAGAACTTCCTCAGCCCCCATTTCGAGCATATCGATCACGACATGGAGTGGCGAAACATCCCGCCCGCCCAGATCTGGACCTGCTGGAAGGACTGATAGGGCACTTCTGTGCGGCCGGTGTTGATCCCCGGCCGCCTTGCTCCTAGACGCTCGCCAAACTCCCTCACGCAGGAAAGCGAGCATATGGCGAAGATCAAGGTTGCAACGCCGGTCGTCGAGATCGACGGCGACGAAATGACGCGGATCATCTGGCAGTGGATCCGCGAGCGACTGATCCAGCCCTATCTCGACATCGACCTCAAATATTACGATCTCTCGATCGAGAATCGCGACGCGACCAACGATCAGGTCACGATCGATTCGGCCAAGGCGATCCAGCAATATGGCGTCGGCGTGAAGTGCGCGACGATCACCCCGGACGAGGCCCGCGTCGAGGAATTCGGCCTCAAGCAGATGTGGAAGTCGCCCAACGGCACGATCCGCAACATCCTGGGCGGCGTCGTCTTCCGCGAGCCGATCGTGATCAAGAACGTCCCCCGCCTGGTTCCGGGCTGGACCGATCCGATCGTCGTCGGCCGTCATGCATTCGGCGACCAGTATCGCGCGACCGATTTCCGCGTCCCGGGTCCCGGCAAGCTGCGGATGATCTGGGAAGGCGCCGATGGCGAGAAGATCGAGAAGGAAGTGTTCGACTTCCCGTCCTCGGGCGTCGCGATGGGCATGTACAATCTCGATCAGTCGATCCGCGATTTCGCCCGTGCGAGCATGAACTATGCCGTCAACCGCGGCTGGCCGCTGTACCTCTCGACCAAGAACACGATCCTCAAGGCCTATGACGGCCGCTTCAAGGACCTGTTCCAGGAAGTGTTCGACGCCGAGTTCGCCGAGCAGTTCAAGGCGAAGGACATCATCTACGAGCATCGCCTGATCGACGACATGGTCGCATCGGCGCTCAAGTGGAGCGGCAAGTTCGTCTGGGCCTGCAAGAATTACGACGGCGACGTCCAGTCGGACACCGTCGCGCAGGGCTTCGGCTCGCTCGGCCTGATGACCTCGGTCCTGCTCTCGCCGGACGGCAAGACGGTCGAGGCGGAAGCGGCGCACGGCACCGTGACGCGCCACTACCGCATGCACCAGCAGGGCAAGGCGACCTCGACCAACCCGATCGCGTCGATCTTCGCCTGGACCCAGGGCCTGTCGTTCCGCGGCAAGTTCGACAACACGCCGGACGTCACCAAGTTCGCCGAGACGCTCGAGCGCATCTGCATCGAGACCGTCGAGAGCGGCAAGATGACCAAGGATCTGGCGCTGCTGATCGGCCCGGATCAGGCCTGGATGACCACCGAGCAGTTCTTCGAGGCGATCCGCGTCAATCTCGAAGCCGAAATGGCCACCTGGAGCTGATCCGGCCCGGCATGTGAATAGAGGGCGCGGAGGCGGCATGCTTCCGCGCCCTTATTATTGCAAAATGGCGGAAATCCTTTCGCGCGCCTTGCAATGTGGGACTCCACGTGCTGCCCTTGCGGCATGAACCGGAACCTTGCCTTTCTCGATATTGCCTCGACCAATCGCCGCGAAACAAAGTTGCGAGATCGGACACCTTGTCGTGAATTGTGTAAATTTTCGGCGGCGGCGACAGCATGCTGAACCTCACCAATAGCGGCTTCAGCGACACCCTTGTGATCCTGGGTGCGGCCGGGCTGGTGATTCCCGCCTTCGCGCGTTTCCGGATCAGCCCGGTGATCGGGTTCATCCTGGTCGGCGCGCTGGTCGGCCCGTTCGGGCTCGGCTCGCTGATCAAGAGCCAGCCCTGGCTCTATTACCTCACCATTTCCGATCCGCATTCGATCGAGCCGTTCGCCGAGTTCGGCATCATCCTGCTGCTGTTCTCGATCGGGCTGGAACTGTCGTTCAAGCGGCTCTGGGCCATGCGGACATTGGTCTTCGGCGTCGGTGCGGCCGAACTGATCGGATCGGGGGCGATCCTGGCGCTCGTCCTTTATCTGACCGGCCTGAGTACCGGTGGCGCGATCGGACTGGGCCTGGCACTCGCGCTCTCCTCGACCGCGCTGGTGATCCCGATCGCCGGCACGACCAGCGCGGTGGGCCGCGCTGCGTTCGCAATGCTGCTGTTCGAGGATCTGGCGCTCGTGCCGATCATCTTCGGGCTTGGCGCGATGGCGCCAGCCGCCGCCGACGCCGGCGTGACGCAACTGCTGATCACGCTGGCCACCGGGCTGGTGACGATCGCGATCCTGTTCGTCGGTGGACGCATGCTGCTCCCGCGCATGTTCTCGCAGGCCGCGCGCACCAAGAGCCCCGAACTCTTCCTTGCGGCGAGCCTGTTGGTAGTGATCGTCGCCAGTCTCGCGACCAGCGCCGCCGGTCTCTCTCCCATCGTCGGCGCCCTCATCGCGGGGCTGCTGATCGCGGAGACCGAATATCACGGCGAAGTCGAAGCGATCACCGCACCGTTCAAGGGTCTCGCGCTCGGCGTCTTCCTGATCACCGTCGGCATGCGGCTCGATCTCGGCTTTGTCCTGCTCAACTGGGCGGCGCTGCTGGGGGCCAGCCTTCTGGTGATGCTGGTCAAGGCGGCCGTCACGATGGGCCTGCTGAAGCTCTCGGGTGCGCGGACAGGCACAGCCGCGGAGGCCGGCGTGCTGATGGCCAGCCCGTCCGAGACGACGCTGATCGTGCTCGGCGTCGCGGGCGCGGCCGGACTGATCGTCCCGGCGACCGCTGCTTTCTGGACGACGGTAACCGCGATCGGCCTGACGCTGACGCCTGTGCTCGCCAAGATTGGCCAGTTCATCTCGGGAATGATCGAGCGGCGCGAAGCCGGCGAGGAGCCGCAGGCGGTGATCGACGCGGCGGGACCTGGCACGGTCGTGCTCGGGTTCGGGCGCGTCGGGCGCACCGTTGCCGACATGCTGAAGCGGCACGGCCTGCCCTATATCGGTGTCGATGCGGACGTCGACAACGTCAATGCCGCGCGCAAGGAAGGCTATACGGTATTGTTCGGCGATGTGACGCGCAGTGAGCTCGTCGACGCGCTGAACCTCGGTCATGCCAAGGCGCTGATCCTGACGATGGACGATCCGGTGCTCACCGTACGCCTGACGCGGCGCGTGCGCGGCTGGGTGCCCGATCTGCCGATCATCACCCGCGCCCGCGACGCGAACCATGCCGCCGAACTCTACAAGGCCGGCGCGACCGACGCTGTGCCCGAAACACTGGAAAGCTCGCTGCAATTGTCCGAGGCACTGCTGGTCGATCTCGGCATCGCGGTCGGGCCGGTGATCGCGTCGATCCACGAGGAGCGCGACAAGATGCGCAAGGCGATCAAGGAGGCGGTAGGCATGGAACGCGAGCCGCGCCTCCGCCGCGTGCGCAGCAACGAAGCCACCGGTTGAACCCATCCCCAAGGGAGTTTGCACGATGCTCGAAGTCCTGTTTCTCCTCGCCGCCAGCCAGACCGCCGATCCGCTGGCAGAGGCACGGGCGGGCAAGCTGCAATGCGTCACGCCCAATATCGAGACGAAGAAGTGCCTCGCGATGGCGAGCTATGTCGTCCGTCCCGACGGCAGCTTCGACACGGTGATAACGCTGATGATCGCACCGAGCCCGCTGATCGGGATGGAGACCCGCGCGACCGGCAAGGTCGAGGGCGAAGCGGTCTGCTCGATCGTCCATAAATCGGACTATGCAGCGGCGAAATTCACCGTCGACGGCAAGCCCGCCGACGAGGCCACGACAAATGCGATCAGCGCTCAGGTGCTCCCCGCGATCGCACCGCTCGACGGCAAGAAAGCGTGCTCGCGCGACCGGGCGGAAGGCGCGCTGATGATCGAGGAAGTGACGCTGGACGGTGTCGCGCGGCCCGACATGACCCAGAAGTTCATCTGGGTGAAGCCCGAGGATGGCTATACGCTGGGACAATGACGCACGGGGGGACGACGATGCGGAATCGGTTCGCGCTGGCGATCGCTGGACTGCTGCTCACCCAGGTCGAGCCGGCAACGGCGAGCCAGATCGTCACTACCACGATCGAGGCCAGGAGCCTGACCAGCAACCGTATCGGGATACCCACCACGCGGCGCGTCAGCGTGTACCTGCCCGATGGCTATGAAGCGCCCGGCCGGCGCTTCCCGGTCGTCTATTATCTCCCGGCCTTTTTCGAGAATCACACCGCGCCTTTCGCGAATCATGGCGCGCAGGCGGTGCTCGACGCGGCGATCCGTGATCGGGTGATACCGCCGCTGATCCTGGTCTCGGCCGATTATGGCACGCCGATGGGCGGAAGCTGGTTCGTCAATTCGCCGGTCACCGGTAATTGGGAGGATTTCGTGGTTCGCGAGGTCGTACCGCATATCGATACCAAGTACCGCACCCTGCCCCGCGCCGAATCGCGCGGCATCGCCGGCGATCGGATGGGCGGATATGGCGCAATCCGCTTCGGGATGACACATCCGGAGGTATTCGGATCGGTCTATGCGTTGCACCCCATCGGCACCGGTACGGGCCTTCAGACGATGCTGTCGCGTCCCAATTGGGAGGTGCTTGCCGGAGCCAAGACGGTCGACGACCTCAAGGGTGACGGCTTTTCGCTGATCTTCACGTCGATCTTTCAGGCGCATTTGCCCAATCCGGCGCGCGCGCCCTTGTTCTTCGATCCGCCGGCGCGGCGTGTCGACGGCCAACTCGTGATCGACCCGGCGGTGACCGAGCGCCTGCACGACAATTTCCTGCTTGCGCGCCTGGTGCCCCGACACGCCACGAACTTGCGCAAGCTGCGGGGCCTCAAGTTCGATTGGGCGCGAGGCGACGCCAATCAGGACCATATCTATTCGAACCAGGCATTCACGCATGTGCTCGACGAGTTCGGCGTGCCCTATGAGGCTGAGGAATATCGCGGCGGCTGGGGCGAGCGGCACTGGACGCCCGACGGACGCGCGACGACCGACATGCTTCCGTTCTTCGCCCAGCACCTCGTCTCCGAGACGCGGTAAGCGGCCTTAGGCGGCCGCCTTCGCCTCAGCCAGCGCACCCTTCACGGCTTCGAGCGCCTCGGCACCCTTGTCGCCATCGGGTCCGCCACCCTGTGCCATATCGGGACGGCCACCGCCGCCCTGCCCGCCGAGCACCGCGACCGCGATCTTGACCAGATCGACTGCGCTCAGGCCCAACCCGTCGCTGACGCCGACCGCGACCGAGGCGCGGCCTTCGTTGACCGCGACCAAGGCGACCACGCCGGTGCCGATCCTCGCCTTGGCCTCGTCAACCGCGCCGCGCAGCGCCTTGGGATCGAGACCGTCGAGCACCTGGCCGACAAAATTGATGCCGCCGACCTGCTCGGGCCCCGCCGGAGCCGCGGCACTGCCGCCACCCAGCGCGAGCGCCTTCTTGGCATCGGCGAGCTCACGTTCGAGCCGGCGGCGGTCCTCCATCAGCGCGGCAACGCGCGCCGGTACTTCGTCGGGCGACGATTTGAGCGTCGCTGCCGCCTCGCGCAGCCGTTCGTCGCGGGCGTTGAGCCATTGGCGCGCCGCCTCGCCGGTCAGCGCCTCGATGCGACGCACGCCCGAGGAGACCGCGCTTTCCGAGATCATCTTGAAGAGCGCGATGTCGCCGGTGGCGTCGACATGGGTGCCGCCGCACAGCTCGACCGAATAATGCGCGTCGTCGCCGCGACCCATCGAGAGCACGCGGACCTCGTCGCCATATTTCTCGCCGAACAGCGCCATCGCGCCCGCGGAAATCGCATCTTCGGGGGTCATCAGTCGCGTGCCGACCGCCTCGTTGTGGCGGATCTGGGCGTTCACATCGGCTTCGATGTCCGCAATCTGCTGCGCGGTGAGTGCCGAGGGATGCGAGAAATCGAAGCGCAGGCGATCGGGCGCGACGAGGCTGCCCTTCTGCGTGACATGCTCGCCCAGCCGCTTGCGCAGCGCGGCGTGCAGCAGGTGCGTGGCCGAGTGATTGGCGCGGATGCGATCGCGGCGATCGGCATCGACCTTGAGCGTGACCGTATCGCCGACGGCAAGCTCGCCCTGGGCGATGCGCGCCTGATGCGCGTGCAGCCTTCCCAGCGGCTTCGAGGTGTCCTCGACGGCGACGATGGTGTCGCCCTTGCCGTAGATCATGCCGGCATCGCCCATCTGGCCGCCCGATTCGCCATAGAAAGGCGTCTGGTTGGTGAGGATGGTGACGCTGTCCCCTGCCCCGGCCTCTTCGACGCGCGCGCCGTCCTTGACGATCGCGACCACCTGGCCTTCGCCTTCGGTCGCGCCGTAGCCGATGAATTCGGTGCTGCCGAGCTCGTCGGCAATGTCATACCACAGCTCCTCGCTGGCCTTGTCGCCCGAGCCCTTCCAGGCGGCGCGCGCGGCACGCTTCTGCTCGGCCATCGCCGTGTCGAAGCCGGCGCGGTCGACGCCGATACCGTTGGCGCGCAGCGCGTCCTCGGTCAGGTCATAGGGAAAGCCGAACGTGTCGTAGAGCTTGAACGCCGTTTCGCCCGGGAGCGTGTCGCCCTCGGTCAGGCCGAGCGTGGCCTCGTCGAGCAGGCGCAGACCGTTGGCGAGCGTCTGGCGGAAGCGCGTCTCTTCCTGGAGCAGGGTCGCCTCGATCAGCGGCTGGGCGCGGACGAGCTCGGGATAGGCAGCGCCCATTTCGGCGACCAGGCTGGGCACCATGCGATGCATCAGCGGATCCTTGGCGCCCAGCAGATGGGCGTGGCGCATGGCGCGGCGCATGATGCGGCGGAGCACATAGCCGCGGCCCTCATTGGCGGGCAGCACGCCGTCGGCGACGAGGAAGCCCGAGGCACGCAGGTGATCGGCGATCACCCGGTGGCTCGCCTGGTTCTCGCCGGTGGTGGAGGCACCGGTAAGCGCGCCGCTCTCGGCGATCAGCGCCTTGAACGTGTCGGTATCATAATTGTCGTGAACGCCCTGGAGCACCGCAGCGATGCGCTCGAGGCCCATGCCGGTATCGATCGAGGGGCGCGGCAGATCGCCGACGATGACGTCGGCTTCCTGCAGGAACTGCATGAAGACGAGGTTCCAGATCTCGACGAAGCGGTCACCATCCTCCTCGGGCGATCCCGGCGGGCCGCCCCAGATATGGTCGCCATGATCGTAGAAGATCTCGGAGCACGGGCCGCACGGGCCGTCCGCGCCCATCGCCCAGAAATTGTCCTTGGTAGCGATGCGGATGATGCGGCTCTCGGGCAGGCCGGCGATCTTCTTCCACAGATCGAACGCCTGATCGTCGGTGTGGTAGACCGTGACGGTGAGCTTTTCCTCGGGGATGCCCCAGACCTTGGTCAGCAGGGTCCAGGCGTGGGTGATCGCCTGTTCCTTGAAATAGTCGCCGAACGAGAAATTGCCGAGCATCTCGAAGAAGGTGTGGTGGCGCGC
>CBIHNZ010000079.1:0-9438 GCA_966211615.1 uncultured Sphingomonas sp.
CCTCGTGCCGGGGCCCACTGTGCAACTAGGCGAGGCGCTCAAGGCGCTAGCGGTTCGCTTGTGGATGAGTGGACCCCGGCACAAGGCCGGGGTGACGGGTGGGTATGAAGGGCATCAACTGGGGCTGCTAAAGGGGCGAAAGCGCTCAGTGCCCTCGCATCCAGACCGGGTCTTGCAATGTAGGATTTCGCCTGCTCGACTGCAGCGCCGCCTTCGATGGCGCCGCTCTTTGAACCGTAGATTGCACAGGCTCCCTCCGGCGCGTCAGTGTCGTGCTACCGTCGCGTCGGTGTCGCGTCAGTGTCGCGTCGCTGTTGCATGACTGGCGCGCCGATGTGACCTTGCTGTCGCGTCGCAGGCGCGCAGGTCGTGGCGCCTCTGAGAGCCGGAGCTTCCACCCCCGCTTCGAGTCAACTTCGTAAACCTTCCAAGCGGCCGCGGACCTGGGTCGCCGAACCAGCGCTCAATGCGCCGGCAGGTAGCGCGTCCAGTCGAGCGTGTCCGGCGTCACCCAGCCATAGACATAGTTGAGCATGAAGAGGCCGAACAATGCGGTCGCGACCATCGTCGTACGGATCGCGATGCGCTTCGGGCTGAAGCCGTGCGGCGCGCTGGGCGCCTGGCCGGGGATCATCGCCTCGCCCGCCTCCTCGCTGGTGCGTACCCCGAAGGGCAGCACCAGGAAGACCGAGAAAGCCCAGAACAAAACGTAGATGGCGAGCGCCGACTTCCACTGCATGGCGCGGGCTTTACGCCTCGATCAGCAGCACGTCGACCACCGGCTTCTTGCCGGTATAGCGCGTCGCGACGCGGCGCACCGCGAGGCGCAGGCTCTCGCGGAGCTTCTCGCGGTCGCGGCTGTCCTTCCTGACCGCCTCCGCGGCGGCATCGGCGGCCTCGTCGAGGAAATCGTCGCGATCCTCCTCCACCGGCACGCCTTCGACCCGCACGACAGGGCGCCCGATCAGAGCACCCTTGGCGCTGATCGCCACCGCGACCGAGATCTGGCCATAGAGCGCCAGCTTGCGCCGCTCGTTCATCGTCGCGCCGTCGGCCGGCAGGATCACGTCGCCGTCGAGCACCAGCCGGCCCACCGGCGCCAGGCCGATCTTCTCGGGGCCCTTGGGCGCGAGCCGTACGATGTCGCCATTCACCTGGTTCACCGCCTTGGGCACGCCCTGCGACAGCGCGAAGCGCGCCTGCTCGTGCATATGACGGACCTCGCCATGTACCGGCACCAGGATCTCGGGCCGGATCCACTTGTACATCTCGGCCAGTTCGGGCCGCCCCGGATGGCCGGAGACATGGATGAAGGCCTGGCGGTCGGTAATGAGCGTCACGCCCTGCCCGGCCAGCGTGTTCATGATCTTGCCGATGGCGATCTCGTTGCCGGGGATCTGGCGCGACGAGAAGACGACGGTGTCGCCCGGATGGACCTTGAGGACATGGCTGCCCTCGGCGATGCGGTTGAGCGCCGCGCGCGGCTCGCCCTGCCCGCCGGTCGCGACGATCAGCACGCGCGACGGCGGCAAGGTCATCGCGGTCTCGAAATCGATCGTCTCGGGGAAATCGCGCAGATAGCCGGTCGCCTTGGCGACGCGGAGGATCCGGTCCAGCGAACGGCCGGCGACGCAGAGCTCGCGCCCGGTATCCTGCGCGACCTCGCCCAGGGTCTGGAGCCGCGCCGCGTTGGAGGCGAAAGTGGTGACGAGTACCCGGCCCTTCGCGGCACCGATGACCTCGTCGAGCCCCTTGCGGACCTCGGCCTCGGACCCCGATGCCTCGGGGTTGAACACGTTGGTCGAGTCGCAGACCAGCGCGAGGATGCCCTGGTCGCCGATCGCGGTCAGCTCGGCCGCGGTCGATGCCCCGCCCAGCGAGGGCGCCTCGTCGAGCTTCCAGTCGCCGGTGTGGAAGATCTTGCCATAGGGCGTCTCGATCAGCACCGCATTGCCCTCGGGGATCGAGTGTGCCAGCGGCTTGTAGGTGATCGTGAACGGCCCGATGTCGAACGGCCCTTCCTCGTCGACAATGTTGAGCTCGACGCGCTCCTCGATGCCCTCTTCTTCCAGCTTGCCGCGGATCAGCCCTGCGGTGAACGGCGTCGCGTAGAGCGGCACGCCCAGGTCCGCCGCCAGGTAAGGCAGCGCGCCGATATGATCCTCGTGACCATGGGTCAGCACGATGCCGAGCAGGTCGTCGAGCCGTTCCTCGATGAACTGGAGGTCGGGAAGGATCACGTCGATGCCGGGATAGTTCGCATCCCCGAAGGTGATGCCGCAATCGACCATCAGCCACTTGCCCTTGGTGCCATAGAGATTGACGTTCATGCCGATCTCGCCCGAGCCGCCAAGCGCCAGGAAGAGGAGTTCGTTGCCAGGTTTCACGGAGTTCCTATCGAATCATGGAAGGTGCCGTCGGCGGAGCGGTCCGGACGGCAGCAGGTAAAAAAGAAAATTGCGGCCCCGCAACGATGTCGCCATTCCTGCGCCAAAGCGGGTGCCGCGTCACGCGCTGATATGGGTACGCTCCCACAGCATCGCCAGCCCCTGTATGGTCAGATCGCCCTCGATCACGTCGAATGCGTCGGTCTGTTTCTCGAACAAAGTGGCCAGCCCGCCGGTCGCGATCACCTTGAGCGGGCGGCCGACCTCGGCCTTCAGCCGCGCCACCAGCCCCTCGATCATCGCGATATAGCCCCAATAGATACCGATGTGCATCTGATCGATCGTGTTGAGGCCGATCACGCTGTTGCTGCGCGGCGCCTCGATCGCGATCCGGGGAAGCTTGGCGGCGGCGGTTACGAGCGCGTCGAGCGACAGGTTGATGCCCGGTGCGATGATCCCGCCCTTATAGGCGCCGCGATAATCGACCACGTCGAAGGTCGTCGCCGTGCCGAAATCGATGATGATCAGGTCGCCGGCGTGCCGCGCATGGCCTGCGATCACGTTGAGCGCGCGATCGGCGCCGAGATTGCCCGGCTCCTCGACATCGAGCTGGAAGCCCCATTCGGCCGCCCCCTGCCCCGCGATCACCGCCTCGGTGCCGAAATATTTGCTGCTGAGCACCTGTAGGTTGTGCAGCGCCCGCGGCACCACGGTGCCCACGATCACCCCCGTCACGTCCTGGCGGGCATAGCCTTCGAGGCTTAGCAGCTGGCTGAGCCATACGGCATATTCGTCCGCCGTCCGTCGCGGATCGGTCGCGATCCGCCAGCGCGCGCGGATCTGCCCGGTCTGTCCCGGACCGGATCCGGGTTCGACCAGAGCGAAGACGACATTGGTGTTGCCGGCATCGACCGCGAGCAGCATCGAGCTTCCCCTATTCTAAAGCAGGAACACGTCACCGGCGTGAATGACACGCTGGGTGCCGTCGGCCAAGCGCAGGATGAGCGCACCGTCGCGCGTCAGGCCGTCGAACAGCCCGTCGACGGCGCTGCCGTCCGCCAGGCGCGCGGTGAGCGCCGTGCCCGTCGGATGCGCACGGGCAAGCCAGCGCTCGCGCACCGGGGCCAGCCCTTCGCCGCGCCACCGCGCCACCCAGCGCCCGAAGCTCTCGGCCAGCGTCTCGGCGAAGATCTGCGGATCAGGTGCCGGGCCATAGACGCGCATGCTCGTCGCTGCGCGGTCTAGACCCTCCGGACAATGGGCTAGGTTCACCCCCAGCCCGATCACGACCGCATCCTCGGTGCGTTCGAGCAGGATGCCTGAGAGCTTGGCACCCTCGACCAGCAGATCGTTGGGCCATTTGAGGATCGCCGACACACCGAAGGTCCGCACCGCTTCCTCCAGCGCCACCGCCGCGACCAGCGCCAGTGTCGCCGCGGGCGGATCGCTCGGCCGCAGCCGGATCAGCGTCGAGATATAGAGGTTGCCGGCGGGCGATTCCCATGCCCGCCCCTGCCGGCCCTTGCCCGCGCTCTGCCGCTCCGCGCGCAGCCACACCCCCTCGTGAGTGCCGCCGCGCGCGAGCTCGGCCATGTCGGCATTGGTCGATCCCGTCTCGGCGACGGTCCGGATGACAGCGGTCAGAACAGCGCCTGCGCCGCGTGGGTCGTCCAGAGCTCGAGCGGACGCAGCACCAGCCAGCCGACCGGGGAGATCAGCAGCGCGGCCACGACGATCAGGCTGCCCTCGATCAGGTCGGTCTTGCCCGCGAAGGCCGGCGCCGGCTCGTCGAAGTACATCGTCTTGACGATCTTGAGATAGTAGAAGGCGCCGATCGCCGATGCCGCCGCGCCGACCACCGCGAAGGCGAACAGTCCGGCGTGCACGGCCGCCACGAACACCTGCAGCTTGGCGAAGAAGCCGAGCAGCGGCGGGATGCCGGCAAGGCTGAACATGAAGATCGCCAGCGCCAGCGCCAGGCCCGGCCGCGTGCGCGACATACCCGAAAGGCTCGAGATCGTCTCGATCGGCTCGCCATTCTCGTCGAGCATCTGCAGCACGATCAGGAAGCTGCCCAGGGTCATGACGATATAGACCGCCATGTAATACATCACGCTCGCCACGCCGCTCTCGCCGCCGGCCGCTAGGCCGATCAGCGCGAAGCCGACATTGTTGATCGAGGAGTAAGCGAGCAGCCGCTTGATGTTGTTCTGGCCGATCGCCGCGACCGCGCCGAAGATGATCGAGGCGAGCGCCGCGAAGATCACGATCTGGCGCCAGTCATGGATCGCCGGGCCCATCGCGTCGACCGCGACGCGAACCGCGAGCGCGACCGCCGCAACCTTGGGCGCCGAGGCGAAGAACGCCGTCACCGGGGTCGGCGCGCCTTCGTACACGTCGGGCGTCCACATGTGGAACGGCACCGCGCTCATCTTGAAGGCAAGGCCGGCGAACACGAACACCAGGCCGAACAGAAGCCCCATCGAGCGCGGGCCGGCATAGGCTTCGGCAATGCCGCCGAAATCGGTCGTGCCGCTGAAGCCGTACACCAGGCTGATGCCATAGAGCAGGATGCCCGACGCCAGCGCGCCCAGCACGAAATATTTCAGGCCCGCTTCGGCCGAACGCGTGTCGCGCCGCATGAAGCTGGCGAGGACATAGGCAGCAAGGCTCTGGAGCTCGAGGCCGACATAGAGGCTCAGCAGATCGCCCGCCGAGACCATCATGCCCATGCCGCAGGCAGAGAGCAGGATCAGCACCGGATATTCGGGGCGCAGATCGTCGCCCGAGGTCCGCTCGAAGAATTTCGGCGCGATCAGGATCGCGACCGCGGCGGCGGCGAAGATCAGCGCCTTGGAGAAGGCCGCGAACATGTCGGCCTTGTACAGTCCGCCGAACGCGTCCCCGCCGGTCGAGGACGGGCCGAGCAGTGCGATGCCCGCGCCCGCCAGCACCGCGATCGAGACCCAGCTCACCAGCTTGGTTGATTGCTGCCCGCCCCATGCGGCGACCAGCATCAGCACGATGGCGCCCAGCCCCAGCACGACCTCGGGCAGCGTCATCAGCAATTGCATCGAATAGTTCATCAGTGCGCCCCCCCGTGCGCAACAGGGGCGGTATGGGCTTCGCCGTGCGCCGGCGCGGCAATGGCCTTGCCGGCGGTCGGCAGCGAGTCACCGGCAGGCGCGGCGCGGTTCACGCGATCGACCAGCCGCACGACATCGGCGCGCATCGGCTTGAGGAAGCTCTCGGGATAGACGCCCATCCACAGCGCCACCGCCGCGATCGGCGCGAGCAGCCACAGTTCGCGAACCTCCAGGTCCGGCATCGCCTTGACGTCGTCCTTGGTCAGGTCCCCGAACGCCACGCGGCGATAGAGGTAGAGCATATAGGCCGCGCCCAGGATGATGCCGGTCGTGCCGAGCAGCGCGTAGAGCGTCGAGACCTTGTAGGTGCCGGCAAGGCTCAGGAACTCGCCGACGAAACCGCTGGTCCCCGGCAGGCCGATCGAAGCCATGGTGAAGAACAGGAACAGCGCGGCATAGCGCGGCATGTTGATCGCCAGCCCGCCGTAACGGTCGATCTCGCGAGTGTGCAGCCGATCGTAGATCACGCCGACGCACAGGAAGAGCGCCGCCGAGACCAGGCCGTGGCTCAGCATCACGATCATCGCGCCTTCGATGCCCTGCTGGTTGAAGGCGAACAGGCCGAAGGTCACGATCGCCATGTGCGCGACCGAGGAATAGGCGATCAGCTTCTTCATGTCGCTCTGCACGAGCGCCACCAGGCTGGTGTAGATCACCGCGATCGCCGACAGGCCGAACACCAGCCAGATCAGCTGGGCCGAAGCTTCGGGGAACATCGGCAGCGAGAAGCGCAGGAAGCCGTATCCGCCGAGCTTCAGCAGCACGCCCGCCAGGATCACCGAGCCCGCGGTCGGCGCCTGCACGTGGGCGTCGGGAAGCCAGGTATGGACCGGCCACATCGGCATCTTGACGGCGAACGAGCAGAAGAAGGCCAGCCACAAATAGGTCTGGATATGCGCCGGGAAGTCATACGCCATCAGCGTCGGGATGCTCGAGGTGCCGGCAGTCAGCGCCATGTAGAGCATCGCGATCAGCATCACGAGGCTGCCGAGCAGCGTGTACAGGAAGAACTTGTACGATGCGTAGATGCGGTTGGCGCCGCCCCAGATGCCGATGATCAGGAACATCGGGATCAGGCCACCTTCGAAGAAGATGTAGAACAGGAACAGGTCCTGCGCCGCGAAGGTGCCGATCATGAGGAGTTCGGTGGCGAGGAACGCCGCCATATATTCGGGCACGCGCGTCTCGATCGCCTTCCAGCTGGCGCCGATGCAGATCGGCATCAGGAAGACCGAGAGCATGATCAGCATCAGCGCGAAGCCGTCGATGCCGAGCGCCCAGGACAGCGTCACGCCGCCGGGCTTGCCGAAGATCAGGATGCTCTCGACGAACTGCCATTGCGGCGCACCGGCACCGGTCTGGAAGCTGCCCCACAGCCAGATGCCGAGCGCGAAGTCGACCAGGGTCGCGGCGAGCGCGATCCAGCGGGCGTTCTGCGCGCTCGCAAACAGGCACAGCACCGCGGCGGCCGCGGGCACGGCGAGCATGACGGAAAGGATCGGGAATCCGGTCATCGCGCCATTACCTCGTGATGACCCAGGTGAGCGCGGCGGTGAGCCCGATCAGCATGACGAAGGCATAGGTATAGAGATATCCCGATTGGAGCTTGACCGCGCCCGCGCTGCCCAGCTGGACAAGACGCGCCGCGCCATTGGGGCCGAAACGGTCGATGGTCTTCTCGTCGCCGCGCTTCCAGAAGAACCGGCCGATGGCGAACGCCGGCCGTACGAACAGGAAGTTGTACAGCTCGTCGAAATACCATTTGTTGAGCGAGAACAGGTATAGCGGGCGGAACGCCTCGGCGAACTTGGCCGGGAATTCCGGCGCCCGGACATAGGCCGCCCAGGCGATGATCAGGCCGCTCAGCATCGCGATGGTCGCGCTGAGCTTCACCCAGACCGGCACCTCGTGCATCGCGTGCATCAGATGCTCGTTGAAGGCGACGCTGCCCTTCCAGAACTTCTCGCCTGCTTCCGGCTCGATGAAGAAGCCGTGGAAGACGAAACCCGCGAAGACCGCGCCGACCGACAGCAGCACCAGCGGCACCAGAATCGTCCAGGGGCTCTCGTGCGGATGATAGCCGCCCGTGCCCGTCGCGGGCAGGTGATCGCCGGCATGGGGCGCGTGATGCGCGGCATCTTCCTCGTGCGGCTCGTCCTGGCGGTCATGGTTATGGCCGTGCGCATCGTGCAGCGCGTGCTGGATATGCTCCGAAGCGGCCCAGCGAGGCTTGCCGTAGAAGGTCAGGAACACCAGGCGCCACGAATAGAAGCTCGTCAGCAGCGCCACGAACACACCCACCCAGAAGGCACTGGTCTGGCCCGCGGCATAGCTCGCCTCGATGATCGCGTCCTTCGAATGGAAGCCGGCGAAACCGAAGGCGACCGGATTGCCGAACAGCGCCGGCAGACCCACGCCGGTGATCGCGAGCGTGCCCGCCATCATCGTCCAGAAGGTGATCGGGATGTGCTTACGCAGGCCGCCATAAAAACGCATGTCCTGCTCGTGGTGCATCGAATGGATCACCGAGCCCGCGCCCAGGAACAGCAGCGCCTTGAAGAAGGCGTGCGTGAAGAGGTGGAACATCGCCGCGCCGTACGCACCGACACCGGCGGCGAAGAACATGTAGCCGAGCTGCGAGCAGGTCGAATAGGCGATGACGCGCTTGATGTCGGTCTGCGTGGTGCCGACCGTCGCGGCGAACAGGCAGGTCGCTGCGCCGACAAAGGTCACCACGCCCATCGCGACATGGCTCTGCTCGAACATCGGCGACAGGCGGCAGACCATGAACACGCCCGCGGTGACCATCGTCGCCGCGTGGATCAGTGCCGAGACCGGGGTCGGGCCTTCCATCGCGTCCGGCAACCAGGTGTGCAGGCCGAGCTGCGCCGACTTGCCCATCGCGCCGACGAACAGCAGCAGGCACAGAATCGTCATCGTGTCCCAGCGCTGGCCCAGGAAGCCGATCGTCGATCCGTGCATGTGCGGCGCCGCCGCCAGGATGTCGGGGATCGAGATCGTGCCGAACACCAGGAAGGTGCCGAAGATGCCGAGCATGAAGCCGAGATCGCCGACGCGGTTGACGACGAACGCCTTGATCGCCGCGGCGTTGGCGCTCGGTTTCTTGAACCAGAAGCCGATCAGCAGATAGGACGCCAGGCCGACGCCTTCCCAGCCGAAGAACATCTGGACGAGATTGTCCGCCGTCACGAGCATCAGCATCGCGAAGGTGAAGAGCGAGAGATAGGCGAAGAAGCGCGGCTGGTCCGGATCCTCGTCCATATAGCCCCAGCTATAGAGGTGGACGAGCGCCGAGACGCTGGTCACCACCACCAGCATCACCGCGGTCAGCGCGTCCACGCGCAGTGCCCATTCGACGTGCATGTCGCCGCTGGTGATCCAGGTGAGCACCGGCGCCACCGTCGGCTCGGCCGTTCCCGCCATGTACTTCATGAAGATCGGCCAGGAGAGCGCGCACGCCGCGAACAGCGACGCCGTCGTCACTGCCTTGGGCAGGAAGCTGCCGAACGCCTTGTTCGAGAAACCCGCCACCACTGCTGCGAGCAGCGGCAGGAATACGATGAAATGGATCGCCGACATCAGCCCTTCATCCGATTGACGTCGTCGACGGAGATGGTGCCCCGGCTACGGAAGTAGATGACGAGAATGGCGAGACCGATCGCGGCCTCGCCGGCGGCGACGGTCAGCACGAACATCGCGAAGACCTGGCCCACCAGGTCGCCGAGGAACGCCGAGAACGCCACCAGGTTGAGGTTCACCGCGAGCAGGATCAGCTCGATCGCCATCAGGATGACGATCAGGTTCTTGCGGTTCATGAAGATGCCGAGCACGCCGAGCGTGAACAGGATCGCCGAGACGACGAGATAATGCGTGACGCCGATCAC
>CBIHNZ010000080.1:0-9091 GCA_966211615.1 uncultured Sphingomonas sp.
AAGCGGCCGACTTCGCCGACCGAATAGGGCGGGAAGTTATAGTGCAGCATGAAGTGCTCGTAATTGAGCCCGTTCAGACCGTCGATCATCTGCTCGGCGTCGCGGGTGCCGAGGGTGGTGGTGCAGATCGACTGGGTCTCACCGCGCGTGAACAGCGCCGAGCCGTGCGCGCGGGGCAGGAAGTGCACCATCGCCTCGATCGGACGGATCTGGGTGGTGGTGCGGCCGTCGATGCGGGTGCCGTCCTTGAGGATGGCGCCGCGGACGATCTCGGCTTCCAGCTTCTTCATCAGCTTGCCGGCGGCCATCTGGTCCTGCGGAGCCGCATCGGCAAAGGCAGCCTTGCCCTTGGCGCGCGCTTCGTTGAGCAGGCCCGAACGCTTGGACTTGTCGGTCACCTTGTAGGCGGCGGCGATGTCCTTGCCGATCAGCTTCTTGAGCTTGTCCTTGGCAGCCGTGAGATCGGCCTGCTCGGCCATTTCCCAGGGATCCTTGGCGGCCTTCTCGGCCAGGTCGATGATCGCGTTGACGGCCTGGCGGCACGCCTTGTGCGCGAACTGGACGGCGCCGAGCATGACCTCTTCCGAAAGCTCCTTGGCTTCGGATTCGACCATCATCACGGCATCGCCGGTGGCCGCGACGACCAGATCGAGATCGCCGGTCTTCACCTGCTCGAGCGTCGGGTTGAGGACGTACTCGCCGTCGACATAGCCGACGCGCGCCGCGCCGATCGGGCCCATGAAGGGCACGCCGGAGATGGTGAGCGCTGCCGAGGCCGCGACCATCGCGAGGATGTCGGGCTCGTTCTCGCCGTCATAGCTCAGCACCTGGGCGATGACGTTGATCTCGTTGTAGAAGCCCTCGGGGAAGAGCGGACGGATCGGACGGTCGATGAGACGCGAGACCAGAGTCTCCTTCTCGGTCGCGCCACGCTCGCGCTTGAAGAAACCGCCGGGGATGCGTCCCGCGGCCGAATACTTCTCCTGGTAATGGACGGTGAGCGGGAAGAAATCCTGCCCTTCCTTGACCGAGCGCGCGGCCGTGACGGCGCAGAGCACAACGGTTTCACCCAACGTCGCGAGGATCGCGCCGTCGGCCTGACGGGCAACACGGCCCGTTTCGAGAGTGAGCGTCTTGCCGCCCCACTCGATTTCCACTTTCTTGATGTCGAACATTGTTTTTCCTTCACTCCCCGCGCCCGATGCGCAGGGGGCCTATGAGCCGGACCGTTGTTGGCCCGTTAGGAGGGACCGGATTGTCCCCCTTGTTCCCCCGCTCCTGCAGGGGTCCAGTTTTCCCCGACCGATGCCGGGATGAAAAAACGGCGCCCGAAAAGGCGCCGTTTCGTTACTTGCGAAGCCCGAGCTTCGCGATCAATTCCGCGTACCGTCCTGCGTCCTTCTTCTTCAGATAGTCCAGCAGGCTGCGGCGCTTGTTGACCATCAGCAGCAGACCGCGGCGCGAATGATTGTCCTTGCCGTGGGTCTTGAAGTGCTCGGTCAGGTTCGTGATACGCTCGGTGAGGATCGCGACCTGGACTTCGGGGCTGCCGGTATCGCCATTGGCGCGGCCATGTTCCTTGACGAGCGCGTCCTTGCGCTCCTGCGAAATCGTCATGCTGTTTCCTTCGACATCGAACTTACAGGTTGAACCCGCGAACGACCCGGACAAGTCCGGATTGAGCCTCTACCAGCGCGACGGGAGCCTCCTCCAGCAGCGCAAAATATTGGCCATCGTCAGCGGCTATCCCGGCCAAGACCTGCCCCTGTCGGAGCAGCCCTGCCTGGTCGGGGGTGAGGGATAGAGCCGGGATGTCGTCCAGCCCCGCCCTCAGCGGCAGGATGCAGTCTTCAAGGGTGCGGCCCTTAGCGGCTTCGTTCAATTTGTCCAGTGAAATCGCCTGTTCCAGGGTGAACGGACCGGCCTTGACGCGGCGAAGCATGGTGACATGGCCGACCGTTCCGAGCGCGTGCGCGATGTCGCGCGCGAGGCTGCGGATATAGGTGCCCTTGGAGACATGGGCGGTGAGGGTGACCGAGTCCGCATCGCCACCCGCGACGGTCAGGCTATGGATCGTGACCGCACGCGCCGCGAGCACCACCTCCTCGCCGGCGCGCGCTAGGTCATAGGCGCGCGCGCCATCGACCTTGAGCGCCGAATAGGCCGGCGGCACCTGCTCGATCGGGCCGGTGAAACGGGGCAGCACCGCCTCGATCTCCGCCGGTGTCGGGCGAATATCGGAATACGCGACCTCGCGGCCCTCCCCGTCGAGCGTGTCGGTCTGCACGCCGAAGCGCAGCGTGAAATCATAGATCTTGTCGCCGTCGAGCATCCGGCCCGCGAGCTTGGTCGCCTCGCCCACCGCGATCGGCAGCACGCCGGTCGCCAGCGGATCGAGGGTACCGCCATGGCCGACCTTGAACTTGCCATAGCCGCCTTCGCGCAGCGCGCGCTTGACCGCGCTCACGCCCTGGGTCGAGCCCAGTCCCAGCGGTTTGTCGAGGATGATCCAGCCATGCATCGCGGCCGACTAGCCCAGCGGCCGCGATGCCGCCAGCGCTCAGCCCTTTTTGGGCTTCTTCACCTTCTTGGGCGGCGGGCCGCTGCGGACGATGTCATCGATCTTGCAACGCTCGCGATCGGCGAAGATCGTGTCGCCGCGCTGGAGCGAGCTGCCATTGCCGAACGTGTCGAACCCGATCCGGATCGCGAAGGGCATGTTCTGGCAGCGCGCGAAGAAGCTCACATAATACCAGTCGCGCTGGTTGTTCTCGATATAGACGCCCTCGCCGTTCGGCGCCGATTCGAAGGTGCGGACGCTGCCGCGCGTGATGAACGGGATCGAGGTGCTTTCGCCCTTGGGAGCAGGCGCGGCGTCCTGGGCCTGGACGGAAGTCGCGAGCGCCAGCACGGGCAACAGGGCGGCGGCGAAGAGCTTGGACATCGAAGGTCTCCTTGGGCGGGAACGCTAGCCGATCGCGCCTGTACGCTGCATGAAGTGCCGTCGGCACAGCGCGACATAGCGCTCGTTGCCGCCGATCTCCTTCTGCTCGCCCTGGCGCACCGCATTGCCTTCGCTGTCGACCCGCAGGTTCATCGTCGCCTTGCGACCGCATTCGCAGACCGACTTGATCTCGATGAGCGAGTCGGCAAGCGCGAGCAGCTCGGCCGAGCCGGGAAAGAGCTTGCCCTGGAAATCAGTGCGCAGGCCGTAGCAGAGCACGGGTATTCCCACCTCGTCGGCGAGATGGGCGAGCTGGCGGACCTGTCCGGCGGAAAGGAACTGCGCCTCGTCGACCAGCACGCAAGCGAGCGGCGCCTCGAAATGCGCATCCTCGGCGATCACGCGCAGATCGGTATCGGCATCGAACGGCACCGCGGTGACGCTGATGCCCAGCCGCGAATCGATCACGCCCTTGCCGCCGCGATCATGCACGCCGGCGGTGAACAGCAGGGTGCGCATGCCGCGCTCGCGATAGTTGAAATCGGCCTGGAGCAGGGTGGTCGATTTCCCCGCATTCATCGAGGCATAGTAAAAATAGAGCTTCGCCATCTGGCTGGGCTAGCGCACCTTAGAGCGTGAGGACAGGGAGTCCGGGCGATGCGGCACGGACGGATGCCGGATCCACCTGCCCCGATGCGACATCGCCGACCATCGACAGCCGGCGGACCATGCCGCCGTCCTTCGCATCGCAGCCGTTCGAGCGGCCCTCCACCGTCAGCGAGACGCGCGTGCCCTCGAGGTTCCACTGGCCGCCCGTGACCCGAACCTCGCCGTCGGCGGTGCAGGGATGGCGCTCGGCCAGGATGCGCCGGGCCTCGGCGACCAGCGCCGGCCGCTCATAGGCCGCCTCGCCGATCATTTCGAACAGGCGCAGCTGTTCGCCGCCCTCGC
Organism: uncultured Sphingomonas sp.; assembly: GCA_966211615.1. Classification (GTDB taxonomy): domain Bacteria; phylum Pseudomonadota; class Alphaproteobacteria; order Sphingomonadales; family Sphingomonadaceae; genus Sphingomonas. The sequence continues at coordinate 3,896 of CBIHNZ010000080.1, forward strand.
GAAGCGCGTGATTGGCCGAGAACCAGTCCGAGCGCGGCGACCAGCGGATCGCGAAGGCCATGCCGTCGTCGAGCCCACCGAGGTCGGCGAGCGAGGCACCGTCGCGCGCGCGGACCAGGCCCACGCCGTTCCCGTGCCCCGCATTGCGAACGACGAGATGGCGACCATCGGGCGATGGCGCCTGCCCCGCGCAGGGTGGTTCGAACGCAAAGGCCCCGTTGCCGAGCTGCCGCTCCTGACGGCAACCAATGGCTTCCGGACTGCGGCGAAGACCGGTCTCGTCCGCGCCCTGGCGAGCGCCCGCGAGAACCGGAAGCGGGAAGTCACGCAGCGCGAAAGCGCCTGCGCCGCCGACGATCGCGAGCGAAAGGGCAAGTGCGGGGAGGTTGACCCGCACCCTCGCCGCTTACTCCGCCTCGCCCAGGTCCTGCGCCACCTTGGGATCGCGCAGCAGCTGATCGATATGCGTGCCCTCGTCGAAACTCTCGTCCGCCAGGAACTTGAGCTTTGCGGCGTATTTCATCTTCACCCGATGCGCGACCTCGCGCTGGAGATAGGCGGTGTTGGTGCGCAGCGCCTTGATCACCGCCTCCTCGTCCTTGCCGAGCAGCGGCTTCACGAAGACGGTGGCGTGGCGCAGATCGGGCGACATGCGGACCTCGGTGATCGAGACCATGTGCTTCGCCAGCGTCTCGTCGTGCACGTCGCCGCGCTGGAGGATCTCCGACAGGACGTGACGCACCTGTTCGCCCACCTTGAGCAGGCGGACGGAACGGGTTTCGGCGGTTTCGGCGTGTTTCATCGATTATCCCTGGCCCCCTCCCGCCTGCGGCGGGAGGGGGCGTTAGGAGATCAGAGCGTGCGCTCGCGCATCTCGACTTCGAACGTCTCCAGGAAGTCGCCCGGCTTGATGTCCACGAAGTTCTGCGTGAACGTCACGCCGCACTCCAGGCCGGCCCGCACTTCGGGGACATCGTCCTTGAAGCGGCGGAGCGAGGCGATCTCGCCCTGGTAGATGATGACGTCCTCGCGCGTGATACGCGCCTTGAGCGCCTTGCGGATGACGCCGTCGGTGACGAGCAGACCCGCTGCCTTGCCGTGCTTGCCCGCCGAGAAGACCTCGCGGATTTCGGCGCGGCCGACCACGGTTTCGAACGCTTCGGGACCGAGCGTGCCCGCCATGCCCGCACGGATTTCGTCCGTGAGGTCATAGATGACATCATAATATTTCAGCGCCACCTTGTTCCGCTCGGCGATCTCGCGCGCCTTGGAATTGGGACGAACGTTGAAACCGATGATCGGCGCACCCGATGCGCCGGCAAGCGTCACGTCGCTCTCGGTGATGCCGCCGACGCCCGAGTGCAGGATGCGCACCTTGATGTCGTCGGTCGAGATCTTGTTGAGCGAGCCGACGATCGCCTCGACCGAACCCTGGGTATCGGCCTTGATCACCAGCGGATACTCGATCGCCTGCTTGTCCTTGAGCGCCGAGAACATGCTCTCGAGGCTGGCCGGCGCGTTGGTCGTGCGCTTCTGGAGCGCAACGCCCGAACGATATTCGGCGACTTCGCGGGCACGCGCCTCGTTCTCGACGACCTGCAAGGGATCGCCCGACATCGGGACGCCCGATAGGCCGAGGATCTCGACCGGCATCGACGGACCAGCTTCCTTGATCTGGCGACCCTTGTCGTCGATCAGCGCGCGGACCTTGCCGCTCTCGGCACCGACCACGAAGACGTCGCCGACACGCAGCGTACCGCGGCTGACCAGGACGGTCGCGACCGGGCCACGGCCCTTGTCGAGCTTGGCCTCGATCACGCTGCCCTCGGCACCGCGATCGGGATTGGCCTTGAGGTCGAGCAGTTCGGCCTGGAGCTGGATCTTCTCGACCAGCGAATCGAGCCCGATCTTCTTGAGCGCCGAAACTTCGACGTCCTGGGTCTCGCCGCCCATTTCCTCGACCATCACCTCATGCTCGAGCAGACGCTCGCGCACGCGCTGCGGGTTGGCGTTCTCGCGATCGATCTTGTTGATCGCCACGATCATCGGCACGCCCGCCGCCTTGGTGTGATTGATCGCCTCGATCGTCTGCGGCATCAGGCCGTCGTCCGCCGCCACCACCAGGATGACGATATCGGTGACGTTGGCACCGCGGGCACGCATCTCGGTAAAGGCTTCGTGGCCCGGCGTGTCGAGGAAGGTGATCTTCGACTTGTCCTTCAGCGTGACCTGATAGGCGCCGATATGCTGGGTGATGCCGCCGGCTTCGCCCTTGACGACATCGGTGCCGCGAAGCGCATCGAGCAGCGACGTCTTGCCGTGATCGACATGGCCCATGATCGTGACCACCGGCGGACGCGGCTGCAACGTGTCCTCGGCATCCTCGACCGTGTCGGTGACGAGATCGACGTCGGCATCCGAAACGCGGACGATGTTGTGGCCGAACTCGGTGACCAGCAGCTCGGCGGTGTCCTGGTCGATCGTCTGCGTCATCGTGACGGGCGAACCCATCTTGAACAGCATCTTGACCAGATCGGCGCCCTTCTCGGCCATGCGGTTGGCGAGTTCCTGGACGGTGATCGCCTCTGGCACCACCACGTCGCGGACCTGCTTGACCTGCGGCTCGCGCGGGCCGCCCATGCGGCGATGTTCCTTCTCGCGGGCGCGCTTGAGCGCGGCAAGCGAGCGCGCACGCGCGCCGTCATTGTCGCCGAGCGCGCGATTGACCGTGAGCTTGCCCGCCTGACGGCGGTCATCGCCCTTGCGATCGCGCTGCTGCGGACGCGCGGGCTCGGGCCCGCGGCGCACCGGAGCGCCGCCGCCGGGAGCGGGACGCTGTGCGGCAGGCGCAGAGGCAGACGAGGCCGGCGTGGCGGCCTGACGCTCGGGTTCGGGCTTGGGCTCGGGCTTGGGCTCGGGCTTCGGGATCTCCGGACGCTGCACCGGCGTGAACAGGCGCGGCGCGGGGCGGCTCGGATCGAGCTGCAGACCCACGGGAGCCGGCGGCGGAGGTGGCGGCGCTGCGGGCGCAGGCGCGGGAGCCGGGGCCGGCGCGGCCTTGACGGGCTCGGGTGCGGGCGTGGCAACCGGTTCCGGCGCGGCCACGGGCGCGGGCTTGGGGGCCTTCGCCTCCGCCTCGGCGCGGGCACGCTCTTCGGCGCGGCGCTTTTCCTCCTCGATCGCCTCGGCACGCTCGCGCTCCTCGCGGCGGCGCGCTTCCTCGAGCGCCTGCATGCGTTGCTCATCGGCTTCGCGCAGCAGCTTGGCCTGGCGCTCCTGCGGCGACAGATTGTCGGCGGCGGGACGCGGTGCGGGCGGCGGGGCCGGACGCTCTGCCTGGGGTGCGGGCGCGGCAGCGGGAGCGGGCGCCGGAACCGGCGTCTGCTCTTCCTGCGGCGTGCCATGCGGGCCGAGGACACGCCGGCGCTTCACCTCCACGACCACGGTGTTCGAGCGGCCATGGCTGAAGCTCTGCTTCACCTTGCCCGTCTCGACCGTGCGCTTCAGACCCAGCGGCGCGCGCATGCCCAGTTTCGGCTTTTCGTTGTCGGTATCGCTCATCGCGTACTCAAAATCCTTCGTTCGTATTCTTATTCCGGTCGGGCCGTCCGCATAGCGCCGATGCGCCGTGCGAATGGGTTTCGCAAGGCTCAGGGACTGTGTTCGGGTCCGATAAAATGCAGCCAACGGTCGAGCGCTTCGCTCACCCGCTTGGCCGCCCGGGCATCGATCAGGCCGGCATGTACCACATTTTCGCGGCCAAGCGCCAAGGACAATATGGTGCGCGGGACGGGCAATGCCAATCCCTTGAGATCGCCGCCTTCCTGATCCGATCCGACGCGCCAGGCCTGGGCGAGCTTTCGCGACCCGTCCTCGCCCGCATCCGCCGCGTGGAGCAGCAGATGGAGCTTGCCGGACCGCGCCGCCTTGTCGAGCTTCTCGCCGCCGGTGACGACCGCGCCCGATCGGGATTCCAGGCCGAGCCGGTCGAGCAGATTGCGCTGGAGCTGCGTCTCGATCCGTTCGCCGAGATCGTCGGGAATGCGGATCTCGCCGGTCTTGAATGCGCGGGCGAGCGCGCCCTTCAATTTACCCTTGGCCTGTGCGGTTTCGAGCTCGGCGCGCGTCACGCCGATCCAGGCGCCGCGGCCCGGGGCCTTGGCCCGGACATCGGGCAGCACTTCGCCGTCGGGCGAGAGCGCAAGGCGCACGAGATGCTCGCGCGCCTCGTGCTCGCCGGAGAGGATGCAGCGGCGGATGGGACCATCCGCCGCGTCATCGATGCCGTTTACGCTCGGCGTCTCATTGCTCGGATTCCGCAACTGCGTCCTCCTCGCCGGCTGCGCCGGTATCAGAGGCGTCGGCAGCCGGAGCCGTCTCTTCGTCCGCGAACCAATGCGCGCGGGCCGCCATGATGATCTCGTTGCCCTGCTCGTCGCTCAGGCCATATTCGGCAAGCACGCCGCCCTTGTCCTGCTCGCGCTTGGGCGCATCCTCGTTGCGGCGGCGCGGCTCCTGGCGCTTCTTCTGCACCAGCTCGTCGGTCGCCAGATCGGCGAGGTCGTCGAGCGTCTTGATGCCAGCCTTGCCGAGCGTGACGAGCATCGCCTCGGTCAGATAGGGCATGGTGGCGAGATCGTCCTCGACACCCAGCGCGCGGCGCTCGGTGCGATTGGCTTCCTCGCGGCGCTCGAGCGCTTCCTGCGCACGGCTCTGCAGCTCCTGGCCGAGCTCCTCGTCGAAGCCCTCGATCGAGGCGATCTCGTCGAGCTCGACATAGGCGACCTCTTCGAGCGACCCGAAGCCCTCGGCGACCAGCAGCTGCGCCAGCGTCTCGTCGACGTCGAGCTCGTTCTGGAACATCTCCGAACGCTCGACGAATTCCTTCTGGCGCTTCTCGCTGGCGTCGGCCTCGGTCAGGATATCGATCGCCTTGGCAGTGAGCTGCGAGGCGAGGCGGACATTCTGGCCGCGGCGGCCGATGGCGAGGCTCAGCTGATCGTCGGGGACGACGACCTCGATGCGGTCCTCTTCCTCGTCGATCACGACGCGGCTGACATTGGCCGGCTGCAGCGCGTTGACGACGAAGGTCGCGGTGTCGGGCGACCAGGGGATGATGTCGATCTTCTCGCCCTGCATCTCCTGGACGACCGCCTGGACGCGGCTGCCCTTCATGCCGACGCAGGCGCCGACCGG
>CBIHNZ010000081.1:0-7921 GCA_966211615.1 uncultured Sphingomonas sp.
CAAGGCTCCCGCTGCTCGCTTGCGGAGGGGTGGGCCCCGGACCAAGTCCGGGGTGACGGATGGGACAGGCTGAAGGGCGGATCGCCGTCCTCCCCGTCCGTCGCCTTCGGCGCCACCTCTCCCTGGCGGGGGAGGATAAGCTTGCCATTCCGCCCCTCCCGCGCCACTTAGGCGGCCTTCAACGGCCCAGGCAGGAGTACGGCATCATGCGGAACGGACAGGACATCGCTCGACCGATCCTCTCCTCCTGCATTCCGGTGCCTCATGTCTCTGCTCACCCTGGACTCCGTCTCTGCCGCAACGCCTGAGGGCGTCCGGCTCTTCGATACTCTGACCCTGTCGGTCGGGCGCGAGCGCGTCGGGCTGGTCGGGCGCAACGGCTCGGGCAAGTCGACCCTGCTGCGCATCGTCGCGGGCGAGGCCGTGCCTGCGGGCGGCGGCGTGACGCTGGGCGGCAGCGTGGGCGTGCTGCGGCAGGACTGGCCCGAGGACTGGCGTGCCGACGAGGCGCTCGGGGTGCGGGACGGGCTCGACCGGCTGGCGCGGATCGCGGCGGGGGCGGGCGACGAGACCGACTTCGCCGAGGCGGACTGGACGCTGGAGGCGCGGATCGCGGCGGCGCTGGCCGAGACGGGGCTGCGCGGCGTGGCGCGCGACCGGAAGCTGGCGAGCTTCAGCGGCGGCGAGCGCACGCGGATCGGCATCACCCGGCTCCGGATCGAGGCGCCCGACCTTCTGCTGCTCGACGAACCGACCAACAATCTCGATGCCGAGGGACGCGCGGCGATCGCTGCGCTGGTGGCCGGGTGGAAGGGCGGCATGCTGGTCGCGAGCCATGACCGGGCGCTGCTCGAGCATATGGACCGGATCGTCGAGCTGACCCGGCTGGGCGCGCGGCTGTTCGGCGGGGGCTGGTCGGCCTTTGCAGAGGCGCGCGCCGCCGAGCGGGCGCGGGCGGAGGCCGAGCTCGAGCGTGCCGGCGACGCGCTGCGCGGGGCGGAGGCGACGACGCAGCAGCAGCGCGAGCGCCAGGCGCGGCGCGACAAGGCGGGGCGCGCCTTTGCCGCCAAGCGCTCCGAGCCGAAGATATTGCTGGGGCGCCAGGCCGAGCGTGCCGAGAATTCGGGCGGGCGCGGCGAAAGGCTGGCCGAACGCGTGCTGGGCGAGGCGGATGCGCGGCTGGGCGCGGCCAAGGCGCAGGTCGAGGTGGTGACGCCGCTGACGATCGAATTGCCGGCGACCGGGCTGCCGGCCAACCGGCGCCTGCTCGCGTTCGAGGATGTCACGCTCGAGGTCGGCGGGCGCGTGCTCGGGCCGTGGCGCTTCGAGATCGTCGGGCCCGAGCGGGTGGCGGTGGCGGGGCCGAACGGCGCGGGCAAGACCAGCCTGCTCAGAATCGCGATGGGCTGGACGGTGCCGAGCGGCGGGACGGTGCGCCGCGCCGAGGGGCGGCTGGCGATGCTCGACCAGCATGTCGGGCTGCTCGACCCGGCGCTGTCGATCCTCGACAATTTCCGGCGGCTGCATCCCGAGCTGGGCGAACGCGAGACCCATGCCGCGTGTGCGCGCTTCGCGTTCCGCAACCGCGATGCGCTGAAGCGGGTGCGCGACCTGAGCGGCGGCGAGAAGCTGCGCGCCGGACTGGCCTGCGTGCTGGCGGGCGCGGCGCCGCCGCAACTGCTGCTGCTGGACGAGCCGACCAACCATCTCGACATGGAATCGGTGGAGGTGCTGGAGGCGGCGCTGGCCGGGTTCGACGGGGCGCTGCTGGTGGTGAGCCACGACGCCGCGTTCCTGGCGGCGATCGGGGTGACGCGGGAGGTGGTGGTGGGGCGGTGATGTCGTCCGCGAGAAGCCGGACGGATTCCGATGGCGGGCTCAAGACAGATTCGATACTTTACCAGGCAACGGCGAATTGGTGCCAGTGACTGCCGATCTGCGTGAAAGCGGACATGCGGCGCCAAGATTGCCGACGAAGACATCGGGTGCGCAAGTCATACATCGCTGCTTGTCGAGGGATTGCTTGAGATGCCGATGCAGGAAATGCGGCGACTGCTGCAGGTTTCGATAAAGACCTTTGGAGTCGAGGCGCTTAGCGGCCCCGTCGAAGAAGCGGAAACGCTGCTGAAGCCCGAAGTACTTGCGCGGCTGGATGCGCATTTCAAAGGCGCATATTGCATCGTCGTCCATGACGCGGCGGCGGATGCCGCCATCGATGCGTATCTGACCGGCGAGACGGTCGCAGATGATTCCGGCAAGTCGGTGATGGTGCTGTTCGAGCCTGCGCCACGTCGCCGGCGCACCACGGCGAGATCCGATGACGGGCTGGGTCGGATCAGCCTGTCGCGGCCGATGGCGGATTTTGCGCGGGGCCTGCTGGCCGATTCCGCCATCGTCTTTCCGGGGGCGCTGGTGGTGGCGAGGCTGACCGAACCCGGCAATGCGCTCTATGTGCCGCTGGGCGGGCTGGCGGAGGACAAGGAGGCGGTGCATCGGCTGCGCAAGCTTCTGGCCATCGTTGCCGCGAACGCCGACAGCGCGAGCGGCACGCTCAATGACGACAAGATCGGCCGGACCCTCGCGGCGGACGGCCTCTCCTATCAGCGCGGGAACGGGCGTTCTGCCGGCGAGACGCTGCTCGTTGCGCTGCGCGCGCTATGGGATGCGCGACGCGATCTTGCGGCCATCATCGGCGCGGGGATCAAGCTGGCCCGCGGCGGCGGCAAGGAGTGAGCGCGCCGGCGCGCCTCGATCCACTCGCCTCGGCGATCTTCCTGCAACTCCGACTGTTCGGCCTGGCGCATCATCGGGGCCCCGATCGGGAAAGCCTGACGGACTTCGTGGTGCGCCGGAATGCGCCGTTGGGCGCGCTGCTTTTCGCGGCACCGCATTTCGGGGTTCCGATCACGATCCCGCCGGAGCTGACCTTTTTCTACAACACCGCGGACTGGCCCGACGACGCACCTCCCGCCGGCTGGGTCGCGGATGCCATCGTGCCACCGCCGGACGCGATGCGGTCGCTTCCAGGCTATTGGACGTTGCAGGGCTCCGACGGCGGCGGCCTTTCCCGCCTGGCCCGCGGAACCTTGTGGACGCTCCACCACCATGGCTATCGCCGCGCCCTGGAGTTCGTGATCGATTCGATCTGCTCGGGCGTGGTCGTGCATTCCGGCGTCGCGATAGAATGGCTCACATCGTTGCTCGGCGTCCGGCGTCGAGTGGCGTCGGATGCGGACATATTCCGGCAGTTCGCCCGGCGCGTGCCCGGCTCCCCCGCGGAATGGCGGAGCTTCGATATCGACCGTCCGGCCTTATTGTCGGCGGCCCCGTGCCGCACCCCTACCGATGATCTGGACTGGCTGCAGGCGGCGACCCTGTCACGGATCGCGGCGGCCCGGGCGGCAGGCAATGCCGATGAATGGCTGAGCCGGTTCCTGGAGACGTCGAAGCTCTGCCGCGTCATATCCGAGAGCTTTCAGGCGATGGGCCTCGATGAGGATCTCGCCTATGGCGCCTTTGTCGCGCAGGTCGAGGAAATCAAAGCCGATGGGGGCATGTTCATGCTCTGGCATTTCAACAACTTCGCCGACACCGATCGCGCTTCCGTTCCCTGGTCGCCTGCCACCGCAATGGCGAGGATAGCCCAGGCTCGCGGCGAGGAATGGCTCGAGCAGATCATGGAGGAGCGCGTCCTGGTACCCGACGCACTCCTGGATCTATATTTCGAGAACCCGGTGCAGTTCGACGAGGCGCTGAGGGATCCGTGGCTCGTGCCTTCCGCCGCCATTCGCATGGCCTTTGCCGAGATCAATCAACAGGGATCCGAATATCCCTTCATGCCGGTCGGCGTCGGACTGCTGCCCATCTCGATCGAGATGTTGCGCGCGGAGACCGAGCGCGCCGACGTCGAGATGGAGACCGAGGACCTGGAAGACCTGCTGGCGGTGCTGCGTCGCGGCTTCGAAAGCCGGACGCGCGACATCGCCATCGGCGATATCGACCTCGAGGACAGCGAGTTCATCGGCTTCGTCACCGTACCGAGGGCGCTCGTCCAGCGCTTGACCGCGCGCACCGGCGCAGAGGGCTTCGCGCTGGAGAAATGGATCCTTCGAATCTATTACGCGATCTGCGCCGATTTCGCCCGAGACTCGCTCATCGCGCTGATCAGCGGCGAGCCCTCCCATTTCGCGTCGCTGGAAGAATTCGTCGCCGCCTTTCCGAATTTGTCCCTTGGTCGCCACGAGCGCGCGATCGAACTCGATCAGCAGGGGGATGCCGAGGCCGCCTGGACCGAGATCGCCGATGCGATCCTGCTGCAGCCCGACAACGAACTGATCTGGCATAGCGCGGCCGTCATCCTCGATCGGCTCGGCACGTCCGCCGAGGCGATGGTCGCCCGGTTCATGGCGCAGTGTCTCACGGATCGGCGCGAGGCAGGCGGCTAAACCTGGCGCGTGACGCCCGTTACAGGCGGCGTTTCCGGTTCGCGGGGTGCGGATTCACGCCGGCTCGCCGAAATCCTCGTGCACCATGTCGAACTCGCGCACGCCGCGCGCGCGGCGAGCGGTGTTGACCAGGTCGCGCAGCTGCTCGCGGCGGGCGCGGGCATGGTCGACGTCGCGGATGATCAGCGGCGCGTCGCGCGTCGTCTCGTCGGATGAGGTGATCGTGATCGTGCCGATGTCCGCCATCTGGTTGATGATCGTGAAGTCGATCCGGACATCCTTGACCCGGTAGAGCTCGATCTCGTCGATCGACTTGGTGAGGATGCCCTTGTGGAGGATCAGCCGGTCGCTGGTGACCTCATAGGCCACCGCCATGTTGGCGATCCATTTGATCAGGATGATGATCAGCCCGACCCCGACCAGGCAGAGCAGCAGCGTACCCCAGCCGGCGAGCGTGCCGCGCAGCCAGCCCCAGGTGGAGGAACGGAAACGGTCGATCACTTGGGTCACGGTCTTGCCTCCCCGGCGCGTTGACGGGCGAGTGTGCGGCCGAACGACCAAGGCATCAAGGGGCGGCCCGGAACGCACTGCACGATGACGCGGGCCGAAATCGATTGCGAAGGGTGAAATCGGATCGTCGGGCAGTTTCGGCACGTTGCGGCCGGTTGGTGTCACCTTGTCGTCAATAGGTCCAATATCGACCGACTATTTCTTGCAATATCTTCTACTTAATGATGCCTTCACGTTTACGCATTATTGGGGGAGGGGCCGATGTTCGGCAGATTGTTCGCGGTTGCGGCGCTGGCGTTACTTGGCGGCTGCGCCGAAATGTCCACGATATACCATAGCCGGCCGCTTCATAAGCCGCAGGTGATTACGATCGATTCCTATCAACGCAACGCAGTGTTCGTGGGCAGCGAAGGCATGCGGATGTGCGCCGAGTCTGCGCCCGACACCTTCGCTGCAATCAGCGCAAGTCTGGGTGCCGAGGCCGATCTTAAATCGCAGAGCGGTAAACTAGCGGCGGCACTGAGCCAGTCGGGCGCCTCGATCGAGCGCACCCAGACCGTCAATCTGCTGCGGGAATCGATGTATCGGACGTGCGAGCGCTATCTCTCCGGGGCGATCAGTGCGGAAACATTGATCGTTCAGGCCGCACGCGATCAGCGGGCGATGGTGGCGGTGCTGGCGATCGAGCAGCTGACGCGGACGGCGCGGCCGGCATCCACCATACTTTCGGCGGGACCGACCAGCGCGACGGTAGTGAACGGCGATCAGGTCGCCAAGATGATCGGCGAGTTCAGCGACGAGCGCCGCACCGCCAAGGACACACTCGACAAGGCGAAGCTTGCCTATGTTGGCTCGGACGGGGCGGGCGGCTCCAAAGCGACTGGCAAATGCGACACGCAGACGACCGCGCCGGCCGATGACAATCCCGAGACCAGCCCGAAGCTCACAGACTGGAAGACCTGCCTCCAGGACAAGGCCAGATTCGACGAGGCGCAGAAGGTGTTCGATGCGGCCGACAAGCGGCTGACCCAGGTGCTCACATTGGCAGGGCAGGTGAATCCGAGCTCCGAGAGCGCGAGCACGGGACAAGGACCGAACAATCCGGGGGGCGGCGGTACGACCCCTTCCGATGCGGCGATCACCGCGGTGGCGAAGGCAGTGCAAAAGATCGCCAACGCGCCGGGGATCGACGAGGCGCTGATGTTCTGCATCGCTTATTTGAGCATGGAGAAGAGATATGCGGAGCAGAATGGAGGCACCGGCTCAGCATCCCCCGCGACTGCAACTGCGACTGCGCCATCATCCTCGCCTAAAGCTGTGCCGGTTTCCGAAGTGCAGAATATGTGCATCGCGATTGTCCGCGAACGAGCGAGCGGCGACGAGGAGCGAGTGCGTGCGCTGTTCGGCGACAGACAGGCTGCACTGCGAGGAGCTCAGGAAGCCAGGGCCGACTACCAACCGTTCCGGACGGCGCTGATCGCCAAGATCATTGGCACCCCGGACGACGAGATCGCCGCCAAGCTCGCAGCATTCGAGACCAGCGCGAGAATCGAAACGGGTCTGGGGACGATGTGCGGTTCGAGCAAGGCATGCGCGAACCTCGTCGTGCAAGACATCTATTACTCGGAATACCGCAAGCCCGGCAGCAGATTGGCGGCTGCCCTGGAGAAATGGTGAGCTCATGGACGACATCACGCACATCTATGTCTCGAGGAACTCGAGCGAAGTGGATGAATGGGCCGGCGGCATGCAAGAGAACGGCTACACAGTCTTAGGCGCCGGGCCGTCCAACATGGTCCTGTTGCGGGGCGACGTGGACAACGGCACTTGGGACAGCGGCACACAGGCCGACTGGTTTGTAGCAATCGCGACCAAAAGCCCGCGCGGGAACTGACGGCGCTCCAGGCGCGGTACCCTATTTCGGCGCCGGATCGCCTGCGCCGACCACCTTCGCCGGCGCCTCGATCTTCTTGCCGCTGGCGAAGGCGAGGGTGAGCGGCACGGTGTCGCCCGGCTTCACATTGGGACCGACCGAGAACAGCATGACATGCTTGCCGCCAGGTTCGAAGGTCACGGCGCCGCCGGCGGGGACCGGGATGTCCTGGACCGGGGCCATCGACATCATGCCGTGATCGCCCTTCATGCTCTCGTGCATCTCGGTCTTCAACGCGAAGGGCGCGGCGACCGCGACCAGCGTGTCGGCCTGCTTGCCGCCCTGGACCTTGAAATAGGCGGCGCCGGGCTGGCCGCTCACCGCGGGCAGGCGGACCCAGGCGCCATCGACCTTGGTTTCGGCCGGCTGGCAGGCCGAAAGAGACGCTACCGCAACGATACCCGCAACTATGCGCATTCCACTGACTCCCGTTCTGGGAATTCCCCTAGGAACAGCAGCTTCTTGCGGCAAGCGGAAGCGCACCTATATGCCCGGAGGTGAGCCCGATCCCAGGTCGCCACTTCTGGGGCCTCGGGCGGGCAAATTGTTGAAACTGTTTTGAATCTGGGGGCCAACGAGGGACCATGGCTAAAGTAATCGGTATTGATCTGGGCACCACCAACAGCTGCGTCGCTGTGATGGAAGGCGGCAAGCCCAAGGTGATCGAGAATGCGGAAGGTGCGCGCACCACCCCTTCGATCGTCGCCTTCGCCAAGGATGGCGAGCGCCTGATCGGTCAACCTGCCAAGCGCCAGGCGGTGACCAATGGCGACAACACGATCTTCGCGGTGAAGCGCCTGATCGGCCGCCGCTTCGACGACCCCGTCACCAAGAAGGACACCGAGCTGGTGCCCTATTCGATCGTTCGCGGTTCGAACGGCGATGCGTGGGTCAAGGCGGGCGGCGAGGATTATTCGCCTTCGCAGATCTCTGCCTTCATCCTGCAGAAGTTGAAGGAAACCGCCGAGTCCTATCTCGTCGAGACCGTTTCGCAGGCCGTGATCACCGTGCCGGCCTATTTCAACGACGCGCA
>CBIHNZ010000082.1:0-7740 GCA_966211615.1 uncultured Sphingomonas sp.
ACCCCTGACCTCTGCAATGCCATTGCAGCGCTCTCCCAGCTGAGCTACGGCCCCATTCCCCGGGAAGGCAGGCCCATTAGAAGGGCCTTGCGGGTTTGGCAAGGACGGTTTTTCACGTCCTCGCCAATCCGGTTCACTTATTGCTCGTCGTCATCCCCACCGGTCTCGACGCCCAGGTCGTCGTCACCGCCCAGATCGACGTCGTCGTCCGGCGAAGGCTCTTCGTCGTCGGCACCGATGTCCAGATCTTCATCGCCCAGATCCGCATCCTCGGTCTCGGGCTTGGCGGCGTCAGGCTTGACCGCTTCGAACGGAAGCGGCTGCTTCGACTTCAGAATCGGCTCCGGCTCCCACGAGAAGGAGCAGTTGATGCAAGTGACGGGCTCGTCCTTGGTAAGATCGTAGAAACGCGTCCCGCACTTCGGGCACGCGCGCTTGGTGCCCCATTCCGGCTTCACCATGTGTTGCCTCTTGCCTTTCAAAATATCGAGATTTCGGGTGTTGACCCGGAAAGTGGGGGGCGCCTTGCCATGGCGCAAGGCGGCTGTCAAAGCCGCGCGCAATGTCGCACGCAGCTCCCCGCCCCCTCACCCTCTCCGCCCGTGGTCCGCTCAGGGGCACGCTTACCGTGCCCGGCGACAAGTCGATCAGCCACAGATCGCTGATGTTCTCGGCACTCGCGGTGGGCGAAAGCCGTATCGAGGGGCTGCTCGAAGGCGAGGACGTGCTCGCCACTGCCGCCGCGATGCGAGCCATGGGAGCACAGGTCGAGCGCGGCACGGACGGCGTCTGGCGCGTCCATGGCGTCGGCGTCGGCGGGCTGCTCCAGCCGGCCCAGGCGCTCGACATGGGCAATTCTGGCACCTCGACTCGACTGCTGATGGGCTTGGTCGCGAGCCATCCGATCACCGCCACCTTTATCGGCGACGCTTCGCTGTCCAGCCGCCCGATGGGCCGGGTGATCGAGCCATTGTCGAGGATGGGCGCGGACTTCACTGCCAGCCCGGGTGGCAAGCTGCCGCTGATGCTGCGCGGCCTCTGCCCGGCGGTTCCGATCGAATACACGCTGCCGGTCGCCTCCGCGCAAGTGAAGTCGGCGGTGCTGCTCGCCGGGCTCAACACGCCGGGCATCACGCGAGTCATCGAGCCGGTGCCGACGCGCGACCATAGCGAGCGGATGCTGCGCGGCTTCGGCGCCGAGCTGACGGTAGAGGACAGCCCGAGCGGCAAGATCATCTCGATCACCGGCGAGGCCGAGCTCAAGCCGCAGCATATCGTGGTCCCGGGCGACCCCTCCTCCGCCGGCTTCTGGATGGTCGCCGCGTCGATCGTGCCGGGTTCGGAAGTGACGATCGCCAATGTCTGCATGAACCCGACACGCACCGGGCTGATCCAGGCGCTCCGGATGATGGGCGCCGACATCGCCGAGGCCCAGCCGCGCATCGTCGGAGGCGAGCCTGTCGCCGATCTGGTCGTCCGCCACGCGCCGCTGAAGGCGATCGAGGTCCCCGCCGAACTCGCCCCGAGCATGATCGACGAATATCCGATACTATTCGTCGCCGCCGCACTGGCCGAGGGGCGTACCGTGGCGCGCGGCGCGCACGAGCTGCGCGTCAAGGAATCGGACCGGATCGCGACGATGCGCGCTGCGCTCGAGGCGATCGGCGTCACGACCGAGGAATATGAGGACGGGCTGGCGATCCGGGGCTCGGGCGGTGCGCCGCTGCGCGGCAATGGCGCGATCGCCTCGAAGCTCGATCACCGGATCGCGATGAGCATGACGGTCGCCGCGCTCGCCTCGTCGGGGCCGGTCACGATCGACGATGTCGCGCCGGTCGCAACGAGCTATCCCGATTTCTTCGCCACGCTGGACAATCTGCTGGGCTGATCGCCCCTGCCGTTGCTAGACCGTCAACGTTATCAGGGACCGGCAATACCGCATGACACCGACGTTCATCGCCAATATCGCCGGCTTCGCGGGGATCTTCGTCATCGCGGGCGCGTATCTCTATCTGAGCTATCGTCCGGTTCGTCCCGACCGCCTGTATTTTTCGCTTAACATTGCCGGATCAGTGCTGCTGGCAATTTCGCTTTCCATCGAGGTCAATGTGCCGTCGCTGTCGTTGCAGATTTTCTGGATTGCCGTCTCGCTCCTCGGCCTGTTCCGCCTGCGCGGGAAGCCGGCATGATCATCGCCGTCGACGGCCCTGCCGCGTCGGGCAAGGGCACGATCGCCCGGGCGCTCGCCAGGCACTACAAGCTTCCGCATCTGGATACCGGCCTGCTCTACCGCGCGGTTGCCGCCACCGTGCTGCGCGAGGCGCAGGACCCCGAGAAGGAAGCCGACGCGGTCTCCGCGAGCAGTTTCGAGGATCGCCTGCTCGACGATCCCTGGCTGCGCAGCGACGAGGTCGGCAAGACCGCCTCGATCGTGTCGGCGCACCCGCTGGTCCGCGCCGCCCTGCTCAATCGCCAGAAGAAGTTCGCGCATCAGCCCGGCGGCGCAGTGCTGGACGGCCGCGACATCGGCACGGTGATCGCACCCGATGCGGACGTGAAGCTGTTCATCAAGGCAACCCCGATGATCCGCGCCCAGCGCCGCCACCTCGAGCTGCGCAAGAACGGCATCGCCACCAGCCTCGACAAGGTACTGGCCGATATCCGCGCGCGCGACGAACGCGATTCGAAGCGCAGCGAGGCACCGATGGCGCAGGCGCCCGACGCCGCGCTGCTCGACACCAGCTTCCTGTCGATCGATGCCGCCATCCAGCGGGCGATCGCATTGGTGGAAACCAAGGTGAAGGCAGGCGCGGCCTAGGCCGGCCGATCTAGCTGCGGGTTTTCAGAAAACCCGCAATGGCATCGGCGATCTCGCTGGCATGCGTCTCCAATGCGAAATGGCCGGTGTCGAGCAAGCGCACCTCCGCGTCGGGCAGGTCGCGCTTATAGGCCTCGGCGCCGGGCGGGAGGAAGAACGGGTCGTTCCTGCCCCAGATCGCC
The DNA here is from genome assembly GCA_966211615.1 of uncultured Sphingomonas sp. Taxonomy (GTDB): domain Bacteria; phylum Pseudomonadota; class Alphaproteobacteria; order Sphingomonadales; family Sphingomonadaceae; genus Sphingomonas. The sequence goes on from CBIHNZ010000082.1 coordinate 3,001, forward strand.
AGAAGCGGCGGCTGATGCTCGCGGAAATAGGCCTGGAAGGCGGGATAGAGCGCGACATTACTCGCATAGTCCAGGAACAGGTCGAGCTGGATCTCGTCCACCCCGGGCCGCTCCAGATAATGTACGTCGAGGGCGATGCCGTCTGGCGAGACTGCCGCGGTGTCCGTGACGCCATGTTCGTACTGCCACCGAATCGATTCGGGCGTCAGCATCTCGCGCAACGCCTGCCGATTGGCGTCGCTCGGCTCCCGCCAATAAAGCTGGATCGGGTTCCACCCCCCGCTCAGCCCTTCCTCATAGGCATTACCGTTCTGCGAGATGATCGCGGTCACCCGCTCAGGATGCGCGAGCGCCAGGCGGAATCCGGTCGGCGCGCCATAGTCGAAGACATAGATCGCGTAGCGCGCAAGCCCGAGCACCTCGGTGAAACGGCCGATCACCTTGGCGAGATTATCGAAGCTGTAGGTGAAGCGATCGCGCGCCGGCAGCGCGGTCAACCCGAAGCCCGGCAAGTCGGGCGCAACCAGGTGGAAGCGGTCGGCCAGCAGCGGGATCAGCTCGCGGAACATGTGGCTCGACGTCGGAAAACCGTGGAGCAGCAGAATGGTCGGATTCCGCGGATCTCCTGCCTCGCGGTAGAAGACTTCGTGACCGTCGACATCGACGGTGCGGTAATTGGTATGGGCCATGGACGTGCTCCTTCGTTGCCGGACGAGACATCGACCGGCGGGTTTCAATTCGGGTTCGAGAGCGTCGGGGCCTAGAAGCCCAGGTCGCTCAATCCGGGGTGATCGTCAGGCCGGCGACCGAGCGGCCAATGGAAGCGGCGATCCGCCTCGGCGATCGGCGCATCGTTGATGCTGGCGATGCGCAACCGCATCAGGCCATGTGAATCGAATTCCCAATTCTCGTTGCCATAGGATCGGAACCATTGGCCGGCGGAGTCGCGGCATTCATAGGCAAAGCGCACGGCGATCCGGTTGTCGCGGAACGCCCAGAGCTCCTTGATCAGCCGATAGTCGAGCTCGCGGGTCCATTTGCGGGTCAGCAGGGCTTCAATCGCCTCCCTGCCCCGGACGAACTCGGTGCGGTTCCGCCAGCGGCTGTCCACCGTATAGGCAAGCGCCACGCGCGCAGGATCACGGCTGTTCCAGCCATCCTCGGCCAGCCGGACCTTCTGGTGCGCGGTCTCTTCGGTGAAGGGTGGTAGCGGCGGACGGTCTTCCATCTTCATTCTCCCATAGCGGCCAGTTCGGCCCGCAGCTTGGCATTTTCGGATTCGAGCGAGGCCAGATGCTCCCGCAACGGCTGCACAGCTGCATCGATCTCCACCTCGGTGAAACGCGGCGTAATGTGTTGCGGGCAATTCCAGTCGAAGCTTTCGAGCCGCAGCCGGAACACCCGCTCGAGCTTGGCCTTGTATCCGGGGACCGTGACGAGCGCGGCCAGTTCGGGATCGTCCTCCAGCGCCACCACCTCGACATGGGCAAAGATCTTGAGCCGCGCCCGGCGCGGATAATCCACCAGGATCAGCGACACGCGATCGTCCGCCGTCAGATTGCCTAGACTGATATATTGGCGATTGCCGCGATAGTCGGCGAAGGCCAGAGTCCGGTCGTCGATCACCTTCAGAAAGCCGCGCGGTCCGCCGCGATGCTGGACATAGGGCCAGCCGCTCTCCGACACCGTCGCCATGTAGAAGCTGTCGCGATCGGCGATGAAGGCGCGCTCGTTCGCGGTGAAGCTGTCGAACTCGCGATGGCCCTTGAAGTCGGACCACATCGCTTCGCTTCCCATCGCCTTCTGCGCGGCCAACACGCTCGGTGTGATGGCAATGTCGAGAAATCCATAGGCCATGGTCCATCTCCGACGAAAGGGAAGCGGGCCGAGGCGGGGGGCAGGCCCCGGCCCGCCCGGCGTCACGCCGCTTCGGCGCTGCGCACGATCGGGAAGTCGATCTCGGTCCCGGCAACCTCGTTCAGAAAATTGGTGAAGACATTCTCGGCGACGATCGCGACAATCTCGACGATCTGTGCGTCGCTGAAGCCGGCAAGCTTGACCGCCGCGACGTCCCCATCGCTCACATGCCCACGCTCCTGCGCCACCTTGGCGGCAAAGCGCACCGCCGCGTCGGCCTTCGGGTCGAACGAGGCGCCCTTTCGGTTCAGCGCGATTTCCTCCGGCCCGATCTTCGCGAGGTTGAGCCCCAGATAGGTGTGCGCGGACAAGCAATAGTCGCAGCCATTGACCTGGGCGACCGCCAGCGCGATCCGCTCGCGGGTCTTGACGTCGAGCGCCTTTTTGAGCGCGCCGGAGAGGCCCATGTAACCGCTCAACGCCGCCGGGCTGTTGCCGATCAGACGGAACAGGTTCGGGACTGCACCGAGCTGCTGGCGTACGGCCTCCAGTGTCGGCTTCGAAGCTTCGGGAACGTCATCAAGCGAAGGGGTGGCGATCCGGGACATTGGGTTTCCTTTCCTGGCGACCAACCGGCCGCTGGCCAGGAAATGCGCCTTTTTGATTTCGAGGATAATCAGCTAAGATTGGAAATTATCCTTCCGGATTATGGAAAGATGGCATGGACCGGTTCGAAGCGATGTCGCTGCTGCTGACGGTGGTCGAGAAGGGCAGCCTCTCCGCAGCCGGGCGCGCGCTTCGCGTCCCCGTGCCGACGCTCAGCCGCAAGCTGAGCGACCTCGAGGCCATGCTCGGCACGCGGCTGCTGATCCGCACGACCCGCAAGCTGACCCTCACCGATGCCGGCGTCGGCTATGTCGCGGCCGCGCGGCGTATCCTCGAGCAGCTGGAGGATGCCGAGCGCGAGGCGGCGGGCGAGTTCACCACGCCCAAGGGCGAGCTTGTCGTCACGGCACCGATCCTGTTCGGCCGGCTGCATGTGCTTCCCGTCGTGGCCGATTTCCTCGCCACCTTTCCGGAGATCAACGTTCGCCTCATCCTGTCGGACCGCAACGTCGATCTGGTCAGCGACCATGTCGACATGGCGGTGCGCATCGGCGCCCTGCCCGACAGTTCCATGGTCGCCACGCGGGTCGGATCGATGCGTACCGTGGTCTGCGGCGCGCCCGGACTGCTGGCGCGCCACGGGACCCCCACGGCACCCAAGGATATCGAACGGTTCCCCTGCGTCAGCATCGATGGCTTCCTGTCGGCCACGGCCTGGCAGATGCGCATCCCGGGCGCGAAGGCGCTTCTGGAGCTACCGATCCGTCCCCGCCTGCTCGTCTCGACCGCGGAAGCCGCTGCCCAGGCCGCGGTGATGGGCGTGGGCCTGACGCGGCTCTTCCACTATCAGGTCGCCGACGCACTCGCCGCGGGGGATCTCCGGATCCTGCTGGCCGACTATGAGATCGATCCCGCGCCGATCAACCTGATCCACGCGAGCCGCGGCCAGCTGCCGCTCAAGATGCGGCGCTTCCTCGATTTCGCGGCGCCCAGGCTGAGGGAACGCGCGGCGCTGGCGTAAACCCTAGTGCGGCGGAGACCAGGGCGCGTGGAACGTCGCCGGCTTGCAGACCCCCAGCGCCTGCCGTGTCACCTTCCCCACCCCGGCGTCGAACGTCTGGAAGTCGTTCAGCGTCGAGGTGGCGGGGTCGAAGGTCAGGTGCCGGATCTGGCCGCCGCGATCCAGATCGGCGAGCTTGATCGGCTGTGCCTTCGCATCGGCGATCGGATAGGTCTGACCCTTGCCGCACGCATCGTAGCAATAGGATCCGCTCTTCAGGTCCGCGCTGAAGCTCAAGGTATAGGGCAGCGTCTTCGCCGGCTGCGCGCCGATTTGCACGGTCTCGGTACCGGTGCACGCCTCGGCGATCCTTTCGGACGGAACGGGCGCATTAGCAATCGCCAGCAAGGCGATCAGGGCAAGGGAAATACGAGCTGTCATAGCTGTCTCCTGAGCGCCCCCGCATGTTGGACTTAGCATCGCGATATCCAATGTCGATATGGCCTCTTTGCCTTGCGGTTCGGCCCGCTTTACGCTAAGGGCGCGCCGTCCGGCGAGCAGGTGCTCGTGAAGGAAGGCGCGATGGGAGCATTCCCGCGCGCCCTTTTCGCATTCTAACGATGTGAATTCCTCCACCGCATCCGCGCGACGGTCGCCGCGTCCGGCATCCGGCCGCCGCGGTCAATCTGGCCTCAAAGACCGTCGGATCCAACCGACTGGCCGGAAAAACGTGAACTAGGAACGAAACCCTTTATGGCCACTACGGCAAACCCCAGCCGCGACGATTTCGCGGCGCTCCTCGAACAGACCCTTGGCGCTGCAGACGGCTTTGAAGGCCGCGTCGTCATCGGTACCGTCACCGGCATCGAGAACGACCTTGCGGTCATCGACGTCGGCCTCAAGTCCGAAGGTCGTGTGCCGCTGCGTGAATTCGCCGCGCCGGGCCAGAAGGCCGACCTGAAGGTTGGCGACGAAGTCGAAGTCTATGTCGACCGCGTCGAGAACGCCCAGGGCGAAGCGATGCTCAGCCGCGACCGCGCCCGCCGCGAAGCCGCCTGGGACAAGCTCGAAACCGAATTCGCGAAGACCGCCCGTGTCGAGGGTGTCATCTTCGGCCGCGTCAAGGGCGGCTTCACCGTCGATCTCTCGGGCGCCGTGGCCTTCCTCCCAGGCTCGCAGGTCGATATCCGGCCGGTCCGCGACGTGACCCCGCTGATGGACATCCCGCAGCCCTTCCAGATCCTGAAGATGGACCGCAAGCGCGGCAACATCGTCGT
>CBIHNZ010000083.1:0-7519 GCA_966211615.1 uncultured Sphingomonas sp.
GACCGCGGCGGCGCTCGTCGTCGGCGGGATGGTCGGCTCCGGCATCTTCGTCCTCCCCGCGCAGCTCGCACCCTATGGCTGGACCGGGCTGGTCGCCTGGTTTGTCGGGGTAGGCGGGGCACTGCTGATCGCATTGGTGCTGAGCCGGCTCGCGGCCGCGATGCCCGAGGAGACCGGCGCGGTGGCGATCTGCGCCCGGGCGCTCGGGCCGCTGCCCGGGGTACTGATCGGCTGGGCCTATTGGGTCGGCATCTGGTCCGCCAACGCCGTGATCTCGCTGACCGCGATCCGCTATCTCGCCGCCTTTTTTCCCGTGCTGGCGGCGACGCCGCTGGCGCTCGCCCTGTCGGCAACGGCACTGATCTGGCTGATGACCTTGCTCAACCTGCAGGGGGCCAAGACCTCCGGGCGGTTCCAGGTCGCGACCACCGCGCTCAAGCTGCTGCCGCTGATCGCGGTCGTTGTCATCATCGCGGGGTTGGCTCTGGCAGGGGGCGGGCAGTTCCGCAGCGCGCCGCATGCACCGTTCCAATGGGGGCAGCTCACCCCGGCGCTGACCCTCGCCTTTTACGCGGTGGTCGGCTTCGAATGCGCGAGCGTCGCCGCGGCGCGGGTGCGCGATCCGGCGCGCAACGTCGTCCGCGCGACGATGGTCGGGCTGGCGCTGACCGGCGGGCTGTATGTCGTGGTGTGCTCGGGGATCGTCTTCGCGCTGCCCGAGGCGACCGTGGCCGGCGCGAACGCGCCGATGGCGCTGTTCGTCGAGACCTTCTGGGGCCGTGCGGCGGGGCTGGGCGTCGCGGCACTGACGGTGGTCGCCGCAGTGGGGTGCCTCAACGGCTGGGTGCTGGTGCAGGGCGAACTGCCGCTTGGCATGGCGCGCGCCGGCGTGCTGCCGCGCTGGATCGGCGTGACCAACCGCCGCGACGTGCCGGTAGGGGCGCTGATCCTGTCGAGCGGGCTCGCCTCGATCCTGGTGCTGAGCAATGCCAGCCGCTCGACCGCCGGGCTGCTCGATTTCATGCTGCGGCTGACCACGGCTGCGACGCTGTGGCTCTATATCGGCGCGTGCCTCTCGGCGCTCCGGCTGCGCCTGTTGTGGCCAGTGGCGGCGATCGGTCTGGTCTTCGCGTTCTGGACGATGTGGGGATCGGGCTGGGAGGCGGGCGGGCTCAGCCTGCTCCTGATGCTGACCGCGGTTCCGCTCTATTACCTGACGCAACGCGGGAACGCCGCGGCGGTGGAGCAGGCGGCCTGAAATCCAGGCCATCATCTCGGCGCAGGCCGGGATCCAGAGTCACGAGCGACACCTACTTGGCCCTGGATCCCGGCCTACGCCGGGATGACGACGGGCCAATTCAGCCGAACACCCGCCCCAGGAAGCTCCGATCGCGTAAAATCTCGTGCGCGGCGTTGTGGCCCGGCGCGCCGGTGACGCCACCGCCCGGGTGCGTGCCCGACCCGCACATATAGAGGCCCTGGATCGGTCCGCGATAATCGCCATGGCCGAGGACCGGTCGCGCCGCCCAGAGCTGATCGAGGGTCATGTGCCCGTGCATGATGTCGCCGCCGATCAGGCCGAACTTGCGCTCGAGATCGAGCGGCGAATGAATCTGGGTGGCGATGATCGACTTGCGGAAATTGGGGGCGTGCCTGGTGACGGTATCGATGATCACGTCCGCCGCGGCCTCGCGCGCGTCGTCCCAGCTGCGACCGTCGGGGAGCGCCGGGGCGAATTGCTGGCAGAACAGCGAGGCGATGTGCATCCCCGGCGGGGCGAGGCTGTCGTCCACCGAGGTGGGCAGCTTCATCTCGACGATCGGTTCCTTCGACCAGCCGAACGCCTTGGCGTCGGTAAAGGCCTTGTCCATATAGTCGAGCGTCGGCGAGATGATGATGCCGGCGGTGTGGTGCTCGGCCTTTTCCGTGCCGGGCAGCACGGTGAAGTCGGGCAGCTCGGAGAGCGCGACGTTCATCCGGAAGGTGCCCGACCCGGCTTTGTAATTGTCCATGCGGCGCGCGAATTCGGGCGTCATGTCGCTGCGCTCGACGAGCTGGCGGTAGAGCAGGGCCGGGCCGACATTGGCGGCGACCACGGTCGCGGCGATCTCCTCGCCGCTCTCCAGCCGGACGCCGCTGACCTTGCTGCCGTCGACCAGCACCTTGGCGACCGGTGCCTCGAGGCTGATCTCGACCCCGGCCTCGACGCACGCCTCGGCCATGTACTGGGTGATCGCGCCCATCCCGCCGACGCTATGGCCCCACATGCCCTTCTTGCCGTTGATCTCGCCGAAGACGTGGTGGAGCAGGACATAGGCGCTGCCCGGCGTGTCGGGGCTGGCATAGTTGCCGACCACCGCGTCGAAGCCGAACGCGGCCTGGATGTAGGGGTTCTCGTACCAGCTATCCAGGAAGCTGCGCGCGGACTTGACGAACAGGTCCATCACGTCGCGCTGCGCCTCGATGTCCATCTTGGCGAGGCGGCGTCCCTGCGCGGCCGCGGCGAGCAGCGCGCGGACGCCGCCGCCGGCATTGGGCGGGGTCTTTAGCGCCAGGTCGCGCAGCACCTCGGCGACGCGCTCCAGCGCTTCCTCATATTTCGGGAAGGTCTCGGCATCCTTCTGCGAGAAGCGCGCGAACTCTGCCTGGGTGCGCCCCTGGCCGCCGCCGAGCTTCAGATAGCCGCCTTCGTGCGGGAAGAAGTTGCTGATCGTCCGCTCGATGATCCGCCAGCCTCGCTCGTGCAGCCGCATGTCGGCGATCACCTTGGGGCGGAGCAGGCTGACGGTGTAGCTCGCGGTCGAGTTGCGGAAGCCGGGATGGAATTCCTCGGTGACCGCCGCGCCGCCGACGATGTGGCGCCGCTCGAGCACGCGGACCTTTAGCCCGGCGCGGGCGAGATAGAAGGCGCAGACCAGGCCGTTATGGCCGCCGCCGATGATGAGCGCGTCGTAGGATTTGGTCATTCTTCTTCCTTCTCCCTCTCCCGCTTGCGGGAGAGGGCCGGGGTGAGGGTGAATCTTGTGAATCTCGAACCGAACGAGTGAGGCCCCCTCGCACCCTCACCCAACCCTCTCCCGCAAGCGGGAGGGCTACTCGATCGCCCGCGGCCTTCGGCTCCATCCCGGCGCCGGCGGCGTCGGCAGCCTCGCCTCGGGGATCAGCGCGCGGATCTTGCGGGCGAAGCTGCGCAGGCAGACCTCGCTCTCGCCCAGCGGCCCCATCGTATAGCTGCGCGAGGCCATGCCCTGCTGGACGCGAGTGATGAGCCAGGTGTCCTCGGCATTGACGATGCGGTTGATCCGCCAATTGGCGTAGCGGACCAGCTTCATCTCGCGGCGCCGATCTTCTGGAACAAAGGCGTCGGGGAGCGCGAAGGCCATCTCGCGCAGCACGCATTCGGTGGGGCTGACCGGCAGCCACTGCATGAAGTCGATCTGGTCGGCGTAGAGGTCGAACGCCTGGTTGGGCCAGAGCTTGTAGTAGAGCCAGAGCCGCTGGTTCGCCTCCGGCAGATGTGCCGCGCGGGGGAGGTGCTTGCGGTAGACGTCTTCCCAGAAATTGCCGGGCCGATCCGTCAGATAGCCTGACATCTTGTCGACCCAGGGCTGCGCCTCGATCGCGTAGCTCCTGCCGAACAGGCGGGTGAGGCCGGGATGCGCGACGGGGATGTGGAGCCCGTCCGAATAATTGTCGCCGACATTCTTCCAGTTGACCGGCCGCCGGCGGGTGCGCACCGGGCTGATCGTGCGCATCTCCTCGAAGCGATAGGGTGCGATCTCATCATCATAGGGCGCCATCATCTGCGCCACCGACGGCCCGCCATTGTCGACGAGGCGGACAAAGACGAAGCCGCGCCAGATCTCGACCTGGACCGGCGCGAGACCGTGCTGCGCCGGATCGAGCCCGGGATAATCGGCGCGGAAAGGCACGCCGCTCAGCCGGCCGTCGGTCTCATAGGTCCAGGCATGATAGGGGCAGACCAGCTTCTTCGCGCAGCCCGCGGGCCCCTCGACCAGCCGCATCGCGCGGTGGCGGCAGACATTGGCAAAGGCGCGGACCTGGCCGTCCGTGCCGCGGATCGCGATGACGCTCTCGCCGACATAATCGAGCGTGTGGTAATCGCCCGGCGCGGCGATGTCGCTCTCATGGCAGACGATCTGCCAGGAGGGGCGCAGTACCCGCTCGATCTCGGCGTCGAGGAACTCGGCATCGGTGTACAGCCAGCCGGGCAGGCTGACATTGTCGTCGGCATCGATAGTCGCCGCGACCCCCGCGAACCGATGTGCCATATAAGTCCCCGATATTTATTGTACGATCGTATAATAGATGGCTGCGCTGAGCAATCCCTTCGGTCCGTCATGCTGAACTTGTTTCAGCATCCAACCCCCCCAACCGCGACGGATTTCGGTGGGTAAGGGTGGACCCTGAAACAAGTTCAGGGTGACGGAAGGAATGGGTATGAGGGACCGATGACCCGCACCGCCTTCACCCGCGCAGAGCCCGATGAGCGTCGCGCGAGCCTGATCGCGGCCACCGCCAATGTCCTCGCCGAGCTGGGGGCCGCGGGCGTCTCGGTGCGGGCGATCTCGACCGAGGCGGGCGTGTCGCCGGGGCTGTTGCGGCACTATTTCGACGGAATCGACGCGCTGATCGCGGAGACCTATCGCTGGACCGGCGATCGGGTGCGCGCGGCGCTGGCGGAATCGGTCGTGGCGGCGGGTACCGACCCGCGTGCGCGGCTGATGGCCTATGTGACCGCGAGCTTCGGCGACCCGATCGCCGATCCGCAATTGCTCGCGACCTGGATCGCCTTCTGGAGCCTCGCCAAGACCAATCCGGCGATGGATGCGCTGCACGGCGAGATCTATGCCGATTATCGCGCAGGCATTGCGACGCTGCTTGGCGAGTGCGGCGTCGAGGCCGCTGCGGTGCGGCTCGCCGCGATCGGACTGACCGCCTTGGTCGACGGGCTCTGGCTCGAACTGTGCCTCGCGCCCGGCGTGTTCACGCCCGAGGAAGCGAGCGGAATCGCGGGCCGCTGGATCGCCGCGCTGCTGGACGGCGCTACTGGGTGAGCGCCTTGAGCACGCGCTTGTAATAGACGATCGACGGCGCGATCTCGCTGAGCGGGGTGCGCTCGTTCAGCCCGTGCGAGAAGCTGTCGCTGTCCTTCATGAAGATCGGCGAGGCGCCGTAGCTCGGCACGCCCTTGGCGCGGAACCACATGCTGTCGGTCGCGCCGGCCGACATCACCGGCACCACCGGTACGTCCGGGAAGCGGGCATGGACCGCGTCGCTGACGATCTTCATCAGATCGGGGCGGAGTGGCGAGGCGTCGCTGGGGACCGAGCCGCTCTCGAGCCGGACAACCTTTGCCTGGGGATCGCCGACCAGCTCGGCCAGTTTGTCGCGGACCGAGTCGACCGAGACGCCCGGGAAGATGCGGCAGTTGATGTTGGCCGTGGCGCGCTGGGGCAGCGCGTTGGTGGCGTGGCCGGCATTGACCATCGTCGCGACACAGGTCGTGCCGGTCTGGCCGATCAGGCCCGGCTCGGCGCTCAGCACTGCGCGCGCCTCGGCATCCTGCGGGTTGGCGGCGAAGCGGCGCATCGCGTCGGCGATCTTCGGATCGCTCGCGGTCTTGGCGCCGGCGAGGAAGCTCGCCTTGGTGATCTCGTTGACCTGGCCGGGGAACTCGTACTGGCCGATCCGGTCGAGCGCGCGGGCGAGCGAATAGATCGCATTCTCCTTGCGCGGGGCGCTCGAATGGCCGCCGGGATTGGTGAAGGTGATCTCGTAATCGGCATAGGTCTTCTCGGCGCCCTGGAGCCCGAAGATCGTCGGCTTGCCGCTCTCGTCGAGCCCGCCGCCGCCGCCGTCGATATTGATCAGCAGCTCGGCGTCGTGGAACTTGTCGGAGAGCGCCGCGGTGGTCTTCATCGACGTCTCCTCGTCGCCCGAAAGGAGGAGCAATATGTCGCGCCCGGGCTTGTAGCCCTCACGCTTCAGCTGGATCAGGCTCGCGACCGTGGTCGACAGGTCGTACTTCATGTCGGTCGCGCCGCGGCCGAAGATATAGCCGTTCTCGACCACCGGGGTGAACGGATCGCGCGTCCAGTCGGCGGGCTTGGCCTCGACCACGTCCATATGGCCCGAGATCAGGATCGGCTTGGCACCGTTCTTCGCCTTGCCGGTGCCGCGGTAGCGCGCCGCGAGCCAGGCGGTGTCGCCGAGCTTCTCGACCTGGACGTCTTCGGGCGCGAACCCGCCCGCGACCAGCACCGACTTCAGATAGGTGGCATATTCGAAGGTCTGGTTGCCCGGCCCGGCGACGGTGCGGAAGGCGATGCCGCGCTTGAGCAGGTCGAGCGCCTGCGCTTCGGCTTGCGCGTTGGTCTGGGCGTGCGCGGCGGGAACGGCGGCGAGCGCCACTGCGAGAAAGGCCGCAACGTGACGCATCAGGCTGGCTCCATGTCCAGGAGGAAGATTGGAGCGGGTGAAGGGAATCGAACCCTCGTCGTAAGCTTGGGAAGCTTCTGCTCTACCATTGAGCTACACCCGCGCGCCCGCTGTTTATAGGCGACTGCCGCGGTGGATACAAGAGCGGAATCAAGCACTCGCGGCGGTGGGAACGGTGGCCGCCAACGCGGCGTCCACCGCTGGTGCAGGGGCGGCGGGACGGCCAGAAATGGCGCGGGCGACGCCGTCGGCGATCACGCGCTGGCAATGCTCGGCCAACGCCTTGCGGCTGCTAAAGCCGTCGATGGTGACCGGCGGGTGGAACTCCACCTCCACCGTCATGCCGCCCAGGCGGAAGGCCTGCCACAGGTGCGGCGCCAGATCCATGTCGCCGTACCAGGCATAGAAGGGACGGAAGGCGAAGCCCATCGGAATGCCGTCCAGCCGGGTGGCGGCGACGCTGACCGGCTGGACCGTCAGCGGACGGCCGTCGATGCGGCGGGCGGCGACGGCGAACAGGGCGGTCTTGAAGGGCAGGGTGCGGTTGCCGTCGCTGGAGGTGCCCTCCGGAAACAGGATCAGGCTGTCGCCGGCATCCAGACGGCTGCCGATGTCGTCGCGCTGCTTGTCGACCGAGGCGCGCGCCTTGCGCTCCACGAACACCGTGCGCTGAAGCCGGGCCAGCAGGCCGAAGAAGGGCCAGGACCCGACCTCTGACTTGGCGACGAAGGAGCCGGGAATCTGCGAGCCCAGCACCGTGATGTCCAGGTAGGAGGAATGGTTGGACACGAACAGCACCGGCCCGTCGGCCACCCGCTGGCCGCGCACCACCACGTCCAGCCCCATCAGCCGGGCGCAGACACGGTGATAGAAGGCGGGCAGGGTGCGGCACAGCCGCCAGTCGCGCGTCACCGCCAGGGCCTGCAGCGGGATCAGCAGCAGCGTCCACAGCAGATAGATCGTCAGACGCAGGGCGCCGCGGCCGGAGGAGCCCAGGGCGCGGGCAGTGCGGGTCATGGTCGCCTCAGCCGGCTTGGCTGTCGCGGCTGCGACGTTC
>CBIHNZ010000084.1:0-7425 GCA_966211615.1 uncultured Sphingomonas sp.
CCCCGGCGCCGCGCCCCCCGGGGCCCCCCCCCCGGCGGCCGAATGCCAGGGCCCGAAGGGGCAGCGGCGAACCGCCGCTGCCCTGCCTGTGGTCAGGCGGCAAGCCGGTCGGGCTCCTCCACCGGTTCGCGCTCGGCGCTCTGCTCTTGGGGCAGAACGGCGGACTTCACCGCCTCGCCATCCTCGGGCGCCTCGGCCGCGTCAGGCTCGAACAGCTCGGCCACGCACTGCCAATTGCGCACCGCGTTCACCCCGCCGCGCTCAGTATAGGCGGCGGGCGGGAACGCCAGCCAGCGCGGCACCCAGCCCTCCGCCTTGGCGCGGCCATTGACCCCGGTCAGGCAGTCGCGCAGCAGCCCGCGCTGGACCACGATCTTCTCAGCCGCATTGGCCTGGGCGACCTCCTCCCCCGCCACCTCGGCGACCATCGCGGTCAGGACTTCGCGGTCCTTGAGCAGGTCGAGGAAGCAATCATCCGGCGTAAAGGACCCGGTCAGGTCGATGCCGAGATGCTGGCCCACCGCCTCGACCACGGCGCTCCCGGAGACGAGGCTCTCGGCCATCACCACCGCGAGGATCGCGAGCAGCGAGGCATCATCAAGCGCCAACAGGCGCACGAAGATGGCGCTGGTGCCGTCCTCGCCAGCGCCCGCCACGGCGCCTTCGTTGTCGTCCAGACCGACCATCACGCGCGCCGCCCGGCGACGAAGCGCGAACAACCGCGCCGCCGGGCTTGCAGCGACGCTCGCGCCGATAGCGCCGTTCGCGGGGTGCTCCGGGTCGGGCGAGACGCGGAACAGATGCGAGCCCGACAAGGCATGGGCGAGGATCAGCCGAAGCGCGACGCCGGGCCGGTCGATCAGCGCGGCGCGCGCCGCCGCATGGCGGTGCAGGTCGATATAATTGCCGAGCGCGGCGGTGACTTCGGACCGCGCGGGCCGCGCGACCGTCTCGCCTTCCTCGCCGCGCGCACGTTTCCGCGCTTCCTTGTCGGTCAGATAGCCCTCATGGAACACCACCTCCCCGCGCGCCGACAGCGCGATATAGACGCGCCCGCCCTTGCGCTTTGGGGTGCGCTGATACTCGTAGCTGTTGAAATAGCTGCCCGGATCCAGCACCACGACCTCGGTCCAGCCATCGGCGAGATAGGCCTGACGACGCTCCTCGACAGCCGCCCGTTGCGCTTCCCAGAACTGGCCCGAATCCGCGAAATAGCCATCCTTGCCGAACAGGTCGGTGACGATCCTGCCCGGATAGGCGACGAGATCGAACAGCGCGTGCGTGGTCGAGATCGACTGGCCGCCGAACAGCCAGTTGCGCAGCTGGTTGCCCATGGGCGCCCGCTGCTCGGGATCGGCGAGGAGCGCCAGCCATCCGCGCTGCTGGGCCTTGGTCGCCAGCGTCAGGAAGCGCACGCTCGCCACGTCGATCTTCCCGGCGCGGTACAGGTCGCGGATGCGCGGCATGAGATTGCCGAGCGCGAGGATTTGGGTGATCTGGCGCTCGGAAAAGCCGAAGGTCGCGGCAAGCTCGACGGGGGTCCTGCCCTGCCGGACCAGCTTGGTGAAGCTCGCCCAGAGTTCGGTTTCATGGGGATTCTCCCGCGCGAAATTCTCGAGGATGGAGGCCTCCAGCGCGGCGGCATCGTCGCCCGGCACCATGATCGCGCAGGGAAGCTCCGGCGTCTCGCCGCGCTCTTGAGCGACGATAGTCGCGGCATGGTAGCGGCGCCTGCCAGCGACGATTTCAAACGTGTCCGACGTACCTGAACAGGGCCGAACGAGCAGCGGTACGAGCACGCCGCGCGCACGGATCGAAGGGAGGATGTCGGCGATATCGGGTGCCCTCTTGCCGTCGCGCATGTTGACGGCAGCGACGCTGAGCTGGGTCAGCGATATGGTATTGAGTAGCATTAGCTTAGCCTTTCTCTGGAGAATGGCTCCGTTTCCAAGTTCCGGTGAGACGGAGCCGGTTGCGCGCCAAGACGGGCGCGCGCGTCATCCGCGGGGCGGAAGCTCGGGATCGTCCTGAGGCACGGCACGTGCCGCGATGGCTGCGCGTTCCAATGCCAGTGGATTGTCGGTGATCGCGCCCGCCGCCCGCGCGGCGGCGGCGTAGACCGACAGCGGACAGGTGCCGATGAAATGGCGGTCGCGCGCGATGCGGAGGCCAAAGGGCAGCCGGAGCGCCGCGATTTCGCACAGGCTGAAATAGCCAAGCTCGGGACACCCGAAACCGAGATCGGCGAGCCCGAACAGGGTGTCGCCGTCGCTGCCGAGTTCGGTGGCAAGCCATGTCGCCGGGCCCAGCGGATTGAACAGCTTGAGCAAAGGCACCGGGTCGGTGGGCCGCTCGGCGCCATTGGCGAGCAGCGCTGTCCGCAGCGCATGGGGAACGAGCGTCATGCTGCCATCTCCTCAAGAATGGAACCCCGGACGGCATCGGCGGCGAGCTCGGCGAGGAAGCCGAGCAGATAGTCGGCGGACTTGGCGGCAAGGCTCGCCGCCTTGAAGATCGCGCGATCATCGGCGCGCAGGACGGCGAGCCAAGATGCCAGATAGTCGGCGTGGCGCACGCTGGGTTCGATCCCGAGGGTCGCGCAGACAAAAGCCGCGCTCAGCTCGGCGACGAGCTCCTCGCGGGCATAGGCCGCCGATCCGAACGCACCGGTCTGGTCCCGGCCCAGCCGCGAACGGTGGCCGGTCCAATGGCCAAGCTCATGCGTGGCGGTGCGGTAATAGTCGATCTGATGGGTGAATGCCGGTTGCGGTGGCACTGCCACGAAATCGAACGCGGGCGAATAATAGGCCTCGGCGCCTCCGATCCGGAAATCCGCACCGGTCGCGGCGATCAGTGCCTCGCCGATGGGGACGATCTCACGCTCGGGCAAGGGCGGCGGCGCCACCGCGAAGGCGGGAGGTGGATTGTTGCCCCAGTCGATCTGGTCGGTGTTGAAGACGGTGAAGCGCTTGAGAAAAGCGACCGAGCCCGGCGCGCTGCCCTCGGCCTCAGGCGGTTCGCGCCCGTTCGACGGAGCGGCGCTGCTTCGCAGCCCCGATTTCTCCGTCTCCCTCGGCACGAACCGGTCGGCATAGCAGATGGTCACGCCGCGCTCGCCCTTGCGCACCCCGCCGCCGCAGCTGAGTGCCTGCCGGAAGGTCAGCCAGCCTTGCCCCGAATAGCCGCGCGCGATCGCCTCGCCCCACAGGATGAGGACATTGATCCCGGAATAGGGCCGACCGGAGGCGGCGTTGCGCGGCAGGCAAGGCTGCGCAGCGACGTTGCTCCAAGGCTGCACCCATGGGAAACGCCCGGCCTCCATCTCGGCGATGATCCTCGCGGTGACTTCCTCATAGAGGCTCCCGCGCACCGGTCCCGTCGGCCTACCCTCGCCGCGTGGCCCGGCGCCTGTCCCGCCGCTCGCCCTCGATCCCGCCCTCACCCGGGCACGGCTCCGCCTGGCCTGAACCACCATCCTTCTTCTCCTGAAACCACACCGCACCCCGGAAGCGGGGTGGGCGGCGAAGACGACCGGAGAGGTCCGCGTGAACGGGCGGATGCACCCGAAGGGCCAAACGCAGTGCTGGACCGGCGCCAAGCGCCGGTTGCATCCGACCGCGGCGGACCTAGAAGGGAGTGCCGACCATCCCGCTTCCGGGAGCGGCCACGAACAACGCCGCCGCGCCAGCGGCGACCGCATCGAACCCCGGCGGCATCGCCGCCCACAAAAGCCAGCACCCGGCAGAGCGATCGGATCAGCGGCGTCGACACATTTTTCGCACGGTCGCGCGCCCTTCCGAATCATCCTCACGAGCGTGAACGATTTAAAGCCTATTCCGCGCCCCGCGTGGTGGCGTCACTGAGCCCGGTTGCGCTGCCTAAGCGTCCGCTATTCATCCACTTCCCGCCGTTCAGAGGTGCGATGCCGATGATCGCCAGTGAACGGCCGAGAACGCCCGGTGGATTGCGGACCGGCGGCTTTTGGGAGCCAAAGCCTGATAGCTGCCGTTCGTTCAGCCTACCGCCAAATGACCGCTGCCGACCCAAATGCTGACATTGCCAGCGGCAGGGGCCGCCGAACGACGAGAAGTGGTGGTTTGCGGTCCGGGTGCTTCTGGCGCCGCCCCTCGGTCGATAGCGGCCACTCGCGTCATCGAGAGTACGGCACTGCTTTTTGAAGCGCGCAACCGAGATCTTGTAAACTCGATTTAGCGCTTCTCTTGTCGTTGAATGAGTGAAAGGGCCTCTTTCAACACCAAATCTTCAGAAGCGCCAATCGGCGGTCGTGTAATTATAGTGTCAGGCATTACGCCTGAGACATCGTCCTTGCCATTTGGCCGGACAAAATGGCTCTTGGGATAAGTCACCACGATCTGTGTTCCCGGCAGCGTGAAGGACTGGACGGATGCAAAGTTGGAAGCCACGTCTGCAGTCTCCTCTCCGACGACTTTGCCGAAGCCATAGTCCTGAATGAGCGCGGCGACAGATGCAGCGTTCGAATAGCTGTGTCTGTTGATCAACGCCCACACCCGTCCGTGGAAGCGGGGTTCGTTGCGCGGCTGAACGAGGGGAATTTCATATTCGTAGCGCGTGCCATTGGGCTCACGCGCCTCGGCATCCATCTGCTTGGCAAAGGACGGATCGATCGGCACGCCGGCAGCACGCTCGCGGGCATAGTCCGCCTTGGTGGCCGCGCTAGCCTTCAAGACGAACGAGGAGGCGAACCGAAAGGGCCGTGTAGCGAACCACGCGATCATCGGGTCGCTGAAGCTATTGTCTCCGCCGGGATTGTCGCGCAGGTCGAGGATCAAATCCGTAGCCCCACTGGCCAGGATCTTTTGGAAGCTATCGTCGATGAAGGCGACGAACGACGCTGCTTGGTAGGAGGGGGCGGAGTCCGCCGCCGGCTGCTCAATGTTGAAGAATGGGCCTGGCCGGAGATACGCGATCCCACCTCCAAGCGGCTTGTACTCACGGGTTGAGAATTTGGTGGGGACGCTTCCGGTCGGATCCTTTATGGCGAGGGCGCGGCGCTGGGCAAGCGTCAGTGCCGGAACGGTAATCGTCAAGGGCCGTCCTGCGACGATCGCTGTCACCTTGACCGACGCGATCTGCCCTTGGTCGAGCCACAGCAGCGCGGGAAAGCTCTGTTCCATTTGCGCATAGGCCATGTACGGCCGTTCCGCAGAGACGTAGCTACTCAGGTGATCGATAATTTCGTGGACCGGCTTACCGTCGATGGCAATAATTTCGGTGCCAGCGCGGAGCTTGCCGCTCTCCTCCGCCGGCTCCGTCAACACGACCCTGTTTCCATCGACGCGGATGAATAACGGTATCAGCGTTCCGCCTCCTTGCAGGTAGGCCACGAACGCGACCACCGGTGCGTCGATGCGCGCATGGCCGATCTGCCCATAGGCTACGAACTTTTGGAACATCGTTGCGACCGCAATCGAGGTCATCGGCCTGCGGATAGTGTCCAGGAGCGTCCGGTAGAGCCGGTCATATTCGGCCTTTGAACGATGGACATACAGATCGAAGTGCGCCTCTTGCAGGGTTTTGTAGAGAAGCTTGAGGTCAGAGCGAACAACTTCCGGTGCCACGCTCGATGGCAATCCTGATTCTGCGTGCGAAGGTGAAGTGGCACTGAGAGTCATCGAGGTCGTGGCGGCCAGCGCCCCGAATATCGCAAGAGCAAGTCCGGTGTGCATTTCGATTCCGTAATCTATCTCGCCAACATCGACCGGTCGGTCTTGATGTCGATATGGAGAGTCCCGTGTCGCTCAGTATCAAGAGCGCCCGCCCATGCCATCGTCAATGGTGGTCGCGTGTCCGCTTTGGGCACCGAAAAATTTGCAGCCAAACGACCGATCTTGGCGCGTTTGCTGCCGTTCGCCGTCAAGCCGAACAAGTGACCGCTCTTGGGAGCTGCGGCACCCGTCCCGAATGACCGATATTGGGCGGTAGCGGCCGTTCGCCACTCCCAATGTCTGTTTTCCGCTACCGGCGCCTCCAAAAGCGGCCAGTCTGGGATCGTCCCAAGTTGCAGGCACATCAGGCTTGCTCCACTTCCCGCATATTCGCGGTCGCCCGTCTCGTCCGCTTCCCAGCGCAATTGGAGTTAGAGCTTGCCCGGGCTAGGCGATGACCAGCTCGTTCTTGATGCGCTGCAGCTCGTTCCAATGCCCCGCACGGAACTTACGGCCGTCCAATTGCCAGACCCGCAGCCACCACATGGCCGGGGCACCATCACCCAAAAAGCCGAACGCGCCCGCGTCGGATTTCTGGACCAGATAGCGCGAATTTCGCCAATACTCGGCGCCTCGCTGGCGGCATTGCGCAACGTTTAGATGCATCAGATCGGCGTCCTTGGGGCCGAGCGCGACGTGCGGATCGTATACCGGGTCCTGGATGCGCTCGAACGGTGTCCATGCCGGAAGCATGCCGTTGGACGCCGCGATCCGGCGGGATTTTGGAGGCTTCATGCCGCCAGCTTCCGGTAAACCGCCACGGCCTGCCCATCGGTCAGATCGAGCAGCCAGTTGACGAAGGCGTGGGCGCCGGCATCGTCCATCTGGTCTATCGCACGCCACAGCCGTTCCCGGCACCGCCCCATACGCTGCTGCGCCTCATGCCCCCATTCGGACACGATGCGTCCACCAGGCTCACCCCGGAACTTCTGCACCTCCGCATCGGTGACATATGGTGAACGTCTCTTCTCACAGGCGTTCTGGTCGCTCAATGTGCAGCGGCAATGTCGCCATCCCGACCAAAATGGTTGCAATTCAAATCGCCAATCCCGCCTTACAATGTATTGGAGTCATCATGAGCAACGCGCTGAAGATACTCGCTCCCGTTCTGCTGCTTGCCGGATGTAGTTCACAAAATTCCCATAATGAATCTCTGAAAGACACCGGCTCGAAAAATGCGACGGTGGCAAACGAGATTGCAGCAGCTCCAAAAATCAAGCGCATCAGCCGAGCAGAGGCACTGCGTCGATGTCAGCAGGAAAATAGTGGGAAGCCCACTAGCGAAGTCGAGGCATGCGTAAACAAAGTCGTGATCGATGGAGATTGGGGCGTACCGCCGGACGCGAACTCTATAAGTAATACTCAGTGAAATTGATAAATTCAGGCCACGCCCATACCCCTCCTGCGAGCTATGATTACATTTAAGCACGCATAAATAGCACCACCTAATTTCCCAGACTCGAATTTTAGTCGCAATGCTGTATTGCGGCTATTTCTTGATGCAATCTCGCTCGCCAATGCACGTTGGCGGAATGCAAACATTCCGTCTTTAACTCATTTCCATAGAAATATGTACTTCGCGCAATCAATATAATTGCGCTCCATTACACACTGCTCTCGGGTTGACGTGCTCCCCTGAAACTCCGCCAGTTTGAGCTAGAGTCCTTCATTGAGGAGG
>CBIHNZ010000085.1:0-5230 GCA_966211615.1 uncultured Sphingomonas sp.
GCCGAGGCGGGATCGCCGCGGAAATCCTGGCCGAGCTTGTCGATCTCGTCGAGCAGGAACAGCGGGTTGGAGGTGCCGGCCTTTTTGAGGTTCGACACGATCTTGCCCGGCAGCGAGCCGATATAGGTGCGGCGATGGCCGCGGATCTCGGCTTCGTCGCGCACGCCGCCCAGCGACTGGCGGATGAACTCGCGGCCCGTCGCCTTGGCGATCGACTTGCCGAGCGAGGTCTTGCCCACGCCGGGAGGGCCGACGAGGCACAGGATCGGCCCCTTCAGCTTGTTGGTGCGCGCCTGGACCGCGAGATATTCGACGATCCGGTCCTTGACCTTCTCGAGCGCATAATGGTCCTGGTCGAGAACCGCCTGCGCCTCGGCGATGTCCTTCTTGAGCTTCGACTTCTTGCCCCAGGGCAGGCCCAGCAGCACGTCGAGATAGTTGCGCACCACCGTCGCCTCGGCGCTCATCGGCGCCATGGTCTTGAGCTTCTTGAGCTCGCCCTGCGCCTTGGTGCGCGCTTCCTTGGAAAGCTTGAGCGTGGCGATCTTCTGGGTCAGCTCGGCGATCTCGTCGCCATCGCCTTCCTCGCCCTCGTTGCCGAGCTCGCGCTGGATCGCCTTCAACTGCTCGTTGAGGTAATATTCGCGCTGGGTCTTCTCCATCTGGCGCTTCACGCGGCTGCGGATCTTCTTCTCGACCTGCAGCACGCCCAGCTCGCCCTCCATGAAGGCGAACACCATCTCGAGGCGCTTCTGGGGGTCCTTCTCGACCAGCAGCGACTGCTTGTCGGCGACCTTGACGGCGATGTTGGCGGCGACGGCGTCGGCCAGGCGCGACGCATCCTCCAGCTCGGCGAGCTGCACCGCGGTCTCGGCCGGCAGCTTGCGGTTGAGCTTGGCGTAATTCTCGAACTGGTCGATCACCGAGCGCATCAGCGCCTGGAGCTCGGGGCTGTCGCCTTCCTCTTCGGCGACCGGGCTCACCGTCGCGGTCAGATAGGCGCCGGTCTCCTCGACCGTGTCGAGCGTACCGCGCTCCTTGCCCGCCACCAGCACGCGCACGGTGCCGTCGGGCAGCTTCAGCAGCTGGAGCACTTCGGCGGAAACGCCGGTATCGTACAGGTCCTCGCGGCCGGGATCGTCCTCGGCGGGATCGAGCTGTGCGACGAGGAAAATCTCCTTGTCGTCGGCCATCGCGGCTTCCAGCGCCGCGACCGACTTGTCGCGGCCGACGAACAGCGGCACGATCATGTGCGGAAAGACGACAATGTCGCGAAGCGGCAGGACGGGATAAGACTGCTTCATGAATACTCCGGGTCGGCCCTGCGGGGCCCTTGTTTCCACTATATATGGGGCCTGCGCCAGCCGCATCAATCGTCACGTCCATTTCGGCCGCCTGCCGTGATCGCCAGGTCACAGGGCCGCGGCCGTAACGATCCCCGATCTCGCCTGAAGGAGGCTCCTATCACCCCTCGTCTGCTCCTCGCCGCATCCGTGCTGGCGCTCGTCGCTTCCCCCACGCTGGCCCAGGTCAAGCGCGGCGAGCCGCCGATCACCAAGACCACCCAGACATCGGGCGGCCCGATCGAACCCGCGCGCGCGGCGCTGCATCTCGAGCATGTCGATCTGGCGATCGAGGTGTTTCCCGACACCAACCGGCTGCAGGGAACCGCGACGCTCACGCTGACCAGCTCGGATCCGCAGACCCAGCTCCTGGTCGATCTCGACAAGAACCTGCCGGTCTCGGCGCTGAGCGTGGACGGCAAGGCGCTCAAGCCTGACCAATGGTCCAATCCGGAGGGGCGGCTGGCGATCACCCTGCCCCACCCGCTCAAGGCCGGCGGCCGCGTCGAGGTCCGCATCGTCTATGGCGGCACGCCGCACGTCGCGGTCCGGGCGCCATGGGACGACGGCATCGTCTGGGCGAAGACGCCGGGCGAGCGCAAGCCCTGGGTCGCCACCACGGCGGAAGGCTATGGCTGCGACCTGTTCTGGCCCTGCCTCGATTTCCCCAAGGGCGAACCCGACACCGTCGACCTGCACATCACCGTGCCCGCCGGGCTGAAGGCGCCCGCCAACGGCACGCTGAAGGGGATCGAGAAGCTCGCCGACGGCCGTACCACCTGGCACTGGCATGCGCGCAGCCCGAACCCCTATTCGGTGGCGATCGACGTCGCGCCCTATGAGGAGGTCTCGGGCATCTATCTCAGCCGCTTTGGCCTCAAGATCCCGATGAACTATTGGTACCTGCCGGGCCGCGAGGCCAAGGCGACCGCGCTGTTCCAGGAATTCGCGCCGACGCTCGACTTCTACGAGAGCGTGATCGGGCCCTATCCCTGGTATGACGAGAAGGTCGGGGTGGTCGAGACGCCCCATCTCGGCATGGAGCACCAGACGATCAACGCGTACGGCAACAACTACAAGAAGACGCCGAGCGGGTTCGACGAGATCTTCCAGCACGAGCTCGGCCATGAATGGTTCGGCAACCAGATGTCGGCGGCCAATTGGGACGATTACTGGCTCCACGAAGGCTATGCCCAGTACATGCAGCCGCTCTACGGCCGCTGGCGCGAGGGCGAGGCCCGCTACGCCACGATGATGGACGAGTTCCGCCTCCAGATCACCAACCACGCGCCGATCGTCTCGGGCCGGATCATGACCGAGGAGGAAGTGTATGAGGAGGCCAATGGCGGTCCCGGCCAGGACATCTACGTCAAGGGCGCCTGGGTGCTCCACACGCTCCGGAATCTGATCGGCGACGACAGGTTCTTCGAGGTCACTCGCCGGCTGGTCTATGGACGCTCGGATCCCAAGCCCGGCAATTTCAAGCCGCGCTTCAGCTCGACGCCCGAATATATCCAGATCGTCAACCAGGTGACCGGCAAGGACATGAACTGGTTCTTCGACGTCTATCTGAAGGAGGCCGCGCTACCCGAGCTCGTCGAGACGCGCACCGGCGACACCCTCGCGCTCAAATGGAAGACCCCGCACGACAAGCCCTTCCCGCTGCCGATCGAAGTGCAGGTCGATGGCAAGACCCGGCTGGTGGCGATGCCGGGAGGCACGGCGACGCTCGAAATCCCCGCCGCCGCGCATGTCGTGGTCGATCCGGATGCGCGCGTGCTCCGGCGCTCCGAGGCAGTCGAGGCGTTTCAGAAACAGTCGATGAGGATGTGACGATGATTGCTTTGATCGATCCGCAGCCGACGAGCATTTTTGCGGTCAGCGCACTCTTTCTCAGCCTGTTTATCTGGGCCGCGGCCTTGCTCGTCGCCCGGTCCCGGCGCGGCGGGACGCTGGAAGTGGCCGCGCAGCGCGATTCGGGCTCGATGATCGGCGTTGCGGTCCAGGCGCTCGGTTTCGTCGCAGTGGGTTTCGGCCCGCTCGACCTGATCCTCGGCGCACCCGGCCCGCTCGCGATCGGACAACTGATTGCGGTGCTCGCGCTGGGCGCCGCGACGATCGGGCTGTTTTCCGCCTCCTCGCGCGCAATGGGCCGCAATTGGGCTATCGTCGCGCGCACCCGTGAGGACCATCAGCTCGTCACCTGGGGCCCCTTTGCGGTGGTCCGGAACCCGATCTACACAGCGCTCTTCATCTGGATACTCACGATGGCGCTCGCGCTCGGCCACTGGCGCGGGCTGATCCTCGGCGTACCGCTCTACTGGATCGGCACCTGGATGCGCGTCACGAAGGAAGAAAGGCTGCTCCGCGCGCAGTTCGGCACCGCGTACGACGCCTATGCTGCGCGCGTGAAGCGCTTCGTGCCGGGCCTGATCTAGCCGTCAGGCCTGGCCGTCCGGCCGGAGCACCTTGCCCAGCACATAGGCGAAGGCGATCTGCCACGGCGTGTAGATCTTGAGCAACTGCATCAGCGCGCTGACGAACGTGTCGCCCCTCGCGCCCGTCGTCAGGTACAGATAGACACCGAGCCCGCCGATCAGCGCCAGAAGTATGACACCGAACAGGGCGAAGACCAATGTCGCCGCACCGGACCGAATGAACCCGAATACCGCGCAAAGCCCCAGCGCCGCGATTGCTCCGACCGCGCCACCGACAAAGCCCGGCAGCAACGACGGCTCGACGACGTCGTTGAGCGAGGCCAGATATTGCTGCGCGTACGAGGCAGCCTGCATGCCGAGATAGTGCGCTGCCGTGAACCCGGCGACGAGGGCCAGTATCTTTGCCCAGAGCCGATGCCCTCGCCCCTTCCAGACCAGGGGGGCGGCGTACAGCGGCGTCATCCAGACGACGCCGTTCGGTATCTCCAGGAAAAATGCCACCGCCAGGCCGAAGGTGTATACGATGTGGCCAATCACCAGCCACTTGAAGGCCTCCAACCCGGCCCAATCGAGTGCAACGTCGAAGGACGAGTGAAATTCGCGGGGATCTTCGTCCGCGAGGATCGCATCATCAGACATAGGTCATCCCCTCATCCGATTACTGCGTCTATGGTGCGCTTCTGCGGTGCCTTGGTCAACCAAAACAGGGCCATTTCGGCCCGAACAAGCCGAATCGATGCCCGGAGGCAACACTCCGGACCGCTTGCGTTATAACAGGAGCCTAGCGCGCATAGCTCGCGCGCCAATTTGCAGCCGCGGCGCGCGCGGCGGGACCCCGTCCCGACCGGCGCACGCCGTCGCGCTTCAGGCGGCGCCGCCCGCCTTTTCCTTCTTGGCATAGACGCGCACCGGGTCCTTGCGGCCCTCGACCACGTCCTTGTCGATCATCACCTCGTCGACGCCGTCCATGCCGGGCAGGTCGAACATCGTGTCGAGCAAAATGCCTTCCAGGATCGAGCGGAGGCCACGGGCGCCGGTCTTGCGCTCGATCGCCTTCTTGGAGATCGAGACGAGCGCGTCCTCGTTGAAGCCCAGCTTCACCGCCTCCATGTCGAACAGCTTCTGGTACTGCTTGACCAGGGCGTTCTTCGGCTCGGTGAGAATCTTGATCAGCGCCGTGACGTCGAGGTCCTCGAGCGTGGCGATCACCGGCAGACGGCCGACGAATTCGGGGATCAGGCCGAACTTGAGCAGATCCTCCGGTTCGGTCTGGCGCAGCAGTTCGCCGGTGCGACGCTCCTCGGGAGCCGCCACATAGGCGCCGAAGCCGATCGACTTGCCCTGCAGGCGATCGCCGATGATCTTCTCGAGGCCGCTGAACGCGCCGCCGCAGATGAACAGGATGTTGGTCGTGTCGACCTGCAGGAATTCCTGCTGCGGGTGCTTGCG
>CBIHNZ010000086.1:0-5223 GCA_966211615.1 uncultured Sphingomonas sp.
CGCCCCCCCCCCCCAAACCCCGGCCCCGGCGGGGATGACGACGCTTATTTACGCCGCGCGCTTCTCCAGCGCATGGGCCGCCTCGGCCATCAGCGCGGCGATGATCTCGGCGACGGGCTCTTCCTTCGAGACCATGCCGACCGACTGGCCCGCCATCAGCGAGCCATTCTCGACATCGCCGTCGATCACCGCGCGGCGCAGCGCCCCGGCCCAGTAATGCTCGATCTGGAGCTGGGCCTCCATCATCTCGACCTTGCCGTCGTCGAGCAGCTGCGCGACTTCGCGCTGCTTGGCGGTGAACAGCTCGGTCGACGAGTTCTTGAGCGCGCGGACCGGGATCACGGGGAGCCGCGGATCGATCTGGACGCTGGCGATGGCGTCGCGCGCCGAGGCACGGATGAACGCCTTCTTGAAATTGGCATGGGCGATGCTCTCGGTCGCGCAGACGAAGCGGGTGCCGAGCTGGACCCCCGCGGCGCCCATGTCGAGATAGCCGGCGATCGCCTCGCCCCGGCCGATGCCGCCCGCGACGAATACCGGGACCTGGCTCGCCACCTCGGGCAGGATCTCCTGCGCGAGCACGCTGGTCGAGACCGGGCCGATATGGCCGCCGGCCTCCATCCCCTCGACCACCAGCGCGTCGACGCCCGAGCGGATCAGCTTCTTCGCCAGGCTGAGCGCGGGGGCGAAGCAGATCAGCTTGGCGCCGTTCGCCTTGATCGCGTCGAGCGAGCCCGCGGGCGGCAGCCCGCCGGCCAGGACGACATGGCTGACGTCATGACGGCTGCACACCTCGATCAGCTCCATGAGCTGGGGATGCATGGTGATCAGGTTGACGCCGAACGGCTTGTCGGTCAGCGCCTTGGTGCCTGCGATCTCCTTGTCGAGCAGCTCGGGGCTCATCGCGCCGCACGCGATCAGGCCGAACCCGCCGGCATTGGACATCGCCGCGACGAGGTTGCGCTCGCT
Organism: uncultured Sphingomonas sp.; assembly: GCA_966211615.1. GTDB lineage: Bacteria > Pseudomonadota > Alphaproteobacteria > Sphingomonadales > Sphingomonadaceae > Sphingomonas. Next base: position 970 of record CBIHNZ010000086.1, read on the forward strand.
GACCCAGGACATCGCGCCGCACATGATCGCGACCTCGGAGCCCAGAAATTCGCACCCGCGCGCCATGCGCCGCTGAAGGCGCTCGGCGCCGATCGTGGAAACCATGTTCATGGGGCGAGGGCCTAGCCGCGCGCGGGGGCATGGGGCAAGCCCTGCGGCCTGCCCCATCTCCCGTTACCGTCCGCCTGCCCCGCGACTTCCGCGCACGACGAGCCACAGGCCCGAGACGAGGAAGTAGAAGGCGCCGAACGCGGCATAGGGCGCGATGTCGAGGATCGACGGGACCGCGACGCCGCTCGCCTGTTTGAGGAAGAACCCGCCGGCGAGCGCCGATTGCGCGCCGCTCAGGATCATCGCCCATTGCGCGCCCTGGCTCTTCCAGCGCCGGACTCCGGTGAGCAGCTGGAACAGGCCGGCGAGCCCGGCCCAGACGCCGAACAGCGCGAGCACGGCATGCATGCCCTGGCCGAGCGCGACGAGCACGGCAATGCTCAGCATGCCGCTCACCACGGCATTGAGCGCCTGCGAGGGATTGGCCCGCATGCCGCCGTTGCGCCGTGCATCGGCGACATTGGCCAGCGCGTCCCAGGCGGGATAGGCGACCAGCAGCACCGCGGCGGCGACCGGATCGGCGGCGCCGAGCGTCGCCGCAGCGGCGACCCAGAGCGCCGAGACTCCGGCGCGGACGAGATAATAATGCCGGAGCCAGCGGTCCGCGCCGGGCAGCGCGGACCTTTCCAGTTTGTCGGTGTTCATCGGAATGCCTTTCAGGCGAGTGCGAGATCGACCTGCGCGCCGTTGCGGGTCAGCTCCGAATAGGGGCAGACGACATGGGCGGCGGCGATCAGGGCTTCGGCGGTATCCTTGTCGACCGCGGGGATCGCGACGCGCAGCGCGATCGAGAGGCCGAAGCCGCCGCCATCCTCGCGCGGGCCGATGCCGATCTGGGCGGTGACCGCAGGCTCGCCGATCGCGATCTTCTGCTTGCCCGCGACGAACTTCAGGGCGCCGAGGAAGCAGGCGGCATAGCCGGTCGCGAAGAGCTGCTCGGGATTGGTGCCCGCGCCACCGGCGCCGCCGAGTTCCTTGGGGGTGTCGAGCGCGACTTCGAACGCGCCGTCGCTCGAGCGCGCGGTTCCGGTGCGGCCGCCCGTGGCGGTGACTTCGGCTTTGTACAGGATGTTCATGGTAAGGCTCCTTCTCGAATGACTGTCGCGATAATCATTATCGCGGCATGCAAATGATCTAGGCATCCCGACGCGGTCTGTCCAGCATTAATTTATCGCAATATGCTTTTTTGCGATAAACGATGGCGTCGTGACCGCCGCCCTTTGCAAGCCGGCACGAACGCCCTTAGGAATTGACGGGTGAGCGCCCTCCTGGAAATCTGCGTCGACGATCCCGCCGGGATCGACGCGGCGCTTGCCGGCGGCGCCGACCGGATCGAGCTCTGCTCCGCCCTCGAGCTGGGCGGCCTGACGCCCTCGGCGGCATTGATCGAGCGCGCGGTCGGGTCCGGCATCCGCACCCATATGATGATCCGGCCGCGCGCCGGCGGCTTCGTGCTCGAGGCGGGCGAGGCGGCGCTGATGCTCGACGAGATCCGGCTGGGGCTGGCGCGCGGGGTCGCCGGTATGGTGGTGGGCGCGCTGCGACCCGATGGCACGCTCGACCGCGAGGCGCTGGCCCGCTTCCGCGATGCCGCGCGCGACGCCACCCTCGTGCTGCACCGCGCGATCGACCTCGTGCCCGATCCGGTCGCGGCGGTGCGCGCGGCGGCGGCGCTCGGCTGTGACAAGATCCTGAGCTCGGGCGGCGCAATCAGCGCAGCCCAGGGCATGGCGACGCTCGCCGCGATGGTCGCGGCGGCGGGCGACCGGCTGTCGATCATCGCCGGCGCAGGGATCACGCCGGAGAATGTCGGCGAGATCCTCGCGCGCACCGGGGTGCGCGAGGTGCACGGATCGGCCAGCCGCCCGGGCCCCGATCCCGACGCCGCCACGCTGCGGCTCGGCTTCGCGACCGGACCGCGCCGCCGGACCGACGAGACCATCGTGCGGCGATTGCGCGCCGCCATCACCGATCAGGAGAGACCAGCATGACCGACGGGATTTCGCGGCGCGGCGCAATCGGACTGGGCGCCACGGCGCTGCTCGCGGCGAGCGCCACCCGGGCGGCGGACGCGGCCGATCCGATCGCCGTCCTCTCGACCTGGGACTTCGGCAAGGCGGCGAATGCGGCGGCGCTCGCGGTCTTCAAGGCCGGCGGCAGCGCGCTCGACGCGGTCGAGGCCGGCGCCAGGGTGCCCGAGGCGGATCCGACCAACCATTCGGTCGGCTATGGCGGCTATCCCGACCGCGACGGCCATGTCACGCTCGACGCGATCATCATGGACGAGAATGGCGGGGTCGGCGCGGTCGCCGCGCTCGAGGACATGGTCCATGCCATCTCGGTCGCGCGGCTGGTGATGGAGAAGACCCCGCACACCCTGCTGGTCGGCGAAGGCGCCACCCGGTTCGCGCTCGACCAGGGGATGCAGCGCACCAAGCTGCTGACCCCCGAGGCCGAAAAGGCCTGGCGCGACTGGCTCAAGACCGCGCACTACCAGCCTGTCGCCAATATCGAGAACCGGCTGCCCGGCCCGCCGGGATCGAAGCTGAACCACGACACGATCGGGATCATGGCGCGCGGGCTCGACGGGCGGATGGCGGCGGCCTGCACCACCTCGGGCATGGCCTTCAAGATGCGCGGCCGCGTCGGCGATTCGCCCCAGGCCGGCTGCGGCCTGTTCCTCGAAAAGGGCGTCGGCGCCGCGGCCTCGACCGGGGTGGGCGAGGAAGTGACCCGCATCGCCGGGACCGCACGGGTGGTCGCCTCGATGCGCGCCGGGCTTTCCCCGCAATTGGCGTGCGAGGAGGCGGTCAAGCATATCGCCCAGCTGCGCGGCGACGCGATCAAGGGGATGCAGGTCGGCTTCCTCGCGCTCGGCCAGGACGGCCGGCTCGGCGCCTATGCGCTGCTGCCGGGCTTCACCTATGCGGTGACCCGCCATTCGGGCGCCGCCGAGGTCCTGCCCTCGCCGAGCCTGTTCAGCCAGCCGGGCTGAGCCGGCTCAGGCTGCCGTTTCCTCGGCGTCCAGCCCATAGGCGGTGTGGAGCACGCGGACGGCGAGCTCGGTCTCGTCCTCGTGGATCAGCACCGAGACCTTGATCTCCGAGGTGGTGATCGCCTGGACGTTGATGCCGCGGTCGCCCAGCGTCTTGAACATCGATGCGGCGACGCCGGCATGGCTGCGCATGCCCACGCCGACGACCGAGATCTTGGCGACGCGCGTGTCGTGGATCAGCTTGTCATAGCCGATCGCGTCCTTCGCCTTTTCCAGCACGTCGAGCACGCGGGCGAGCTCGGCCTGGGGGGCGGTGAAGGTCACGTCGGTCGAGCCCGTCGAATGCGCGACGTTCTGGACGATCATGTCGACGTTGATGTTTGCCTCGGCCAGGGGCGTGAAGATCGAGGCGACCGCGCCGGGACGGTCCGGCACGTCGGTCAGCGTGATCTTGGCTTCGTTCTTGTCGTGCGCGATGCCGGTGATGAGCTGGCGTTCCATTTCGTCGATCTCCTCTTCGCCCACGATCAGGGTGCCGGGTTCGCTCGCGCCGTCGGCATCGACGAACGAGGACAGCACCTGGATGCGGACGCCTTCCTTCATGGCGAGCCCCACCGAGCGCGTCTGGAGCACCTTGGCCCCGACGCTGGCGAGCTCGAGCATTTCCTCATAGGTCACGCGCTTCAGCTTGCGTGCCCGGGGCACGATGCGCGGATCGGTCGTGTAGACGCCGTCGACATCGGTGTAGATGTCGCAGCGATCGGCCTTCATCGCGGCGGCCATCGCCACCGCCGAGGTATCCGATCCGCCGCGGCCGAGCGTGGTGACGCGCTCGCCGGCGGCGACGCCCTGGAAGCCGGGGATCACCGCGACCTCGCCGTTCGCGAGGCTGGCGTTCAGCGCCGCGGTGTCGATATCGGCGATTCGCGCCGAGGCATGGCCGTCCGAGGTGCGGATCGGCAGCTGCCAGCCCATCCAGCTGCGCGCCGGCACGCCGATCGCCTGGAGCGCGATCGCCAGCAGCCCGCTGGTGATCTGCTCGCCGGCCGAGACGACGACGTCATATTCCTTGGGATCGTAGAGCGACGAGGCCTCGCGGCAGAAGCCGACCAGCCGGTCGGTCTCGCCCGCCATCGCCGAGACGACGA
>CBIHNZ010000087.1:0-5212 GCA_966211615.1 uncultured Sphingomonas sp.
TCCACCAATAGCTCGGGCACGAGGTCGAGCAGCAGGCGCACAGGATGCACTCGTACAGACCGTCGAGCTTGTCGCGCTGCTCGGGGCTCTGGAGCCGTTCCTTGCCCGAAGGCGCGGTCGTCACCGTCTGCAGCCACGGCTTGATCGAGGCATATTGGGCATAGAAATGCGTGAAATCGGGGACCAGGTCCTTGATCACGTCCATGTGCGGCAGCGGCGTGATGCGGACCTCGCCCTTCAGATCCTCGATCGCGGTGGTGCAGGCCAGGCCGTTGCGCCCGTCCATGTTCATCGAGCAGGACCCGCAGATGCCCTCGCGGCACGAGCGGCGGAAGGTGAGCGACGAATCCTGCTCGGACTTGATCTTGATGAGCGCGTCCAGGACCATCGGGCCGCATTCGTCGAGATCGACCTCAAAGCTGTCATAGCGCGGATTCTCGCCGCTATCGGGATCGTAGCGGTAGATCTTGAACTTCTTGACGTTGGTCGCGCCGGGATCGGCTTTGTGTTCCTTGCCCTTTTTGACGACGCTGTTCTTGGGCAGGCGGAAATCGGCCATTCCTGAAGGTCCTTTTGCGGCACGACGCGTTTCGATGCGCGGGCTATGCCTTTCGCAAACGCAGCGCAAGTCTCCTTTGGCAGGAGACGCGATGTCGATTGAGTCATTGAGTCATATTGTAGCCGAGAGGCGCGCCTGCCTGCCGTCCGGTGGACCCCGGAACAAGTCCGGGGTGACGGAAGGGGAGATATCTACCGTTTCAGCGCGTCGGTGGCGGGCTTGCCGACCGGCTGGGTCGCCTCCCTGGGCATGCGCGCCTCGAGCGGCGTCAGCCAGGTCGCGACGTCGTCGCCGATGCTGACCTGCGGGTTCGACGGGGTGAGGTTGGCCGCGCCTTCCCACTCGCCGATCATCCCGCGTGCCTCGTCCGATGCGGCCGCCAGCGGCTGGGGCTTGCGCAGCGCATGGTTGATCATCGCGTCGCCGAAGAAGGTCCAGTCATTCTCGGCCATGCAGCCGAACGACGTGCGATCGGACGATGCGGCGGTGAACAAGGCGGTGTCGTCGCCCATCAGCGCGGGGACGAAGATGCCCGAATAGCAGGCCGACAGGATCAGCACGCGCTTCTTGATGCCCAGCTCGTCGAGCAGGCCGGCCAAGCGTGTGGGCGAGAGCAGGCCATAGCCCTGATCACCGTCATGATAGGCGATGCCCACCTTGGCGCCGTGGCTGGTGGTGTAGAGGACGAGCACGTCCTGATTCTTGTCCATCACCTCCGCCACGCGGGCCAGCGCGAGCGTCAGTGTCTCCAGGCTGCCATTGGGAAGCTCGCTCGGGCCGTTGCCGTTGCTGCCGGCGAAGACCAGGGTGCGCCCCGCCGCGTCGAAGCGGCGGCTGAGCACCTTGCCCGCCTCGCGCGCTTCGCGGCCGAACACCGGGTCGCTGTCGAGCGCGACCGAGATCACATAGGCGTCGACCAGGTTCTTGCGCTGGGGCTGAAGCGTGGCGAGCACGGCATCGAGCTTGCGGTGATCGGCGAGCATCTCCTTCGCCGGGCGACCGCGCTGAAGCTCGGGGCCGCCGTCGAGCCCCTCGATCCCGTCCTGGCCGGAAACGAGGCCCGGCCAATCGGCCTTGTGCTGGGGCGGGGCATAGCCCTGGGCCGATGCGGCGAGCGGTGCGAGGAACAGAGCCGCGCAGAACGCCGCGCGCGCGAGGAAGACAGACCGCATCTTGGTTTCGATCCCGGTGACGTGCTCGCCACTCTGTCGGCGCAACACCGGGTGTCAAGCAATAGGGGTGGCGGATACTTTTGCTGCACCCGCGGTAAAAGCAGGTTGCTTGTCCTTGTGATTGCTCGGAATTATCGGCGCATCCCAAAAGAAGACAAAGTAATCAATCGTTTACCTATTTGCCAACCGATGAAGATATGCGAGGTGGCAATAGTAAGTGATTCGTTAAGAGGGGAATTGACGATGGTTCGGTACAGCTTGATCGCGGTTGCAGCATTGGCTCTGGCGCCGGCTGCGGCACACGCACAGAATTTCAACGATAATTTCAACAGCGAAGGCCCGGCCGGAAGCACGCTGAACTATGGCAGCTTCACTAACTTCACCACGACCGGCCAGGTCGATCTGGTGTCGTCGCCGGACTATGGCATCATCTGCGACGGCAAGTGCGTCGATCTCGACGGCACTACCGGTCCGGGCGCGATGCTGTCGAACGCGATCGCCTTCACGGCCGGCCAGGCAGTCAAGATCAGCTTTGACCTCGGCGGCAGCCAGCGTTCGGGCGATTCGGACACCTTCAGCTTCGCTACGCTGTTCGGCGCGCCGACCGGCATCAACGGGCTGATGACGCTGACCGGCTTTCCCGGCGCGCCTTCGCTGGTAGGCAATTTCGCCAACGTCACCTCGATCAGCTACGGGACCTCGGTCGCGGGCAATGCCGGTTTCACCACCTACAGCCTGTTGTTCACGCCGCTGACGTCGGGAACGCTGCAGCTGTCGTTCAGCACGACGAGCGCCGACAATATCGGACCGCTGCTCGATAACGTCAGCGTGGTCGCGGTTCCCGAGCCGGCGGCATGGGGCATGATGATCGGCGGCTTCGGCCTGGCCGGCATGGCGGTCCGCCGCCGCGCCACCAAGACCAAGGTCAGCTTCGCCTAACATCAGGCGGACAGGAAAAAAGGGCGCGGCAGCCAGTCTGCCGCGCCCTTTTTCGTGCGCATCCGACCCCGATTGCCTGGTCCAAAGGTAACAAAGGTAATGGGAATGCGGCGTGAAAATGCGGTGAACCGAGTGGATCGCGCGCGATCGCGGAGTCGCGAAGGGTGCTCACAAGGTCAAAGAGCGGGCTCCCGGTGCCGGTAGGGCCGGACGTGAGAAAGCAATCGAAATCCTATATTGCAAGCGTGCGGTTCGTCCGGCGCCTCAGCAGACTTCGGCGGTGTTGCGCGGTGGCGGTCCCGGCGGGATGCGCGCCGGATGCATGTAGAAGACATCGGCGGCGATGTGGTGGCTGGCGCCATAGACCTTGCCCAGCGCGCGATAGAGCGCCGGGTCATAGGCTTCGAGATCCTGGTGCGAGAGGATGCGGCGCCCGTCGAACGCGACGAGCTGGTTGGTGTTGAACCAGATCTGCGTGCCCACGCTCCAATATTCACCGATCGAGACTGCGGCATATTCGCCTTGCCAGCGATGTGCGGCCAGGGCGTCGGCATAGGCTCGCGCCACCTCGGCATAGAGCGCCGGGTCGCGCTTCTCCGCCGCGAGCAGGATCATGTGGGCGAATTCGTGGACGAGGATGTTCTGCCCGTAATAGCGGCCGTTCGGGTCTCCGAGCAGATTCTCCGCGCCGGTGCTGGTGAGCGGACCGGACATGCCGCGGGCGCGGGCGTCCCAATAGGCGCGGTCGCTGAGCCTGCCGATCCGCGCGTCATACTGCTTGCGCTCGCACGGGGTGAGGCGCGGATCGTCGCGCGCGGGCTTCTTCCATCCGCGCTGCTCGGGCAGGTCGAGGGTGCTCTCGTCCCCGGCCATCACCGCGATCCGGACGCCGTCCGCCACCAGTTGCGCGTGGAGATCGGGGCGCTCCACCAGCATCGCCGCGACGATGTCGCGCGCGGCGAGCAGCGCCTTGGCCGGCACCCTGGCCGAGGAGAGGATGGGGATGCCGCCGGCATCGGCATATCGGGTGTAGAAGGGGTCGGCGTGGAGCGGCGCCGGGGACGGGCCGATCTGCGCCGCCGCGGGCGATGCCGCCCATGCGCCCGAAAGGAGGAACCCGCCCGCCAGAAGCGAACGGGCCCCGTGCATCAGTAAACCCGCTTCTTGGGCTTGATATATTCGATCTCGTCGGTGAGCGTATAATCGTGGACCGGACGATATTCGATCGCGGTCTTGCCGTCCTTGCCGCCCCAGCCGGTGAAGCTCGCGACGGTGTGCTTCATCCAGTTCTTGTCGTCGCGCTCGGGGAAATCCTCGTGCATGTGCGCGCCGCGGCTTTCCTTGCGGTTGGCGGCGCATTCCATCGTCACCACCGCCTGGCTGATCAGATTGTCGAGCTCGAGCGTCTCGACCAGATCGGTGTTCCAGATCAGCGAGCGGTCGGTGACGCCGACGTCCTGGAAGCCCTGATAGACCTTCTCGATCTTCTGGACGCCTTCGGCCAGCAATTCGCTGTCGCGGAACACGGCGCAGTGGCGCTGCATCGTCTTCTGCATCTCGGCGCGGATCTGCGCGGTGGGCGTGCCGCCCTTGGCGTTGCGGAAATAGTCGAGGCGAGCGAGCGAATATTCCTCCGAGCCCTTGGGCAGCGGATGATGCGCGGTGTTCGGCTTGACGATCTCCTTGAGGCGGAGACCGGTGGCCCGGCCGAACACGACCAGGTCGATCAGCGAGTTCGAGCCCAGGCGGTTGGCGCCATGGACCGAGACGCAGGCCGCTTCGCCGACCGCGAACAGGCCGGGGATCACCGCGTCCGGATTGCCGTCCTTATTGTGGACGACCTCGCCGTGATAATTGGTCGGGATGCCGCCCATATTGTAATGGACCGTCGGCACCACCGGCAGCGGCTGGCGGGTCAGGTCGACGCCGGCGAAGATCTTGCCGGTCTCGGTGATGCCGGGCAGCCGCTCGTGCAGGATCTTGGGATCGATATGGTTGAGGTGAAGGAAGATATGGTCCTTCTCCTTGCCGACGCCGCGGCCCTCGCGGATCTCCATCGCCATCGAGCGTGACACGACGTCGCGGCTGGCGAGATCCTTGGCCGAGGGGGCATAGCGCTCCATGAAGCGCTCGCCCTCGGAGTTGGTGAGGTAGCCGCCCTCGCCGCGCGCGCCCTCGGTGATGAGGACGCCGGCACCGTAGATGCCGGTCGGGTGGAACTGGACGAACTCCATGTCCTGGAGCGCGATGCCGGCGCGCAGCGCCATGCCGTTGCCGTCGCCGGTGCAGGTGTGCGCCGAGGTCGCCGACTGGTAGATGCGGCCGCCGCCGCCGGTGGCGAGCACCACGGCGTGGCTGCGGAAGCGGTGGATCGAGCCGTCTTCCATGCACAAGGCGATCACGCCCCGGCAGGCGCCGTCCTCCATGATCAGGTCGAGCGCGAAATATTCGATGTAGAAATCGGCGTCGTACTTCAGGCTCTGCTGGTAGAGCGCGTGGAGCATCGCATGGCCGGTGCGGTCCGCCGCGGCGCAGGTGCGCT
>CBIHNZ010000088.1:0-3637 GCA_966211615.1 uncultured Sphingomonas sp.
ATCGGTCGACTGCATCGCCTTGACCGCGAAGTTCGGGTGGATCGCATTCTGGATATCGTGCCAGCGCGCGCCCGCGCCGACTGTGACGGTGCGCTTCTCCGGATCCAGCTTGATCGCGTTGTAGGTCCGCATGTCGAGCATCACCCCGCCCTTGCGGAAGGCCTGCCCGCCCATGCTGTGCTTCATCCCCGCGGGCGAGATGGTGAGATGATGCGCCCGCGCCCAGGCGATTGCGCCCGCGACATCGGCCTCGCTCTTCACCCCGACCACCCCGGCAACCGCCGTACGGCTGAGGCAGGAGGCATCGTTGACCTCCCCGCCCTTCTGCGCCCAGCGCGGCTCGGGCACCGTCGCGGCTGCCGCCGTGGGAACGAGATTGGGAATAGCGGGCAGGAGTGCCCCGCAATCCTTCTCACCCACCGGATCGGCAGTCATCGGCAGCACCCACGCCGCGGTCGCCATCGATACCAGCGCGATCGTCGAAACCGTGATCAGCAACTTCTGGTGCTTCATCCTGTCCCCTCCGGTCGCCCGCACCATGATCGCGGTTTGACGCCCGCGCAATCCGCGCTAACCGGTTCCCGCGCGCGCCCGTAGCTCAGCTGGATAGAGCACATGCCTTCTAAGCCTGTGGTCGCTGGTTCGAATCCAGCCGGGCGCGCCACTTCCCGCTTCCGCGATTACGCACCGGCTTTCCAGGCGAGCATGCCCGCCCGGAAAGCCGATGGTTCAGTGCGCGGCGCTGGTGTCGACCGCACGGGTCGGCCGCGGCGCCAGCCAGATGATCGACGCGGCGGCAGCGAAGATGCAGGTCGCCAGCAGGAAGGTCTGGCCCGTCGCCAGCGCGACGCTCTCCTTGTCGACCATCTGGCTGAGGATCAGCCGCGCCTGCTCGACGCTGAAGCCGCGCGCGACGAACTGGTCGATGGTCGCCTGCGCGCCGTTGAGCACGCCCGACAGTGCCGCGCGTTTCTCCTGCGCGCCGTCGTACCAGAGCGTGGTCGAGACCGCGACGGCGACCGCGCCCGCCATGGTGCGCAGGAAATTCATCACGCCCGCCGCGGATGCGGTCTCCTCCTCGTCCACCGCGCCGAGCGCGATCGTGGTGAGCGGCACGAAGAAGAAGGGCATGCCCGCGCCCTGGATCAGCTGGGGCAGCGCCAGCGTCCAGAAGTCCGAGCCGCTGTTCCACCAGAACACGCGCAGCAGCGAGGTCCCGCCGAGCCAGAGGATGCCGATGAACACCAGCGCACGCGGATCGTGCTTGACCATCAGCTTGGCCACCACTGGCGCCATGATCACCGCCGCGACGCCGTTGAACGCGGTGGCGTAACCGGCCCAGGTCGCGGTGTAGCCCATCGCGCCCTGCAGCCATTGCGGGATCACCACCAGGCTGGCGAAGAAGGTGCCATAGGCGAAGACCAAAGCCGTGACCGCGACGGTGAATCCCCGATGCCGGAACGGGCGCAGGTCGACCACCGGCTGACGCTCGGTGAGCTCCCAGATCAGGAAGATGACGAAGCCCACCGCCGCGATGATCGCGAGATGCGTGATCATCGTCGAGCCGAACCAGTCATGTTCGCGCCCCAGGTCGAGCATCAGCTGCAGCGCGCCGACCCATAGCAGAAGCAGGCCCAGGCCGACCCCGTCGATCTTCTCCTTCACCCGTTCGGTCTCGGCGCGGCGCAGCACGGCCCAGGCGGTCAGCGCGCAGGCGATGGCCACCGGCACGTTGATGAAGAAGATCCAGTGCCAGCCCCAGCTGTCGCTGATCGTGCCGCCCAGGATCGGGCCGAAGATCGGCGCGGTCAGCGTGGTCATCGCCCAGATGCCCATCGTCATCGCGTGCTTGTCCTTGGGAAAGACGCGCAGCAGCAGCGTCTGCGACAATGCCATCAGCGGCCCGCCGCAGATCCCCTGGCCGATGCGGAAGGCGACCAGCGCCGTCAGGCTGGTCGCGGTGCCGCACAGGAAGGAGAAGACGCCGAAGCCCAGCATCCCGCCCGCAAAGACCCGCACCGTGCCGAAGCGCTTGGAGAGCCACCCGGTGAGCGGCACGCAGATCGCCTCGGCGACGGCATAGGAGGTGATCACCCAGGTGCCTTCGCTCGACGAGATGCCGAGCCCGCCGGCGATATGGGCGACCGAGACATTGGCGATGGTGGTGTCCAGCACCACCATGAAGTTGGTCACCGCCAGCACCACGCCGGCGAGCACGAGTGTGGTGCCCGTGAGCGGCTGCGGGGTGGATGCATGCGTGGTCATGGCCGCCTCACTCCTTGCCCGCGACGTCGATCTCGGCTTCCATCGAGAGGCCGACGCGCAGCGGATGCGCGGCGAGCTCCGCGGGATCGAGCGTGATGCGCACCGGCAGGCGCTGGACCACCTTGATCCAGTTGCCCGTCGCGTTCTGCGCCGGGATCAGCGAGAAGGCCGAGCCGGTGCCGCCCGAGAAGCCGGCGACGCGGCCGTGATAGACGACGCCCGCGCCATGGAGATCGGAGGTCAGCGTGACCGGCTGGCCGGCGCGGACGCGGCCGAGCTGGCCTTCCTTGAAATTGGCATCGACATAGACCGCATGGACCGGGACGATCGTCATCACCGCCGCGCCGGCATTGATCCGCTGGCCGATCTGGACCTGGCGATTGGTGACGACGCCGTCGATCGGCGCGCGGATCACGGTGCGCGCAAGATCGATCCGCGCCTGATCGAGCTTGGCCTTGGCGGCGAGCACGTCGGGATGCGTGTCGACCGAGGCGCCGGTGATCAGGGCATTGTTCGCCGCCAGCGAGCCCTGCGCCGCGCCGCGTGCCGCCAGCGGCTGGGCAAGCCCGGCACGGGCCTGGGCAAGATTGCCCTGCGCGGTGGTGAAGCCGTTGCGCGCGGAGGTCAGCTCCTCTCCCGAGACGGCGCCGCTATCGGCAACCGATGCGCGGCGATCGAGATCGACCCGTGCCTTGGCAAGCGCGGAAGACGCGATATCGACCTGGGCACGCGCCCGGGCGATGTCGGCGTCGCCCGCCATGACCTGCGAGGCGAGCGCGCCACTGGTCGCGGTCGCCTGGCCGAATTGCCGGCGCACGCGCTGATATTCGGCGTCGGTGCGCGCCAGCGCGAGCCGGGCATCGGTATCGTCGAGGCGCAGCAGGATGTCGCCGCGCCGGACCGCCTGGGTGTTGACTACCGCGACCGACGCCACGGGGCCCGCCACCAGCGGCGTCACCTGCGCCGCATCGGCGTTCACATAGGCATTGTCGGTGGCGACATGATCGCTGTCGGCCAGCATCCAATAGCCGGCCCCTGCAACCGCGAGCGCCGCGCCCAATCCGAGGAACAGCTTCTTGCGCCGGCTGCGGAGGTCCGGTCGCTGGGGACGCGGGAATTCGATGTGTTTGACGGTTTCGGTATCCTGGAATGCAACTTCGGTCATTGGAAATATCCTTCATCTGGAATGGGTTGTTTCAAATCATATCGGATGGAAGGCGCTGATCCGGTCCGCCGCGAACAGGAAGGCGGCACTGATGAATGCGACTTTTAGGAACAGGCTGAGCGCGAAGAAGCGCAGCACGCCGCGCCATCCGGCGCGCTTGGAGGAGAACATGGTCGGGTTCCTTTCAGGGTTGGGGTTGGGGTTGGG